>JAJPKL010000002.1 GCA_021323705.1 Nitrososphaerota archaeon
AAATGTCTTCGTCTAGGTCAGACTCTGAATAATTTGCAAGTTTCATCACTCTTGCCTTGTCATCGCCAAAGTACTTCTCTCGTTCTTTTGGGGTGATGTACAAATAATGTGGAACAAAGATCAAATTTTTGTTTGTTAATGCTAAGACCCCCTCCTTACTTTTATGAAAAAAACCTGACAACCCAAGAGCTATGCCCCAAATCTTTGGAAGTGAAGCAATAATGTTCTCTTCATCATCTAAATTAATTCTCATTTAAGAAAACCAATTGTGGTTATAGTAAATCAATCTTTGTTAGTATGGGTTGGTAAAAATAACGTGGATTTTATGGATGACCTTCGCCTTCGTATTGCATTCCATAAGTTCCAGCATGTTTTCCTTCTTTGATTCTCTTGTATCTGTATGCTCTTTCGCCAAAGTATATGGCAATGGTGATGCCAAGAGAGACTGCAGTTGCGACGAATATTGATATATCTGCTTCTGCCATGCCAGAGATACTTTGATGCTTGTATAATAATTTTTTTTAAGATTTTTTGAAATTTTATGATACCATAATTACGATCAAAATTTTGGGACATATAGTATCATAAAAAAAATTTTTTAGGATAAAATACCTTTTATAGACGGGACTCATCTCTACGAAAAGATGTCGGAAACAATCTCGAGAATGCCATTACAGACGACAATATCTAAGCACAAATGGCCGCTCGTTTTTGCAGTGGCAGCTCTGGTCGTTACAATGTCCGGATTCACTGCTATGCAAGACGCGCAAGCACAATTTGGCCCAATTGGAAATCTTGCTGATCCACAAAAGACAAATGAAATTCACTGTGGACAACCAATGACTCCGCCAGGAAATGGAACCTTTGGTGGTAGTGAAGCACCATGTATCGACACAGGAGATACTACTTTCATGTACGCAGCAGCAGTCTTCGTCATGATAATGACTCCTGGAGGTGTAGGCTTCTTGTATGGTGGTTTGTCAAGAAGAAAACAAGCACTTACAGTAATCTTACAAAACTTCATGGTCTATGCTATCGTCAGTGTTCAGTGGGTCATTTGGGGCTATGCAATAATGTTTGGTCCATCTGCTGATTCATTTGGTTTCATTGGAAACTTGGATTGGTTTGGACTCAATAACGTCTTCCATAATGCACCGGCTGATGTTTATGCACCGACAATTCCACATTTGGCCTATGTGATGTTCCAGCTCATGTTCGCTGCTATCACACCTGCACTTGCAATTGCAGGATATGCTGATAGGGTTAAGATGAGTGCATTTCTAATCCATATCGTACTGTGGACTACATTTGTCTATGACTTTGTGGGGCATGCAAACTGGTCACTTGGAAGTCAAGGTACAGCAGTAGGTTGGCTTGCACATATAGGAACAGAAGACTTTGCGGGAGGTACAGTCATCCACATTACATCAGGTTTTGCTGGACTGGCTGCAGCAATGTTCCTTGGACGTAGAATAGGTTATGGAAAAGCTCCATTTGAACCTCATTCAATTCCGCTAGTCATACTGGGAGCAACAATACTCTGGTTTGGTTGGTTCGGATTCAACCCAGGAAGCGCAGGATTTGCTGGATTCCTTGAGACACAAGCATTCCAAAACACAAACGTTGCAACAGCAGTTGCAGCTATATGGTGGATGTTTTTGGCTTGGGCTCATACTGGCAAAGCAAGTGCGATAGGTGCATGCAACGGAGCAGTGGCGGGACTTGTAGCAATTACGCCAGCGTCGGGATTCATTGGCACATGGGCGTCAATAATTGTTGGCTTTGCATGTGCAACAGTCTGTTTCTACTGTGTTCTAATAAAGAACAGAGCTAGAATAGATGACGCATTGGATACATGGGGTGTCCATGGTATGGGAGGTGTAACTGGTGCACTTTTGACAGGAGCATTCAGTGAAACACGCATTAATCCATATGGTCACAACGGACTGTTCTTTGGAAACCCAATGCAGTTTGTGATAAACTGTGAGGGCGCAGGCTTTGGTGCTGCATGGTCGTTTGGTATTACATACATCATATGGAGAATACAAGATGCGATTTGGCCAGGTGGTGTAAGAGTAACGCCAAAAGAAGAAGAAATTGGCTTAGACTTGTCACAAGTCGGAGAAAGAGCATATTCGCAATTCGCGGAGTAGTGCTTTAGACCCCCATTTTTCATTTTTAATATGTCATGAACAATACGACAATGAATTGATCTTAGAAAGGGTAAAAAGTACGGTGGCTTTGATTCAAACATGGTAGATAAATGGTTAATATTTTGTGCAACACAGTTTGTTAGTGCAGCACTAGGATTTTACTGGGGATTTGCAGCACGAACTGATCCACATCATTATAATCTGATCTTCATGTATATTGGTGGTTTCTTTTTCTCACTTGGTGTGTTTGCTATAACACGATGGGGTTATGATAGATGGAAATCAAAACAAAAACCAAGAAAACGTAGATAGAACAACATTTTGTAATCATTGTTATATTTTTCATAAATCAGGTTTGTTTATATCTGCCACTTTTCGAGTACTCTTGATCTTATTTGTCTAAAGCAAAATCATTTCGTTTATCACGAAAACAGCGTTATGCAATTTTTGCAATTATTACAGCAATAGGTGTGACAATTGCTTTTTCCAACGCACTGACAAGCTTCAATTACACGCATACAAAAGAGTGGAATTTTGACTCCTACCAAAATAATACTATACCTTCTGACTTTGCAACTTTTCAATCAAATTCACCACAAGGGCTATGGGTTGCAAAATCAGATGACTCTGCACCGTCAAAACCTAATGTACTGGCAGCGCTATCTGTAGGAAATAGTTCGGGCTATCATATGCAAATCATGCCTGATTCTCCTACTGTATCTGATGCTCAAATAAGCGTCAAGTTCAAGATAGTGCCCGGTCATACAGTAGAACAAGCAGGTTTGGTGGTTCGCTTCATTGACCCCAGCCACTATTTTGTCCTGATGGCAGATCCACTAAACAATAGGTTATCTCTTTGTAAAGCAGATATTCAATTCGTAGTGTGTAACTATGAGAAGACCGTCACGATTAGTACTGGGCAATGGCATACTCTGGAAGCCACTATTTCTTCAGAAGGGATAGGTGGATGGTTTGACGGCAATGAGATAATCAAGGCCAATAATCAATATTACCAAACAGGACAGATAGGACTTTGGACTAAAGGCGATACCGAAGCTTATTTCGATGATTTGCAGGCAAAGTACTAAATTTCAATCATCTTACAAAATTCAAATTGAAAGTTTAATTAACGTTAATTCAAAATCAAGACATGCTATTTGGTGTATTTGCAGTACACAGCCCTGAATCATGTCCATTAAACAACACAAAAAGCAAGAAAATTTTCATGGAAATTCAAAACAAAATGAAATCTAGTTTAAAGAAAAATAACATTTCAAAAATTATTGCCTTTTACATGTCAGTACTTGAACATGAATGGATAATCATCTTAGATGCAAAAAAAGCGCATGATATAGAACAACTATGCATCGAAGTTGGCATATCTGCCACTAGTACAGTGAAGATTGTACCGATAAATGACTTTAGAGACGTAATGAAGAGATTGGATTCCAAGTAATCATATCTGTCTTGTCATAGTCAAGAATTTGTATTAGTACAGTTTGAGACTTGGTGTGGATTCAAACAAAAATTCTGAGCATGTTTCTCTTCGGACTCAGCTAATTTTAGCAGTTATCCCAAGCTTCATTTCACAAATAATTGCTTTTTACAGAATAAAAAAATTAGTCTACGGAATAATTATTGAAGTTGCAATCTTCTTCATTGATTTGATCATACAAGTTGTGATTTCGTGGCCTGCCGGTATGATTATCTCTCTACCCATAACTGTGGGAATTCCGGTGTATTATGTTCGCAAGTGGACTTTGGAATTTAATCGTACGCCTAAAGGATTGTTCTGAGTCTTAGTATAATAAAATGAAAAGAGAGGGGGTGATTTTTTTAAATCACTTGCCAGGGTCTTGTCGCAAATGTAACTGCATAACCGCATCCAATTATTATTGATTGGTACACTATGTTTGTGTACGGAATTGGTTTTACGATTGGGTTGCCAGTTACAACTATTGT
This sequence comes from Nitrososphaerota archaeon, assembly GCA_021323705.1. Lineage (GTDB taxonomy): Archaea > Thermoproteota > Nitrososphaeria > Nitrososphaerales > Nitrosopumilaceae > Nitrosotalea. Next base: position 4,116 of record JAJPKL010000002.1, read on the forward strand.
TTGACCTGGACCTAGACCTGGACCGATGCTTGCGATGTTAAGCTGCGTATGCATGTGGTAAACTGCTGGCTCTAAAGCCCTGATTGTGAGCTTGTATGGAACCACACCGTTTGCTGGAATCGTAATTACGTTTCCTGGTGGGTCTCTTGCTACAATCTCCCATCTGTTACCTGCGTTTGGAGAGTCACCATATACAGTATACCAGCCTCTTAGGTCTCTGTCTACAAGGCTTGTAAACTTGCCAGAGTCTGTAAGAGTATCGCCTGTTTGGACAGATTGTTTAGACCATGTCTCATCGTCTATCCTAACGAAACGGCTCTGAAGCTGTGCTTGTACACCGTGAGCCTCTGCATGTTGGAACATTTGTGCAATTGATGGTCCAACTGCTCCGAGTGCGACTACCACACTGATTGCAGCTACAATAAACTTCTTATCGACCATATCGCTTAACTAATCCAACTGACAAACTACAATGATATATGTTTTGCCCTATTTGTGGCCAGATCTTTATCAATCCATGAGATACATTATGATTAACATTGATGTTGTTCATACATAGCTTTGTCTGGCGCTGGAAATTTATCACTAAAAAACATTTTTTAAATTGAATATTTTATTTTAATATTAAATATAACATATAATAATTAGAATAAAGATTATAATTTTTATAACTCATACTTTAAATAAACAAGAAACAACTCCAAATACATGGCACAAATGCCAGCACTGATTCCAAAAGAAGTTGAGATCCAGAGACTGAAGAAGATCTGGATGGTCATCATCGCATTGGGATCGATCGCTGCATCCGTAGAGGTCGACAACTTTGTAGATGGATCTCTACACCAGACATCAATCAGAGACAGTGCCTTCACACCAGCACACTGGTGGTTATACAGCCACTTTATTGCACTACCACTTGGTTGGGCAGCAATAGCAATGTATGACAGAAAGGTACCAATCCTGAGGGGTCCAAACAACTCAATGAACACCGGTCTAAAGATGACAATTCTAGGTTACCTAGCAACCATGTTTACAATCGGTGTCAACGAGCTGTGGCACTTCTGGTATGTAGAGGAAATCTTTGCAGTTCCAAACCACTGGATGTTCAACATGGGTGTCGTCGTAGCATTCATGGGCGCACTTGC
>JAJPKL010000027.1 GCA_021323705.1 Nitrososphaerota archaeon
GATAGCGGTGTACTATAACTGTGTCAGAGGCAGCAAGCATCCAAGATGTGTAAGATACATGCTGGGAAACTAACATTATTTTTGTGTGAAATTATGCCCATCCCTCGTATAAACACAAATTTGGCTAACCTCCTATTGATTAAAGAATTTTTATTGTTTTGTTGAAAATTCAGGTAAGACTAGTTACAATTGATCTTGTCAATGATACTTGTTGCATTCTTTAGTTCATGTATTCTTATTGCCCGAGGGTCAGGAAAATCAAGATTCCAGGGCTGACTGTAAAGTATTATTGACTTTTTTCTTGCCAGGATGCTTTTTGCGTTTAAAGGAGAGTCGTCTATAAAGACATCATAGTCAAGTTTTGCCTTTTCTGTTCCCTCTGATACTCCTACATAATTTTTAAAGACCACGCCATGCATTTTGAGCCAGTTCCTTACGTCGCCATGTGTAGAATCTTCTCGTGCAGTAACTATATCCACGGTGCCCATCTTTGATAGTTCTTCAGATGCATAAGAGAGGTCAGTTTCAGTTGGAGGAATATCTTTCCAAGATTTCCAGCACATGGATAGTTCTTTGTAGAAATCAAACTTGTTTATGTTATATCTCTTCCAAAAATCCCATTCTGATATATCCGACTTTAATATGGGCGTTGTCCTAATTTTGTTATTGTATAACAACCAGGCATGGATAACATCGGCAAGAACACCGTCAACATCTAGTGCAATTTTCAAGATTTATTCCTCTTTATTCAAACTATCCCGAAGTTCTTCAAGCAATTTGCGTTGATGTTTGTCTAATTTTTTTGGAATGTCCACAACAAGTCTGATATATTCATCTCCCTTGCTGCGAGATCCTTGATGCGGCAAGCCTTTCCCTTTTAGTTTTATTATTGTATTTGGCTGGCTGCCCGGTTCAACATCAATTTTCTCAGTTCCTTCCAGTGTTGGTACAATTATTTTCTTTCCTAATGTGGCATCAATCATTGATATGTTTTCATCGTAAAATATGTCTGCCCCATCTCGCTTGAATTTGGGGTGAGGTTTGACCTTGACTCTAACTATGAGATCACCGCTTATTCCATTTGATATCTGTTCCCCTTCTCCTTTTATTCGATATTCACCATTTTCAATACCTGGAGGAAGTTCAAATGAAAAACGTCTCGTTCCCTTCTGTTTTCCAGATCCTTTGCATTTGGAACAGGGCCTTTCAATTATCTTGCCTTGTCCTCTGCATGTATTGCACGGTTGAACTGTGACAAAGGTGGAAAAGCCGCTACTGCGAGATGTTCTTATTTGGCCGTGACCGTTGCAAACAGAGCATGTTCTCATTGATGTTCCCGGCGTAGCTCCAGTTCCTTTGCAGTCGCCACAGGGATTCTCGCTTGGTAGCTCAACCTCTTCTTGTTTTCCCTTCAGAACATCCTCAAGTGTTAGCTCTGCATTATATACCAGATCTGCTCCCCTTTCCCTCCCAAATCCAAAATCAAATCCACCAAACCTGAAACCTCCTCCACCCCTGCCACCAAAGAGATTTTCAAAAATTGAATCAAATCCAGACCCAAAAATGTCTTCAAAATTCACTCTTGAGCCCTGGAATATGTCTTCAGTGCTGTACTTGCCGTCTACGCCTGCGTGACCGTACGTATCGTAAATCTTGCGTTTTTCAACATCAGACAATACCGCATAAGCCTCAGATATTTCCTTAAAGTGCTCTGCCGCATCGGGAGATTTATTCCTGTCTGGATGAAATTTGAGAGCAAGTTTCCTGTACTGAGACTTTATTTCATCTTGAGATGCATTTTTCTCAAGGCCCAAGACCTCATAATAATCGCGTTTAGTACTCATGATTGTACAATGTTACTTGTTCTCAAATATAACATCAGATTGTAGCACCTCCAGTAGCCGGGCCTGAGGATCCTGCAGATTCTTGTGCGCCCGTTCCTGCAGCTCCTTGTGCGCCAGCCCCTGGAGGCGGGGTTACATTTTTGTAAAGTTCAGTACTAACGTCATTTACTATTTTCTTTAGTGCATCAAGTTTTGGTTTAATCTCAGCAGGTCCCTTGTCAAGAACATCTTTTAGTTCCTTTATGGCATTACTTACTTTTATTCCCTGATCTTGCGATATCTTGTCTTTTAGATCTTGATTTATCAGTTTTTCAGTGGTATAGAGGTACTGCTCTGCCTCATTTTTTACCTCTACCTCTTCTTTCTTCTTCTTGTCTTGTTCGGCAAAGGTTTCAGCATCCTTTTTCATTTTTTCAATGTCGTCTTTTGAGAGTTTTGTGCTTGCAGTAATTGTAATCTTGGCTTCTTTTTGAGTTGCAAGATCTTTTGCTGTGACATTGAGAATCCCGTTTGCGTCGATATCAAATTTGACTTCAATCTGCGGTATTCCCCTTGGCGCAGGGGGAATGCCAGAAAGGTTGAAACTTCCAAGCGAGACATTATCAGATGCCATAGGCCTTTCACCTTGTACTATATGGATAGTTACAGCAGTTTGGTTGTCTGCTGCAGTGGTGAAGGTTTTGCTTTTGGATGTTGGTATGGTAGTATTTCTGTCGATAATGGGCTCACGTAATCCTCCAAGGACCTCTACTCCCAGAGTCAACGGAGTAACATCTAAGAGGACAATATCGCTTGTTACCTCGCCTGCTATGATTCCTGCTTGTATGGCAGCACCTAATGCAACTGCTTCCATCGGATCCACACCGGCCTCTGGCTCTTTACCCATCACATTTGCAACAAATTTTCGGATTTGAGGAATTCTCGTAGGTCCTCCTACCAGTATAATCTTACTTACATCTCCTGGAGATAATTTTGCATCTTCCAGCGCCTTTGTCATAGAAGGCCTGCATCTTTCAACAATTGGGTTTATGAGCTCTTCAAACTTTGCTCTTGTTATTTTTAGTTCCAGATTTTTTGGGCCAGACGAGGGGTCATAGGATATGAAAGGGAGATTAACGTCTGTCTCAAATACGGAGGAAAGTTCTATCTTTGCTTTTTCAGCTGCTTCTCGTACTCTGACCATGGCTGCGTTATCCTTGCTGAGATCTATTCCAGATGATTTTCTAAAATTATCAACAATATAATCAATGAGAACTTTGTCCATGTCGGTTCCGCCCAGCTGTGTATCTCCTGAAGTGCTCATTACCTCAAAGACACCACCGCCCATTTCCATAATTGTTACATCAAGAGTACCTCCTCCCAAATCAAAGACCATTATTTTCATGTCTTGTTTTGATTTATCAAGCCCAAAGGCAAGTGCTGCAGCTGTAGGTTCGTTGATTATTCTAACAACCTCTAGCCCTGCTATTTGTCCTGCATCTTTGGTGGCCTGTCTCTGATTATCATTAAAGTAAGCTGGAACAGTTATCACAGCCTTGTCAATCTTTTCTCCAATGAATGCTTCTGCATCTTTCTTTATTTTTTGTAGGATGAAGGCAGAGATTTGTTGCGGTCGGTATTCTTTGTCATGTATCTTAAATGCATGATCTGTTCCCATCTTCCTTTTTGCTGCTACCACAGTTCCTTCTGGATTTGTTACCGCCTGCCTCCTTGCCGGTTCACCCACTATGAGTTGGCCGTCTTTGGTAAATGCTACCACGGATGGAAAGGCCTTACCTCCGATAGTTGTTCCCTCAGCAGCTGGAATCAGGGTGGGTTTTCCGCCCATCATAACTGCAGCAGCAGAGTTACTAGTTCCCAAATCGATGCCGATAATTTTAGCCATGTTAATTCATCTCTTTGATACGTTTTTTAGATATTTCTACTAGACTAGGTCTAATAATCCTGTCTTTCAAAATATATCCCTTGCGCAGTTCTGCCGTAATCGTATTATCATCAAGCGCGGGATCATTTTTTATCGAAATTGCTTCATGCAGTCTAGGATCAAAAACTTCGCCTAATGCTTCAATGGGTTTTACTCCATATTCAGACAAGAAGGAATTCATGTTCTTTAAAATGGCATCAAGTCCGTCAGTATTTACATTTTGTTTGGATAACACGTCCTTGGCCCGAACAAAATCGTCATAAATTGACAAGAATTTCAAAATCATATTATCAGCAATGGAATCTACTTTGGTCTGGACATCCAATTCTGTCCTTTTCTTCAGATTTTCAAAATCGGCAAGCAGGTATTGAATTTTTTTTTCTTGTGCTGCTGTCTTTTCTTTTTCTTTTTCTAATTTTATTTTTAATTCTTTGATATTTTCTGTTTCCTGCTGTTCTGTAATTTCTTCGTTCAATTCTGTTTCCTGTACGGTTTTCTCATTATCCTCAACTTCATTTTCATTGCCTGACATGTCCATCATATCCTTTCACTTTATACCCTTATTACAATATCTCACATAGAGGGTTAGTTTTTATTATTATTACATCTGAGTCTTTGCCGTTTTTTGCAACCTTGTCATAATCAGTTTTTGAACATGCCACTATGATAGTGGTTTTATCACTATGGAAAAGATCAATACCCGGACCCTGTTGCACTTCTACGTCTCCTATATAATCACGCAGTTTAGTAACAAGAGAATTTAGCATGTCAACTTTGTCTCCCCTCATCTCGTAAGAATCTTGCGTCCAAACCAAAACTACCTTAGTTCTGCTGGCCTTGAGCTCATTCTTTTTTAAAGTAGACCTTATCTCATCTATGAGTCTCTTGACATATCCTTCAATTCCCTTTATACTTCCGTTAACTAGATACATCATTGTACCGGCTCCCTCAACTGAGGTACCAAGAGACCTTAGATCATACAATCCGTTTGTCATGTCATCTAAAAATAGATCCTTGTAATCAGTGAACACAAGATCGTTTCTTGTAGCTGGATCTTGTGCAAACTTGCAAACCTCAAGAATGCTTGACAAGCTAGAAAATTGTGTCAAGACTTTGATTGCGTGAATAATCTCGGCAGAAGACATGGAAACAAACTTTTTTGTCTTTTTTTCTGTTTCCAACAGTTTGCCAAGTTTATCATCGGATTTACCATTAAAGGAACCGACAATTTCCGGAGCGTATCCCTTTGAGAGCGGATAATAAAAATATGATATTCCTTTTCCCATCTCAAGCCCTGTGATGTGTTCGAGAAGCGATATGGTTTCATTGTTGCCGCCTATACCGGTAGGAAGATTGTATATGACGGAACCTCCTTTTTTTAGTGGAGAGGTGGCATCTTTGAATTTTGAGTGGATTTCCATCTTTGCTTCCTGACCAGTTTTTCTGATTCGTGGTGCAAAGAAAAGATACTCAGCATGAGATATTGCCACATCAATTGGTTCCACGCCAAGCAACGGCTCGTCCTCCTTTAACGATGTAACATTTGGATATGTCTTAGCTATCTCTGATTTGAGAGAAATTGCCATGTGTGCTGATTCATCCACAATGAAGACGTCTGCACCCTTTATTGCCATTTGGCACGCAATTGAGTATCCTTCAGTGCTGAGTCCGTAAACAACAACTTTTGTGGCTACCAAATCATGCGAACTATGAGTGCAGGCTAAGAAAAACTTTGCCCAGCACTGATACAGGGGTCAAAAGATAAGATTTTCTTGCAGTAAGATAGTCATAAGAAAAACTTTTTCCACCCTCAAATTCTATTCAGAATGTTTGAAAATTTGGTTTGACATACTTACACCGAAACAGTTGCTATTTTTTGGTCCAATGATACAAAAACTTGGTAAAAATCACAAAATATTATGTACTTCAAGGAATTACGGCCAAGTTGTAGACCTTGCCAAGCTAAAACATGTCAATCTTCTACTAGTAGGACGACATGGAGGCTCTGGAAGGGAAGAGAAGCTCCGAGCAAGCACGCAAAGAATTGATCGCTTGACTGATATCATATCAAAATTCTCTCCTGACCTAGTCATCAGCTTCTGCTCTCCTGAAGCCTCTCGGGTTGCATTTGGTCTCGGCATCAACCATGTGGTTTTTTCAGATTCTCCTCATGCAGAAGCTGTAATGAGACTCGCCCTACCATTTGCACAAAAACTCTTGATCCCATGGATAATACCAAAAGAGGATTTTGTGAAATACGGGATTTCAAAAAATAACATAATTCAGTACAAGGCAATTGATGCTGCGATCATAGTAAAAGGCAGGTCAGAGGGAAAATCTCTCAAGGTTGATAAACAAAAAAAGACCATCGTCATACGACCTGAAGAGTCAGCCGCAGCCTATGCCCTTGGAAAAGCCAGCATCAGCAACGACATAATTTCAGAGTTTAGTAAGGAAAAAGAAAAATACAATGTTCTAGTACTAGGAAGATACAAACCTCAGATAAATAGGATAAAAAAGGAATTTGGAAATGAGGTGAGGATCATAAGCAAGGTTGTAGACGGCAAGGCTCTACTTTCTGTTACTGACCTTTTCATAGGTTCAGGCGGTACTATGACTGCAGAAGCTGCCTTGATGGGCATCCCAACCATTTCTTATGATGCAGTGCCCAACCATGTTGAAAAATATCTAGTAAAGATTGGTCTTGTAAAGCGGGAAAGAAATCCGAAAAATATACTTCAAGTAGCCAAGAAAATGCTCAGCGACGGACCGGCAAACAGAGCAAAAGCGAAAAAAGTTTTGGATTCGATGGAAGATCCTTTCACAAAACTAATGTTGGCAATTAGGACCCTGTAAGATATTTTTATGCATTCACTAGTGTCTTGTACAGCGCAATTGCAGAATCTTCATCTTTTTCTCCCACAATAACTGCCGAGCCTCTCTTTAGGAAGCTGACAAAGATGTCATTTGTAGACATGGAAAGACCAAGTTCACCTTGGTTTTGAACCTTGAATCCCTTTGTAGATGCCGCATTTGTAATTTTTGGCACATCAATTTCAAACATTTTTGTAGGAGTAATCGAAAAAGTTCGTTTTCCTCTGTTGCGACCACAGAGCTCTTCAATTATCAATTCTTGTTTTGGCAATTCCTCTTTCTTGCCTTTTCCACAGATAGAGCACTCATCAACTTTCTTGAACTCAGCGGTACTAAAATCCAAGTTGTCTAAATCAATGTAAAGCAATTTGTTTGTCAAAGTTGGTTGTCGCCCAATCAATATTTTAACAGCTTCTGCAACTTCGATTCCACCCACAATTGAAAGAATTGACGGATGGACGCCTTCTGTACTACATGTTGGCATTGAGTTTTCATCAAGAGAGGGAAAGACACAGTGATAACAAGCAGTAGTGTTTGGCAAAATAGTAAATACTTGTCCTGAGACTCCAACTGCCGCTCCCGTAATAAATGGAATATTTTTTCTCACGCAAGCCTTGTTGAGTGAATATCTTGCGTTTACACTATCAAGAGCGTCTATTACTACATCACATCCTTCCACTATATCCAAAGCTGTGTAATCGTTTACTGATACAGGAAGAGCTTCAATTACCACATCAGAATTCATTTTTTTTAACTTCTTTGCAGCCGCCTCCACTTTTACCTGTCCAATATCTGATTCATCAAACATGGTCTGCCTATGCAGGTTAGACAATTCTACAACATCTCTGTCTACTATTCTTATTTTGCCAATACCCATAGCAACCAGTCTACTTACTATAGGGTTGCCAAGCCCCCCTACTCCTACAACACATGCTTTCTTGCTTCTAAGCTTCAGTTGTCCTTCATATCCTATTTCCTCCAACATGACTTGTCTGGAATATCGTTCAAGTTCTTTACTAGAAAGTTCAGAACCTCCTGCTACTGCAGGAAGTATGTAAATTTCGTCACCGTCCTTTAGAGCAGTTTCCATCCCTCCTGAGAAGCGCATGTTTTTGCCGTTCACGTATATGTTGATAAGAGAACGTGGAGTGCCATCAGGATTTAGAACTCGACGTTTGAATTCATCACCTAGTTGTTCTGAGATCTTGGCAAATGCTTCGCTTAGAGTAATGGCTGAGATATCGACCTTTTTCTCTCCCCCACCCTTGTTTAATACCGAAGGTATTGTGAATTTGATGCTGGCCATATCTATCTCACCAGCGCTGCAATCTTGGCTACGTCTGCCTGCATGGTCTGTGGCTTGGGCAGTACTTCCATCATTACTTCGGTGGTCTTCAGGCCATTTCCTGTCACATAGCATATAACAGAATCATTTTTGTCAACCTTTCCTGCTTCCACCATCTTTTTGAGCACTGCAACAGACACACCTCCGGCAGGTTCTGTAAAGATGCCCTCAGTTCTTGCAAGCAGTAGTATGGCATCCAGAATCTCACGGTTTGACGATTCTTCAGCATAGCCGTTGTATTGTTTTAATCGTTTTAGGACGTATTGTCCATCACCTGGGTCTCCAATAGCAAGGCTCTTTGCAATTGTATCTGGGTTTTCTACTGGTGTGACCTCCGTCTTGTTTTTCTTAAATGCCTCTACTACTGGTGCACATCCATGAGGCTGTGCTGCAATCATGTGCATGTTGGAAACGTTATTCACTAGAGATAATCTTTCAAGTTCCTCAAATCCCTTGCAGATTGCATTTAGCATTGCACCGCTCCCTACTGGTACAATTAACTGATCAGGCACTTTCCAGTCAAGCTGCTCTGCAACCTCAAAGGCAAGTGTTTTTGATCCCTCAACATAGTAAGAACGCATGTTTATGTTAACTATCCCTATTCCTTTACTATCTCCTATTTGAGCTGCAATTCTATTCGCATCGTCATATGTTCCATCAACTGCTATGAAATTGGCGCCGTAGGAAAGAGCTTGTGTAATTTTTGCGTGTTCAATGTCGCTTGGTGCAAAGATATAGCACGGAAATCCCCCTTTTGCAGCATGAGCCGCAGTAGCTGACGCAAGATTTCCAGTGGACGCGCAGCCAACAGCAGAAAGACCAAACTCTTTTGCTTTTGAGATTGCAACTCCAGCAGGTCTATCTTTGAATGAAAAAGTAGGGTTTACAGAATCATTTTTTATATACAAATTATTCAGGCCGAGTTTTTCTCCAAGTTTGTCTGCTTTAATGAGTGGAGTAAGTCCAGCACCAATGCTTACTATATTTGATTTTGATTCAATTGGCAACAGTTCGTGATATCGCCAGTAAGTGTGTTCACGATTTGCAAAGGTATTCTTGTTTACTTGAGGAAAGTCATACTGTACATCAAGAGGGCCAAAACATTCTTCACAGATGTACCTAAATGTAGGAGTATACTCTTTCTTACATTCCCTACACTGCAGTGATTTTATCTTAGCCAAGATAATTCTGACTTTGTAAAATAATAGATAAAAAATCCTAATATTAATTTAAGTGATACTTAATTTTAATGGCTGCTGAATTCAGTGAAAATTAATATAAATTCACGGATTAACACAAAAAGTTCACTACAAAATTGGTTTGCAGTGTTGAAAATTATGGTGATCTGAATATTTTATGAATTTTTTACAATTAGAAGAGATATTAATGATGCAAGAGGATCGTTAAACGAAAATTGAAAAAGCCCGCGGGTAGAAAAAAGAAAAACGCAATCAGTGCAATAATCGCCGTGGTTGTAATAGTAGCTGTTTCTGCTACTGCTATCTATTATTACAATCAGTATGGAACTACAGGAGGCGGCACTGCACGGTGGGTCACCTCTGGACCATTTGCCATTACTAATTCAACATACAGGCTTGGTGACAATATCTTCATGGTAGTCACGGGTTTAAAACCGACCGATGTAGGTACAATGTTGATATATGATCCCAAAGGCGGAGTCTTCTCACATGTACCGTTTAACGGAACGATGAAGTCAGATTTTAATTACTTTTTCAAACCAGTCACTTTAAGATCAGAAAAACTTTGTACAGCGCAGGATCTGGTAGGAAATTGGACAATAGTTTTCCAAGGAACGTCCTACAAACCCTTACATTTTCAAGTCGTAAATGAATGGGTAGCAGGTGCGCAAGCAGGCGAAGATCTGAAACCAGTCCCACCCCCCTGTTAGATTATTTGTCAAGTTGATTATGGAAACAGACCCGGTCTCCCGTATGACAGGCAGGACCTGACGGTTCAACTAGATATATTATTGCGTCAGAATCACAGTCAACTAAGATTTCTTTTACTTTTTGTACGTTGCCTGACTCTTCGCCTTTCATCCACAGCTTGTTTCTAGATCTGCTCCAAAACCAAGAGTTGCCTGTCTTTTGAGTTAGCTCAAGCGACTCTTTGTTTGCATAGGCCAGGGTTAGCACCTCCTTTGTATTGGCATCTTGAACTATGACTGGAACAAGACCCTCTCCCTTTGCAAAGTCAATGTCTGAAACTTTCATCCTCATCTCATTTCATCCTCGTTTCCTATATTCTTACAGGAACGCCGTTTTCTTTAAGGTATTCTTTTACCCTGTCTACAGAATGTGTCTTGTAGTGAAATATCGAGGCTGCAAGTGCAGCATCTACATTGGTTTGTAGAAATACGTCAAGCATGTGCTTTGGTTTTCCTGCCCCCCCTGATGCAATAACAGGAATGTTTACCGAATTGACTATCTCCTTTGTGAGCTGGATGTCGTATCCTTCCTTTGTACCATCCATGTCTATGCTTGTCAGCAGAATCTCGCCTGCGCCGCGTCTTTCTACCTCTTTTGCCCACTCTATAGCATCAAGGCCTGTAGGTGTTTTTCCACCATAAATGTAGACCTCAAACCAGAATTTTTTAGAATCCAAAGTAAAGATGTGTTTTCCTTCCTTGATGTCGTAGTTGCGTCTTACATCCATTGCAACTACAATGCACTGCTTACCAAAAATTTCCATTAGCTTGGTGATTACATCAGGGTTCTTTACGGCACCTGTGTTGATGGCCACTTTATCAGCACCACTAAGCAGGATATCCCTTGCATCTTGCAGTGTCTTTACCCCACCTCCAACTGTAAATGGTATATCTATTACCTGTGCTACCTTTTTGACAAGACTCTTGATGGTCTCTCGCTGTTGCTCTGATGCGGTAATGTCAAGAAAGATTAGTTCGTCTGCTCCTTCATTGCTATACTTTTCTGCCAGCAACACTGGATCACCTGCATCCTTTATTGACTTGAAATGCATTCCTTTCACAACCCTGCCGTTATCTACGTCAAGACACGGTATGACGCGCTTGGTCAGGGTCATGCTATGGCCTTGACCTCCTCAATTGTTAGCTTTTCATCATAGAGTGCCTTGCCCAGTATCACGCCTGCAGCACCAACTTGTTTTACAGCTATTGTATCATGTAGTTTAGAAATTCCTCCACTTGCTATGATTTTTGCACCCCTTACGTTGCATGCCTTCTTTAGGGAATCAAGGTCAGGTCCACTAAGAGTACCGTCACGGTCTACACTAGTGATAAGAAATTCCGAGAACCCCAAATTCACAAATTCTTCAACTCCAGCTATGAGGTTTAATCCAGTGTTTTCTTTCCAACCACTTACTACTATTTTTCCATCTAATTGGTCAGCTGATATCACAATCCTCTTGCTGCCATACTTTTTTGATAGTTTCTGTACCAAGTCTTTATTTTTGAATGCCAATGTGCCCAGCACCACCTTTGGTGCAAAATCCAGTACGTCTTCTACGGTATTTTCTGACCTTAGACCTCCTGCAACCTCCACTGGTATCGAGATCTCTTGCACTACCTTCTTTATTGTTTGTAAATTAGAGCCAAGGCCAAGCGTTGCATCAAGGTCAACAACATGTAACATGTCTGCTCCTGCACCCTCCCACCTCTTGGCAGTCTCTATCGGGTTGCTGCTGTAGACAGTTTTGTTCTTTGGATCGCCTTTTACCAAACGCACCACTTTGCCTTCCATGATATCTATTGCCGGAATGACTTTCACTTTTTGCACGCCCGCAAAAAGTTTTTGATCATTTGAGCGCCTACTTTGCCAGACTTTTCGGGATGAAACTGTGTACCAAATAGTGTTCCACTCTCTATCACCGCTGGAACGCTGATGCCATAGTCAGAATCAGCTTTTACAATATCTTCGTTTTTTGGTTTGATCCTATACGAGTGGACAAAGTAGACCCAAGAGCCTTCCTTTACTCCATCCAGCAGCACACTTGGTTTCTTTACCTGCAAATCATTCCATCCCATATGTGGGATTTTGAACTTGTTTGGAAGTATGATAACCTCTCCCTCCAGAACTCCAAGCCCAGGCATCTTGCCCTCCTCGCTTTTTTCAAAGAACATCTCCATTCCAAGACATATGCCAAGAACTGGAACCTGCTTTTTTGCAAGATCCTCAAATGCTACCTTTGAGGTACTGAGGCTTTTGATTGCAGGATCAAAGTTTCCAACACCAGGAAGCAACAGGCCGGAATAACCGTTCATTTTGTCTAAATCGGTTATTACGTTAACCTCCGCCCCATTTTTTTCAAGAGATGACTTGAGACTGAATATGTTGCCTGCACCATAATCAAAGATTGCCACCTTAACCATTTACATGACACCTTTTGTGCTTGGAGGACCTTTTTGTCTTTTGTCTTGGCTTGCTGCACTTCGCAGTGCTACCGCCAAGGCCTTGAGTGCTGCCTCGATTTTGTGGTGATCGTTTTCTCCATATTTGACTGATATGTGAACGCACATGTTTAGGCTCTGGGCAAGAGATCTGAAAAAGTGCTCGAGATCCTCTTTTGATATCTCTTCGATTTTGTCGCGAATTATTGATAATTCAATCCTGTGATATTGTCTTTTTACAAGATCAAGTGAGGCATCTGCCAATGCTTCATCCATAGGTACTGATGCATAGCCAAAGCGGGTGATTCCTGTTCTGTTTCCAAGAGATTCATCTATGGCACTGCCTAGTGCGATTGCTGTATCTTCAACTAGGTGGTGGTCTATTCCATCTTTTGATGATGCGACAAGTTTGAGATCAAACATTGCGTGTTTTGCAAAGGAGGAAACCAAGTGATCAAGGAATGGAAGACCTGTCTTTGCAGAGATCTTTCCACTACCATCCACGTTAATGGATATGGATACCTCCGTCTCCTTGGTTTTTCTAATAATGTGTCCTGTCCTAGATTTCATGAAATCCCCTTTAGAGAGAAGTGCCTTATGCCCTAACTAGATTTAATGTCTTCGGAAGCAGGCTTATTGATTCGAGTATCATGTCAGCGCCCTTTTGTTCAAAAAAGTCCTTCTTGGCCTGCGGGTCTTTGCTTGTACCATATATACCACAAAACAGAGTTGGGATTCCAGACTCGTCTGCCTTGCGTGCCATGATATAGTCTTCCGTGGAATCTCCTACAAAGGCTGTGTGGGATGCCCCCATTCCCTTAATTGATGATATGAGCGGCAGAGGGTTTGGTTTTGCCATTTCACGTGGCTTGTCTTCAAGAAACCACGAGTTTTTCAAATCAAACTCGTCAAACAGTTTCTTAAGTGAGTGGCTTGCTGAGACTTCTCCTCTTCCTGTAACAATTGCAATTTTTTTGTCAAACCTTTGGTGTAGCTCATCTAATAGATTTTTTGTTACAAGCACGATATCGTTTTCGATGAGTCCTTGTCCATTGAAAAATTTTGGATTTCTTCCATATAGTTTAGTGTACAGGTCTGTTCCGTAAAATATCTCGTCAAATACTGACGAGAGTGGACTCTCAAATCTTTTTGCTGGATAGGTAAGCTTCTTTTTTATTTCAGCCAGATCCATCTTTGTCATGTCAAGATACCTTTCAACCGATCTTATTCCTGTCGAGTCTGCATTTGTTGCAAGCTCAGACACCACATTGGAAAAACCGTGTCCTGTTTTCTGCGATGTCACTGCTGCAAGTATCAAGGCATAGGTCACATCAACTTCATCGTTGAATCCACCTGTCCTTTTGAAGATGTCTATCATTTCTGTTGTAACCTGCGGTATCTTCACTGAGGCAAAGTTGGTTGTGACAAAATCCACAGTTTTTTTTATTGCAAGATCGTATGAATTTGAGACGTTGATCAGTACACCGTCGCAATCAAATATTATAGAATCGAGTTTTTTGATTCTTGCCGTCTTTTGTGCATCTATGTAGATGCCTTCATTCATTTTTTTTAAGGTCAATTCAGCAGATCACGTATTGCAGTTAGAAACCTAGAATTCATTTCTTGGGTGCCAACGGTAACTCTCAGGCATCCCTCATACTTGCCAACTTTTCCAAGATTTTTTATCACAATTCCCTGTTCTATGAGTGCCTTGTGTATCCTCTTGCTTGCACCATCTGCCGAAAACAGGACAAAGTTTGCCTTGGAGTCAAATACTCTAAAAACATTCATCTCTCTTAGCTTCTCAATTATGCGGCTGCGTTCCTTTTTTACAAGGTTTGCAACGTTTTCAAAGTATTTGGATCTCTTCAATGCGAGAATTCCTGCCTCTATTGCAACAGTGTTTAATGGATAAGGATATTGGATGACCCTAGAGAAGGCATCTATCGTTTTCTTGTTTGCTACAAAGTAGCCAATCCTAAGCCCTGCAAGTCCAAATGACTTGGAAAGCGTTCGTAACACTATCAAGTTGTTCATCTTTTTTGTTGCATCAACTATGCTGTAATCTGCAAATTCTACATAGGCCTCATCTATGATTACGGGGCCGTCAAATGACTGGACTAGTTTTTCAAGCTGCTTTCTTGGAAATTGGAATCCGGTTGGATTGTTTGGAGAGTCTAGATAAAGTATGTCTGCCTTCTTTGAGTTGGCAACAAAATCCTCCAAGCGCAGACTCATCTGGCCGTCAAACTGGATTTTTTTTGTTGGTATGGCATACAGTTTGCACCTTTCCTCAAAAAAGCCAAAAGTCGGCTCTGATGTAAGAATTCTTGTTTCCTTCGAGGCAAGATTTCCAAGCATGAGATCAATTATTTGGTCAGAGCCATTGCCTACACCTATCATCTCCTTTGGCATTTTTATGTAATCGGCAAGCGATGCAACAAGCCTCTCCGTGCCTCCAAGTGGATATTCCCGTACGTCCATCTTTTCTTTTGTTTGGTTTATGAGATCTTGGAAGAAAGAAATGTCAACTGCGTAGTTTTCATTAGAGTCAAGCTTGATTGCATTTGAGTATTTGTCTGGTTTTTTGTATCCGCTAAGCTTGGATATGTTTTCTATCTTTTTTTCAAACCAATTTTTTTTCATGTCCTACTCCACACTGCTTCATAGTGATTTGGCAGTCCCTCTGCGTCAGTGAATGCCTTCATGTATTTTGAGATCTTCTCAAGCGACGCTTTGGATGACTCTACCCTAGTCTGTAGCTTCATGTAATCAAGCACGCCAAGCGAGCCTCTTGTCTTTCCAAATCCACCTGTAGGCAATACGTGGTTTGAGCCCAAGAGGTAGTCGCTTGCCGACGAAGGAGTGTCTTGTCCCACAAGCACTAGGCCTGCAGATCTTATCTTTCTTGCCACCTTCTGAGGATTTCGGGTCATGACCTGGAGGTGCTCGGGGGCAAGTTTGTTTGCAAGGTCTATCATTTGGGATTCGGTCTTGCAGATGGCAATAAAGCCATTATTTTTGAAGCTTGCCTTGACTATATCAGAGCGCGATATTAGGTTGATTCTTTCTTTGAGTGATTTTATTACCTCATCCTTTAGAGACCTGGAGTTTGTTATCAGGCAACATGTGGTATCTGAGCTGTGCTCTGCCTGCGATATCAGGTCTACTGCTACAAGAGCAGGATCTGCTGACGAGTCGGCAACGATTGCAAGCTCTGTGGGACCTGCAATCATATCAATTGAAACCACATCGCTAAGAATTGACTTTGCCAGTGTTACAAACATGCCTCCTGGGCCAACTATCTTATCCACCTTTGGGATTGACTGAGTGCCATATGCAAGTGCGGCTATTGCCTGAGCTCCACCTATTTTGTAAAACTCGTCTACACCACAGATATCAGCTGCAACTAGGGTGAGGGGATCAATCACCCCTTCTTCATCTGCAGGAGATACTGCAACAATTCTTTTTACTCCAGCCACCCTTGCGGGTACGACCGACATTACAACAGTACTTGGGTAGCGGGCCTTACCGCCTGGTATATAGCATGCAACACTGTCAAGAGGTAAGAATGTCTTTTCTATCCTTGTCCCATCAGTTTTAAGAAAAACGCTTTTGAGTTGGCTCTTTATTAGACTTTCAGATTTTTCTAGCCTTCTCTTTGCGATCTTTATTGCTTCAATCTGGTCCTTTGATACATAAGCATAGGAATTTTTTATCTCGTTTGAGGTAACCTTAAATGATTTTGGGTTTGCGCGGCTGAACCTACGCTCATATTCCCGCAGTGCCTTGTCCTTTCGTTTTTGTACGTCAGATATGATAGAGGCTACTTTTTTCCTAAGCTTGCCATCAGGCCTAGACCTCAGAGACTCTAGTACAGAATCTGTATTTTTGACATCTATGATTCGCATCAACTTTCCTCGTCACGCTTTATCTCCTCAAGTGCAAGAATCTGCTTTGGCTCGTGCACAACCAAGCCTTGAGCTATCTTTCTTAGCTGTGGAATTAGTTTGTGGAATTCCGACTTTGGAATCACAGTGTTAATGCCGTACCACCCTTTCTCGCTTAGCGGGCTTATAGTTGGACGCTTAAGTGAGGGCAGCTCTTTGAGCAACTTGTTGAGGTTTTCCTGCTTTACATTTAGGAACAGGTGCAGGTGTTTTTTGCCCTCGACTGCTCCATGCAGCATGGTTACAATGTCGTAGATCTTTTCTCGTTTTATCTTGTCCTTGAGCGATGCCTTGTTTGCAATCAAGACTGCAGTAGATTCCATAACAGTATCAACTATTTTTAGTTGGTTTTGTGTAAGAGTCGTTCCAGTCTCGGTCACATCCATTATAGCATCGACATCTTCTGGAGGTTTTGCTTCAGTTGCCCCAAAGGAAAGGAAGATCTGTACGTTCTTGTTAGAACCAAGTCTCAGCCAAGGAGTTACAATCATTGGCTGTTTTGAGCCATAAAGTTTCTTGTAATTTTTACACTGAGTTATGAACTTGGATGCTGTAGTGAGATACTCAGAAGAGATTCTCAGAATTTTTTTCTTCTTTGCATAAGCAAGTATCATCTCATCAAGAGACTTGAAGTTGTAAGAATCTGGAATTGCAATTACAAGTTTAATTCTTCCATATTCCAAGTCAAGAAGAATCTCAACGTCAGACTTTGTTTCGGCAACCCAATCTCTGCCCGTTATTCCAACATCATACAAGCCGTCGCTTACCAAGTTTGGAATCTCTTGCGGGCGAAGCATCTTAACTGAGATTTCAGGATCATCAAGCATTACACGATATGTTCTTTCTCGCCTGACAACTCTTGTCCAAGACTTTTCAAGTATCTTGAAGGTTGATTCTTCAATACTGCCTTTTGGTACTGCAAATTTTACTCTAGCCAACGTAGCCCCTACCGAGCCTTTTGGATATATATCTAGTCGCCGGAGTTGAGTATTTCTTTGGCTCGGGTGACTGAGACGTTGTTTTCCTGTATCATCTTTGAGGCCACCTCATGTATCTTGTCTCTTGGCACTCCTGCGCTTATTGCTATATTTTTTGCATGTAGCCTCATGTGCCCCCTCTGTATTCCCTCTGAGGCAAGGGCCCTTATTGCGCTAAAGTTTTGAGCCAACCCTACTGCTCCAATCACACATGCAAGCTCCTTTGCAGATTTGACACCAAGAATCTTCAAGCACACACGTATCATGGGATGGACGTTTATTATTCCGCCAACAATTCCAACTGGCATTGGCACCTCAATTTCCCCCACCAGATTTCCGTTCTTGTCTTTTTTCCATCTTGTCAGAGACGTGTATCTGCCATCTTTTGATGCAAAGGCATGTGATGCTGCCTCTATTGCTCTAGTATCCTGTCCTATGGAGTTCGCAACCGCAATGATTCCGTTCATAACACCCTTGTTGTGAGTTACCGCACGGTAGGGATCGTTTGCGGCAAAATTGTATGCATGTATTATATTGTCAACAATTTGTTTTCCTCCAACCTCTTCTTTGTCAAAGATGGCTCTTCCCCTCACAAGCCTCTTTGTAGAATAGTTTGATAAAATTTTGAGAACCGTTCTGCCGCCGGTGATCTCCTCTATTAACGGAGCTACTCCTTCACACATGGTGTTTGTGACATTTGCACCCATTGCGTCTCCGACATCGATTAGCAGTTCAACTACAAGCATGGTTCCAGATTTTGTCTCAAGTTTTTTGCATGTCACCTTCTTTGCTCCCTTGTTCATCTTGGACAGCGTCTTGCTTTTTGAGTTGGCTAGTTTGAGAATCCTTTTTGATGCCTTGAGCACTTTGGGGATGGCAGACTTGATATTTACATCAACTACCTGAATCTGGCCTATGCTGTATGATTCGTCAGATTCCATTGTAAATCCGCCGTGTTTTCTTGCTATCTTTGCTGCCTTTGATGCTGCAGCAACTACCGACGATTCTTCAATTACCATTGGGATTAGATACTCTTTGCCATTTATCACAAAATTGGTCGCAATTCCAAGCGGAAACGAGAAGGTGCCAATCACATTTTCTACCATGTGATCTGCCTCAGCAAATGAGATCCCACCGTTACTTTTGAGAATCTCAACATCTTCTTTTGAGAGGCGTGCAAAGGATCTTACCACATCAATTCTTCCCTCTCTGCTTTTTTCATGAAATCTGGAAGTGGGTGAGTCGGCCAACTTATTTTACAATCCTCAAAAGTTTGTCGTCATTGTTATCAGGAAAACCCCTACCGTCTGTGTTCGAAGTAAGAATGTACAGATATCCATCTGGTCCCTCGCTGGCATCTCGGATTCTTCCAACCCCATCCAATATGATTTTTTGTCCAAGGATAGTGCCATTTTCAAGGGGCAGTTGGTAAAGGCTGTGCCCAAGCAGTGTGGCCAAGATGAGGCTGTTTTTGATATCAAGTTTGCCTGCTTGATAATATGCAATTCCGGCAGGACCTATACTTGGGTTATAACACACAAGTGCTGCTTGATATTGTTGCGAACCAGAACATTCTTGGGCGGGCCAGCCGTAATTATGCCCCGGCTTGATTAGGTTAATCTCATCGTTTCTTGTGGGCCCCTCCTCGGTCTCATACAGGTTTCCCTTGTCATCCCACGCAAGCCCCTGAGGGTTTCTGTGGCCGTAGGAATAGACAGGAGAGTTTGGAAACGGGTTATCTTGCGGTATAGAGCCGTCATCATTTAGGCGCAGGATCTTTCCTGCAAGAGATTTTAGGTCTTGGGTAGAGTTTTGATCCGTGGCATCACCTGTGCCGATGTAGAGCTTTTTGTCAGGCCCAAACTTTAGTACCCCGCCGTTGTCAAACTCTGCTCCAGGTATTCTGTCAAGTATAACTTTGGCGTCAGTTATTTTGTCATTGGACTCGGTGATTCGCAATACCTTGTTCCATAGATTATCCCCATCCTTGTATGTATAATAGACGTAAATGAAATGATTTTTTTCAAAGTCTGGGTGCAGCGCTATTCCAAGCAGTCCGGCGTCTGTAATGTCTGCAACATGCAGATCTGCTACAGAGTCATTTACAAGTGTGCCGTTGTCAATTACCCTTATTCTCCCCACTTTTTCTGTAAAGAAAATTTTATTGTCTCCAAAACTCATTGCCCATGGCTTTTGCAAGTTTGTTGCAACAATTTGTACAGCATCTGTGCCAGTAGGACTTGAAGTTGGTTTTGGGATTACAATTGGATTGGATGGAGATGAGATGATAATTATCGAGGCAGCAACTGCGGCAGCTATTGCTATAATTCTAGTTTTTTTGTCCACAGGTCTTGAACCGTTGAAATCTTATTAATTATTTCTAAAATTAGATAAAGCGTATATATCACCCCGAAACTTCTTTTCACTTAGCGGGGTGGGGAAGCCAGACTATTGGGCTAGGTCATCCCGGCGGGCTCATAATCAATCCAGATGAGAAACCCGCAAGTCAGTAGTTCAAATCTACTCCCCGCTATCTTTTCAAACTATAAAACCACTCCGAGTCATCAAACTCTATCTTTTTGTTGGATCTAGAAATTCTCTGCAACGGCCTTGTCAGGTGCCTGTGAGCTGATGGAATAGGAAGGTATAGTTGTTCTTTTATCTTGCGTGGAATCTCTTCAGATATTTTTGCATGCAAAACTTGGCCGCATTTTGAACATTTGTATCCCTGCCCCCTGCCTTTTGATTTCATGCGTTTTGTGCACTTTGTACATGTGGGGTTTACAAGGACGGCGTTTTTTGCAAGTTTTATGACATCGATGAATTCAACGTTTATTGTCCTGCCGTATCTCTTTGAGGCTTTCCGTACTCCACCACCGATTTTTATCAAGTCTCCTTTGATCAAGCTTGATGCAATATTAGCAAGACCTGTCGGTTTGTATACAGCGCAGTTTGCCTTTTTGCCGGAGTTGGAAATTGTAAACATTACATGGCCTCCAATCTCAGTTTGAGGTGTTGTTGATACATGACCAACTACATATCCAGAAGAGAACGGTCTTAGGTCCCCAAGGTCCAGTTCATTTTGCAGATGGTCACCTGTACCTTGATTTGATCGAAAGACCATATAGCCTGCAAACTTTTCAGCAGATTTTACAAGAGATGCGCCTCTAACAACTGACTGGACATCTTCCCCTCTGACTCCAAAAAATACGGGATCAGGCCCATGTGGTGCAATAAGCACTCGTTTCTTGGTATCGTCATAGCTGTTAAATGTCTTGGGGGAAGTAAGATCTTGCATCTTCCTGACACTGTCTTTGAAGATAAGCCTCTTCTTGCCAAAATTTGATTTGTGTCTGTATGAAATGAGCTCAAAGGTATGATCAGCAAAGTCATATCCTATAGCACCTATTGCACCCACCAGTCCCTGGCCATTTCCCATATGAAATGTCTCAATCTTGTTTTGAGCTGCAAACTTTTTTGCCTTGCCGCGGTTTACAAGAGCACGCAAAGCCAGCCTGCCAAACTCGGAAAATTCCTTTGGGGTTTTGCTATTTTCATAAAAGACAAGGCCGGGATTTGCTCCCTCTTGTACGGCAGAATATTTCTTGATGTAATTAATTACACTTTTCTTGATTGTGTTGGGATTTTGGGTTTGAATCTTTAATGCTACGGCACCGTTTCCTCTAGTCTTCCATGGAATATTTGGATTGAATCTTATCAGATACGGATAGTCAAGAAACCTGACTTTTTTCTTTCGTAAATGTTCGACAATTTTGTATGCAAGAAATGTGGTACACATGCCATTTCTTGAATCGGTATCATCAAATCCGATGTGCAGAACACTTTGTTTCATTCTATTACTGTCATTGTAAGCGTAGAGCGCACATTTTTGAGTTGCCTTATACGGCTGGATATGGTCTTTTTGAGCGTCTCGTTGTCTGGCGCCTCTATCTTAACCACAAGATCATAGGCGCCATAAAGAACATAGACGTACTTGACGTGCTCGATTGATTTTACCTCGGCGAGCAATTCGTTTTCTTTTCCTAGTTCGGCGTTAAGCAAGACAAACGCTATTGGCATCACTTGGTCTTGATATGGTATGATATTAAATATTGTGCGGGTTCGTTTGGTTTAAATTAAAAAAATAATCCTAGATAGCGTTTGATAGTAATAGATGAAAAAACGATCTTCGATGAGATCCAAAGAAGAAAACCTGTATCAGTTGCACTGAATGGACCAGATGGAATTTTACCGAAGATACAGGAAACTGCATCAAAGATAATGGAAAGGTTTGGAATTCCTGCCTATGTTCTTGCAGACAGCTGTTTTGGAACATGTGACATGAACACAAATGGCGCCAAAGTGCTTGGAGCAGAGATTCTTTTCCACATTGGACATACGATAAATTCCACAAGTTTTGGCGACAACATAGTTCTTGTCGATGCGTTTGACAACATTTCATTTGACACCATAGCGGAGAAATGTGCGGAAGAGTTTAGAGGAAAGACAGTATCACTTGTAACAGACAGCCAGCACCTCCATGAGGTAGATAAGGTAAGGACCATACTTGAACATGGAGGGGTCCAAGTCTTGGTAGGAAAGGGGAAGGGACAGCTAAATGACGGCCAAGTTTTTGGTTGCGAGTTTTATCCTGTGATGGAAACAAGAGATAGTGTAGATGCCAACATCTTCTTGGGCCAGAGCAACTTTCATGCAGCTGGTATTGCATTATCAACAAACAGACCCACCTATGTTCTTGATCCATACTTTAATGAGATAAGAGAAGTGACAGGGTTTGCTCAGACGCTTCAAAAAAAGTCCATACTTGCAGTCTACAAGGCTGCCGAGGCCGAATCATTTGGCATAATTGTCGGCCTAAAGGAAGGGCAGTTCTCAAAGACAACTGCTCTCAAGTTCAAAAAAGAACTGGAAACCCTTGGAAGAAAAGTTCAGCTCTTTGCACTAACTGAGATAACAGATGACAAGCTGCGAAATCTAAAAGGGATTGATGCCTTCATACAGGTAGCATGCCCTCGAATTTCAACCGACAATCAGTTCCACAAGCCGGTCTTGTCCACCCCACAGGCAAATGCACTTGTCAAGCTGTTAAAAAAAGAAAATGTAGACAGCATATTTCAAATTCCACACTGGCTATAGTCAGTATCAATCAATCAAGCGGCACTAAATCAATAGAGAGCAGATTCATTTTTGTTCTACTAGAATCGAGTTTTTCCTGTATTGAATCGGCAGATCAATTACAATAAGCTCTGTATCTCTTTGGGCACGAACTTTTAAGATTTCTTCATTTTCTATCTGTGCAGCATCTCTAGTATAGAGTGTTTTTCCGTTGAGGTCTAGTTTTCCATCAATAACAAAGAGGTATGCAATTCTGCTCTTTTCTAGGACATGACTCAATTCTGTGCCCGTTTCAATATTTGAGATGTAAAATGTTGCATCTTGACTTATTGCAAGCTTGTCTTTTTGATTAGAGTTCTTTGGCACTATAACAGAAAGTAGTTTGTTTCTTCTGTCGTCTTTTGAATATATCTTCTGTTCCCATGATGGCTGCAGTCCCCTCGTATCACTGAAGATCCACATCTGCAAGAGCCGCAGTGGTTTTTCATTTGAATGGTTAAATTCGGAATGAAACACTCCAGTTCCCGCAGACATTCTCTGTATTTCCCTTGGCTGTATTATTCCATGGTTTCCAAGGTTGTCCTTGTGCTCAAGTACACCATCTATTACGTAGGTTACTATCTCCATGTCTTGATGTTTGTGAAAGTCAAAGCCAGTTCCAGGCTTGATTGTATCATCGTTGAAGACACGCAGCGGTCCAAAGTTGATGTTGTTTGGGTCATAGTATTCAGCAAAGGAAAAGTGATGATATGTTGTTAACCAGTCAGTTTCTCCTTTGTATTGTTCCTGTTCTTTTATTATTCGAATCACGTATATCATATGGCTGAAAATCTACTTAAAACACACCCTGCAGAAAACCATTCCTAGTAGATGCATCTGCAGATAGAGAAAAAATTGGAATAAACAATTATAATCGTCAAAACCGCAGGTGCTACGTTGTCAAGCAAACAGGCACTTCCCGGAGACAAGATTGCAATAATTGAGGAATTTGAGACAGGTCAGAACACATTTGATGACGGCCACTCGATAAGATCCCTTGTAGTTGGCACACCTGAATTTGACAAGGCAAACAGAGTGGCCAAGATTAGCGAGATGAAAAAAGTAGCAGTGCCCAAGCCAGGCAATGTCATAGTGGGAAATGTGTCTGCGTTGATGAACAACATGTTTGCAATTAATGTGGTATACATTGATGGCAGGCCTACTCATGCCGGCCTTGAAGTCATTTGCCAGGCAAAAGGTGCAAAAAAGAGAATTCTTGTCAGGGTAGGAGACATTGCAACTGCCAAAGTAATCAGTCTGCTAAATGGTGTAATTCACGCAGTAATCAGCGAACCTGAGCTTGGGGTCTTGTTTACCAAGTGTAACAAATGTGCTGGAAGTGTTGTGGCGCTTGGGAGTAACGTAAAATGTATAGATTGTGGATATATTGAAGAAAGAAAGCTGTCAACCAAATTTGGAAACAGCGATTTTATAAAATTCGATTCTAATTAAAAACATGCTCAAAGCCGCATTTCAGGGAGAGCGTGGCGCGTACAGCGAAGCCGCCGCCATGGCCTTTTTCAAGGATTCAATTGAGACCGTTCCCTTTCCTACCTTCCACGAAGTCTTGGAATCTGCAGAGACTGGCAAGACAGACTATGCGATACTGCCTGTTGAAAACTCGCTTGAAGGCAGCGTTGGCGAGAGCTACGACCTGCTTTTGACCACCAAACTAGACGTTACAGGGGAGATCTACCACAGGATAAAGCACTGTCTTATCGGATTTGAGAGGCTGGAAAAAATTGATACCGTATATTCGCATCCACAGGCACTTGGCCAGTGTAGGAAATTCATACAGGATCACCACCTCAAGGCAATACCCACTTATGATACTGCAGGAAGTGTCAAGATCCTGCTTGAATTAAAACAGAACAACATTGCATGCATAGCAAGCAGAAGAGCTGCTGAGATATACAAGGTTCCCATAATAAAAGAAGGCATAGAAGACAATGCCAGCAACTACACTAGATTTCTTGTCCTTTCAAATAAAGCGCACAGCAAAACTGCAAAAGACAAGACATCCATCATATTCTCAATAAAGCACGTTCCAGGTGCGCTGTACAACGTGCTTGAGAAATTTCATGCAAACAAAATAAATCTCACAAAGATAGAGTCGCGCCCTACAAAGACCACGCCGTGGGAATACAACTTTTATGTCGATTTTGAAGGGAGCCAGAACGACAGAAACATCAAGGATGCACTTGAAAAGATAAGACCTAATACCATATTCCTAAAAATCCTAGGTTCGTACCCAAGGGCAGAGCTTGGCTAAAAGCCCCGCGGCTTTCTAATCGAAAAGGCTGCGCTAAATCCAATTATCAGGACTCCTGACGATATCACTAGGATGTGGGACATGAATATCAGCGGGCTTTGGACAGCTTCAAGATTTCCTGTAACATGTACAGTAGAGCCGCCGGTATTTGTCACATTGATAAAGTGCTTCCCATCTGCAAGACTGTACCAGTCAAAGCTTGTATTATTTTGAAAATCTTGGTCCACCTGCAATCCATTAGACGGAGTCTTCAGAGTTACATGGAAGGAGCTTCCAGTCACGTTAAGAAACTCGTGGAAATGTTTCTGCGCATCAAATAGGAATACATCGCTTTTTCCAATATCTACAGAATCATTGACTACATTAACGTTGGATACAAGCGACTGTATCAGAAAAAAAGTTCCAAGTCCAATTGCAAGTGCACCTATGCCAATTCCTATTGCAGTCTTTTTTGTCAGCACTACTCGAGACTAGATATCATCTATATTTATGAATTTTTTACATCAGTTCGACGTCATGAGGCTGGCTTTCTGCGTATCCGGCAGTTGACATTTTTATAAATTCTGCATTTTGCTGCATTTGCGGTATGGTATTTGCACCACAGTAGCTTAGGCCTGAGCGTATTCCTCCGGTGAGTTGTTTTACTATATCTACAACACTTCCCTTGTACGGAACCATTGCCTCTACACCCTCTGCAACGTAATCGTTGAGGTCCTCACTCATTGCTGCAGTTCCAGTCTCCTTTGACTTTCTGCCAAGCGCTGCATAAAATGACGCCATTCCTCGGTATATCTTGTACCTCTTGCCGTTTTTCATCACATAAGAGCCGGGACTTTCGTCGGTTCCCCCAAGCAGGCTTCCAACCATAACTGTTGATGCACCAGCTGCAAGAGCCTTTGTGGCATCACCCGAGTTTCTGACTCCGCCGTCAGAGATTATTGGGATGTCATACTTTTTGCCGACTTGGGCGCAGTCAACTACTGCAGTAAGTTGCGGTACGCCAGAGCCTGTGATTACTCTAGTAATGCAGATAGAGCCAGAGCCCACACCGACCTTGACTGCATCCACTCCTGCCTTGATCAGATCTTCAGCTCCCTGTGAGGTTGCAACATTTCCTGCAATCAGTTCGCAGTTTGGAAATGCCTTTTTGATGAGCCGTACTGTATTGATTGCATTATCGCTGTGTCCGTGTGCAATATCAACTACAATTACATCGGTTCCTGCATCAAGCAGTGCCTCCGTCCTTTCCATAAAGTCTCCCTTTACCCCTACTGCTGCGCCGACAAGCGGCCTTCCCTTTTTATCCTTTGATGCATGCGGAAAGTTTCCCGCATTTATGATGTCCTTACTTGTTATCAATCCCTTTACATTTCCCCGCTCGTCTAAGAGCGGCAGTTTTTCAATGCAGTTTTTTCGTATGAGTTCACGCGCTTCCTGTATGCTTACTCCAGCCTTTGCAGTAATTACATCACTTGTCATTATTTCCTTAACCTGCTTTTTTTCGTCTGCTGGTTCTAACATTGCAATGTCTCTTCGTGTAAGTATTCCCACAAGTTTGCCTTCCGGCTCTGTAACAAGCAGTCCTGAGACTCCCTTTTCCCTCATGTTCTCGATTGCCTCTCGAATTGTCTGGGTAGGGCCTATTGTGTAGGGGTTTTCAATTATTACGCTTCCTGAGCGCTTAACCTTGAGTACCTCTGTGACCTGTTCAGATATTGTAAGGAATCTGTGTATTATTCCGATTCCTCCCTCTCTTGCCATAGCCACTGCCATGGCAGACTCGGTAACAGTATCCATGTTGGCGCTGATGATTGGAATGTTAAGTGATATGTTGCGTGAAAGTTTTGTCTGCAAATTGGTTTGAGATCTAGTAGCTATGCTGGAGCGTTTGGGAACAAGGAGTACGTCATCGAAAGTTAGTCCTTCCCTGATATCCAATGAAACCTTCTTGATTAGATTTACATTCTGTTATAAGCCTTTTCCTACTTTTTTAGCTCTTGTGCAATTTGTATCGCGTCACAAGTTGCCTTCACATTATGTGTTCTGATTACATCGGCACCGTTTAGTACTGCTATGGTTTCTGCTGCAAGCGATCCGGCAAGCCTCTTTTCTGGATCTTTTTGATCCAATATCTGTCCAATGAAAGATTTTCTAGAGACAGATATGAGAAGAGGCTGACCGAGTTTTATAGATCTGAGATTCCGCATTACAACAAGATCCCTTTTGAGCCAATCAGAATCTATCGTGGTAAAGAATATTCCTTTTGCCTTTTTTCTAAAAAATCCTATTGCTGGATCGACTACAACCTTGTTTTTTGGTATGCCACACTTGGTTGCAATTGATACACTTTGGCGCAGTAGGTTTCTTGCCCGCATTACTTGGTTTCCAGTCACTTTCTTTTTGCTAAAGGCGCACACTATAACAGAGGGACGGTACTCTTCCAAAACTTGGGCCATGTTCACATCATATTGTAATCCTGTAACGTCATTTAGAATCTCTACGCCAAGGGCAAGTGCGGCTCTTGCAACGCTTGCCCTACAGGTATCAATTGAGATTGGAAGTTTTGATACCTTTTGTATGGCATTAATTGCTTGTGTGACTCTCTTGATCTCAAGACTTTCTGGTACCAACGTCTCAAGATACGGCGCAGTAGACATGCCCCCAACGTCAACAAAATCTGCGCCGTCTTCTTCCATCTGTTTTACTATATTGGCTATTTCTCTTTGTTCTGTGTATACAGATTTTTTGTAAAATGACTCTGGACTGGTGTTGAGTATTCCCATCACCCTTACTTGGTTTGTTCCTCCAACAGGTAGAGAACCCAGTCTGTTCATATGGTTTAATGATTGGAGCATCGACATTTAGACCTATGAGATTGCAGAGATGGGAACGCAAGTATGGCGAAATACTGCGTGAGTTTGGCTTTAGCAGAAAAGAAGATTTGCATGCGGCCAAGTTTCTCAACTCACTTCTCCAAAGCAAGGCTCCTTTGGGCAAGCTTGAACGTAAGATAAGAGATAGGACCGTATTTGTAATCGGCGCAGGCCCCTCTCTTTCTGCATCGATACCACATATCAAAAAATTCAAGGGGGTGACAAAGATTGTAGCCGATGGGGTTGCCAAGGCACTGCTTGAGAATGGTGTAAGGCCGGATGTTGTAGTGACAGACCTTGACGGTAACTTGGAATATCTGAAAAAAGCCTCACAGAAAAATGCCGTAATGGTTGTACACTCTCATGGTGATAACATAGGTGTACTGCCTCTAGCGTTACTCTTTAGAGGCTGTATTGGAACAACGGAAGGAAAGCCTTTTGACAAGATAAGAAACTTTGGTGGATTCACGGATGGTGACAGGTGTGTTTTCCTTGCCAGATACTTTGGGGCAAAAAGAATAATCATGTTCGGAATGGACTTTGGAAATAAGGTTGGAATTTATTCAAAAGAGGGCAAATATGATAGAACGGTAAAGATTGCAAAACTTGCAAAGGCAAGAGAACTTTTAGAATGGCTTGCATCAAAAGGCGGATGTAAATTTTACACTACATCAGAAAAGATCATTGGGTTTGAGAAGATCAGATTTTCTGATATTGCAGAGTTGTTAAGAGAGCAGAAATTGTTTTGTACTTAGATCTTTTATGCAAATGATTATCTCGATATCTTGTGATATGACAATATGGAAATAAGGATAGGGTGTACGGGGTGGAACTACGATGGATGGAAAGGATCATTTTACCCTCCAAAACTAGAACCCATTGATTATCTAAAACATTATTCATCTGCATTCGATATCACAGAGATCAACTCTACGTTTTATAGAATCCCTTCCGTATCCATGACAAAAAAGTGGTTCGCCGATACGCCCCCGAACTTTGTCTTTACTGCCAAGCTTCCAAGGATGATAACGCACGAGAACAGGCTGAGACCTGGGCCTTACCTTGACCAGTTTCTGGATTCTATCAAGCCGCTTGAATCAAAGATGAAAATATTGGTAATACAACTGCCTCCCTCGCTCTCGTTTTCTGAGGCAAGACCTCAGCTTGAAAAGATGGTAAACCATCTGCCTGTGCGGTATAGGTATGCGGTAGAGGGGAGACACCCGTCATGGTTTTCAGACGAGTCGTACAGGTTTATGTCGGAGAGAAACCTCTGCCTTGCGTGGAGCGAGGTTGAAGGTGTGGCAAACCCAGCTCCTGTTACGGCAGATTTTGTGTATCTACGACTGATTGGGGACAGGTCTATACCTGATAGTGAATTTGGTAAGATACGCAGAGACGGAACAGAATTAATACAAAGGTGGGCGGATAAGATTGAATCAATCAAAGATAAGGTAGCGTTTGCAATTGCGATGGCAAATAACCACCTGGAAGGCTTTGCTCCTATAACTGCAAATAAGCTACGCGTCTTACTGGGTTTACAATATGTAACGTGGAAAGATGCAAGACAAAGATCACTTTCTGATTTTACCATGTCATAGCTAGCTACTTTGTTTATGTGATATACACTAGTTTATTCAACAATACTATTCAAAGAATTGTTTGTTCGGCAATTACTGTAAAATACTTGAATGGGTGTTACTCTTGGCTCAATTCTAAACCTGTTTTAATATTTATTATCCGTTCATCATTAGAACAAGTATGGACTACCACTCTGAAGAAGAAATTCGCGACATCTTGGAGCTACGTGAGTGGATAGCAGAAGAGATAGAAAAACGCCAAAAAGAGATAGAAAAACTAACACAAAATATCAGAATTTTAGATTCGCTTGTAAAACAGTCAAGTTTCAGCAAGGCATCACACCTTGTATCATCGTCTACCAAAAAGAGCTCCCAACCTACGGTGCAGGAGACTGCAAGTGTGATTCCAATGAAGACTCCAGATAATCAGATAATAGCTAATGCTCACGTCACCCAAGACGAGCTTGTAATTATACCATCAGAGGAGGTATCGCTTGATATAGAGGTACAGCCGTTCAAGTCATTTTTCCTTGGCAGGATAATTGGCAACATGGAAAGCCAGGACAGTACAGACGTCAAGAGCGGCAAGATTCCACAAAACACTGCCATAAGCTGCATGGTAAACAAGGAAGGAAACAGAATAAGGGAGATACTTATCAAGAACTATAGGCAGAAAGAGAGGTTAAACGAGATAATCAACACAGCAACATGGTCATTTGCGCGAATGGTAGAAAATTCGAGAAAGTAAATTTAGATAAATTCGGATCAGTTGTGCTAATGTTGCCTTTAACCTAGGTGCTTTGTTGGCAATCATTTTAATAAATATGAGAGGTTGTACTCCCGCAATAGATTCTGTTAAACCTTCAAATCAATAGATTCTGCTGTAATAATCATACTAAAAGTTAATACCTCTCTTGACATCTACCTTAAGGTAGGTGAGTAAAGTCTACTAGGCAACTAGTAGGATCTGGGCTGAAAGGTAGATGCCCGTGGAACGGGATGGGACAAGTAAGCTCAGAGTCACCAATTAATTCTATTATGCCAATCCCACTGGTCTTTATGTTTTATCTTTTCCTTGATTAAATCGTAATACCTGTTATCTAGTCTCTCAGATTTTGCAAAAACACTTCCTGAGATGTAATCGGCAATCTGCAAACATACATCATTTCTAGAATCTACGTGTTTGATCTTTACAATGATGTCCCCTTTGAACTGTCTGCTTTTCTTTACATAGGAAATCTTTTCTTCGCAGTATTCATCAAAATGCTTGATCGCCTTCTGGGACAAGCTTCTGTCTATTGTATAATGAATTTCATTGTATGGTACCCATGGCTTCAGATATGAATTAACAATGGTCTTGATTACATAGTCAACTGCAAGATAGTTGTATAGGATAGTTTGATTCCCTTTCAAACTGTCTTTAACGCTGTCTTTCATGACTGCTACAGTACCTAGAGATAGATCAAATGTCTTGATCTTTCTCAGGAATCTTTCACGGGTTATATGCTCGTCATTTGAAAATTTGAATTCCTCAGCTTTACCTCTGATTCGACGCCTAGTATTGATATTTTTCAGCAATCGTCTAACCTTGTTACGAATGAATAGAGGCGTATCATTTACCATGATTACATAGCTTAACACAAAAGATCTAGTAGAATTCTGAGAAAATCCCAGATCTCCTGCCTCATCTACAAATACATTGACTACTGGCAAATACTACAGGGGGCAACATCAAGAAGTTAAGCATTATGAGTATTTGGAACCAATACTAGGACTATGGTCATTAATCTCAGTTGGAACCAACCAAAATGTGCCTAAACTCTAGAAAGTCTTCTCCTGGCATATCAAAGTCAACATCTGTAGTTGATGGCTTTGCCCCAAGTAACGTCATCGCAGTACCCCCTACTGCTACCACCGTTATTCTTCTGTTCAACTCCTTGTCAAGTTCAAGAAACCCAAGTAGCTTTGAGTTATCAAGCTTAGTAGACATTGTACAGCCTCAAGACCTCCTTCATGCTCTTTTGGTCAGCCTTAACCTCCCCTGTTTTTGTGCCCTCAAGTAACCTTATTGGACTGTCAATTTCTGCCATCCCATGCGATACCAAGTTTCTTAGCGTTCGAAGTATTCCTAGAAGCTTTTCTGCAAAATTATACTTTCGGGCAAGAAAGAGAAGCAGGTCATAATTTGTCCTCCCAGAATTTTTTGCAAGTATAACTGGGATGGCGTTTATCCTCCTTGCGTTGTTTTGGAGCATTATTGCGCTGATTAGATATTCTATGCAGATCATCTTTCCCTGTCTTATTTGAGGTCCAAATTCCGTATAGCCAAATCTTGCAAGATTAAAAACTTGGTCTTCTTCTGTCATTTTTGCAGGATGCATCTCATGCTCACCTGCCATTATCTTGATTCCCTCCCCTCCCGCCTTTTTGATCTCCATCCAGAAATCCTGCGGATTTAAAATGACTATCTTATTTGATAACATTTCTCTAGCAGGATTGATTTCGTCAGATCGTAGTAGATTAAGGAACATCTTGTCCTCTAACGTCACGTGATCTATCCTTATGTTGTGTATTTTTTGTATATGATCTAAAATATCATAAATCCCAATCTTTGCCTCTTCCATCTTTTTTCTTTCTGTTTTTCTCAAGTGAATCAATAGCTCGGCCTTGTTTAGTTTTGTATTTCTTTCCGGGTTCATAAGAGAGATTGACTTTATCAAAAGAAAGCTGTGTAATTGCGTGTAAATCTCCATTATCATCATCTGCATCTCCTCTCTTCCTCTGAGAAAGTCTTGTTTTCTCCTCAGCTCCGTCTCTGCAAGTAGGTCAATCATGAGATAATTGTTGAAATTGATTGATATCAGTGAAGATCTGCCAGCTTTTGAAAGCGAGGTTATTCCCTCCTTTGCCATGTCATGGATCTTTTCATTGGTATTTGCATAGTACGCACCTCCATAGACCTCCTCTATCTTGCTTGTGAGCTCGTTTATTGATAGTGACTTGCCAAGATTCCGTGTCAATATGTCAAGTATTCTGTACGTCAGCTCGTCCATCTCAATTTATAGTAGTTTACTATAATATTATAGTTTTTTACTATAGATTTCAGCACGATAAAATCACCCTGACAGCAGAATTATGATATATACATCCGATAACTTGACAGTACATACATGGACAAGATTATAGTTCTAGATTTTGGTTCACAGTACAGCCATCTCATATGCAGAAGGATAAGAGAATTTTCAGTATATGCAGAGCTTGTGCCGTTTGACATATCACTTGAGGAACTAAAAAAGCTCAACCCCAAGGGGATTGTCTTTTCCGGCGGCCCTGCAAGTGTATACAACAAGGACTCGCCCCAACCCTCCTCCAAGATATTTGAGATTGGACTGCCGGTGCTTGGAATATGCTACGGCCACCAGTTGATTGTAAACAATTTTGGAGGCAAGGTAAAGCGTGCAAACAAGGAGTACGGCTCGTCTACATTGAAGATAGACAACGGTTCTGACCTCCTTGCAGGAATGGGCCCGTCAACTAGAGCATGGATGAGC
Source organism: Nitrososphaerota archaeon (assembly GCA_021323705.1). Taxonomy (GTDB): domain Archaea; phylum Thermoproteota; class Nitrososphaeria; order Nitrososphaerales; family Nitrosopumilaceae; genus Nitrosotalea. Next base: position 32,753 of record JAJPKL010000027.1, read on the forward strand.
CACGGTGATGCTGCAGAGAGCCTCCCCCAAGGGTTTGAGGTAATAGGGCATACGGAGAGTTCCTTTGCTGCAGCAATTGCGAACAGGCAGAAGCTCATCTACGGCATACAGTTCCATCCCGAAGTGGTGCATACGGAAAACGGAATCCAGGTTCTCAAAAACTTTGTACTAGACATATGCAAGGCAAAGCAGGACTGGACACTTGAGAACTTTATCGAGGATACGGTATCCCAGATATCAAAGATTGACGGCAACGTTTTATGCGGGATAAGCGGCGGTGTGGACTCGACAGTTGCAGCACTCCTGATTCAAAAGGCAATAGGAAACAGGCTCAAGTGCGTCTTTGTTGACAACGGCCTTTTGCGGTTAAACGAGGAAAAAGAGGTCGAAGAAATGTTTGAAAAAAATTTTGGGATGAACTTTACTGCAATCAATGCCAAGCAGAGGTTCCTCTCAAGGCTGAAGGGAGTGACCGATCCTGAGCAAAAGCGAAAGATTGTGGGAGAAGAGTTTGTCAAGGTGTTTACCGAGTTTGCAGAAAAAAACGGGCCGTTCAAGTGGCTTGCCCAAGGAACGCTGTACCCTGATGTGATTGAAAGCGGAGTATCAAAGGGACCTGCTGCCGTAATCAAGACGCACCACAATGTTGGCGGACTTCCTTCATGGCTCCATTTGCAGGTGCTGGAACCATTGAGGTTTCTGTACAAGGACGAGGTAAGAAGAGTAGGCAAGATACTTGGAGTCCCTGATAATCTTTTGTACCGCCATCCGTTCCCAGGACCCGGCCTTGCCGTACGAATAATGGGTGAGGTAACGAAAGAGAAATTGCAGATATGCAAGCAGGCAAGCAAGATAGTGGAAGACGAGCTTTTTACTGCAGGGTGGTACGACAGGGTCTGGCAGGCATTTGCAGCAGTTGGCGATGACAGGGCAGTCGGAGTTGTGGGCGATGAAAGAAAGTATGGCCACGTGGTGCTTGTTAGGATAGTGGATTCAATTGATGCCATGACTGCAGACTGGACAAGGCTGCCAAACGATATTCTTGAGAAGATAAGTAACAGGATAACAAACGAGGTGGAAGATGTGGCATGGGTCAGTTATGTTGTATCAAGCAAGCCTCCTGCAACCATAGAGCCTCAGTAAAAATAGTCTACCCCCATTTTGAGCGTAGAAACATGACGTTTCTCGTAAAAGATATAGTTCAGAATAATGATCAATTCCCTGAGAAAACACTAACCTTGAATTTTGTACTTTGATCGAGAGGCCGTAGCCATGATGGAAGAGAGATTTCATATCTATCTACTTAAAGTGACTGTTATGTATCTTTTATCACATAAAATCTGCGTAATATGGTAAACGAAACTAGTACAGATAATGCTACATAGAACGTTTGTAAAAGAAACCTACTATTTGATACGAATTTGAAGAAGCCGCGTAGTGTGAAAGTCCTTGTTATTTCTTCACTCTTGGGTCCAGTATTGAATACAATTTGAATCTTATTGGATTTTAACTTAAAATCAAAATGTGATAAGGCATTCCTAATTACCTTTGTATCTGTTTTCAAAACACCATCTTTATCCTTCCATTTTCCAGTAACAGAGAACATTTCAACCAAATCATAATCTTTAATGTCATATTTTTTTAAACCTCTTTCTATTTCACCATGAAGAATTTTTTCCATCACTTCATGTGAAGTGATTAGTGCAAAAAATAATGCGTATAGATCAACCTCTTCTACCATTTTCCTATTGATCTTTCTTAGTACCTGCTCAAATACAGTATTAGCACTGAGAAAACGTTCTCTTTCTTCAATTATCGTTTTCATTGGATTATAATTGTCTTTTTTTGAATTTGATTTTTTACCAATTGCAAGATACGCATCTACATAGTCCTTAACATTTTTTGATATGTCTTTATTCCAATTAATTATAATACCTAAAACATCATCATAGAGATCTTGTACGTATTCTTTTTTCAGGAAAGGTGACTTTGCTGTATTCATCTTTCTTTGAATTATGCTCAATTTTGCTGCAGTTTCATTATAAATCGGATAGGGATCTTGATCGCCTATTTTTTCAATAAATTCAGAGATGTAACCAAAAAATCCTCCAAAATGTTTTGCTATCTCTTCGTAATTTACAGATTTATCATGAGACATGAGAGGAGATTATTCTAACAGACAAAATACTTTACGACAGCGTCATGTTTTTGTGAGTAGAATGGAGGTGTTCTATTTTTATAGAGCCTCAGTAAAAAGCGTCCTACTGTGCCATTAATTCCCAGAATCCTTCACTTATATATGCATGAAAGTCTGAGTAGACATGTTAAAAAAAATAATTGCAAAGATAATGTCTTGCTCTTGTAACAAAAAAGCTTCTGATGACATAAACGCAGTAAAAGAAGCCGAAGAATCAAAAAAATAGAATTTTACATTCTACACCTTTTTTTCCTAACAAACCCATACAACCGAATTGCAAAATCGAATTATTTGCCAAGCTCTTTCATTTTTGCTTCAAGAGTGGATAACCTTCTTTGTGTAACATCCATTGTACGTTTTAAAACATCAACCTCACCCCGGTTCTGCCTTTCCATCTCGTTTATGCTGTCAAACAAGACTTTGGCCTCTGTTGTCATTCCATTGTCATTCTTATCTATCCGGGCTGCAAGATGCTTATAGTCCTCTTCTAACTTTTCCAGCCTATTCAAAGTCTCTTCCATTCTTGCATTTACTCCATTAACTTCCGTATGAATTGCGCTCAATTCTTCCTCAATTTTGTTCAAGGAAGGAGCAAGAAACCTTCCGATTCCTGAAATCTTATTGTCCATGATTAGCCATGTGTGCAGTTCCTAGTTAAAGAGTACTAGTACCAGACTACAATTGCACCCTCTTTCTTCGTGAAAATCTGACGTTTCTCGTAAAGCTTAAGATCTGTACGAGATCAGTAATTTTATGCATGCAAAGACTGCTATTCTGATTTTAGGAATTGTTGTAATCATAATAGGGATCTCAATTCCTGCAATATCATCTCAGATGTGGTGGTCTAAGCCAAGCAAGGTTCAAAACGGTATTGGAATCATGCGACCAGCTACAGCATCAGACTTGTTTTTGATGTCTCTGAGTAGAATATGGCTGCAGATTACAGCAGGTGGCATAGGAATAATCTTGATCGATGTTGCATTTTTCTTCTTGAAAAGAAAGAAATTCTAGAACTGCCAGCGGGTACTTGCCCATTTGACAAGGTCATAATCCATAATTGAAAACTTTGTAACATTTGTCGGTTTGTTCACAATGAGGCATCTAGACTAATTTTAAACCAAGTCAGAATTGCTCAGGATTGCTTGCAAATCATATCAAGTGAGAACCAACGTGACACAGAAATAGTATCAGCCCTAGCCAATGATGAAGGCTGGAAAATGATTCTACAAGACTGGTGGTTTACTACACTGATGGGAATTAAAGAACCTATTCGACCTCCACTTAAAGGCGATGTTAAAACTGATGTTTTGATTGTGGGCGCAGGTGCATCTGGAATAGCAGCAGCGCTGCGCCTAGCAGGCTCAGGTAAAAAGGTTGTGCTGCTTGACAAAAACATCTGTGGCGGAAGCTCTACAGGGAAGAGCGCAGGTTTTCTAACGCCAGACAGCGAACTTGAACTATCCCAGTTATTGCGCAAGTATGGTACAAAGGGTGCAAAGGATCTGTGGGAAGTTGCAGCTAAAGGAGTGGACATTATGGTAGACAACATCAAAAAACACAAGATAGAGTGCGACCTGCAGGTCCAAGACTGCCTCTTTCTTGGCAAGGGAACTAGCGGCTGGAAGGATGTGGAAGATGAGGTCAATGCACGAAAGAAACTTGGCTATTCAAGTACGGTGTACAAAGAGCCCGAAGTTCCTTCGGTTATAGGGTCAAAAGCATATTCTGGGGCAATTAGATATACTGGAACATACGGAGTCAATCCTCTTTTATACGCACAGGGTATGAAGCAAGTTCTTTTGGATGCTGGAATAGAGATCTTCGAGTCATCAGAGGTGCTTTCCTGGAAAGAGAAAACTGTCTTCACACATCTTGGTTCTGTTACTGCCGACAAGATAATCTTCTGCATAGACAAACCAAAACCGAATGTAACAAAGTACAGCGAGTCAGTATACCATGCCCAAACATTTCTCTCCGTTAGCGAACCATTAGGAGATAGTGATATTGCAGATCTTTTTCCACAGGGGCCTCTACAATGCTGGGACTCGGATCTTATCTATACTTATTTTCGGCTGACAGGAACAAAACGACTCTTGGTCGGAGGCGGAGATATGTTAACCACGTATGCAAAAAATGACACCACCACAACACGCGTCATAGACAAGGTCATAAATGGATTGAAGGAAAAGATTCCGACAATACGCCCGCTCAGGTTCATCCAATATTGGCAAGGCCGCATAGACATGACAAGAGACCTTATCCCAACAGTGCTTGTCGACCCTGAACGCCCATGGGCTCACTTTGTTCTTGGCTGTGTAGGATTACCGTGGGCCACCTTTTGTGGAGATTTTGCTGCAAGAAACGTACTTGATGACAAGGAACTTGACAACGAAAAGTATTATCGGTACTTTTCTCCATACAGAAAGTTTCTTCTGCCGCTCTGGCTGGAACAAGTACTTGGTAAGAGAATAGTCTTTACCGTAAATAATGCATGGGCAAAGTACAGACAAAAGGACAGGTCTGCCGCAAACTCGGCTGGTGATATATAATCATCTTTGAATCTGCAGCAAAACCATGTTATTGTCTAACGTTGTAACGGAACAATATTAAGCAAATCTTATTTGATAATACAAGAAAAACCGTAATGAAACTGTAGGATTCATGACTTGAGAAATACGACTGCTGATCTTCTTACCTACCTACAGTTTCGATTTTTATCCCCGGATAAAATTATAACAGAAAATTTTGGGAGGTTTGGCCTTGTTCAGATACACAAAACCAGCAGAACCAAAGGAATCTTTAAGACAAGTGCGGAATCTGTGACTGTATGCAACGCGGCACAATTATAATGATAGTCGGTCTTGCCATGCAGGTGGCAAACTGGATTATTTCCTCAACTATTTCAAATTCGCCAAGCCTTCAGCCATTCAAAGGTACTTTGGGAACTGTGACAATTTTTGGCTGGATTCTCTTTTTTGCAGGTTTTGCAATTAGACACTTTGACAAAAAGAAAGCGTCGTTGAACGAATCAAAAAGAAAACTAAATCACAAGTGATGATTACCAAAGTTTAACGATTAATAAACACCTCAATAATCCAATGCAGTTTGTTTTGATCACTGTATTTGCTGCATCTAGTGAGTGGTAGTGAAATGACTTGAAGGCATCTTTCATTTTTAATGTAAAAGTATGTTGATGTAAAACTTGAGGTTAATACGGTACAAATGATCATGATTATTAATTTTGAAAAGTATCGTCTCAATTATTGATATACGCAGATCCGCCTCATACGTTAACACCATTCCAGAGATGGGCACTTTTGCACCTTCACAACTCTGAGACAAGCAGCAGTGGCTTGAGCATACTGAAAGCTTGCTGCATCACAGCCATGACAGACAACTTTCAGAAAAAAGATGTGATAGAGGGGCTGGCCAGACTTGAAAAGATGGGGCTGATACGGAAAAATCAACAGGCAGTTAAAAATCCTGCACAAACCGATCCTGAACTGGCCGATCTTTATTCCATTACAGGAGACGGTGTAATCTATACAAAGAAGATGTTAAGGCCTGTCTTGGACATTTTGGGTGATTCAGAAAAGTCAGAAAAAATTGCCCAAAAATTGATAGACGGTAAAACAAGAAGCTGGCTTCGCAGTGCTCTGAAATCCTCAGCCGGCATGGTCCAACAGCAAATTCTTGAAAAAATAATAGCATATGGCTTGGGAAACATAAGCGGACTGAGGCAGCTTTTAGAAATCTTGCGGAAAAATATTCCTCCGCCAAGCTAGCATCCAATAACTGTATTCATCTACTTGCCAAAATGTGAAAAAACAGACTGCAACTAGAATTGCAATGTAAATTATGACATATTGAAAAGAATGATTCAATCCAAATGTTTTTCAGGTTTTATGTGAAGACACCTTACAATGCCGAAAATCTGGTGGGCATTGCTTTTTGTTCAAATTGTGCTGCTCTCTAGTTTGCATTCATCGTACGCAAGTCAGTCACTTGCAAGCTACACAGTAAATGGAACAATTACCACACTTGGCTGCAATATCCTAAACGGTACCATAGCAAACCAAACAACCAACATGTATCCAATTCAGATATGCCATTATGACAACTCGTATTTCCAGATAAAAGAACTTACACCAGATTCAGTATGCAGTCAAGTAATCACAACTTGGAAAGATCCTTCCGGCCGTGTCTTTACTTTTCCAAATCCATGTGTTGGGCCACAGTTTTACAGTCCAAGCGCTGGCAACCACACCAGTTCCCAAGTTGTAGAGCCTCCGCTCAAACAGATGAGATCTCAGGGCATACCTGCAGAGAGCGTTACCTGTGCTCAAGGGTTGGTCCTGATGAAATCACGTGACAACCTGCCAGCCTGCGTAACGCCAGATACAGCTCGGAAACTTGTGCAACGCGGATGGGGAACAACTGTTACACAGCCAACTTTCTCTGAGCTTTCAAATCCCGCCAACTATACATCAGGGCAAAAGGTTGGGGTGTTTACCATATCAAAGATAAACCCAGATAACGTCACTGGATACTACAACAGTCCCTATCCAATAGCGCATCCAGGTCTTGGAGTCTTTACAACAATGCATGTCGGCGATACACTCAACCCAACATGTGACGGTTCTGCACCTCTTGTAATAACGTCAATCAATTATCCAGATTCCATAACAGTGTCAACAGGCAAATCAAAAGGAGTCCAGCCAGGAGGATGTCCAATCTGCCTGTCAGCAGATTCCACCATCAAGACACCAGAGGGAGGCATTAACATCAAAGATATCAAAGACGGCATGGCCGTATGGTCTGCAGATTCGGACGGAACCATGATCAAATCCAAGGTAATCAAGACAAGCAAGGTGTTTGTCGGAAGCACACACCAAGTAATAGATCTAAAACTTGCAGACGGCAGAGAGCTTTTTGCCTCTGCAAACCATCCAACATATGACGGCAGAACAATTGGAGACCTCAAGGTTGGGGAAGTGTACGACGGATCTGCAGTAAAATCGGCAGATTTGATGCCATACAAGCACCAATTTACGTACGATATTCTTCCAGACAGTACAACTGGGAATTATTTTGCAGATGGGATACTTGTTGGAAGCACGCTCAAGGGATCTAATTCCGGCTGATACAGCGTTCCTGCCATGGGTGCATTGCAGTTCACTGCATACATACTGAATAAATCCCACAGCACCAAATTACTAGATGACCATGGCCTCAAGCAACAAGCTTACGCTCCTGAACTTCTTTGGAGTGAAGAGTTCAAGAAGGCACATCCTTATTTGCATAAGATGCGGTTCTGAGAACCTTTACAGGGGCCAAGACCGCATCGAGTGCAGGGATTGCAGCAAGGTCCTCTCGCTCAAACAATAAGCCGAGTTTTATGTTCTAGCAAGTGACAGCGTTTCATCCATGGTTGGCGGAATCCCCTTTGGATTTGCAATGTATAGAGCAGACGCGGCGTTTGCAAACAGCAGCCGTTCTCGGGGCTCAAGGCCTGCCATGTATCCAACAGCATTTGCAGCATCCCATACATCTCCTGCGCCAGTCACAAGTATGGGCTTGACAGGAAATGATTTTGCAAACTCTACCCCTTTACCATCGCTCCAAAAGGAGCCTGCAACGGCATGCAGGTCAATTGTTATTGAAGATTTTTTTGTAAGCTCCATGACAAGTTTCTTTGTTTCTTCAATTCCAGACAGCTTTCCAAGACCGTATTGTGCCAAAAGTATGTTGCATTCGTTTTCATTCATGCACAGAGAGTCAAGCTCAGAATCAACTTTGAGCAGGGCTTCCTTGAATTCCTTTGGTCTTGTATGTATGTCTGCAGGGTCTAGGAGATGAAGCGCGCCCTTTGATTTTTCAAATGCAAACTTGGCAAGGTCCGTCCCTTTCTTGTTGCTTGCCCAGTTGGTAACAATTACTGCAGCGGCCTTTTTTATTGCATCCTGTTCCTTTGTTCCAAGTTTTTCAGGGCCAAAGTTTTCATTGTCGCCAAGATCGGAGAACATTATATTTACAATGTTGTTGCCATTTTGAAATTCTAGTGCAGTGGTTCTGCCCGGCTTGCCATCAATCACATAAAGCGTCGCGTTATCAAGTCCAGAAAACGTCTCTTTTAGTAATGCCGCTCCTGCCTTGTCTGAAATTGTGACAAGAGATACAGGGCATCCAAGCCTTGCAAGTGCATAGGCAACGTTTGTGGCATTTCCCCCCTTGAGGTCTTTTTGAGGTATTCCTCTGATGCTTCCTCCAAAGTTTATCTTCTCCATGATCTGGCTGTAAAAACTTCCAACATCAGGTACGGAAATTATCCTGTCAAGGAAAAAATCGTTTAGAACAACAACTGGGCCTAGGTCAATGTTTTGCAGTTTTTTTAGCATGAAGGGGTTCTTCTAGCCCATTGGTGGCATTGGAGGACCGCCTCTACCGCCGCCCTTGCCAGATGATGCTATGACATCATCGATTCTTAGAATCATGCATGCTGCCTCTGTTGCAGACTTGATTATCTGCTCCTTTACTGCAACAGGCTCGATAATATCAAGAGCGTACATGTCAGCTACCCTTGTGTTTCGTGCATCAATTCCAGTCCATTTCTTGCCTTGGCTCTGCTTGGCACGCAGGGTAACCATGGTATTGATTGGGTCCATGCCGGCATTTTCTGCAATTGTCAAAGGAATGATCTCTAGTGCTTCAGCATATTTTTTGATTGCAAGCTGCTCTCGTCCCTCAAACCTATCTGCCCAGTCTTTGAGGCTTGATGAAAGATATTCTTCTGGAGCGCCTCCGCCTGCAACTACTGCTGGCTTTTCGATTACATCTTTTACTACCATCAACGCGTCGTGAAGTGATCTGTCTACTTCATCCACAACTCTCTGTGATCCTCCCCTGATGAGCACAGTGATTGCGCGCGGGTTCTTGCATCCCTCAATGAAGACCCATTTTTCTGTCTCCACCTTTCTCTGCTCTACTGTTTCGGCAGTACCGAGATCTTTTGATGTCATGTCATCAATGTTGCTGCTGATTCTTCCACCAGTAGCTTTTGCAAGTTTTGTCATGTCGCTTTCCTTTACGCGTCTTACTGAAAGAATTCCTTGTTTTGCAAGGTAGTGCTGTGCAATATCATCAATTCCCTTCTGGCAGATGAGCACGTTTGCTCCAATCTCATGAATCTTGTCCACCATGGATTTTAGCATCCTGTTTTCTTCTTCCAAGAACATCTGCATCTGTGTTGGGTCAGTAATTCTTATTTCTGCACTCATCTCAGTCTTTTCAATCTCAAGTGCAGAATTTAGCAGTGCTATCTTTGCCTTTTCCATCTTTGTAGGCATGCCGCTGTGGACAACCTCCTTGTCAAGAACTATACCTTTGATTAGCTGTGTATTTCGAATCGAACCGCCGGCCTTCTTTTCTACCTTGATGTTGTCAAGGTCAACCTTGTTGCCGCGTTCTTCTTTTTCAACTACCTGCAGTATTGCATCTACAACTAGTTTTGAAAGCATGTCGCTGTCTTCTGAAATAAGCTTTGATTCCATGCTTGTCTTTGCAACTTTTAAGAGAACGTCCTTCTCATTTGGACTCACAGATTTGGCAAGCTCCTGAAGCAGTGAAAGGGCCTTTTCTGAGGCGGCTTGGAAGCCTTCAATGATTACGGTAGCATGAACATCTTTTTCCAGCAGCTCCTCTGCCTTTGCCAAAAGCGATCCGCCAAAGACTACAGAGGATGTTGTTCCGTCTCCTACCTCCGTATCTACTGTTTTTGAGATCTCTACCATCATCTTTGCTGCGGGATGCTGGACATCGATCTCTTTTAGAATGGTAGCGCCGTCGTTTGTAATTGTAACATCGCCTAAAGAATCCACAAGCATCTTGTCCATCCCTCTTGGACCAAGGCTTGTTCGAACAAGTTCAGCGACCAGTTTTGCCGCTGTAATATTGTTTTTCTGGGCATCGCGTCCCTTTTGCTGCAACGCGCTCTCCTTGAGCACCAGAACTGGACCCTGTGGTGTTTGTTGAATTGAAGCCAAAATTATTACCTGAGATTCGTAGTTAAATTTCCCCTTTTAATAGTTTATCCGTTTTGCCTCAAACTCGACTAATTATGATATTACCAGCCATTTTTCTTCTAATAGTGTAATTTTCGATCAATGGTGGCACTAAAATCAGTCAAACAATCCATTGTACCTATACCTGAATTAGCATCCATGATGGAAAAATTCCGGCAAATGATAAACCATTGCATCAGGATAGGTCTTGAGAATAACGTAACAACACCAGAAAATTCTCATCACTGTACTATCATGAACTTGATCCCTATGACATTCAATCAAAATACAAGCTTACAGCAATGGCTCAAGCTTGTGGCAGACTCGCTCAGATGAAATCCAGTATCAGAAAAGGTGTCAAAACCAAATCTCCATTTATAAAAAAGCCATACCTTGTATCTTGCTATGGTTTTAAAATAAACGGAATATTAATTTCAATACCAATAGGCAACAGAAAATATATCAACATCGTACTGAACAACTACATTGTATCAAAATTATCAGAGAAAGGAGTAGAGCCAAGGTCATTTACTATAACGCCAGACTCTCTATCAATTTCAATAAGAAGAAAAGTGGATGAAATCATACCAGAAAACGTAATTGGTATTGATAGAAACCTCAGAAATACTACCATATCAACTATGGATGGATCCGTCATGTATAAGACAAACAAACTTCTTTCAATAAAGGAGAATTCTATGCATGTACGAGCATCATTTCGACGAAACGACAGACGAGTGAAAAACAAATTCTTTACACAAAAAAAGAACAGGCAGTCAAGACGTATACAACAGCATTTACACAAAATATCAAAAGATATTGTGAATAGAGCCAGAGTCAAGATCTGTGATTGTATTTGAAGAGATTAAGGGAATACGTAAGCTGTACCGGAGGGGAAACGGTCAAGGCAAAAAGTTTAGGCGTAAGCTAAACTCGTGGTCTTTTTACGAGTTACAACGACAAATACAGTATAAGGCTGCATGGGAAGGAATACCAGTACAGTTTGTAGATCCAAGGTGCACCAGCCAACTCTGTCCAATATGCGGAGAGAGAATCCAAGAGGACAGGTTTCAACATCATAAATTGTGGTGCCATAATTGTAAGAGAGTGATGGACCGTGATGTAGTCGCGGCCATGAATGTATCTTACAAGGGGTGGAGTAGGTTTTGCCATCCTAGAGGACTTTCAAGTGAATTGATGAAGAGGAACGTGGACAACTTACAGCCGCTAATCCTTGGAGTAGATGGAAGCAAGTTGCGGACTCGTAGTTGATGATATAGTCAGCTGAATTTGTAACAGAACCGTTTATCCGTGTAAAATCTTAAGAAAAGCTCTGTTTTTAACATCTACTACTCCGCTGTACAAAATTCTAATCTCTGGCAGTGCAAGGAAGGGAAGAAAGAGCGGAATGAGGTGAGGCTGACCAAACTTGCAGCCTGCTTCTACTATCTTTTCGTCGATCTCGTTGTATTTTGTGACAGCTTGCTCAAGCGGGATCTTGGAGATTAGCCCAGCTACTGGCATATCAAACTTTGATATTATTTTGCCATCTTTTGCAACAGCCATGCCGCCCTGCATCTTTACAAGTTCGTTTGCCACAAGTGCCATCTGGCTTTCGTCTGAGCCTATTACAATCAAGTCATTTTCGTGAAAGCTCTGCGTGGACCCAAATGCACCAATGTTTGCACCAAAGTTTTTCAAAAATCCTACACACTGCTTTCCAGTTCCGTATGTTCTGTCAACTGCAGCCACCTTCCAAATGTCCTTATCTTTTGAAGATGCAACATTGCCTTCCTTTACGTAAAGCTCATCCTGATCTTTTTTTGTTATGATTTCAGTCTCCAGCCGGATTACAGTAGCTTGAACAGAGCTTGCCTTGCTCTTTACCTGGAAATCTTTTTCTGTAAACTTGCGTCTTGCCTTTACTGTCTTTGTAATCCATTTAGAAAGTGCAGGCTTTGGAGTTGAAGATACAAGTTGGCCGTGCGCCACAAGCAGTTTACCTCCCACAAAGACCTTGTCAGGCTTTAACTTGTTTGGATCATCAAAAACAAGAATGTCAGCAAGTTTTCCCGGAGCGATTCCTCCAAGGTCGTTTCCCATCTTGTAATATTCAAAACAATTTCGCGATGCTACAGTTACCGCATCTATCAAATCCATGCCAATTGAGACAGACTTTCGGACACAGTGGTCAATCATGCCAAACTCCAATAGATCTTTTGGTGTTACTCCGTCGGTGCAAAACATCAGCCTGTCAAAGTATGTCTTGTGCAAGAGAACGTTTGGCATTATTCTTTCAAGGTCTCGTCGTATCGAGCCTTCCCTCATCATGACCCACATGCCAAGCCTCAGCCGTTCTATTACCTGATCATAGTCTATCGGCTCGTGGCATGAAAATATTCCAGATGAGATGTAGGCATTTAGTTTTTTGTCGCTTGCACCAGCGGTATGTCCGTTTACAATTCCTCCATTTTCCAAAATGTAGCTTATGTTTTGAATTGTAACTGGGTCACGTGTTGTGACTTTGGTCCAGGAAAACACTTCTCCCATGCCAAGTACACTTGGAAGCTCAAAGGCCTTTTTCTGCTCTGCCTTTGACATGGTTCTTGCATGGCTGAACTTTCTGTCAACTGGAAGGCCACCTGGTATCATGTGAAATATCCTGATTGGCAGGTTCTCTGTCATACTGACAAATTCTCTAAATCCCTTGTATCCACAAACGCTTACAAAATCAATAGGGTCTGAAAATAATGATGTAGTTCCACAAAGCAGAGAATGCTTTGCAAGCTCAGAAGGCAAGATGTACTGGTCTATGTGTATGTGCGGGTCTGCAAATCCCGGCGTGACAAACTTTTCTTCGAGGTCTATCACCGCGGTCTTTTCACCTACCGTATGTGCTGCGTCCTTGCCAACGTATGCAATCCTGTCTTTTAGAATTGAGATCTGAACTTGCGGTATAATCTCCCTAGAGTAGACGTTGACTAGCTTGCAGTTTTTCAATACAATGTCTGCCTTTTTTTCGCCCATTGCAACTTGGTTCAGTGAACCTGCCATTGCTGCAAGAGAGCTTGCCTTCACAAAATGATTCTAGGCTGATACTCTATTAAAGCAATGTTCAGCATAAGACTTGACGAACCTTAATTTCTGGAAAATCCATAAACTGTAACCATGAAATGGTCAGGTCTGCCACTAACGCTTCTGATAATTGCTGCATCGTTAGCTGTGTCCTTTCTTTTGTTCCAGCTTGGAATCTACTTTTTCTTTTTGCCAATAATCTTTATTCCGTTCATGAGGTTTTTCAAAAGGCCTGCCAATACATCACACACATGCACTGTATGCGGATTTCGTTCGGACGGCAACTACTGCCCCAGATGCGGCACCAAGATTTCGTGAAATTTGAATCGTAACACCTTAAATTACGGTCAGAAGCCGACATCTTTTATGAACATGCCCAAGGAGATCAGAAGGTATTGCCCCAAGTGTAAGAAGCATACGCTACAGAAGGTCTCCTTGTACAAGGCAGGAAAGAGAAGAGGCTCTGCAATAGGTGAAAGAAGACACGCCGAAGACAAAAAGGGATATGGCGGTCAGAAATTCCCCAAGCTAGCCAAGCCAGCTAAAACAACAAAGAAGATGACGCCAATCTTGTTGTGCCCAGAATGTAAAAAGAAATTTAACGTGGCTGGAATAAGACTAAGAAAGTTAGAGTTGGTAGCACAATGAAAAAGGCCCAAGTTCTCATCCCAAGACCCGGAAGCAAATTCCAAAGAGTTCAGTGTAAAGAGTGCGGAGAAGAAAGTGTTGTTTATTCTCACGTATCTACCACAGTTGCATGCAAAGCATGCGGCAATACTTTGGCTGAGCCAACAGGTTCTATTGCAAGAATTAACGGCAAAGTACTAGGCAGCGCCGAGTAGATCATAATCTCTTTTTGTGTTAAGATTTATTGCAAGACGTTTGTCGTCAATTAAGATGTAAGACTCTTTTACTTGTTTCATGTCTGAAACATCTTTTGGATTTACTATTGATATTCCAGTAAACGCACATTCTTGTCCATTGTGAGTTACGAGGTACTCTGGCGTGACTCCAACCATATCCAAAAATTTCTTGCTCACAAGAACGCTAGTCCACGGATTCTTGCCCCCATATTGAGCCGCAATTTTTTTTATGATTTCATGGTCTAGCAATGCAAGGTCGCCTGATACAACAAATACATGCTCATCAAAACTTTTCAGCGCTTCTGCCAAGTCCTCGACGTATCCATTTCCTCCAGTTTCTATGACTGGCATACCAAGTTCTCTGACAAACTCCGATGTCTTTGGTGCATTAGGGCTTGTGGCACATACTATTTTTGAAAAGCATCCAGAGTCTTTTAGCGCAGAAATAACATGCTCTATTACAGGTTTTTTGTACTTGAGAAGTAATTTTTCCTGTGCAGTTGCCATCCTTGTCCCCCTGCCACCACACATCACAAGTCCTATCATCGTGACGCAAAAATTATCAATGATGCAAGCCTTACAAGTTCATTGCTTGCACCAAAGACATCTCCTGAGATCCCGCCAAAGCTTCTGTTTGATACTCCAAGAAGTAGAAATGACATACCGACCGTAGCTCCAATTACAATTATTCCGGTAACTCCACCAAGCACTACTGCAGGTATGACCGTCAGTGCAGCCGCTGCAGCCAGCTTGGTAGGGCTTTTCATGTATTGAGTAAATGGAGAACTGAGTCCCTGCCATGCCGAAGATCCGCGGTTTGCCTGTAAAACCATTGCAAATTTTGCCATGATCTCGCTGACAAGTATTGCCTCCAAGAGTACAACCCCCTTCATCATGGAAATTGACATTATCATGCCTGCAGCATAGAGAACTACGGTTACCACGCCTGCCGAGCCGACTGCAGGGTCCCGCATTGCCTTGAGTTTCTTTTCCTTTGTCCCTTTTGCCATCATGCCGTCTGCAAAGTCGCAGAGTGCATCGGTGTGGTGTACTCCAGTCATGATGACCAGCGCTCCAGTAAGAACAAGGCCCACAATTAGCGGCTGCACATACAAAGAGAGTTCATAGCCTGCGCCGCCGATCAATAATCCAATGATTGCTCCCGCAACTGGAAAGAGGTACATGTTTTTTGCAACAGTGTCAAGCTCGGCGCTTTTTGATGGAATAATTGTTAGAAATGATATTACTGAAGAGATTCCCTTAAGCAATGTTCCACCATCCCAAGTAAGACAACAGTACAATCACAGGAATTGTAAACAGTGCAGCAAACAAGACTGCAGTTACCTTCATCATAGATACGGCCGTCTTGAAATGTTTTTCTGTAAATTCCGTGCTGCCGTCTCCCAGTACATAATGATCTAGTTTTTCAAATTTTACTCCAAGTGCTCCTGCCATTGTGGCCATTGGATATCCAGCGTTTGGGCTCTCTGTCTTTGGCCCATCACGCTTCATTATTGCAGCAGAATGTCTCCAGTTGGACCCCACAATCATTCCTGCAAGTATCATAATCGTGCTTGTCAGCCTTGACGGTACAAAGTTTAGCACCTTGTCACAGTTTGCTCCAAACCATCCCAAGTTTCTAAAGAGATCTGTCTTATATCCTACCATCGAGTCAACTGTGTTTACAGCTCTGTAAACAAATGCACCGGCGAGTCCAAAAAATGCAAAGTAGAACAGCGGTCCTGTTATGCCGTCAACAATGTTCTCGCTTATGCTCTCAAGGGTGGCAGAAATGATGTGCTGTCTGTCAAGGTTCTTTGTGTTTCTCTTTACAATCATCGATAGGTTTTCCCGCGCCCCCTCCAAGTCATCGCGTGAGAGAGATTCCATTATTTTAGATGCGTGCCTCTGCATCCCCCTGATTGCAATTGTAGTCTTGAGCAAAATTCCAACCGCTATTACAGAAGATGCTACGACTAGAATTTTTGAAAGCCCCAAATCCAAATTATTGAGATATGCAAACGTGCCATAAGTAAGGTACAGCAGAGTGCCAACAAGTGTAGTTACACCAACAACAAGAGCTACACCTCCCAGTTTTTCTAAACTAGGGTTGTCTGATTTTCCATACGGCGCAAATTTTCCAATGAGGATTCCGACCCACGCTGTTGGGTGGTATTTGTTTTTTGGATCACCTAGAACAAGATCAAGTACAAGAGCAAATACAACCGAGAAAACAAGTATCAACATCATTTCAAAAGATCGCCTATTGCCTTCATGTCAAGATTTGATTTCACGGTGCGACTTAAATTCTCTATCTCTTTTTCCAGCAGTTTGACATATTTTGAAGTAAACGATACCTGCTTTGGGTTTGCGTGAAGCGAGTCTTCGTCTGGTATGTCAAATTTCAAGAGTGGAACAGTACCAAGTACAGGCCTGCCAGTCTTGTTCTTCAAAAATACAAGTCCTGGACGTAAAATTCTCGAGTCTCCCCTGAATTTGTTTATCACATATCCCTTGACAAATTTCCTGTCTGCCCCAAGCAATTCCATCGTTCCCACTATACCTGCAAAGGTTCCTCCCTTATCTATGTCAGAGACAAGCAAGACTGGCGACGAGCAGTGCTTTGCCATCCTCATGTTGGCAATGTCATATTTTTGCATGTTTACCTCTGCAGGAGACCCCGCCCCTTCTAGGATAACAAGATCATAGCGGGATCTTAGTTTATCAAGTGATTTTTTTGCAATCTCGAGTCCTTTTGTCAAGGCAAACTTTTTGTAATATTCATCAGCATGCATTTTCTTGTAGCGTTTCCCCATGACAAACACCTCGCTTTTGTAGTCACCAAGGGGTTTTAGCATGATTGGGTTCATGAGGGCAGAGACCTCAGTCTTGGCTGCAATTGCCTGAATTGCCTGGGCTCGCGAGATCTCAAAGTCATCTCCCCGATAAGAGTACGATGACATGTTTTGTGACTTGAATGGAGCCACTCTGTATCCCTTTTCTGCAAAAATTCTGCACAGTGCAGTGACAAGAGTTGTCTTGCCTGCGCCGGAAGACGTACCTTGGATCATTAGCGTTTTTGTCATATCTTACTCAGTTCTTTTGCAAGTTTTTGGTTTTCACTGTGTGTCTTCACTGCTACTCTGATGAATCTGTCATCAAGTCCTTTAAACGAGCTGCAATCCCTTACCAGTATATTTTTTTTCAACAGTTTTTTTTGCAGTTGTTTTGAGCGAATTTTTGATTCTATCAAAACAAAGTTTGTGTCAGAGTCATAGCACTGAAATTTGTTTATCTTGGATATTGAATTTTTTAGAAATTTTCGTTCTTTTTCAATTAATTTTCTGGTCTTGTCAAGGTGTGACCTGTTTGATAATGCCTTTATCGCAATGTTTTGAGCAATGCCGCTTATGTTCCACGGTATCTTTATTCTGTTTAGCACCTCAATCATGTTTCGGCTTCCAAGTCCATATCCTACCCGCAGACCTGCAAGGCCAAATGATTTTGTCATTGACCTCAGGATGAATAGGTTATCAAATTTATGCAATCCTGATACGATGCTTTCGTTCAAATTTGAAAGCTCGATGAAACACTCATCGACGAAGACCAACGAAGAGTTTCTGCGTGAAGCTTCCAGTATCTTGAGCATGTTTTTTTTACTAGTTAGAATGCCTGTCGGATTGTTGGGGTTGCAGACAAAGGTGCAATAATTTTTTGGGATTTCCCTCACAAATTCATCAATGTCACAGTTGAGATTCATGGTTTTGAAATAAGAAATTTTTGCATTTTCTAGTCTTGCTGCTGCTTCGTATTCTCCAAAGGTAGGTATCGGAATCAGGACTCGGCGCTTGTTCAAAAATGCTTTGCAAAAGTTGTAAATTATTTCTGTGGCACCGCTGCCTACAACAATTTGCTCTTTTGGAACCTTGGTATATTTTTCCAAGCTTTTCCTAAGATTGACTGAATCAGAATCTGGATACACGGAAAATAACTTGGAATTTTTTTTCAAGTCATTTCTTATTGAAGGTGGAAACCCAAGTGGATTGACGTTGGAACTAAAGTCTAGTATCTTTGGATCAAAACCCAGACCTGTGGAATAAATGCCGCCATGGGCTACTTTCCTGTGGCTGGCAACTGACGGTGCCACCCCCAGTCTCATGTTTTTTGAACGGCGCGTGGACATTTTGTGTTTTGGTTGGGGTACTAGGTTAGTACTAAGTTTTTACTAACTTGTGCCGGCAAGTACTAAAGAAATATTAATTGTATGAGAGGAATTTTTTCATATGAAGAAACGTGTAGCTATCATAGGCGTTACTGGAGCAGTAGGACAGGAGTTCGTGGTAGCCCTCAATAACCACCCATGGTTTGAGGTAAAGCAGATAGCTGCATCAGAGAGGTCTGCAAAGAAGAAGTTTGTTGATGCAATAAGAGACCAAAATAGCGGCATTCTCAGATGGCATATCAGAGACCCCGTTCCCGATTATGTTAAAGAAATGATTGTAGAATCAGTTGACGACATCAAGCCAGAAAATCTTGATTTGATATTTAGCTCTGTTGAAAGCGAGGCTGCAAGAAAGATAGAGACAAAATTTGCGCAGTACGTGCCTGTCATCAGTACGTCTGCTGCATACAGGTATGAATCCGACGTACCCATTCTAATTCCAGGCATAAATGACGACCACATTGCACTCTTAGATCAGCAAAAAAAGAACAGGGGTTGGAAGGGATTTGTGGCACCGCTGCCAAACTGTACTACTACGGGATTAGCAATCACGATGAAGCCTCTCCTTGACAAGTTTGGAGCTCAGAAAATAATCATGACTTCAATGCAGTCAATGTCCGGTGCAGGAAGGTCTCCCGGCGTTTCTGCTCTAGATATTACAGATAACATTATTCCGTATATTCCAAAAGAGGAAGACAAGGTAAGGGTAGAGACAGGAAAGATTCTCGGCAAACTGGTAGACGGAAAGATAGACCCAGCCAAGCTAAAGGTCAGTTGCACTTGCACAAGAGTGCCTGTCATCGATGGCCACACAGAGACCGTATTTGTGGAGACAGCGGCCCACACCGATCCAGAAGGCGTAAAGAACGCAATGAAGGAGTTTTCAAGTAAGGTAAGTGTTGCCGGTCTGCCTTCTGCTCCAAAAGAGTATCTGATGGTCAACGAAGATCCAACAAGGCCACAGCCAAGACTTGATCGTGAAATAAATGGGGGCATGACAACAGTGGTTGGTAGGATAAGAGAAGATACAGTCTTTGATAACGGCATCAAGTACGTGTTATTTTCACACAACGAAAAGATGGGCTCTGCCAAAGGAGCTGTGTTGTTAGCCGAGATGCTGTACAAAAAAGGCTACGTCTAGCCAGATGCAAATTTTAGAAAAATTATAATAACAAGTTTATTAAGATCCATTTATTCACAATAAATGGTGTTTTGAATGGCAAAAGTTGATGATTTAGATATGATAATTTTATCGGAGTTATCTCAGGATGCAAACATCTCCGTTCCACGCATCTCAAAGAAGATAAACGTAAACTCGTCAGTTGTTTACAGCAGGATCAAGAGGCTTATCAAAAGGAAGCTCATCGAGCGCTTTACTATCGTAGTAAATGACAGGGAGCTCGGCTACACTGTAAAGGCCCTCACAGGCATAAACATGGACTCTAAGATGAGAGACCATGTAATTGAGGAGTTGTTGAAGATAGCAGAGGTAAGAGAGATTTCAGAGGTGACAGGCAGATTTGACATCATAGTTACCATGTATGCCAAAAACCTCGATGAGATGCACAGGCTTATCTCTGAAAGAGTAGGACGGATACAAGGGGTCCAGCGCTCTGAGAGCTTCATTGAGATGAAGCGAACCACAAAGCCGATGCCCTACAAGCCCTCAAAATAATTGCCAAATTTTCAACCTATAAATATCAAAAAGGCTCCAAAAAGGGACAAGCGTGTTAACCACAAAAGCTAGTTCCAGAATTAAGACATACTATGAAGTAACCAAGCCAAAGATATGGTATCTTCTTGTCTTTACAGCAATGGGTGCAACCTATACTGCTTCCAACCTTTATCACATTCCAGTCTCGGCCCTGACTTGGGCACTTGTCACCTTTGGTGTTATAGCAGGCTCTGCTGCAGCAAACACCCTGACAAACTACAATGACAGAGACATTGACGCAATCATGGAAAGGACAAAAGAAAGACCAATCCCAAGTCGAAGAATCTATCCTGCAAAAAAAGCTCTCCACTTTGGGTTAATTCTTGCAGGAATTTCTCTTGCCTGCGCATTTGCAATCAACATGTGGGCCGGCATCTTTATGGCATTTGGCCTTGCAGACAACATTCTAGTTTACAGCAAGCTACTGAAGCGAAGAAGCAGAACAAACATTGTGCTTGGTGGATTCTCAGGCGGAGCGCCTGCAATGATTGGCTATGTAGCGGTGACAACAACTGGTCTTTGGGACCTTGGACTGATCATGGCAGGACTTGTCTTTGTCTGGATTCCAATGCACATCTGGAGCCTTACCTTGCATGTCAAAGAAGATTACAACAAAGTAAGAGTGCCGATGCTTACTGCCGTAGAATCTGAAAAGACATCGGTCCGAGTGATTGCAGGAACCACACTAATGATGGTGTTGTTTAGTGTTCTGCCATTTTTCATGACAGACAGTTCTGGAAAACACTTGTTCCATGAAATTTATCTCTACACCGCAATAGCATCTGGGGCAATAATGGTAGCACTAAGCTTGTGGCTGCTTGTAAAACCTTCCGAGAGGGCATCGTGGACACTTTTCAAGTTCTCAAGTCCATATCTTGCAATCTTGTTTATTGCACTGATGATAGACTCCGCTCTAAGATGAGCTAGAGATATTTTTTGACAGATATTTTTTCAAACCCCGGGATCTTTGCAATCTCAAATCCTTCGGGACGTTTTGAGAATGACCGCGTCGCATCTATTCCCATTTTTGTTGTAAGCAAATTTTTTTGATCACTTGACGGGTCAAGGCTTGAGCCCCGCACCTTTGGAATTACGACAAGTTTCTTGTCTGCCTGAAATCTTGTAGCTATTGCATATTCAACCTCTACTGGATTTGACGGATTGATGTCATTGTCTACTACAATCACGTGTTTGAGCGACCTGTGGGCACCAAAGGCTGCATCAATTGCTTTTTTCGGATCGGATTCTTTCTTCTTTGAGATCTGTACAATTGCGTGCAGCCAGTTACATCCTCCATCACTTAGCACTACTCTCCTTATCTGCGGCATGGCCTGTCTGAGATTTTTGTTTAGTTTTGCTTCAATAGGCATGCCCATCAACAACCTGTGCTCTGCATATCCTGATAAAATGTCATGAAATATGGGATTGTTTCTATAGTACATCCTTTCAAGCTCAAAGACCGGCTGTTCTCTCTTAAAGTCATAGGTGCGGAGCATCTCCACCATCCACTCCTTGTGGGTCTTGTCCTTCAGTATGCGCCCTTCAAGGACAATCTCGGCTTCAGACGGCACAAATAATCCAGAATAAGGACACATCGCAAGCATTAGTCTCTTATTTAGTAAAACGTTGGCAATCTCTAGTTCATCTTTGCCCCACTCGGCTTGATACGCCCCTGCTATAGATACGGCTGGATGCACTCCTACAGTAATGGCTACACGCAGGTCTTCTCCACGCTCTTTTGCAAACATGAAGGATCTGTGGAGGTGCCTTCCTTCCACCATCCTCACTGAAAAATGGCGTTCATCTAGTCTTAGCAGCCTATGAAACGAAGAGTTTTGCGTTCCAGTCTCTTGGTTTTGTGTGTAAATTACAGACGATGTGATAAAGGCTCCAGGCTCTTTTTCAAAGTGAGTTATGATTGGCAAGTCATAGAGGTCTCTTGAATGATTTTCCATGAACCTTGCTTTTGTTGCTATTTTTGGTTTTGATGCGTGGTTGATGGCGTAGCTTACCTTATCGTGAATCTTGTCTTCTGTTGTACCTACAGCTAATGCAAACCTCTTCTTTGTGCCAACAAGATTTGATACAACGCGAAATTTGCTTTCCTTAATATTTTCAAAGAGTGCTGCTTTTGAGCCGTCAAGTTTTGCAGTTATGGCAGCAATCTCATATTTTGTAGAAACTTTCTTTTTTACAACAGCAAGTTCTTTTGCCTTGGAAACCTGACTTAGGTATCCCCGCAGATCTGCTGTCATTACTTGATAATCTCCATAATTTCGTTCATTAGGATCTTCATGCTTTCAAGATTTAGCTCTTTTTGTATGTTTAATGAAAAAATGCATATGCCGTTTATAGTTGACGCTACTCGTTCTGAAACCATCTTTAAAAAAATTGTTTCAGATTTTGAGGGTATTACTGTAGCAGTACTTGTACGACCCCCAGAACCTATTGAAACTACAAGCGTTCCAATCTTTTCTTTGCCCTCTGTTATAGAAATAAAATTTCCATTATCGAAGGGAACAATTTGAACCAAGAAATCCCGATTATCGACATTGACGGTTTTTTTTCTATAACCGACCTGCGATACCATCAGCTTACGACAGCTGTTCTACGCCTTTATTGCTATCGCTTCTAGCTGATCTGCTTCTACTCTTGCGCGTAGTTTTGCCTTGTACTTGAGGTTTCGTGGTTTAGTTCTGAGTCTGTATCCGCAGCATGGACACCAAAGACCTTCCCATTTGATGAAGATCTCACAAATTTGACATCTTTTCTGTCCTGATGCGTAACGGCCCGTACCTACTGGCTTCTGTGCCTTGTATCTTGTGCATATTCCTTTACATGTCATTTTGAGTCACTTGTTACCTGTGTAATATATTGTAGTATTAGTATGATTTAAGCATAGATCAGAAATTTCCATAATTTTAAACGTAAGTTTTTATAAAAATTATACATGGTCATCCATGGACAGATCAACAGTTTTCAGGAAAAACGAGGAAATGTTCTATAAATATGTATGCCTATTTGAAAATCAAAATTTTTCAAATTTTCCCGTACATTTTCAATCAAATATTTAAGGGTTTATGATCATTTTTCCGATTTTTTTCAACCAATTCTTGATAGAGGAAGCACAAGATGTCTGTACCCTTCCCTTTGAGTGATGTACCGTGCAGACAGTCTGTCGCGTGTTCCGCGCTTGTTGTAGTTCTTTACTCTAACCGAGGTCTTGCGCTCATCGACAAATTCCAGCTCAAAGTGTGAGCAGAAGCGAAGATTTAGCATGTTGGTTATCTGCCTTGCAATCAACATGTTTCCATTTCCTACCTTGACAACTTTGCGTTCTGCCTGCAGCCCAACTAGAATTTTTACAATATGCGATATTAGCTCGTCAACTGATGTGTAAATCGAGCTCTCAATTTCTTTTTCATAATAAAACACAGAAAGTCCTATCCTATTGCCTGGGTCAATTCCGATTACAAGGGAGCTGTAGTGAATACCTGACTCGAGTTTTTTGACTATCTTTCCTCTTACAATTGTAGGATCATAGTCAAACTCATCATCGAACAGGACTAGGCTGGTCGGTATCTTTGATGATTCTCCAACTGTTGTTAAAATCAATCTTTTATCGGAGCTTGTGATTTCTTCAGGAAGTACGGAATCGTAGTTTAATTTCAGATTCTTTAGAGTATTTACAAATTTGAAATAGGATCTCCCGTACACCGTTGCAACCGCAATGTTGTTTTGGGTTTGATATGCTATGCCTTAACTCTCTTCCTTGAAAATTTAAAGTTTTTTTGTATCTTTATGTTGATCATTGGGAATCATTTAGTTGTCAACAAGAGTATTGCCCTTGCCAGATCACCTTTGGCCTCAACCAAAGCCTTGGTTGCTTCCTCTGGTGAGACATTGGCTTGCTGTGCAACTAGAGTAATGTCCTCTTGGCTAAAGACAGGCACTTCAAGCTCTCTTTCTTCATAGCTTTCAGCTATTACTTGAAAGATGGAGTTGTCTTTTGCCTTCATTTCCGTTACTGCAGGTTTTACAATGATAATCTCCTTGGTATCGGTCTTGATTATAACCTCCTGGACATTATTGACCTCCTTCATCTCTAGGCCCATTCTATCCAACATTCTGCGCATTTCGCGGTTTCCGCCACGCATCATTTCCTATCTATACTTCCTTCGTTTGGACTTTTTAAACTATCTCTGATTTTGATCGCGACTCCCCGCTTTAGGGAACGCATCATTTTTGATGAAACAATGGCCTTTCCTACGGCAATTACTTTGTTTTCATGCAAAACAGGCACATCTGAACCGATTAGGATGTTTTTGCCGCACCAAGTTATATGGTTACAGAATACAGAGTTACCGTTTTCTACAAACGGCTTTGAATCATTATCTACCTCTACACAATTTTCGCGAAATTTCTTGCTTTTCATGAGCATTTGGGCAAAATTTGGAGTAATGGCAAGACCTCCATCAATTCTTAAGGTGCACAAAAGCGTGTCGTCTTGATACACATGCTGTATTCTGCCTGTCTTCTTTGAATAGGTAAACCTGATGTTTTTTGGCAGGTATTTTGACACGCCTGCGCCAAAGAGCGCATCAACGGTATACCTTATCTTGAGAGTTGAATCCAACAAGATAACTTGTTTGCAAGCCCTAATTATTTCTACAAGGGATTCTTTACTATATAGTAGAGCCTAACAACTATATAGAATGTCCTAGAACATATTTTGTATGGGAAATACTGAAGAGATGAGAAAAATACAGTTCACCGGCAAGTCTTCCTATATTGTGTCGTTGCCGAAAAACTGGATTGCAGACATGGGACTAAAACAGGGAGATCAAGTTGCAGTAGTCCGACAGGGAGTTTCCACGTTACAGATTGTTCCACTAAAGCATCACAACAAACCAGTTGTTACCGAAGACGCAACCATTGAGATAAAACCAGATGATGAAGGGCCTGTAATTATAAGGAAGCTTATATCGCTTTACTTGCTTGGCTTTAACATCATAAATGTAAAACCAAAACTTGGAAGACTAAAGCCCACCCAAAGAAATGCAGTAAAAGAAGCTGTTAAAGGAGTTTTGATGGGAACTGAGATCATTGCAGATTCAACGGAAGGCATCACCATCCAAGTTCTGATAAATCTCTTTGAGCTGTCAGTGGATGGCGCTTTGAAGAGAATGTTGATAATTGCCAAGTCAATGCAAAATGACGCGCTGCTTGCACTTGGAGAAGCCAATTTTGACTTGGCAAAAGAAGTTATTGCAAGCGATGATGAAGTTGACAGGTTCAGCTTTTACATAATACGCCAGCTAAAGATTGCAATTCAAAACGAACACATGCTAAAGGAGATGGGAATAGAATATCCACATCACTGTCTTGGATACAGGCTGATTGTTAAAAACATAGAACGTGTAGGTGACCACGCCACAGAATTGGCCAAGGACCTTCTTGAATTTAAAAAACCTGTCAAGAAATCTGTGCTAGAACCCATACAAGAACTCAGCACATTTGCATTAACAGTACTTGATGAAGCATGTTTGTCGCTTTTTAAAAAGGACTTTAATCAGGCAGAACTTACAATAGAAAAAAGTGCTGAGATTTCCAAATATGAAAAGAAGATCTTTGACAGCGTCAAGTCAATAAGGGACGATGAAGAGGTATACCGGGTCAGGCGCATGAATGAAAGCATACGCAGAATAGCAGAATATGCAAGCGACATTGCCGAGATAGTCATGAATATGACTATAGAAAAAAGCCTGCGAAAGCAATAGATACGAATAGACAGGAACTGTATACATTGAGAGATTCTGCCATCCTAATTACGTATGATAAAGAAGATGTGGTCAAGGAGGCATTAGCTCTCTGTGACGCCGCAGGCTATGAACCAAAAAAGATCATACAACAGAAGTTTCTCAACAGGGCAAAGTTTGGACTTGGTGAGGGAAAGGTTGACGAGCTCAAAGAGCTTGTCAGTTCCTTAAGGCCGGATGTGATAATTTATGACGAGATACTAAGGCCAAGCCAAAACTACAATCTGGCATCTACCCTTAAGACCAAAATTTTAGACAGGGAAATGCTGATCTTGGAAATTTTTGAGCGAAGGGCTAGAAGTTCAGAATCAATGCTTCAAGTAAAGCTGGCTCAGCTGAGATACGAGATGTCAAGGGCCAAGGAACGAGTAAGGCTTGCAAAGATGGGAGAGCAACCAGGGTTTATGGGCATAGGTAAGTTCGAAGTTGACGTGTATCACAATGACATAAGAAACAGAATGAACAGCACCAAGGCAAAGCTTGTAAAAGCATCAAAACAACGCGAGTTGCACAGGCAGGCAAGGAAAAGAATTGGATTTAAGACAGTCTCTCTTGCAGGATATACATCTGCAGGAAAAACTACACTGTTTAACATGCTTACTGGTGAGCAAAAAGAAGAAAGTCCAAATCTCTTTACCACCCTTTCAACTACCACAAGAAAAATTGTTCTTCAAAATCTGGAGATATTGATATCTGATACGGTAGGTTTCATAAGCAAACTTCCTGCTTATATGATTGAGGCATTCAAGTCTACGCTTGAGGAGCTTGTTTACACAGACATTGTCATAGTTGTGATAGATGCAAGTGATCCCTTTCCAGAATTGAAGAAAAAATTCAGGAGTTGTGTATCTACTCTAGATGAGATTGGCGTAAACCATGACAGAATAGTTTTTGTCCTAAACAAATCGGACCTTGTCTCAGAAGAAGAAATTGTAGAAAAAGTACATCTGTTGGGTTTAAAGGAAAATAAAAAGTGGTTATCAGTATCTGCAGCAACGGGTCACAACATTTCAGCACTGAAAGATCGTGTCCACCACATTCTTGAAGACCAACCCATCTTAGAGGAGAAAAAACAGGCGGCAAAACCAGAGATAGAGATTAACTATGAAGATTGAGGTTTTAAGAATCGGTCAAAGGCTTGTAAGAGACGACAGGGTAACAACACATGTTGCCCTAGTATCAAGAGCATTTGGTGCATCAAAGATATTGATGTATGATGCAAATCCGGAAATCAAGGAAACAGTATCCAAGGTAAACAAGATGTGGGGAAGTGATTTTCAAGTTGAGATAATAGAAGAATGGAAAAAAATTCTCAAATCAAAAAAATCAGACTCGTACAAAATTGTCCATCTTACAATGTATGGGGAAAACATCAATTCGGTGGAGCCCAAGCTAAGAAAGGAAGACAAAATTCTGGTGGTAGTTGGAGCAGAAAAGGTTCCAAGAGAAGTGTACGATCTGGCTGACTATAACGTAGCCATTGGAAGCCAGCCCCATTCTGAGATAGCCGCGCTTGCCATATTGCTTGACAGGATACTTGAAGGCAAGCAATTCCAAAAGAAGCACACCGACGCACAGCGCGAGATAGTCCCTACGAAAAGGGGAAAGCAGGTCATATCTAAAACCACGCTTAAATATGGAGACAGGAAGGAGGATTTTGAATGAACGTAGAGCACGAGGATCCTTTTGTAAAGATAGCCGCCTTGATTGGAGGAGATGAATATCTCAAGGTAGCAAGGTCCCTTCTAAATACAGAAGACGCAACAGACGAAGAGATTGCAAGTTCGACAGGTCTTAGAATAAACATTGTAAGAAAAGTGCTTTACGACCTTTTTGGAAAAGCCCTCATAACCGGAATAAGGGTAAAAGACGAAAAGAAGGGCTGGTTTGTCTACAGATGGCGAGCAAGAAAAGACGAGGTAGACAACTTTATCGAGAATCAAAAGAAGAAGATTGTTGAGAGACTTCAACAAAGACTTGATTATGAAAATTCTGCAGACTTTTACCACTGCGGAAACGCAGACTGCCAAAAACTGACCTTTGAGAAGGCGTTGGACCTATCCTTCAAGTGTCCCACCTGCGGAAAACTAGTCAATCTTTCAAAAAATGACAAGTTGAAAAAATCGCTCCAGGCAAAGATTGATCAATTGCGCGGCGATTTGAAGCATTAAAGGACATAACGCAAAACTATTTCGTTTCCTATCCTTCTTACTTCTTTTAGCTTAAAAGAGTACGATATGTTGCTAAATCCATGCCCTTCTACAAGAGATACCGCACCCTTACCTCCTACTACATAAGGAGTTATTGTTACAAGAATTTCATCGACTAGATTTTCTTTTAGAAAGTGCCAGTTGGTGGTCCCCCCACCTTCAACAAGTATTTTTTTGATTCCCTGCTTTGCCAGCATATGCAATAGTTTTTTGAGCTCGATTCTTCTTTTGCCACATTTTATAACCTGCAGTCCTTTTCTTGCAAAAAGGGAGGTCTTTTTGGATGATGCCATCTCAGACACTACTGTTATGGTTGGAACAGTTTTTGCAGTGTGCACAATTTTGGAATTAAGTGATATACCTGCCCTAGGATCCAAGATTATTCTTGTGGGGTTTTTGCCTCTGATATATCTAACAGTGAGAGACGGGTTGTCTACATCAACTGTATTTTTTCCGACAAGTACAGCATCTACAGACCCACGAAGCTTGTGCACCCGGCGCATATCCTTGTCTGAAGAAAATCTCGAGCTTCCCGTACGTGTAGCTATCTTTCCATCTATGCTCATTGCAGCGCTGAGTATCACATATGGCTTAGATCTTGCCATGTACTATCTCTCCTTCAAACATCACTGCCCTGATTGTATTTTCTGACGCACGGTGCACTATTGCTGCATGTGGATTGTGCATCGGTTCTAGATCAATAGAGTGCTTTTCAATAAAGATACAGTCTGCAAAACTGTTTTTTTGGATGACCCCTATTTTACTGCCCAACACACCTGTAGCATTAACAGTTGCCATCTCAAGTATGGATTTTGGAGATATTCGTGTCTTGGTCATTCCCATAGAGACCTTCCAGAGATAATCCATCTCCTTGAACATGTCAGGAGAGTTTACCATTACATTGTCAGTGCCAATGATTACATTGCACCCCGTTTCCATCATGAGGTTTACATCAGGTATGCCCTCTGCAAGTGCGCCGTTTGCACGCGGGCATACTGCAATGCTTGCCATGTTTCTTGCAGCAAGTGTTAGATCGGCTTTGGAAGCATATGTCATATGTACAAGTAAGTTAGGCCGTGCAAGCAAGGCCCTCTGCGTTTCTGTCTTTTTTGTCGTTTTCTTTGAAATGTTGTTGCTCTCCTCCGTTTCTGCAGAGTGAATTGCTCGTATGGTCTTTTGCCTTGCAAAATACCTTAGTACAGAACTGCTAAACTCGTTTGGCCCACTTATTCCAAGGCCATTACAGTTTTTCACCAATATTTCAAGATCAGACTTTTTTGAATCTGGCAGCGGCATATCTTGTCTGATTAATTTTGAGTCTTGATAGTAGTTTATTCTGCCAAGAATTATGGGCCTTATTGGAATTCCAGATGATGCTTTCTTTAGTATGTTTACTCCCTCAAGTCCGCCCTCCCTGAAATCAATGAAGGTGGTTATCCCTTTTCGAACCATTGAGATGCACGAATTTTTGATAAAATTTGTAAGATGTGAGACTTCAGAATTGTTTAGTATTTTTTGTTTAAAGCCACCTACGGGATGAATCTTTGACTCTACACTAGAGTTTATTCCAACATCTTTACCTATAGAATCTCCTATATGGGTATGCGAGTTGACAAAGCCTGGGATCATCAAAAGCCCCTCGCAGTCAATCACCTGTTCTTTGCTGCTTGGTGTCAGATCTTTACCTATCTGTCCTATGTATTTTCCAGAAACTCTAACATTTGTCCTGACGATATAGTTGAGTTCTTTGCCGTAAAGAAGACTGACATTTCGAATTAACATGTAAGCTCAAGAATTCTTTGTGCGTCTTTGCCAGAGTCTCGAATTTCTCGTATGGTATCAAGCGATTTTGTTGCCATCTTTGCAGCATCTCGGCCAGTCTTTGCATTTCCTATCCCGCAGTTAAATGATATTCCATGTTGTTCTTTTATCAATTCTAGAAATTTGGAAATCTCTTCTTTTGCAATTTTAGAGCTGACTATCATAAAATTATCTCCGCCCATAAAGAATGCAAGGGAGTTTTTCTTTAGGAAAAATTCTGACATGGAAGAATATAGTTTTACTATTAATGACGATATCTCGTAGGGCGATTTTTTGGCAGAAATTGATGTAGAACCGTCCACGTCCATGTGTATTATTTGAACATCATCATTGCCGTTTTGCAGTGGCCTGCCGAAGATATTGTGTTCCTCATCTAGGAAAATCTTTGTTCTTCTTGCATGGTCTGCATTTGAGTTTGCCTCAAATGGTGTATCTCCCTGGCCTATCGCCATAGAAAGACCTAGATCAAAAAGTTTTGCCAGCTTTTCCTGAATCTCTACATGGTCATTTACCGCAAGCCCGTTTGTGATAACAAAGATCTCATCAAATCTATTAGGAAAAGCAAGGCAGTTTTTCTCTGAAAACAGATTCTGAATCTCGCGATATAACGATGCCTGAAGCATCTGCAGTTTGTGTTCCCTATCGCTTCCAAGAGTCAGGGTCCACGGTCCGTATCCTGTAATCTTGACTATGGTAAGCTGAATCATGTCAAATCTTTCCCAGCTCGTCGTGTAATCTTTGAGCGGCTTCAACTGCCCTTTCCGCAACAGGCCTTATCCTTTGATGGGCCTGCCTGTCACTCATCCCAGGACCGGTTATTCCAAGTGAGACAGGTTTTTGATATTTTAGCGAAAGTTCAGTCAATGTCTTTGCAGCTACATTTGCAATTAGCTCATCATGTTTTGTCTGCCCTTTTATCACTGCCCCCAGCGTTACTACTGCATCCACTTCTTTCTTTTTTAGAAGAGCATCGATAACAATTGGCATATCAAACACTCCTGGAACTTTGCAGGTGTGGCTTATGTTCATACTAAGAGATCGTGCCTTTTCAAGGGCAACTTCAAGCATTTTCGAGGTTACTTCATCGTTGAATTCCGATACGACAATTGCAATATTCAAAATCAATGCCCCTTTGCGTATTCTACAAGCTTGCTGCCGTCAAAATATGGAACGGCGTTCTGCTTTGCGTATTTTTTTGCCTTTTCGGCAGAAAGTGCGCCGTATGTCTCAGAATCCAACATTTCACAAATTACGGTTATTGGAGAGAGTCCTGCAAGAGTTGCCAAGTAAACTGACATTTCGGTATGTCCAAGCCTGTCAGATAATAGTCCTTCTGATGCAATAAGAACTGGGACGTGTCCCGGCGTTTTAAAACTAGAATTGAATATTTCTTTCTTGTCTGCCCCTGAACTTTTGTAAAGTTTTGCCATTTCAGACATTGTAAGAGATCGATCTCTGTCTGTGACTCCGGTGTATGTGTTTTTATGATTAATGGAGATTGAAAATGACGGTCTGTCCCCATACGGCGCCTTGCCAATTATCATATCTTTGGTCTTGGCATCGACGTTTTGTGATGCTGATAGTATGTCGTGCATATAGCTTAGGCCCAACTTTTTTGCAAAAGCATTGTTCAATGACAGGCATATTAGCCCCCCAGCATCCTGCCTCATTCGAGCAATGTGTTCTGGTGTGACAAAGTCTGCTGCAACAACCATATCCACCTCATTTTCCCGCGTATTTCCATCGTGAAGCAAGACAAAATCTCCTCTTTTCAATGATGATAGTGCTTCTTCTAAGGACATGAATGATCAGCTTGAAATTATGATTATAAACCTTACTACAAAATTGGTTGTTACCATAAAAGTAGTAGATGACTAGTTTTCAGATAAAATATACTTTGCAAGGACGTCGGTTTCAATATTAACTTTGTTACCAACTTTTTTCAATCCGAGGTTTGTCACTTTCATTGTATGAGGAATTATTGAAACTGAAAACTTGTTTTTTATTTTATCAACAACCGTCAAGCTTATGCCGTCTACTGTTATCGATCCTTTTTTTGCTACAAACTTTGTAAGTTCTTTTGGAATTTCTATCCACAGTTGTACTTGGTTAGATTGTTTGTCTATTTTCAAAATTGTACCTGCGCCGTCAACATGACCAAGTACAAAGTGTCCCTCCAACCTGTCTCCAACCTTGAGGCTGCGTTCTATGTTTACCCTGTTTCCACTTTCTAAATAACCTAGGTTAGTCCTCTTCATGGTTTCCCCAATCATCTCAAACTCGGCAACATCTTTTGCTATACTTACAACAGTAAGGCAGACTCCGTTTATTGCAACGCTGTCACCTATCTTTAGCCCCTTTGCAAGTTTGCCTAGCCTTATTCTCATTTTTGCTTCACTGCGAGTCTTTGTATTCTTTTCAAATTTTTCTATCTTGCCTAATCCTTCAATAATTCCTGTGAACATCAAACGCCATGATTTTATGGATTGTACTTGATTTATGTGATTCTGTCAACTTGTTGGAAATTCTTGAAATTATGTAGAACTAACCGATTCAAGTAGAGCTTTGGCTCTCTTAAAGTGGACCTCGTCTATCATCTTTCCCTCCACCTTTGTTGCACCCTTCTTTGTTTTCTTGGCAGACTCGTATGCGTTGATGACTTTTTTTGCCCACCCTATCTCATAATTTGTCGGATAAAATATTCCGTGTACTGCCTGGATTTGATTTGGATGGATTATGGTCTTTCCTGCATATCCTAGGCTCTTTGCCAATGAACAGTCTTGCTCAAGACCAGCCGCATCGTTTAGGTCCTGCCATATAGCATCTAGAGCGTATTTTCCTGCTGCTCTGGCATCTATTGGTATCTTGGCCCGTGCATACTTGGCGCCTTCTGCCCGTTTAGTATATTCTACACCCAAGTCATTTAGCAAGTCAAAGACTCCAAAGACTAGTGCCGATATGCGCTTGCTTGAGGATGCAATAGAGTATGCGTTTACTACTCCTTCAGACGACTCTATTGATGCCATTAGTTCTATTGGTTTTAATTTGCGCTTTCTTTCCAAGGTTGCAAGCATCCTTTCTATCTTTCTTACTTCATTTACGTTGTTGACTTTGGGTATGACGATGCCGTCAATTCCCTTTTGAACTACTGCAACAAGGTCGTCTCCCACCATTCCTGATATGGGAGAATTTGTCCTGACATAGATCTCTGCCTTGTAGTCTGAGCGTTTTTCTAACGCTTCTTTGATCAAGTTTCTTGCAGATTTTTTTTCTTCAAGTGGTACAGAATCTTCAAGATCAAAACAAACTATATCAGCAGAAAGTGTCTTTGCTTTTTCTAAGAAGCGTTGGTTGTTGCCTGGTACAAATAAAAGACTACGTAAGAGTCTTGACATAAAATTGGTTGGACTATGGCTTCATTAAGATTTTGCCAAACAGTCCTTTACCAGTCAACATCTTTGTGTGTGCCTCTGCGGCATTTTCAAAGCTGTATGTAGAATCAACTACAGCTTTAATTTTCTTCTTGCCCATCCAATAAAGGCCTTGGTCTAGTTCTGCTTTGGTTCCCTGTGTAGAACCAAGTATGTTTGTTCCCTTGAAAAAGATGTGTCTGAGGTCAGTCTTTGCATCATAACCTGTTGTTGCTCCACATGTAACGAGTGTTCCACCATATTTTAGCAATGTGAGTTGCGTGTTCCAGTGAGTCTGTCCTATGTGATCAAATGCGATATCGATTCCTCCATACGGCTTTGCAATTTCTCTTACTTGCTTGCCCCAATCTTCTTTTCTGTGGTCAACTGCATAGTCTGCACCAAGCTGTTTTAGCTTGTCAAGCTTGTCTCCGCTTGCAGTTGAGATTACTGTGCAATTGTAAAGTTTTGCAATTTGGATTCCAAAGGTTCCTACACCAGAACCTCCTCCCATAATGAGGACTGTCTGCCCTGGTCGTATCTTTGCTCTGCCTACCAGCATGTGCCATGCAGTAAGCAGTGTCATTGAAGCGGCTGCCGCCTCGTCAAAACTTACACCGTCTGGAATTTTTGCTACATTAACTTCTGGCAGATGAGTAATCTCAGAGAAAGCTCCCCAGAGAGGGCCTGTCTGGAATCCCCAGATGGTTCGTTTCGTGCAGTCATATTCACGTCCGTCAGTGCATGCTTGGCATACTCTGCATGACATGTTAGAGTGGGAAACTACCCTATCACCAACCTTGAACCCTGTGACATCTTCGCCAACTGCAATTACTTCGCCTGCAGCATCAGAACCAGAAATGTGTGGTAGTGGTACTGGTACCGGCTGGCCTCTCATTCCCCAGATGTCGTTGTAGTTTAGTGCTGCTGCTTTTACCTTAAAGACAACTTCATTTGGTTTTGGTTTTGGGTCTGGAACTTCTTTTACTTGTAAGATTGATTTGTAATCATCGTTTGGAGCATATTTTTCATAAACAACTGCTTTCATAAATGGATTCGACTGATTTACCCCTAATATATTTTCCCAGATAGCCTATTTTCTGTTTATCTTAAAATCTCGCTTTGGCTGCTGTATAGAAAGCAAGATTTGTTTTAGCTGATCGTCTGATATCTGGTTGTGCAGTCTACCTTGAGATGCCATTCCTAGGAGATAGTTTTCTACCATGGCAGCAAGCTCAGGTTTGACCATTCTGACATTGTTCAACCGAAGCCTTGCCTCTGGCGAAAGCAAAGTTCTCAGCGCTTGTTCTTTTAGCGCATTAACTTCAGCGTCGTTAGGATTTTTCTCGTCGCTCGGATCTCGGTTGCTCATATAAGATCACTAGGAATACTTTTTCAGGTTTGGATTTTTTGCAACGAGTTCGTTTAGTATCTCAGTTGATACACGATCAATTTTTTTCATTCCTTCATGAGAGATTGTTCTTCCCTTTCCTTCAACCTTGTCAAGATAACCAAGTTTTTCCAGGTTGTGGATTGCAGTTCTAATTATTGCACCGCCGGCATCTCTGTGGTGCGCTCCACCGTATCCCACTGCTTTTGTGCCGCCATACATTGTTCTAAGATCTTGTACACCAATAGGTCCGTGCAAGTAAATTTTTCTTAAAAGTGAGGCACATCTTGTATAGTACCAATCATTTTGATGTGGAGGTCTCACTGCATGAGAGCCTGTCTTGACAAATGGGATCCAGCTAGGTGGGTTAATGTCCTCACCTTTTAGAATCTCCGATAATTTGTTAATCAGTAAATCTGCCGGTACGTCATATGCCTTTGCCATAAAATTCAAAAATCAAAGCTGGTTTTATAAATGGTTCTGCTAACTTATCGATGATTTTTTT
The DNA here is from genome assembly GCA_021323705.1 of Nitrososphaerota archaeon. Taxonomy (GTDB): domain Archaea; phylum Thermoproteota; class Nitrososphaeria; order Nitrososphaerales; family Nitrosopumilaceae; genus Nitrosotalea. Next base: position 68,039 of record JAJPKL010000027.1, read on the forward strand.
ATGATTTTTCTGTATGTGTGGTTGCAAAACTTGCACGTTATGCGTATCGACTTTACATCCGATCTGCCGACCCGAATTCTTGCAGTAAATCCCGGAACGATAAATTTCTTGCACTTTTTGCAAAAGTTCATCCTAAGCTCATAAGGCATTCTTACTCGATATTTCATGCTCATCTTCTTTGCCAGAATTGCTTGCCTTTCAGCTAGTTCTGGATTGCGCCTTGCGTTTGATATGGCGTTCTGAACCAATATGTGCATTCTTTCCATTATGAGGTCGCGCAGGCCTGCCTTCATGTGTTAGTTAAATAAGAACTGCCCTTAAAATAGAAATCTTGCTCTCCCTTGTGATTGTAGAATCAGCGCTGGAATTAATACCCAAAGAACTCCAGAAACACAATTCCGTTCTTGCGTCAGCAAAAAGATTTGGTAAAAAACCGTCTGAGATCTTGCTTGATGTATCGTGGCATTTTGCTGCAATGAAGGGAATAAAAAATGAGATAAAGAGGGGCAGGCCAGACTTGATACACTTTTGCCTCCTTGAGGCATGCAGTATACCCATCTATTTTGAAAACAAGCTTGAGGTCTTTGTGCATACCGTTGATGACAAGGTAATATTTTTGGACAAGTCAGTTAGGCTGCCCAAGTCATATCATAGGTTTGCTGGCTTGATCGAGAAATTGTACTCTGAAGGCAAGATAGAAGAGGATGGGATAAATCTGCTTGAGATAAAAAAGATGGATTTTGAAAGTCTTATCAAAAAGATAAATCCCGCTCAAGTAATTGGACTTTCAAGCAAAGGGATATCATCTTCTTATCAACAACTTGCAGCAGAAGCTAACAGTGATACATGTATAGTGGTTGGAGGTTTTGCAAAGGGGCAATTTTCTGATAAAACTGCAAAGCATTTTGACAAAACAATATCAGTTGACAAAAATCCTCTTGAAGCTCACATAATTATTTCCCGCATACTGTATGAGTTGGAAAAAAGAATTATTACATAGTCGTTAGATTGGCACAGTGAGCGGTCGTAGTATAGTTTGGTTAGTACACTGGCCTTCCAAGCCCGTTACCCGGGTTCAAATCCCGGCGACCGCATATACATCCACGGTATTCTCTTATCCAAGAAACCTTTCAAAATCTTCCATCGTCATGCCAGCATCACTTACTATTATACTCAATGTTCCTTTCTTCAACTCCCTATGCAAGGGATACCTCTACAATCTCTTTTCCTTCTGCTTTCTCAGTATATTCCAGATAAAAGCTCAACGGCTTCTCGTATGTTGTCCAGGGCTTCTTGTTTTGTGTCGCCCTCGCTTATGCATCCCGGAAGCGATGGCGCATATGCGGTATAACCGCCTTCTTCTGCCGGCTCTAGAACTACCTTGATCTTCATACATTTTAATTTCTTCAACGTCATAAATAATAGTTCTGCTTGATTTTGGCAAATGTTTCTAAACTCTGCAAACTTTTTATTTCAAACAGAAAACGCATTCGTTTTCCAAGGATTGACAGAATTCTGGTTTAAGGAGGAGAAACAGGATTAACTGGGGTGGCAAGAACAGTAGTTCCAATAGGTGTAGTTGCTGTAACCATTTTTCCCTCTTCAGGCAACAGAGACGTGCACGTATCATGTCCTCCCATTGGCACACAGAGAAAATTTCCCAGATACATCATGCTTCCAAGCACCAGTACGACAGTGACTCCCATGGAAACAAACCACCATCTGAACTTCATTATACACAAGTAAAACGTTTTGAAATAAAAGAGTGGCAAACCTGATTATCAAAGTTGATAATCAACCGCTGGTTTAAGAGCAAAAACCTTGAGCTTATCTTCGATAATTTGGGTGGAAAAGAGATTGATGATAAGCAGATTTTACTGCAAATCCTCCCAGTTTTCTTTTATGAAATTACTTTGTTAGAGACCAAGTACTGTATCAGATTCTGGAAGGTGGCGTCATCTATCTTTCCCTCAAACCACCAGTTGGCAACATTTTTCAACCAGTGCGGAATCTGAGCTGTTCCTTCTCCGTTTAAAGTTTGGCCAGTCATGTTTTGCAATATGTTGTAAAAACCAGAATCGGCGACATGCCCGTTTGCCCAAAGCCCTACTATTCTTTTTACCCCTATTGGACTGAAACTGTATTGAGGTTTTTCATTGGTTTTGAGGGCTGATATGTAAAACCACGCTATTCCCGGTTCTGTCTTATTGACTAGCGTTCCGTTCAAAAATACAATGTTATCTGCAGTACCAAATTTGGTATCATCGATATTAACAGCTCGGAGAGTAACCTCGCCCCCGTTTCTAAACTGTGGATAGTCGCTGATTTTAAAAACCGTAGTATCAAATATTCCATTTCGAGTTTCGTTTGGCAGCATGTACTTTGTTATTACTTCGCCCCCCTGCTGCTCCATAAGCTCAGATGCAAAGCTGGACTGCAATGGGTTGATTATCTTGTGATCAGAGTCTGCATATGAATAATCAATTGTCTCCTCTGGAGTTTTGTTGCAAATTTCATGTCTCCATATGCCGGGAGATTTTATTGCATCAATCATCAGCTGGCCGTGAAGTAATTCGTGGTACAGAACTACTTCGTTTTCTACCTGATGCACTGTTGGGTCCACTCCAGTTCCGTTTAATAAAACGCTTGGGTTGAGCCGCAGTTCATTGTTGCACTGTAGTGTAACCTTTTCCGCCTCTGTTGTAACAAGACAGTCCCATGTATAGGTTCCACCTATGACTTGGTCTTCGTGAACAGTGGTGTCATCAAATTTGGCCAGCCGTGAAGTGATTACTGCTACAACAAAATTATTGGTATCATTAGAATTGCACGGAAAACTTATGATTAGTGGTTTTCCAAATGTCTGTACTACATCCGTTACATCTTTTTTTGGAATGTCTACTTTTTCAAACTGGTCAAGTAGTTGGTCAAAAAGGCCCTCCTCTTGCGCGGTAGGCGCTTTGTAACCATGTACCGAAGCAAAGCTTGCGGCAAGCAAAGCGGTTATTGCAAGGCAAAAAATTTTCAAGATATCAGGTTCACTTTATACAAATCACTGATTAGAGATTGACTTTATCTGGTTCTGGAATTCATCCCATGCAGGTTTTGTCATGTTGTTTACATCAATCAGTCCTGTGCTGCAGAGATATGCAGCCGTATTGTTCAGGAGAATATTATTTCCAAATCCAGTCTGTACGTTTGTGTTAAGGCCGTTGTAGCACGTGTCAAACGGCCTGTCGTACTGCCTGTACCACGTCATAAATTCAAACTTGGACTCGTTCTTCTTGTAAAAGTCAAATGCATCTCTCATGAATTTTACCTGGTTGTCCTCTGTGCCGTTTACTGCCTTGTCGGTGGCCCATCCAATCTCCATCAATCCAATGTTTTTCCCGTCCGAGTAGTTTAACATCTGGTTGAGGTCTGCTGCTGCCTTGTCAGGACTCTTTGTTTGATAGAACACCAGATCAACTGGAGAGTACGAATATGCCACAAAGTCACCTTGGTCAAGTTTTTTTACCATGTCGCCGTCGTAGTGATTTATCAGGTCGTTAAGTGAGAACCAGTTTCCAAACTTGACACTTGGGTGCTTTGCTTTGAGCTTGGCGTATACAGAGTCAAAAAAGTCCGCATATTTTGGAATGTCATTTGGATGATCTCTGAAGTAGATGTTGAGGTCTCCCCCTATCACCACATAATCAACAATATAGTATCTTGACAAAATTGTATCAAGTGCGCTTGCAGTCTCGTTTGCAAGTGTCTCATCAAAGCTTGGCTGCTTTCCCACCCACTGTGGAAACGGTCCAAGCTGTTCGTTGTTTATTATAGAAAAGTAGAGTGTTACGTTGAGGTGTTGTTCCCTGTTTAATCCCATTAGTATGTCATAAGTCTGCCAGTTGAATTTTCCTTCTTGTGGTTCAACAATTGGCCACAGCATGTAGACGTTGCTCCTGCCTATTCCTGTAGATGCGGCCTGACTGTATGCATTGTGTATTTCTGCAAGGGTTGGCCTCTCAGTTGGAGGCATAATCACTAGGCCAAGTTTTGGATTTGGTGTAATCTGAGTTTGTGTTATTTGTTGTTGCGATTGGAATGCAATAAAGAATACCGCTACTGCAATAGCTACAGCTGCTGCGCCGACAGCAATGCCGATTGTTTTTTTCTTTGACTTGTTTCCAATTTTCTTCTCTTTATTTCCAGATTCGTTTGTAGCAGCACCGCTGTCTTTTTTCTTCAACGCTATTTTCAGTAAGGGATGATACTAAAAGAGTTTGGGTTTGAGAAGTGTGAGACTCTATCCAGACGTACAGCCGCTGTATCCACATTCGATGCAGATGTTGCATCCTTCTGCAAACACTAGCGAGTTTTTGCATGTAGGACAGAGTCTTTCTTCAATCTGTTCTGCAGTAAGTTTTGGTTGCGGCTGCGTCATTTCTGCTTCTGGAATCTTTATTGCAAGTGCCCGCTCCACTTGACCTCGCAGGTATGCATTTGTAATGTTCTTTGCAATATAGTCTGTCACATATACACTTGGAGTTACCTGGAATGTCTTCTGTACGTTATCACCTGTCATGTGAAGCACCTGTTCATGTCTTGAGCCGTCCCTGAATACTGTAATTCCTTTAAGCCCAAGTTCGTGAGCCAAAAGATATGCAGCTTTTACGTCGTCAGATGATACATCGTTTGGCATGTTGATCGTCTTTGCAATGGCATTGCCTATCCATCTCTGCCACACACCTTGTGCCATGAGGTGATCAGCCCAGTGAATGTCCATAGCAGTCACAAATATTTTTTGCATCCATTCAGGAATTTCTGGAATGCCTTTTACAGAGCCATAGTTGTTTGCAATCTTTTCAAGTATCTGATCGTTGTATAGGCCGTGCTCTTTTAGAACTGCTTCAAATATCTTGTTTGTGTAGAAAAACCTGCCTACAGTTACTCTCTTCTCAAATACAAGTGCAAATATTGGTTCCATTCCATTAGAGCAGTCTGCAATCATGGAAAGGGTGCCGGTTGGTGCAACCGTAGTAGTGAGAACGTTTCTTATCCCATGCTTTTGGATCTTTGCTATCAAGGCATCCCAGTCATAGGTACGGGCGTTCTTTGGCTTTTCATAGTACCCAGCAACTGGAATCTTTCCTTCCGGATATTCTGTTTTCGAGCACAGCGGGAACGCTCCTCGTGTTTTTGCAAGTGCAATGCTTTCTTCTATGGAATAGTAGGTCAGTGCTTCTGCCAGCTTTTCCTGGAACTCGTATCCCTCCTGCGAGTTGTACGGAATGCGCAGTTTGAACAGCAGGTCTGCAACTCCCATTACTCCAAGTCCTATTCTTCTAGAGTCCTTTGATGCCTTGTCAATTTCTGAAATTGGATAGTTGTTGACATCAATTACATTATCTAGAAATCTTGTTGTCTTCCTGATTGTTTCCTCATATCTTTGCCAGTCAAATTCGTATTGTCCATCTGCCTTTCTTTTTACAAAGTTAGCTAGATTAATTGATCCAAGGTTGCATGATTCGTACGGATACAAGCTTTGCTCGCCACACGGGTTTGTTGCACGCAGAGGCGATCCTCTTGCTTTGGCAAATACATTGTACCTGTTTATCAAGTCAAAGAAGATCAGACCAGGTTCTGCACTCTTCCACGCAGACAGTGCAATCAAGTCAATCAAGTGATGAGCGTTTACTTCCCGTATTGGAGATTTATCAATTGGACTTCGAAGTGTGTATTTGCCGTCTGTTGAGTTTACCAATGCTTCCCAAAAGTCTTCCCAAACTCCTACGCTTACGTTAAAGTTTTCAAGCACTCCGGGTTTTGTCTTGGCAGTAATGAACTTCTCGATGTCTGGGTGCCACACCTCCATTATTCCCATGTTTGCACCCCTTCTCTTTCCCCCCTGCTTGACGACCTCTGTCACAGTGTTAATTATATTCATGAAGGATACCGGTCCTGACGCAACTCCCGATGTAGAAGCTACCATGTCTCCTTCCGGTCTCAGATCAGAGTAGTTTATGCCAACTCCTCCGCCTGACTTGAATATCAATGCGGCATCAGATGACGACTTCATTATTTTTTCCATGTCGTCTGGCATTGCAAGCACAAAGCATGCAGAAAGCTGTCCCAGTCGTGCACCTGCGTTCATCATGGTAGGTGAGTTTGGCAGGTAGTCCTGTGATGCCATCATCTCATAGTATTCTTGAATTCGTTCGCCATATTGCTCGAATTTGTTGGCTGCAAGCATTGTAAGAAATTCTTTGATGCCAACCTTCATCTGACCTCTTTTGGCAAGGTCGATGTAGTGCTGGATCATTGATCTAAAGTGATATTTGTTGAGATAGTACTTGCCTATTTTGAATTTGTAGTCAAAGTCATCTAGTTTGTCTAGATATCTTGCTGCTTCTTCTACGTTCTGAGTCTGTCCCCCTTCTACGTTGAAGACCAGCGGATCTTTGAGAACATCAGAGATGCCAACAAGTGTGGCAACCCTTTCAAACATCTCGCTTGGGCTTTCCTTTATCTGCCCCTTGTTGTTTCTCAGCAGATATCGTGATGCCAAGACTCGCAGGCAATTAAGATCAAATTTCTTTGCTACAGGATCAAGAGACCTTGATTCCAGTACCTTCATCTTTTCTTCCCTAAGTCTTCGGCGCTCGTGTCTGTACAGTATGTATGCTTTAGCAATTTCTCCTTGTCCTTCCTCGATCAAGGTTGATTCTACCATATCCTGAATGTCTTCTACGCTTGGTGATTCAGAAGAAGAATAACCGTGGGTTACTAGTTTTTCAGTAACACGGTTTGCCAGTTTATCAGCCAGACCGTGATCAGGCCTGCCGCACGCTACTAATGCTTTATAGATTGCGTTTGAAATTTTATCTTTTTGGAATGATGATACTCGACCATCACGCTTCTTAACATCAATGATCGAATTCTCTATTTGTGAAAAATCTGTCATTTCATACTCCCCGCATCAGTATCAAACGAGAGTTAAATAAAGTCTGCGGCAAAATTTTTTTCCCTATTGCTGAGCTTTGCGTCAATTTTGTTGACACCATTACAATTTTCATGATAGTAGATCGCCGTATCACAATATAATCCTAAAAGAATTCTTTCAAAAATTTACGAATAGATTTTGATATTTTTTTGAAATTTTTTATTTCCTGAACTTTTTGAACTTGGAATAGATTTATGCTAGTATGTAAGGCGACTTACAGACAGGACATTTTTCTGAAATCTTTTCTTCTTTTAGTCCACAGTTGCTGCAGATAGGCACCCTCTTGACCGGCCTGAACGAACCTAAAAGCTCGCCTGCCTTTTCTACGGCCTTTTTAATTCCTGAAGAATCCATTGTATCTGGAATCTTGAGTTGAACCAGCAGGCCTCCGTTGAGCATTTTAGAAAGATGGTTTGACTCTACTATCTTTTCGTTCTTTGGTGTCATCGCATCTATTTCAGAGGCGTCAATAATGACTCCCTCTGAATAGGATTCCCCTTCTACGTGTGGGTGAATAGACATTTTTCCATACTTTTCGCCGTCTAGTGAGGAAAATCTAGAAGCCGCATCGCTTTCTGTGATAGAAACAGTAACGTTGTCGCCCATCTCTTTTCCTTTCTTGGCAGCCACTTCAATAGCAGTATTTACAACTTTTGCCAGTATTTCTTGGCCAGCCTTGTTGTTCTCATAGCCTAGGATACCATAGACTGCTTCCTTGAGTCCTATCAGGTTAACAACAAGCGTAACTGATCCCTTTTGCATGTATTGTGTATTGTTTGCAAGAATGGGATTTAGTCCGCGTCTTGTAAGGTCAGATATCTCCTTCTTTCTGATTGACATTGCTGCAAGAGCAGGCTTCATCAATAATGCCAGTCTTGCCCTAAAGTAAGTCTCATCTTTGTTTGATTCAAATGCAAGTCGCGGCATATTGATGGATAAGGATTGTAAATTGATCGAGGTAGTGGAAGTGTTCTTCCCGTCTCCCTTTGAGAGTCCTTTGTTTGATGCCAGTCCCTTTGAGAACATGACACGTCCTCCAAGGGAGATTATCTCTGATAAAATGTCAGAAAAGTCGCTAATCTTTGCTTTTTCATGGTCTACGATAAGCCCTATGGTGGGCAGAGGCGTAGACTTGATGTGGTTTTTGTAGGCAGCCAGTATGGCCCCAACAATTTTTGGCTCTGCGGCCAACGATATCCTAAATGATGCAAGAGTCTCGTTCTTTCCATATTTTGATGCCACTGATATCTTGGCAAAGGAATTTGCGATTTTTTCTTCAATTTCTGAAATATTTTTAGAATATTTTTGTAGTAAACCTACAAGGCCGTCCATGATTACCTCCTGCGAGGCCTCCCTTACAAGGAGCGAGACTGCAAGAGACAGCGATGTGGCTAGGCTGTCAA
>JAJPKL010000033.1 GCA_021323705.1 Nitrososphaerota archaeon
ATGCTAGAGCTGCTGCTACTATTACAAACGCAATCATAACAATTGCAGCTTCTATACCCATGACTCCACGACGAGTTCGACGTTTTGAAACGGAGTTCATTGATGGTGGATAAGTATCTGGGGTATTATGCACAAGTCTGTTTGATTTGAACAAACTGTTCTGTAGCAATAGCATGGCTGGTCCATATTGCTATATCATTTGATAAACCGTGATTGGAACAGCACAAAGTAAATCATTTTCACATAAACTCTATGTCCTAAAGTAGTATTGATATGAGAAATTTATCTCATTTTTGTTATTGTAATATTATCTTATAGTTACTGTATGTTTGATACGTACACACGTCATTCTATAAAGACGTAAACGCTCTAAAATTAGCAATATGGCATGTGGGCAGAGTGCGTAAGAATTACATTTTTTGCAGGTGTGAGTTAAGATGAGCAATACTCTAGTAAAGCCTGACTCAAATACTACACAAGAAGGAAATGCTAAAGGAAAGGGCAGTTTTACACTTGAAAGAGTTGCCGAATTGTCAGAGATTCTTGCAAGCAAAGTAGAGTCTGCAATAGGTGAGATAGAACGGTTAAACGGACAAACGCATATGATTGCAATCAACGCGAGAATTGAAGCAAGCAGGGCAGGCGTGGCAGGAAAGGCATTTTCAGTGGTAGCAGAACAAATGAACGATCTTTCAGGTAAAATTGGCGTAGTAAGCAAGAAGATGAGAAACGAAAGTAGGGATTCTATAGATGAGTTAGGAAATATGATAAAGACACAAGCAACAAACGTTAGAGGAACTAGACTCTCTGACCTTGCACTAACTAATATAGATTTGATTGATAGAAATCTATACGAAAGGTCATGTGATGTACGGTGGTGGGCAACTGATGATAGTGTTGTTAACGCATTATCGTCAAAGACTGAGGAAGCATACGATATTGTAGCAAAACGATTGGGCATCATACTGAATTCTTATACTGTGTATTTCGACTTGGTGTTGTGCGACCTAGATGGAAATATAGTAGCAAATGGAAGGCCCGAAAAATACAAATCAGTTGGCATGAACGCAAAAAATACTGAATGGTTTACTAGCGCAATGAAAACCAACAGTGGAAAAGAGTTTGGATTTCAAACAGTTAGCAAATGTCCAATGGTTAACAATGAGCTCAGTCTAGTCTTTTCTTGCACTATACGAGAGCATGGAGATCAGAACAGTCAAGTTCTAGGAGTCCTTGGAGTCATATTTCGTTGGCAAGACTTGGCACAAAAGATAGTAAAAGGAGTTCCGATATCTGATGAAGAAAAAGACAGGACGAGAGTATGCATAGTTGATGAAAATGGTTTGGTACTTGCAGATTCCAAAGATCTTGAACTTGAAGAAACAATCGAATTTTTAGGTAAAAATGATCTGTTCAGCCAGAAAAAAGGATTTATGGTGTCTGAATATAAAAACGAAAAATGTTGCATGGCTCATGCATTTTCTCCAGGATATGAAACATATTCCTCAAAGTGGCATTCCCTGATCATCCAAAAGCTTCAAGCTTAAAAACAGTCAGGCAAGCAAAAAGAAGGCCAGAATGGGCCATGCAAGAGCAGCCTGATTCCAGAACGGTATTTGTATTAATAAAAAACATCCTAATTGTTTTAATTTGTGACAAACGAATTAGAGATATGCAAGATACCCCAAACGATTATCCTTTTGAAAGAATATGGGATGTTCTAAAAAGAGAAGAACCAGAGCCGCTAAGTGAAGAGGATGGTTACAGATGGGGGATCTCCCATATAGAATACGTGAAAAAAGAATTGTTAAAACTAGAAGAAAGAGCGCTAGCAAGACGAGATGAGGAACTACTTCACAATATAGTAAATTCAAAATTACATGCTTTAGAAGTAGAGCAAGAGCTTAGAGAGAAACTGAACCGTACTCTACAATGAACAATGCAAAAATCTGCAATTATTTAACTGCTGATTGTAATTCTGAAAGTCCACTAGTTTTCGTGTGTGATCAATTCAAACACACGTGAACATATTATTGGTATGTGCAATAAAAATTACAAGACAAATGAATCTAGGGAAAATTTTCAAAATAGGTCTAAAAACAAAAATTAATGCAATGGTAAACGTAGCATCTGCTATTTCAATAGCAACCGTTTCCTTTTCAAGCTATTCTGTGGGAGGACATGGTGGCACTGATGACGCAATGCATTATGTTGTGACCGGAATAATAATGCAAGCAGTGGTTGGAATCCCTGCTTATTTTGTGGCTAGATCTTTTACCAAACCAATTCTCAAGATGGCATCGATGGCGGAAAAAATTGGTCAAGGAGATCTTACAGTAGAGATAATGGAATCAAAATCAAATGATGAGCTTGGAAAGCTAACTCAAGCATTTAGCCAAATGGTTATCAATCTGAGAAAATTAGTAATGCAAGTAAGGGACAGCTCATCATTGGTTGCTTCTAATTCCGACCAAGTTGTTTCATCAACTGAACAGATGAATTCATCTGTACAACAAATCTCGTCTACGATTCAGCAGATATCAAAAGGCTCTCAGACACAAGCACAGGAATTGGAAGAGACTAGCAAAGTAGTATTAAAACTTACCCAAAATATGAAGAGTCTGTCGCTCAAAGCTGGTACAACGGCTGATCTTACTAAAGAAGTTGGAGCAATATCTGAAAGCGGCTCAAAGTCTGCAGCTGAAGCAGACTTTAGAATGTCAAAGATAATCAGCGTCACTAATGAATCAGCTAAAAAGATCAAAGAATTGGCAGATAGAAGTGGTGAAATTACTGCTGTTTTAGAGGTTATACGAAAAATTGCTGACCAAACAAACTTGCTTGCGTTAAATGCCGCAATCGAAGCGGCTCGTGCAGGCGAGGCGGGACGAGGATTTGCTGTAGTAGCTGATGAAGTAAAAAGACTTGCAGAAGGCTCTGCCAAATCATCTGAAGAAATAGACAGTCTCATAAAGCAAATTCAAGATGATGCAAAGGCTACAGTGCAGAGTATAGAGGGTGGCAGCAAAGAGATATCAGAAGGTAGGCTTGTCATTGATAAAGCATTAAAGGCGCTCAACGAGATTGCAACCAAAGTTAAAGAAGTATCAGTAAATGTGACAGACGTAGCAAATACTACCAAGGCTCAAGTTGCTGAAATAGAACAATTATCAAAGTCAGCATCTGAAATTGCTGCAGTTTCCGAACAAAATGCATCTGCCACTGAAGAAGCTTCGGCCGCTACTGAACAACAAACAGCTGGAACTCAAGAAATCGCAGCATCTGTACAAAAGATGGCAAGTATGGCAGATGATCTTTCGAAGATTGCATCTGGCTTCAAACTACCAGACGGTTCCAATTCCTCATACTACAAATCAAAAGAAGAGGTAGTAGCACAGTAATGAGCGAAACCGTTATCGAAGGAAATTTACAAATTGTAGTATTCAGTCTAGTTGATAAAAAAACATCAAAAAAAGAAGATTACGGCGTCTCAATAGAACAAGTACGTGAGATACGACCGCTAGAATCAATCACCAAGGTGCCTAATGCTAAAAGCTATGTACGAGGAGTAATGAATCTCAGAGGCATGATTGTTCCAGTAGTAGATGTAAAAGAAAAATTGGGTTTTAGCAGTAGTGAAATAAACTCAAAAGCTCGCATTCTCGTAGCAGACGTAAAAGGCAGACTCACTGGACTGCTAATAGATGAGGTAGACCAGGTCATGCGCATTCCATTAAAAGAAGTTGAGACAAATCTATCTGGCGGATTAGAATCACTTGCATACATAAACGGTGTAGCTAAAACTTCTGGAAGACTTGTTGTGCTTTTGGATATGGTAAAACTTCTAGAAGATGATTCTTCATCAACATCAGCAGAGGCATAAAATATGTCTACAGCCAACGCTACAAAAATTCTGATTGTAGACGACGCTTCGTTCATGAGAGTTGTACTAAAAGACATCCTTGTATCTCATGGCCTTGTATCTCAAGTGTATGAGGCAGGAGACGGTCTAGCCGCAGTTGAATCATACAAGCAAGTAAAACCAGATATTGTAACAATGGACATAAACATGCCAAAAGCAGATGGAATTCAAGCGCTAAAGGCCATAATGCAATTTAATCCAAAAGCAAAAGTAGTCATGGTTACATCTGTTGAACAAAAACACATTGTCCAAGATGCGATAAAATCTGGTGCGCGAGATTATGTAGTAAAACCATTTGATAGATCAAACGTAGCTATGGTAATAAGCAAGGTTATCAGGGCGAGATAAACATGATGATGGCATCTGAGAAGAATCAGATCAACGTCATGATAGTAAATGATTCTCCATATATGATAGAATTATTGCGTGATTTATTGTCATCAGAAAATAATATAAAAATCATCGACACTGCACGTGATGGTTCTGAAGCACTGCGAAAAATTAGACATTTGAAAATTGATGTCATATTGCTTGATCTAGAAATGCCTAACATGGATGGACTTTCCTTTATTGAGAATGTAATGAAGGAAAAAACTGTCAATATTATTGTTGTTAGTAATTATAGCAAATCTGGAGCCAAGGTGATTTTAGACTCATTAGAACTTGGCGCAGTAGATTTTGTCTCTATACCACAAGATGATAGCGACATCATAAAAAATCTGAAGACTATCCTAGTATCGAAAATAGAAGCTGTTTCTAAATCTAATCCAAATGTGTTGGTTCCAAAAGCTATTTCGAAACTACGACCGAGTAATATCAAAAACAACATATCTGACACAGCCGCGTCAAAAGTAGTAGTTATAGGCGCATCAACTGGGGCTCCGCGTATAATAACAAACATTCTTCAAGAAATTCCAAAGGACGTAGCTGCTGGATTTTTAATAGTACAACACATGTCCAAGGAATTCATCTCATCATTTGCAGAAAGACTCAATGAAGTCTCACAGTTACATGTCAAACAAGCTGCTGAGAATGACTTGATACAAGAAGGAGTAGCACTGCTTGCACCAGGTGACATGCACATGGAAGTCACCTCTTCTCATAGGATAAAGCTAAATCAAGGCCCAAAAAGATTTGGTGTGCGACCAGCTGTTAATGTAACAATGGTTTCTGCATCTGAAGTATTTGGTGCCAACACAGTAGGCGTTATCTTGTCTGGCATGGGTCAAGATGGAGCGTTTGGAATGAAAATGATAAAAAAAAGACATGGATTTACACTTGCACAAAATGAATCGTCATCAGTAGTCTTTGGAATGGCAAAAGCTGCAAATGAGCTTGGTGCGGTAGATAAAATGATCAATGCTGATGATTTGGCACAAGAAATAATCAAGGTGATAAAACAAGATGTCTGAAAATAGCAAATACCGTGAGATGTTTGTACAAGAGGCTTTGGAACATGTAGAAAGCTTAAACCAACATCTTTTGAAGTATGAAGAAGAACCAAACGTAAAAGAACATGTTGACATCCTATTCAGATCTGCTCATACTTTGAAAGGAATGGCTGCCACTATGCAATATGATCAGATAAGAGAAATTTGTAAAACAATCGAAGAGATTTTTGATAAATTTAGAAAAGGAGAAACAACAATTAATGCAGAATTGGGAAATGTCCTTTTTCTTGGAATTGATCATCTAAGACAATTAGTAAACGATGAAACAAAGAAGATCGATTTAGATGAGTTTCTAAACTGTGTAAAAAATCCACATCAGTTTAAAGTAAATAACGCCGATTCAGATCAGCAGTCTTCGCAACAGATCAAATCGCCTACAGTGCGAGTAAAGATGCATGACCTTGATTCCCTAGTAAATCTAGTTGGAGAAATGATGATTTCCAAAATGAGATTGGATCAGATTGTACAAAGTTACAACTCTGATGAAGGACGAGAAGTATTAATGAATTTAGGCAGGTTGATTACTGACATTCAATATCAAACAATGAAAATAAGACTTGTTCCGATAGACCAAGTTTTCAACAGATTCTCTAGAATGGTAAGGGATGTTTCTAAATCATTAGGTAAGCAAGTCAAACTGGAGATGGAGGGTGCCGGTATTGAGCTAGACAGGACTGTTTTAGACGCCATTACTGATCCATTACTCCACATGTTAAGGAATGCCGTGGACCATGGTTTGGAAACTCCATCTGAAAGAAAAGAGATGGAAAAACCTGAAACGGGTACAATACAGTTGAGAGCTAATCGTGTTGGGGATAGAGTAGAAATTCAAGTCATAGATGATGGAAGAGGAATCGATCTTGAAGCAATCAAGCGAAAAGCATTGGAAAAGAAGATCCGAACTCAGGATGAGATTGATCATATGTCTAATGAAGAAATTGTTGGATTAATTGGCACGCCAGGACTTTCCACTGCAAAAGAGGTTACAGATATCTCAGGAAGAGGAGTAGGAATGGATGTTGTGATGACTCAGGTCAAAAACGTAGGGGGGTATGTAAAAATTCACACTGAAAAAGAAAAAGGCACCAATATTACTTTGACCATACCGATGAGCCTTGCCATAATAGGAGGTTTGTTAGTCAACATATCTAACCAGAAATACATCTTGCCTCTTTCAAGCATATCAACAACAATTACCGTTGATAGTAAAGAGATAAAGCATGTTCATGGTAACGAAATGATAACTCTGAGAGACAAAGTTGTCCCTATCATACGTGCTTCAAAAGCTCTTGGTCTCCAAAACTCACTTGAAGATGCAGCAGACACACAAGTAAACATTGTAGTTGTCGACAAAGATGGCAAATCATATGGTTTAGTAGTAGACTCTCTTGAAAAGGAACAAGAAGTAGTAATAAAACGTCTAGACGGAATGTCGAATTCTTTGGCTGCATTTTCAGATGCAACTATATTGCCTGATGGCAAGGTTGCGTTGATTCTTGAACCTTCTTTGTTGGTGTAGAAAATATATGAGTACAACAACTTTAAACCAAACTGAATTATGCTCTCTTGAAAATGTGCTAGACTCATATGTAGCGCAGAAAACAGCAATTGCCCTATCTTCACTTCTGGGGGAATCTGTCACGCATAATCTGAAAAAAACACACACGGAGATTTCTAAGATTGACAATCTGCAAGATTTTCTAAATGATCTGGTTCTCTGCTCAGTATTTCTTCATGGCGGGGGCGATGTACGTCTTGGAATCTTGTATTCCATACCGGAAAATGACGCAAAAAAAATTGCTGCAAAGCTAATGTGTATGGAAAAGATTGACGAGCTCGATGATCTGGGAAAATCAGCCATATCTGAAGTGGCAAATATCATGTCAGGTTCGTTTTTTAATGCCATGTCTGACCATACTGGATTAAAGGTAGACCTTTCAACTCCCAATTTTGCAGTGACTTCGATGTCTGCTCTATTGGAACCTCATGCGTCGGAATTTCTTTGTCCTGTAGGTGACCTTGTGACCGAAGTAGAATTGAACGGAACAAGTAGCGACATACGTGTACATATGCTGATAATTCAAGATCATAATAATGCAAGAAAGCTTTTGAATTATAAAAGATGATTTATTTGATTGGTGAAAAAACTAATTCAGAAATAAACAGTAAATTTTGTTTCGTTCATCTATGTCTAATGGGGGAATTGCTTTGAGTTTAAGTAAATTATCTGCAGACGATGAGATTCTGAATGTCTTTGGCAAAGTGTTTGAAAGCTACGGAGCTGACATTACAAGATACAAATCAGCTTTCATAAAACGAAGACTTGACAGAAGAATGGGGATTTTAGATATAAAAGATTATTCTGATTATGCACTAGTGTTAAAAAATGAAAGAAGAGAATTTGAAGAATTATTTCTGTCGTTGTCCATTAATGTAACCAATTTTTTTAGAGACTCCATAGTATATGATAATTTCAGATTATTCATAACTCCAAAAATTCTATCTAATTTAGGGCAATCTGGAAAAATTCGAATATGGAGTGCAGGATGTGCGTCAGGTGAAGAACCATACTCTATTGCAATTATGTTTTTAAATATAATTGAAAAATTAAACAATTTTAGTGTTGAGATAATTGCAAACGATATTAGTAAAAAAGCAATAGAATATGCACAAAATGGAAGGTATCCTGCAAAAAGTATAGAAAAATTACCCTCTGATATCATCACAAAATACTTTCATAAGATAACAGGCGAAACTGATACGGAGTACGGAATTAATCCTTCAATAAAAAGTAAGATCACATTTAGAACATGCGACATTTTATCTAGTGATTCAAAACAAATAGACGCAATATTTTGCAGAAACGTGTTAATTTATTATGAAAGAGAAGCACAAGAATTAATCCTACAAAAATTTCATCAATGTTTGAGAGATGGAGGATACCTAGTGCTAGGGATGGATGAAACCATGTTGGGAAGAAAATGTGAAAAACTGTTTTTCCCTGTAATGGCCCGTGAGAGAATATACCAAAAAGTCTTACCAAATAGCATTTGACATTTTATCTTGAATTTTCATACTAATTGATAATTCTGCATGTATGATCAATTCGTACAAGCATTCCAATATTATCATCCTACTCTAATATGTCATGTTGAAATATGCCGATAACCTCCAACAGTTAGAACAGGTTTTAGATTCATATATTGCTGCAAAAACAATTCCGTCTCTTAATGTAATTCTTGAAGAGCCAATCTCATACTTCCTTAAAAAAACACAAGAAATAACGATCACAAATTTTGATTCACTTATTCCAGACTCTGAAAAAATGAACGTCATGTCTGCTGTATATGTGAAATGTAGTGGAGATCTACACATAGGTGTATTGTGGTACATGCTAGAAAAAGAATTAAAACCATTAGCGAAAAAACTACTCCCAGAATCCCATGTAAATGAATTTGATAAACTTGCTATATCATCTATTTCTGAAATCGGGAATATATTGACAGCATCCATTGTTAACGCGATAGATAACGATAAAGGATGCAAAGTGTGGTCTTCTGTGCCAGGATTTGCTATTGAATCGCTGAATACATTGCTTGAAGTAGTAATGTCCGATTTCGGATATCATTCTGATGCCGTCGTTGTTTCAGCTGTAGAGTTCCGAAGCCTCCATTCAGGAATTGAGCTACAGATGCTTCTTATTCAAGATCCTAATGAAGTAGAAAAACTTGTTGTGTAGAATGATACAAATGAACCGCGTAGCTGAAGTGAAAATGGGAGGATTAGAAATAATAACTGGTGACAAGAGTGAACTGAAAACTTTTGTAGGTTCATGTGTTGCGATATGTCTTTATGATATCTATGCTAAAGTCGCATCCATGGCACATATCATGCTTCCAAAAAAACTAAATGAAAAAAAACAAACGGTTGAAGAGGAAAGAGGAAAATATGCTGATGATGCACTGATGCATATGATGGATGGTATGATACAATTGGGCGCAGACCCTAAACGAATTCAGGCAAAAATGGCAGGTGGTGCAGCCATATTCTCGCATGAATCTGAAACTGGTTTGTTTAATGTAGGGCCACGAAATATTTCTGCCATAAAACAAATTTTACATGAAAATAATATTCCCTTGGTTTCTGAAGACACGGGAGCAAATTTTGGAAGATGGGTAAAATTCAGTCTAAATTCTGGAGAAATGACTATAACATCAAATCTTAAAAAAACTGAAAAAATTATTTAAAAATTTTTAAAAATAAATCTAGTTTGTAGGCACAACTATCAGATTTTTTATGAAGTTCGTATGTGTCACAGGAAAATACTGAGATAAATAAATAACCTACTTCAGCAAAGTATTGTTGGGAATGATAGTAGTTGGGAGTCAGATTACTGGATATTAGGGACAAACTTGTTGTCTTTGCTGTTATTACTGGGATATTTCTCCCCGTCAGAATGGTTTTCTACGCTTATGTTTCGTCACACTGGATTGGTAGTTTAGGTCTAGTCTCTTCTATGATGATTCTGATAACTTTTCTTGCTCACAAGAATAAACTTGGAGGTTTTGGCAGAATATTTGTAAAACAAATGACAAAAACAATGAGGGGAAAATCCGGTGTTGTAGCCGTGGGACTTTCGCTAGTTTTTATTGCTTATCTTGGCAGCACTCTTGTCTGGATTGAGAGAGGTAATACTGTATATTATGATGAAAAACAAGTCATCACTCAGATGATATTCTCCAATTCTAATCTGACGCCCTCTCAAACAAGTGAAATGAGCAAGATATGGCAATTCCATGACGGTAGTCCCTTCTCTGTGTTTTCACGTTTTGATCAAGTAATCTCAATGACGTATGCAATAATGAATGATGTGATGGGAGGATGGCTTGTTAACCTTGATGTTATATTATTGATAGAACAATTCGAAATTTTAGGCCTGATCTTTTTCTACCGAAAGGTTTACGCACAGTATTTGCCTTCAACCGTCTCTGCTTAAAAACACGGTATGATTTCTCTCCCAAGCTGCTTTTTTAGCATAAAACATGTTTGTTCGTTTCACACAACCATAAAAGTTAATGTTCCTTTCTGAACATAATAAGTTGGATGACGCAACAGCCTACAGAATCTCAAAAGAGGTCATCATTGATAGAGGATCTTAGTACCCTTACGGGTCGTGCATTCAAAGAGCTAGATGCTACAAAAACCGAACTACAAGAAAAAGAGAAACTTTTGAATCAACTAGCATCAGAGTCTATGGAAAAGATAAAGGAACTATCGAAAATAAACCACGACTTACAAGACAAGGTAGGATTTTTACTTGATCTTAGTGCGTCGTTAAATAAAAAGAATGACGATCTTGTCAAGTCTAATCATGAACTAGAGCAACAAAAGTTTCATTATAACAAGATGACCGTAGAATTAAAAGAAAAACTGGATAGAGTGATTTCAAAAGAAAAAGAGCTATCTATGCAACGTGATTTTCTTGCAAAACAGGTCGATGAAAAAACACAGGACCTTATCAAAAGCGCAAAGTTTACTGTCATAGGAGAATTGGCTGCAAGACTAGCACATGATCTGCGCAATCCTCTTTCTATTGTAAAAAATACTATGGACATAATGCGTGTAAAACCAAATATGAGAGTTGAAGAGAGGCTGCAGCATTTTACTAGGTTTGATAGGGCAGTGCAAAGAATGACTCATCAAATTGATGATGTGTTGAACTTTGTAAAAAGATCTGACTTGACACTTCAGGCCACTTCCATTCTTGCCACTTTAGACAGTTCCATTGTGGGCATAATGATTCCTCCTAGTGTAAAGATAATGAAACCAACCTCAGACGTACAAATAAACTGCGATTCGAGGAAACTTGAAGCTGTATTTTCAAATCTCATCATCAATGCAATTCAAGCCATGGATGACAATGGCGAGATCAAGATTAGACTGATCGATCTTGGATCAAGTGTACAGTTGGAGTTTGAAGACAGTGGTCCTGGCATATCACCTGACATACTTCCAAAAATATTTGATCCGCTATTTACAACAAAACAAACTGGAACAGGATTAGGCTTGTCAATTTGTAAGAGTATTGTGGAACAACATGGTGGAACAATATCTGTAAGGTCTCAACCCACTGTATTTATCATAAGACTACCAAAGAACATCTCGCAGAAATATGAAATGTCTTCACTTTATACTACTTGAGTGAGGACATTATATGTTAAAAGCAATACTTAGCGCATCTTGCTTTGTCGTTTGACGTGAATTACTCTCCCGTCATCTAACGTGTATTGAACTGAGACTATCTTATCTAAAGGAATTTCTTTAATGATGTCATTTGATACTGCCTCAAGTTGCTTGAATTTATTTTCGTACACTTCTGGAATTGGAAGAGTTTGATCGAAAAGAAATCTCGCGACTGCCAATTTTACTATGGTATTGCTTGAACAGTTCTTGCTTTTTGACAGGTTATCAATGCTTGCCATCATAGACTCTGGCATGACTATGTTCATTATGCTATCCATGAGGGATTATCATTAATAAAACAGATAAGAACTATGGAATTTTTGCTCTGTAGTACATTCCAAAATGGAAATGTATTTTATCTCAGTGTACTTTTAAGGGCACAGGAACTTTCTATTTTTTTGACCAAAAACTCTAAGGAGAACGGTTTTTGCAGTATTTCTATCGAATCTTTAAGTATGGCAGAGGCATCATCCAGCACCCCACTTCCAAATGCGGAAGCAAATATGATTTTTTGACGTGGCCTCAAATCCAGTATTTCTTTAGCTACTCTTACGCCATTTTTTTTTGGCATTACAAAATCAAGTAATACGACGTCGAACGGGTCTGAGGTTGGCAAGCAATTTTCTAGTGCCTTTTTATATTTTGTGACGCATTCTTCACCATCTCTTGCTATGGTAATCTGATGCTGATTTTTTTCAAATATTTTTTTGTATTGTAGAGCGGCAAATTCGTTGTCTTCTCCTGACAGTATTTGAAGTCCCATTCTGTGATTTTATTTGTATGATTGATAAATTAATACTAGTTTGTTTGAGTCACACGAACAACTAATTACGAAGTGTGTTTTGAACCATATTGTTATTTGTAGGATGACTCGATGGGATTGAAAAGACTAGAGTAGCACCGCCGTTGTGATTGTTATATGCGTGAATCTCTCCCTTATGTGCATCTATGATTCCCTTGCATATGTACAATCCTAAACCGCTACCTTCAAGATTCTCCCCCTTGTGACTTTTTGTGACAAATTTGTTGAATAGGTTGGGAAGAACATCAGGATGTATGCCTATTCCTGTATCGATTATCTTGACTTCTGCACAAATTCCATTGTTAGATGAAGTCACAAATATCTGCCCTCTAGAGGTAAATTTCATTGCGTTATTGAGTATGTTTCTAACGACCTGACCAATGCGCACTCTATCTGCTTCAACCTCAATATTTCCTTTCAGGGATGTCTTTATTGAGATATTTTCATTTATACTCATTCGTGCCGCTTCCGAGATTTCCAATATGAGATCATTTAGATTGAATCGTTCAATTGATAGCTGTAATCTGTTATTGTCAATCTTTCCCAAATCTAACATTTTATTTGCTACCTCCTCGATTTGACGGGCCTGCTTTGCAATTCCGGATAAAGCCTCTTCTTTGTCCATGCCCCCACACTTTGCAAGCTCCACAAATCCGTAAATGGGGTTAAGAGGGCTTTTTAATTCATGCGATGCTTCGTTTATGAATTCATCTTTTAGTGTATTTAATTTACGGAGCTTTTCATTTGCTCTCTGAAGTGATCGTGTCTTTTTGATTACTTCATGCTTCAAATCTTTGTTTATCTGATTTACAAAGTGTCCTGACGCTAGAGAAATAATTCCCGCTGATGCGATTATTGTAATTTCAAATGTCAAAAATCTTTGTTTAGCATCATCTACAGATGTTTGAATGTTTTGGTATCCTAATTGTATATCTGTCAATAATTCATTTTGTTTTGTATCCAATAAACTTTCTTTGATCTTCAAATCCTTTACAAGATTGGCAATCTTGACACTATCATGGTTATCAGATAGGGCAAAAATGTCACTTGCTGTTTGTTCATATTTTATATTGAGTTTTTCTATCTCATCAATCTTTGTTAAAATAGAATTAGAGTTTGGATCAGTGTATTCTTGAGGCAGTGCGTCTGAACTTGTATTGATCAGATCTCTTGTTTGTGTAATCTCACTGGTCATTAGGTTTTGATAGATATAAAATTCATCTTCTGATGATTGAAATTCAGATAAATTTTTTGTCTGTAAAAATTTAATTGCGTCATTCATAGAATTCTCTTGATTTTTTTGCACATTGTTCATCTGAATTGCCATCTTTTCAATCGGTACATTAAAGTCTGTTATGACTTTCATTTGATTAGTAATGGAAGCAGTTGAAAATATACTAAGAGCTATTGCAATACCTAACATCAGTATTATTATGCCAACTGATGCTCCTATCCTAAACCCAGTACTGGCTTTTTGATAAATCATGTTGCCGCATCACAAACCTCAGACTTATGTTGATCTGCTTGGACCTACAGGTACGGAGGTTCCAGAATACCCATCCCAATCCTTAAACCCGTGTTTTGCATGTTCTCGCCAAGTAAAAAGAGACCATCCTTCAATCTGTATGACCAATGCTTTTAGTGTGAACGGTTTGTTCATTATCTCTACTTCTTCTTTTAACCCCCTTAATTTTTTGATAACTTCTGTACCATAACCAGTGATGAAAATTATTCTCTGCTTTGGATTAACTCGTTGAATCTCACTTGCAACGTCTATTCCATCCATTCCTGGCATTTGCTGATCTAATATTACGACATCAAAAGATGACCGAGATTCACTACTTCCGTTTTTTAGAAAATCTGAGTATATTTGGAGACATTCTACTCCATCTCGTGCAGTTGTTACCATGTGCCCCCTGTTTTCAAGTGCCACTTTGTACGTCTCTGCCAAGTCTTGATTATCTTCGGCAACAAGTATTCTTAACGCCATATAGTAACATCTGGATTTTTTTATAAAATATTTCCATATAGTACCTTGTTTGTTTAAAACAAACATATCGTGAAGAAAAAATACTAAACGAACATCAATTCATTAATTTCATAAACCTCTTGTCAATTTTAAAACATTCAAGATCTTTTTCATCTCTAAGAATCTCTTTGTATCTGTAATCAAGCATGATCATTGATTCTAAGATGTTGTAAGATTCCTCGGTCCTGCCATCTTTTAACATTGCACAAGATTTGTAGTAGAGAGCATTTGTATTGGATGGGTTCAATACGAGTGCAGTATCAAAGCAGTCTATTGCATCCTTATATTTTCCAATTGATGATAGCAATCTGCCTTTCTGACACAATATATTTCCATAATTTGCGTCAATTTCGATTATCTTATCATAACATTGCAATGCTTCATGGAATAGATCAAGCGATTCAAGTGCCAATCCTTTGTTATACAGCGTTGGTACATGATGCGGGTTTATTTCCAATACCTTGTCAAAACACGCTATAGCTTCCTCTCGTCTTGCCATTTCAGATAACAAAATTCCTTTGTTGTATAGTGTCAACATATGACTTGGATTTATTTCCAATACCTTGTCAAA
>JAJPKL010000015.1 GCA_021323705.1 Nitrososphaerota archaeon
ACCACTGGAGCCCTTAGCGGTGATCATGTGATGTATCCTGTCGCCATGCCTGGCTAGGCTACGACCCCACGTTTGGTCAATAAATGCACTTGAATTTTAATTTACTTGACTTCTGAAGATTTATTGGAGACATGGAAACCTAGTCAGTTGATGGGCAAACTAATTTTTGTCAAATCGTTACAATTCTCCTTCTCTTGTATTGCACAAAATTTCGTTGAGGAATTATGGCAAGACCGATAATACTCATCCTTGCCGCCATACCCATACTTGCGGCCATCTTCATCGTTGTTCCACAACTGATGCGACCTGAGACATCAAGCACCGCTGTAAACTCAGAAGACGTAATGACCTTGCAATATACAAAGGAACATTTGCAAAAGGTCTCATTTGGCCTAACTCAAAGTATAGGAGCAGATAGTGCTGAGGTTTTAACAATACAAAATGACGGCTCGGCAGTATACAGTCTTACAAAAAACGGCTATTCCAACCCTGACGTAAAATATCAACTATCATCGAACGAATTTACAAAATTAAAGGCATTAGTCAAGGAAACTGGTTTTATACACATTCCGGATACAGTGTATCAAGTCAAGCCAGATGCTACGACTTATGAAAAATATGGTCTCCAAGTGACCCTAAACGGCAAGACTGTCAATCTGCAGTGGGCAGACCAAAATGCAAGCCAAGAATTCGTTCCCCCGATTATAACTCAAGTACAATCAAGTCTTGACAATATAATCAATGAAATAATAAAATAAATAGCGCTCGAAGCGATCAGACTGTGTGATTCCACTCTCAGGCAATATCGATAATGCAAAAGGAATAGTTAGAGAGAACCTGGGATCGTTTGAAACCAGAAGGGGCACATCCACTCTTAAGCGAGGCTTTGCCCACATGTTGAAAAATGGAGTAGTCATGGATGTCACAACTGTCGAACAAGCTCAGATAGCAGAAGACGCTGGAGCAGTTGCAGTAATGGTTTTAGATAAACTCCCTGCTGATGTAAGAAAAGCTGGCGGAGTAGCTAGAACTGCAAGCATTAGAATTATTGAAGAAATAATGGACTCGATAACGATTCCAGTAATGGCAAAATGTAGAATTGGACATGTTTACGAAGCAAGAGTTTTGGAAGCAACAGATGTCGACATGATAGACGAATCTGAAGTTCTCACTCCAGCAGATGAATTTCACCATATATGGAAATGGGATTTCACAACACCATTTGTTAATGGTGCAAGAAATCTTGGAGAGGCTCTTCGAAGAATTGAAGAGGGTGCAGCAATGATAAGAACTAAAGGAGAGCCGGGAACTGGAAATGTAGCTGAAGCAGTAATTCATATAAAAAATGTCAATACTGAGCTGCGACGAATAAAATCAATTTATGATGCAGGTGACGAGCAAGATCTAGTTAGTATGGCACGTGAGCTCAAAGTTTCATATTCTCTTGTAGAGGAAACTGCAAGTCTTGGGCGACTGCCTGTGGTAAATTTTGCAGCAGGAGGAATATCTACTCCTGCAGATGCCGCATACCTCATGACACTTGGCTGTGACGGAATTTTTGTTGGCTCTGGAATTTTCAAATCCGACGATGCAAAGGAAAGAGCACAAGCTGTAGTTCTTGCTACTACCTTCTGGGAAGATCCTGACAAAGTAAAGGAAGCCCAAAAGCTGGTAGATGAGCGACAGTCTATGTTGGGACTTGACACCAAGAACCTGGAACTTAGAATGCAGGAAAGAGGAAGCACAGCGTGAGCGGCATCAATATAGGAATTCTTGCTGTCCAAGGTGATGTAGCAGAAAATGTTTCTGCTACAAGAATGGCTATGGATGACCTTGGCGTAGAAGGAATTGTAAGTGAAGTGAAAAATCCAGAACAAATAGCTGATCTTGACGGTCTTATCATACCTGGGGGAGAGAGTACAGTGATTGGAACACTCTCTCTAGTCAACGGTTCCCTGAAAAAGATAAAAGAAAAGATTGCTTCTGGCATGCCAGTCTTGGGAACGTGTGCAGGCATGATTCTTTTATCAAAAAAAATAAAGGACAGGGTAGTTGGTGAGATGGAGCAACCCCTTTTAGATTATCTTGATATCCAGATTGAAAGGAACACTTTTGGAAGACAAAAAGAATCGTTTGAAGCAGATATATCTCTTGAAAAAATCGGCATACCAAAATTTCGAGGCGTCTTCATAAGGGCTCCCTCTGTCATTGACACAGGAAAAAATGTAGAAGTGCTCTCAAAGATAGACGAAAAAATTGTTGCAGTAAAACAAGGAAACATTATAGGTACATCATTCCATCCCGAGCTCACAGAAGACCTGTCCATACACAAATACTTTGTAAACTTGGTGCAAAAGAAAAACTAAGAACTATTGATTTATTAAATATCCTAGGACCGTTTATATTAAATTCTGATTACTATGAAAGATGTTCATTATGGATATAGAGACAACTCCTGAGCTTGTTTCTGCTGTCTACAAAAAACTAGGGGAAAACGTTTCAAAGTATAGAAAGATGGCAAACAGATCCCTGACTCTTGCGGAAAAGATCCTTGTTGGTCACTTGGAAGACATTGATACTGCAACTAACTTGGAGCCTGGCAAATCATACGTGCTTCTCAAACCCGATAGAGTTGCACTGCAAGATGTTACTGGACAGATGGTCATATTACAATTTATGCAATCTGGTCTAAAACGAGTCGCACTTCCAACAACGGTTCACTGTGATCACCTCATTCAAGCTAGAGTAGGTGGCGAGGAAGATACTAGGATGGCGTTGGACGAAAATAGTGAGGTATACAAATTTCTCGAGTCTGCTTCAAGAAAGTTCGGCATGGGATTTTGGAGACCAGGTGCTGGAATCATACATCAAGTGGTTTTAGAAAACTATGCGTTCCCCGGGGGACTGATGATAGGCACCGACTCGCACACTCCAAATGCAGGCGGACTGGGAATGGTAGCTGTAGGAGTTGGTGGCCTTGATGCAGCAGAAGTAATGGCGGGATTTTCTTGGGAACTTTTGTATCCAAAAAGAATAGGTGTCCACCTAAAGGGCGAACTGAACGGATGGGCATCACCTAAAGACATCATACTATATGTCGCAGCAAAGCTTACTGTTTCAGGTGGAACAAACGCAATAATCGAATATTTTGGATCTGGTGCACGAACCATAAGCTGTACAGGGAAGGCAACAATAACTAACATGGGTGCAGAGATTGGAGCCACATGCTCACTGTTCCCATATGATGAAAGAATGGATGCTTACCTCAGATCAACTGGCCGCGAAAAAATTGCCGATACTGCAAACAATCACAAGGACTTGCTTGTGGCAGATTCTGACGTTGAACAGCACCCAGAAAAATACTTTGACAAAGTAATTGAGATTGATCTCTCTGCTCTTGAACCATACATAGTGGGTCCACACACGCCAGACCTTGCAAGACCAATTTCACAACTTGCTGAAGATGTCAAGAAAAATAACTATCTTGATACAATCTCTGTAGCATTAATTGGAAGCTGCACAAATTCTTCATATGAAGACATGACAAGAGCAGCAAACGTGGCAGACCAGGCAAAAGAAAAAGGACTCAAGGTAAAGATCCCGCTTCTGGTAACCCCGGGCTCGGAACAGATACGAGCTACAATAGAAAGAGATGGACAAATGGAAACTCTAAAGGAGGTTGGAGCAACTGTGCTGGCAAATGCATGCGGGCCGTGCATAGGACAATGGCGAAGACCAGAACTAAAGGCTGGAGAGCCAAACACCATAGTTACCTCATTTAATAGAAATTTCCCAGGACGAAATGACGGCCGACGTGAAACTATGAACTTCATAGGAAGCCCTGAATTAATTGTAGCCCTTGCATTAGGAGGAAGACTGTCGTTTAATCCGCTCAAGGATCAAATAACTACACCAGATGGAAAGAAATTCATGCTTCAGCCTCCAAAAAAAGCACCCGAAGTTCCACTCAAAGGCTTTCAAAGTGTAAAAGATGTCTACGTTCCGCCTTCTGAAATGCCAGATCTTGTTGCAATAGTCATTCCAGGAAATAGTGACAGGCTGCAAAAACTTGAACCGTTTCCAAAATGGGACGGAAAAGATTTTGTCGAGTTGCCAATTTTATTAAAGGCAAAAGGAAAATGCACCACAGATCATATATCACCTGCAGGTTCTTGGCTGAGATTTAGAGGAAATCTAGACAAAATTAGCGACAACGTCTTCTTGGGCGCAGTAAATGCATACAACAACGAAGTTGGAAAAGGAAAGAACTTTCTTACTGGCTCTACCGATACATTTCCATCTATTGCAAGACAGTACAAGCAAAAGGGGCTCAAGTGGGTTGTAGTAGGAGATAACAACTATGGAGAAGGAAGCAGCAGAGAACACGCTGCCATGTCTCCAAGATACCTAGGGTGTGCATCGGTGATAGCTAGGAGCTTTGCAAGGATTCATGAGACCAATCTGAAAAAGCAGGGAGTCCTTGCACTGACGTTTGCAAATTCTGCAGATTATGACAAAATTGGAGAAAATGATAGAATAAGCATAGTAGGCCTTGCAGAAATGCAGCCAGGAAAACAACTCCATGCATTCGTACACCATGAGGATGGCACAAAGGAAGAGATATTGTTGAACCATTCCTACAACAAGTTCCAAATAAAGTGGTTTCAAGCAGGCTCTGCCCTTAACATACTGCGTGAAAAAGAGAACTTGCTACACTAGTGTGTCATCCTAAGGATGTCTCGCAGGAATCAAAATTTCAATTTTATCTACAAAAATAATAAAAAAATTACATCTAATATGCAGATCTCAAATTAATTCAAACCAAGTTTCAGCAACTTAAAATGTTTTAATGATGATGATATAAGCATGATGAGCCACACGTTTGATCCAAATGAGCTATACAATAGGGTAGTTCACTATTACATCGACAAGAAAGGATATTCAAAAGAGAAGGCAAATCAGATAGCACAGAGAGTTGTTCAACGAGAAAAATCTAGGCGTACATGTAAAAATGTAAAATGCGGCCATTTGATGGATGATCACATTAGGACAAAAGAAACCTGTCTTGTTTTAGACTGTGATTGTAGAGAATTTGTCACTTAGAAACTTTTAGAATTATTTTGCCAAACTGAGAACTGTTCTCCATTTTTTGATGTGCAAGCTGGGCATCTTTGAGATCAAAGACGCTATCGATTATTGGTTTGATCTTTTTTGTTTTCATGAATTTGTGTAATGACAATAATTGTGCTTTTGTACCAAGATATGCACCAATTATGGTCGCCTCCTTGCTGTAAAATGCTCTAATGTTCACAGTAGCTTCTCCGCCGGTGGTGGTACCGCATGCAACCATCTTTCCACCTGTTCTGAGAACCTCGATGCTTATAGGCCACGTTTTTGCTCCAACGTGGTCAATTACTGCTGCAACCCCCTCTTGACTGGTATAGTTTAGAGTTTCAACTGTGACATCTGATTTGGTCCTATCGATAACAAGATGCGCTCCAAGTTTCCTTGCAATGGTGGCACCATTTTCGTTTGACACTACAGTTATGATTCTAAGCCCCATTGCTCTGGCAAGCAGTATTGCCGCAGAGCCAACGCCGCTGTTTGCACCCCAAATTAGAATAGTATCTCCCTTCTTACATCCTGATCTTTGAAGCATGTTCCAAGCGGTTAGATATGACACATTTAACGCACATGCCTCTGCATCACTGAACCATCTTGGCTTTTTGATAATATTATTTTGCGGTACTTGGACCATCTCGGCATATCCTCCATGATATTTGCCAAAGCCACCTATGATGGAAAATGACACCCTTGGTATGCCGCTTTGTATTGCTGGGTATACCACCACTTTCTCACCGCTCTTGAATTTTCCAAAACCTTTCACAAGAGTTCCTGAAATATCACAACCTAAAACATGAGGAAACGGCACATGTTTTCCTGCAAGTCCATTTCTAACCCAAATATCAAGATGGTTTACTGCACAATAATCTACTCTGATTAGCGCATGACCTTTGATTGGCACCGGATCTGAAATCTCCTCATATGATAAAACCTCAGGGCCGCCATGTTTTCTAATTACTATCGCTTTCATTCTATTACTATCGAAAATTCACTATTAAAGTACATGTGGCTTTTGAAGGTTTAGAAAAACTTGTCAAGACTTGAGATTATGCATGGATCTCAAGTCTTTTGCGAACTGTTGAAGTTCGTCAGGAATGTCTATCTCTATTGTATCTTTCAGAGATAGATTTTGTTCCTTTTTCTTATTCCATACATTTGAATTAAATTCTGTAATAATTTTTGTAAATTTCGTCCAGTCCTCGCGATTTTCTGACTGTGGAAATTTTTCCTTGTGTACCGTCTTATCAGAATATAGTGTCTGCCAAAGATAATCAGTGATAAACGGTGTTATTGGAGCAAGAAGTAGTAGTAATGTGGAGAGCACTTTGTGCAGCGTAAAGATGGCCGCGTCTTTTTCTTCTTCAGTAAAGCCATCACTTCCGTATGCACGGCCTTTTACCATCTCAATGTAGTGTGCTGCAAACAAATTCCATGTAAACTCACGAATGCTAGTTGAGGGAATAAAAAAGTTGTAATCCTCAAAGCCTTCTTTGCATTCAGTTATCAATTTGTCAAGCTCTGATAATATCCAATTGTCTGTTAGAGAAGTTTTAGCTGACTTTATTATTGGAAATCCTGACAGGAACCTAGAGACGTTCCAAAGTTTGCTTAGAAATTTCTTTGTGGTCTCTATCTTTTGCTCAGAGCACCTAAAGTCATAGCCAAGATTTATCTCGCTTGCACTCCAAAATCTGAAGGTGTCTGCACCAAATTTCTGAATTATAGGAAGAGGGTCAATGACATTTCCTTTGCTTTTGCTCATTTTTGTACCATGCTCATCAACACCGTATCCCATAATCCACGCTTCACTCCACGGCGTCATTCCGGTGAGTTGTTCGCATCTTAGAATCGTGTAATAAAGCCAAGTTCTGACAATGTCTTTTGATTGGGGTCTAATTGTTGTTGGATATGTCTTTTTAAAAAATTCCTTATCTTGATTATATTTTGAGACGTAGAGAGGCGAGACACTTGAATCCATCCATGTGTCAAAAGTCCTCTCTTCTCCTAAAAATTCAGTTGCACCGCACTTTGTGCATTTTGGAATTGGGCTTGGGTCTTTCCATGGTCTATAGTATTTTCCAGGCTCTGGCACGTGAGGCTCTGAGCATTTTTTGCAGTACCAGATGGGAATCTCAGTACCATAAAATCTTCTTCGTGAAATAGGCCAGTCTATAGTTATGGACTCTAGCCAGTTCATGAGGATTTGTTTGTGCATGGAAGGATGAAATACAATCTTGGAGCTCAACTCCTTGATCTTTTCTATAGATTCTTTTTGTTTTAGGTAGTACTCTTCCATAGAAATTATCTCAATTGGAGTCTTACTTCGTTCAGAAATAGGAGTCCTGTGATTGATGTTTTCAATCTTTTCTACAAAATTCTGATTTTGCAGATCCTCGATTATCTTTTCTCTTGCTTGCTTTACTTTGAGTCCATTGTAAGGACCTGCAACCTCGGTCATTCTCCCGTTTTTGCCAATTGCTACAATCTCTTTTAGTCCAAGTTCTCTGAACAACGCAACATCGTTTTGATCACCATAGCTGCAAACCATCACTGCACCTGATCCAAACTCCTTTTCTGCAGATGGGTGAGTCTTAATCTGAACTTCTCTGTTTAAGATAGGAATCATTGCATGCTTGCCTATTACGCTAGAATATCTTTCGTCTTCTGGATTTACAATGATTGCTTGACATGCACATAAAAGTTCAGGCCTTGTACTTGCTATGATGAGGTTCATGTCAGAGCCCTTTATCTTAAATTTCATGTAAACTAGTTTGGTTGGAATGTCTTCGTAAGTTATCTCTGCGTCAGCAATTGTAGTTCCAGTTACCCAGTCATAGTTATTTGGCCTATTTGCAATGTATACAAGTCCCTTCTTCCACAACTCTATGAATGTAGATTGCGTGAGAGAACGATACTGTTCAGAATCGGTTCTATAATATTCTGAAAAATTACCACTAAGGCCCAAACTCTTCATTATTTGAATCATCTCAGCCTCAAGATCATCTAGAGCAGTAGCACATAGCTTCAAAAACTCTGCCCTGTCGGTCTCATGCATCCTTATGTTGTGCTTTTTTTCTGTGTACATCTCCACCGGCAGTCCGTTCCTGTCTATTCCTATGGGAAAGAGAACATCCTTTCCTCCCATTCTTGCTGTCCTTGCAATCATGTCTATCTGTGCATAGTGTGCAGCTGCACCTATGTGCCAAGGTCTCCCGGACGGATAAGGGGGAGGAGTATCAATTACAAAGACTTCGCCCTGTGGCCTGAATTCATAGATTCTCGAATCTTCCCACTGTTTTAAAATCTGCTTTTCAATCTCGGGATTCCATGCAGTTTCCTTGATTTTTGGCTCCATGTCTTTATGATCTTGAGATTTGTGAAATGATATGGGCTCCCTTGTTATAGCCCTCGTAGATGTACACCCCCACCGCCTCTATGTTTTTTGGCATCTTGGGAACCAAAAGTCTTATTATTTCAGTTGACAAGTTTTCAACTGTTGCTTCACCTTCTAATAGGTAGGTGGTGTTTTTTGGCATCTGCAGGTCAAATTTTCCTTTGGGTCCATCAAATGCAATATTGTAGTGTAACTCGTCTTGTTTTACAAGATATTTTTTGTTAATGAAAAACTTGTGGTCTAAAATGGAAATCACTTCCTTGATTATTTTCTTTGCTTCTCCAAAATCAACAAGCAGATTATTTTTCATCTCGCCAACAAGTTCTACCATCACTGATGATGTATGACCATGAAGAATAGAGCATTTCTCTACTAATGGCAGTATGTGTGCATAGTCAAATGCAAATGATGGGTCCTCTATAAAGATCGAACCAGTCTGCACATCTTTTGTCTTGTAAAGGACAATGTCGTCCAGCTCTTTTAGCTGAGCCGCAAGTTTTGGATGGCCGATTGCAATTATTTTGGCATCTTGATTTTCTTGTTTTAGTTCTTTGTATTTTGTAATGTCGTTTTCATCGTCTATTACCTCTATGAGCCCTTTCTCAGTTTTAAAGTCAACATGGATTTTTTTCCCGTTCTTTAAAGTTAAGTTGTAACCATATTCGTATTCTATGCCCAAAAATGAGAGCATCTCTGCTATGGAAAGCTCTGTTCTGCTCTTCAGAAGATTTCCTTTTTTATCTATGTATCGAAAATCCGAGTCGAGAATTGCCGAACCACTTGGCATTTGAAAAATTTTGGCTTGACCGTATATAAATTCTGTACAAGTCGATTTTGTCAAGAACTGCTATTTTGCCAAAGAATTGAGAGTCCTTGCTAGGTTGATATCGTTTTGTGTTATCCCACCAGCATCATGTGTCACTAGTTCTACTTTGATCTTGTTGTATACATTAAACCACTCCGGATGGTGATTCATCTTTTCTATGTGTATGGCCGCCCTGCTCATAAAACCAAACGCTTCTACAAAGTCTGCAAAAACAAAATCTTTGTGCAACTTACCATTTGCAATACTCCATCCTGGCAAATTGGCCAATTCCTTTTTTATCTGCTCCTCGGTTAATTTGCTGAGCCCCATGATTTTTCCTAGCTAACCCTATATTTAACTCTCGTAGAAAAAACATGTTGCAAATAAAATGTCAAATCTTGTTACAAAGCTGCATGAACAAATAATTCTTGCAGTAGAAAATACTTTGAAACCACAAAAAGTCGGCATAGCCTTCTCTGGCGGCGTTGACAGCTCATTTTTGGCAAAAATCTGCTCAGAACTTGGATTTGAAATAACACTGCTTACAATAGGATTTGAAAACTCACACGATCTTGAATTTTCAAAGAAAATTGCAAATCTTTTGAAATTAAAGCATCTTACCTACACCATACCTGATGAACAATTTGAGGCTGTTGCAAAAGAGATTAGAAAGGAAATCAAAACAGACAACCTTTCTTGGAATGAAAACTGTATAGCATTTTACTATGTGTCAAAGCTTGCAAAAAAACATGGAATCAACAAAATTCTTACTGCAAACGGCATAGATGAGCTTTTTTGTGGCTATAATGTGTACCGGGAGACTGTAGACGGTGGCAAGGAAGCAGTCATGAGTCTGATGGAATCAAAACTTGAAAACGAGCTCAAGATGATGAAGGCAGTAAACAGCGTATCATCAAAATTCGACGTGATGATTCTTCAACCATTACTATCTGAAGAATTTATTGAATTTGCAAAATCAATTCCAATTGAAGAAAAAATAAAAGGCAAAGATGATCTTGTGAGAAAACACATAGTTCGCCAGTTGGCCTTGTCAGTTGGCGTGCCAAATGATTCTGCATTGAAAAGAAAAAAAGCACTACAATATGGTTCTCTTATTCACAAAAATTTAATGAAACTTAGGAAAATCTAGCACAAGACTTTTTTACAATGCCGTAAACGTTTCTGATTATCTGGTCTGATGCTCCAAGATGATTCTCTGGAACAAAAATTTTGTCTATCTCTTCCTCTGTAAGATGTGATGAGATTGCACTATCGTCTTTTACGGCATCCCTAAAGTCTATTTTGTTCTCTGATGCCGCAAATGCTACACGTTGAATGTCTCTATACGCCTCAAATCTTGGCACTCCCTTCTTTATGAGGGCCTCTAACACAAACTCTGCAAAGATTTGACCCATAGTGAACTCCAAATTTTTCTTTATTCGTTCTTCGTTGACATACAGTTCTTTTAGAATTCTTGTCATTGCCTCAAGCATCTCATCGAGCAAGATGGAAGTTGTGGGAAGAATAAATCTCTCGTTGGCAGAATTTGAAAGATCTCGCTCATGCCAAAGGGGGATATTTTCAAACGCCACCGAAATTTGACTGCGCAATAATTTTGAAAGAGATGTAATGCGTTCGCTTTTTACTGGGTTTCTCTTGACTGGGACTGCACTACTTCCCATCTGGCCCTGTCTAAACGGCTCGGCCACCTCGCCTATTTCAGTTCTCTGAAGATTTCGTATCTCTACTGCCAACTTTTCAAGTGTTGAACCAATTAATGCCATTAAAAACACATATTCGGCGTATCTCTCACGCGGTACTACCTGAGTTGTTACGTCTGCAGGAAATAATGCAAGTTTTTTTGCAACTCTTCTTTGAACTTCCAATGCCTTGGCTCCCATGAGAGAACCAGTCCCGACTACTCCAAGTGTCTTACAAATCAAGACTCGCTTTTTCATCTCCTCAATTCTTTCAACGTGCTTTCCCATCTCAAGCGCAGAATTTGCAAATTTCAAGCCAAACGAAATGATGCTTGCATGCTGGCCGTGTGTTCTGCCAACTGCGGGCATCTCTTTGTATTTCATTGCCATATCTGACAAAATGGAGGCCATCTTTGCTACCTTAGGTTCTATTATGTTGATGGCATCTCGGATTTGCAAGGAATTACTTGTGTCGACAAGATCGTTACTGGTCAATCCATAATGAATCCAAGGTCTTGCAGAAGGTTTGCATTTTTCACTGAGCGCTTCTACCAATGCGGCAGTATCATGATCACTTTTTGCTTCCAATTGTTTTACCCTTTTTACAGTTATTTTTCCTGATGTTGCAACCCGTGCAATATTTTGAGCTGCACTTTTTGGTATCATGCCTATCTCTGATTGTGAAATAGCTGTGGCCGCCTCAATCTGCAACTGGTATGCGATCTTTTTTTGGTCGTCAAAAATTTCCTTCATGGCATTTGTTCCGTAACGACCTGAATCAATTGGTAGTATAGGCATACAAGAAGGAAACCATGCTAGCAAAATAAATCTACTTGATAGAAATGAGTTTGTAATCTTACTTTTTATCACTAATTTTTTATACTTATACTAGAACGTGAGAACATGGCTGACAAGAAAGAAGGAGAGAAAAAAGACTTGGATACCCACCAAGCCAATGAACCGGAGAACAAAGAATCGATTCTTGATGGTAAAGGTCTGCATGATCTGTATCGACATACTACTAAATTGATAAAATAAAATGAGCATCAAAGCCTTCTCATGATTTAAATTGTGTCCTCATGCCTTTTTTCGCAGAAAGAGATGACTTCGTTAACTCCAAAAAAAGTAGGAGACATGGAATATCGCATAGAAGCAGATTCTTCTCGAGGGATGAAGGTTCCAGTTACAATCTATGCTGATGAAGGATTGTTGCAAAAAATGCTAACTGATAGGACTATTACTCAAGCTATGAACGTTTCAACTCTACCTGGAGTTGTAAAACATGTAGTAGTGCTTCCAGATGGGCATGAGGGGTACGGTTTTCCAGTAGGAGGAGTGGCAGCAATGGATGCAGAAGAGGGCATGATTAGCCCTGGAGGAGTAGGTTATGACATTAACTGTGGTGTAAGACTGATTAGGACAAACCTAAACGAAAAAGATGTAAGGCCAAAACTAAAGGATCTAGTGCTTGATCTTTTCAAGTCAATCCCTTCAGGAGTTGGCTCAAAAGGTGCTGTAAAGCTAAGTTACTCTGATCTTGATGAGGTACTTGTACGAGGGGTACAGTGGGCTGTAGATCATGGATATGGCTCAAATGATGATGCTGATGTATGTGAAGAAAATGGTCAGATAAAAAACGCTGACCCAAGTAAGATATCTCAAACGGCACGCAAACGCGGTTCTCCACAACTTGGTAGTCTTGGTTCAGGTAACCATTTTCTTGAAATCCAACGCGTTGATAAGATCCATGACGAGGAGGCAGCAAAGAGGATGGGAATTTACAATGAAGGACAGATTACTGTCTTGATTCACTGCGGCTCACGGGGATTTGGACATCAAGTATGTAGCGATTATCTTAGAATATCTGAGCAGGCTCTTCAAAAATACAAAATAAACTTGGTAGACAGAGAACTTGCATGCGTGCCAAATTCTTCTGAAGAAGGAGAATCATATAGAAAGGCAATGTTTGCAGCACTAAACTTTGCGTGGAGTAACAGACAGATGATTACCCACTGGACCAGAAAGTCATTTGAAAGAATCTTCAAACAGACTGAGACAGATTTGGATATGAAGCTCATCTACGATGTGGCCCATAACATTGCAAAGGTTGAGAAACACAAGATAGAAGGTGAACTGCGCTCAGTAGTGGTGCACAGAAAAGGCGCAACGAGAGCATTTCCAAAAGGCAGAGATGAGATACCTCAGAAATATCGCGACTTGGGGCAGCCAGTATTCATTCCAGGTTCTATGGGTACCGGCAGCTGGATTCTTTTAGGGAAACCAGGTTCTATGGACTTGAGCTTTGGTTCTACTGCTCATGGAGCAGGAAGAATGATGTCAAGATCAGCTGCAAGACGTAGTTTCACTGAAAACCAAGTCCAAAAATCTCTTGGAGATAAAGGAATTTTCATCAAAGCTCTTACCAGGGAAGGTGTGGTAGAAGAGACACCTGAAGCATACAA
Source organism: Nitrososphaerota archaeon (assembly GCA_021323705.1). Lineage (GTDB taxonomy): Archaea > Thermoproteota > Nitrososphaeria > Nitrososphaerales > Nitrosopumilaceae > Nitrosotalea. The sequence continues at coordinate 13,486 of JAJPKL010000015.1, forward strand.
GGATGTGGATGCGGTGGCAAATGTATCACATGAGTTGGGCATAGCAACTAAAGTAGCCAAACTAGTTCCTATAGGAGTAATCAAGGGATGAGCGAAGAAGACAAAGAACTAGAACTTTTGAAAGCAAAAAGGCTGCTTGAAATGCAAAAAAACATTTCTCAGAAACAAAAAATCGAGGAATTAAAGGCAAAAAAACAGCAACCAGAAACGCATTCTCCACGTGAAATCGTAGTCAAGCAACTTGGATATAGAGGGCTTGAAGTTCTAGAAAACGCAGAGGCCCAATTTCCGGCAGAAACTAGCATGGTAATAGCAAAACTTGCAGAACTTATCCAGTCTGGAGAGGTGACTGAAATCATTGATGGGGGAAAACTGCTTGCCCTTTTCAGGTCTGTAGGAATTAGAGTCAAAGTGCAGACCACAATTAAGGTTGAACAAGACGGCAAGTTGGTATCTTGGTCTGATAAACTAAAGGGAGATTCAAACACTAGTAACCAGAACGACATAGGAGAAAATCCCGGTTTATAATGTTGAAAAATCAAATTTTATAATCACGGAAAAGTAGAAGGATAAATGATTCATTTTGTATATTTTCGGAGATATCTAAAATGAGCGGAAGATCAACTATCTTGGAAATTGCAACTACTAATTATGAGACTGACATAGGGCTGATTACCTCTGCAATGAATAGCCTCCAGTCACTTTGTGAAATAACTGATGGGTATTTAATCAGTGAACCTGTACATCGATTTGGCTGGGCTTTTTTTAAAATATTGTTAAAAAGTCATCTCTGGTATGCCATGCCGCAAAAACTTGGAGACAAAATACAATCGTCCAAGGGAAAAAAATACGAAGAAAAACTTGTCAGTTTTATGACAAACTTTTTTGAACAAAATAACGCTAAAGTAAAGGTAAAATTTCTCGAAGTCTAGACCCTTCTCCCTCTTTTGCCACCCTTTTTGCGGGTAGTATCATGAGGAATTGGTGTCACATCGTCAATTCTTCCTATCTTAAATCCGCCTCGTGCAAGTGCCCTGATTGCTGCTTGTGCTCCAGGTCCTGGAACTCTAGATCCTACTCCTCCAACAGCTCTTACCCGGATGTGAAGTCCGGTGAAACCTTTGTCATGCGCAGCCTCTACTACAGCTGCGGTAGATTTCATTGCTGCATAAGGTGATGATTCGTATCTGTCTGCATTCACATGTCTGCCACCAGAACTTATGGCTACTGTCTCGCCACCAGAAACATCGGTAATATGTACAATGGTATTGTTATAACTACTGTAAATGTGTGCAATACCCCACTTTTCCTTAGTTTCTTGTTCTGACAACATCTCAGAACTCTATAACGGGTTTAAAAAACATTAGGATCTGAGATGGACCCATCCACATCTCTCAAGTATGGTATTTCGTTTGTTGTTAGCAAGAACCACATCTTCCCCACTTGAAACATAGCCTATTTCAAAAAGGGGTATGCCAAGTCTTTTTGCAATCTTTTTGACTAAACTGAGGTTCTCTTTGGGAATTGTGGCAACCATTTCGTATTCCTCGCCACCACAAAAGACAAGGTCTGTCAGACTGACTCCCTTTTCTTCTGCAAACGCTTTCACATCTTTTTCAGTTGGAATTCTAGTTATGACAAACCTCTTCTTGCTTATCTTGCTCATATCATTTAGAGTAATAGACAGACCATCGCTTGAATCCATCGAAGAAGTAAAGTATCTTGCCGCCTTCAATCCAAACTCTAACCTAGGAGTCGGAAGATAGACAGATTTTTTACATTTTTTAACAAATTTTTCACTGGTTTTGAGTTTTCCAAGTATTATCTTCAAACCCGATGAAGGGTATCCAAAAGGTCCTGATGTGACTATGATGTCCCCCTTTCTTGCTCCACCCCTTCGTACTATCTCGTCTCCAATTCCAAACATGGAAACGTCAATGACTATTTCCTTTCCCTGATTCACGTCCCCACCTACAATCTTTACATCAAATTCTTTAGAGGCTTTGGCAAAACCATCCGCCAATTCATTTACCATCTTTCTAGTAAAACCTGAAGGAATTGCAAGTGAAATTATTGCATAGCGGGGCTTGACTCCTTTGCATGCAAAATCGCTTACACAGGAGACCAGACTCTTTCTAGCAATTTGGTGTAATGTCATACCAGGGAGAACATCTGTACTTTGAACTAGCATGTCTGACTTGGCCAGAAAATTTTGATTTGCCATGGATAAGATCTCCAAGTCTTCTGGAACAAATTTTGTTCCATGACCAAATCGATGTTGAAATATCTTAATGATTTCTAACTCGTCTGGCTTCTTCATAGCTTTTTGCGACCAGTTGTGTGATCTCATTTTCTATGTTTTTTATCTTTTTCAAATTATTTGATTCTGTAGAAACTCTTATGCTGTGTTCTGTATTTGACTGTCTCACCAAAACCCAACTGTCCTCATCTATTATGGCTTTGATGCCATCTATTGTTATTATCTGACTAAATTTTTTCTCCATCTTTTTAGTTAATATATCGATGATTTTTTTATGGAATTTTGAATCTGCATTTATCTTATTTCTTCTCTGGATGTATCCTTCCATAAATTTTGTAATGTCAGAAAAACCACTGGTTCCAACCATCGATGCAATTAGACCGCTGGTTAGTAGGCCGTCTCTGCACATGTTAAATCTAGGTAAGATAAAACCTGCACTGCTTCCTTCCCCTCCTGCTTGAGAGTTTGTCTTTAACATCAAATCAACCACATTTGCTTCCCCCACCTTGGATCTCTTTACCTGACCGCCTTCATTTTTGATAAATTTTTCAATAGCCACACTTGTATCTATACTCAAGATAAATTTCTTGTATCCAATTTCAAGCGCCTTTGCAACTCCTAGCCCTAACGTAACATCTGGCGCTTGTTTTCTGCCGTCCTTTACTACCACCAATCTGTCCCCATCTAGGTCAAACGCAAATCCAATGTCCGCCTTCCCAGATAATCTTGCAAGTCCGGATAATCTGTCAGATGTGGGATCAGGTCCGCGCGAGGATTTGCCAGGAATGTGATTTATCTTTTTTATCTTACATCCGAGTTTTTCTAAAAGCAATGGAGCTACTTGAAATGCTGCGCCTCCTCCAACATCAAGCGCAATCTTTGGACTGCCTTTCACATTGCCAATTAATTTTGTAGCCTCTTTGATGTATGTTGAATTGGTTTCATATTCAGAGCCAACCTTTTCTTTTGAAAATGGTTTTTCTTCAAGCATGCGTCCTAATTCTAGCTCATTAATTCCTCTTCCTTCTATGATGAATTTTAGACCGTTCCATTCTAGGGGGTTGTGAGATGATGTTACTATGAGACCACTACCATATTTTCTTGATTCCCTGAATGCTACAGGCGTTGGCGCTATTCCTAGATTGTAAACGGAGATGCCTCTTTCCATAAGTGATGCTGAAGCAACATGAGACAGAATCTCGCTTGACGGTCTAGTATCTCTTGCCAAAACGCATTTTTTTGATTTTATAAGACGTGAAAAATTGCGGCAAAAATGAATTACATCTTTGAGATTTAGATCATCTGCAAAAATTCCGCGTACTCCGGAAATTGATACTTTCAATGCATCCAAAGCACAAAGGCTTTTTATAAACTCTGATGGCATTGCGAACCAATGCCTCGATAGCTCAGCCTGGTAGAGCGAACGCCTCGTAAGCGTTAGGCCGCGGGATC
>JAJPKL010000025.1 GCA_021323705.1 Nitrososphaerota archaeon
CACGATCATACGCAAACATGTCATTGTCTTCATATGGAGATTGCACAATTATGGAAACAAAACCAAAAAAATTGTGCAAATCAGTTACAGAAGGTTTTGCTACGCCGGTTGGGTGTGAATGGACAGTTCCAACATAGCTTGGATCAAGTGGCAAAAACGTATGCGGAAAGCCTGCAAACGTGGGGCCCGTGTGAGAAAATGGTGGTATTACTAGGCCGTCGACAAAGACTTCGCCTTTTTTGTATTTGCCACGTAAGATGAGAATCCCTTCATTTGGATGGTTCATCTTGCAATAGGTCAGAATTCCATCTCGAGTCTCTTTTGTGATGGTTATAGTACGTCGCGTCCGCTGTTTATTCTTGAAGATCACGCCATATCTTTTACATGGAAACTAATTAACCTTAGAATGAAAATTTCTAATTTCATATTCTGACCACTATTTTTTCATTGCTTAGATGGGCAAGCCTCTTTTCCAATTCTTGTTTTGCAGAATCTGCCTGAATCTGATTCTCTCCGATCTCCTTTTCTATCTTTTTATGTGATGCTTCAAGGTCTGTCAAGTTAAGCTTAGCCTTTTCAAGTTCTCTCTCTTTTTCTTCTAATCTTCTTATATCGAATATGCTCAGGTTTGATTTCAGATCTGCAATTTTCTTTGCATGACTCTCTTTGAGTTTTAAAAATTCATCCAGCTTTTCTATTGTTTCTTCTATGAGGTCAACCGATCTGTCAGAATCTTTAACTGAAACGTTCCCCGCCACAACTGACTTGGCAACAGCTTGCAGAATCTCTGTAATTGGTCCCTTATTTTCGGGTGATATTGCATGATAAGGGTCAGCAATAGTCTCTTCCATTATTTTTTTCATCGGCTTATCAAATGACGAGACATAGCTGTACTTGTTTAGCGGTCTTGAAATCTTGGAAAATTGGGCGGTTATCTTGTCCCTTATTTCGTATTTCTCATCATCAAGTGCATCTATCTTCTTTTTTACTTCCAGAAATTGGCTGTATTCTGGTCTGGTTCTCATATCTGATATTTCTTCTTGAAGTCTAGCTAGTACCTTTAACGTCTCATTCCTCTCATTTATTATCTCATTTATCCTGTGAATCTTTTGTGTTCTTTCTGAATCTAACTCATCCATCTTTTTAATAGTATCAAGTATAGCATTGGAACTAGACTTGAAATTTTCTTGTTCTGTTATCAATTGATGCAATAAATTCCTGTTTTTTGCAATCTCTGAAATCTCTTCTTTTAGCTTGTCAACATATTTTCTTGCAAAAACATGCATGACTCGGGTATGCAGTCCCAATGTGTCGCCCATCCTCTTGAGTATCTGGCTTACTTCATTGTTAAGTTCGATAACATCTTCATAATTTTGTATATCTCCAAGTCTGGTCTTGGTCTCTTTTTTAATGGTGGCCACAACTGCATCCTTGCCCCTTTTCCCAATTGTTTTCAGATTCTTGTCCACATCATCAAGCTTTAGATCGTCTGATTCTAATTGCAGAATCAACTCGTGGATGTTTTTTTGGTTTAATTCAATGCCTGTCTTTAGCCTACGTGCTTCCTGTATCAAGTTTGAAATGCGTGGGGCCTCTAATTCTTTGATTATTGAGGGAATCTCTTGCAAGGACGCCTCTCTTTGCTGATGGTTATGAGTTGGAGGCGTTTCTACCACTTTTTTCTTTCCAAAACCAAAGACCATGATATCACTGAAGATAGGAGCTTACAACGTTAAATATTATGCATAGCAAATCATAACCATGAGCGACATCAGGCTGATAATGATAGGCTCTGTAATCATATTTGTAGGATTTTACGTTGCAAGCATGGGAGGCTCTGAATATTCTCAAATGTCGATGCAAGCCTCACAGTTTGATGACTGTTATGACTATTCTTCTGGTAACGCTGTACATGTTAGCTGTGTGCAGGTAGAGCACGATGCGCTTCTTTATCTTGCACTAGCATTGGGTCTTATAGGGGGAGGCTCGTATATTATTTTTAGAGGAATCCGGGGCAAGTGGGACCAAAATGTGAAAAGTGATGAGATGATTGGCCCAAAACATGGATAAAAGAAATCGTTGATAATTTGAATAGAATTACCTTCAAGTAATTAGAATTTTAGATCATGTGAAAAACCTGAATTGAGACGTAAGTAGACAAAACAATAAAAAACAAAATTATTTTGTACTTCAGAACATGTTAGAATGAAATCAAGTCACTGATTTCATCATATGCTTGCAGAAAGTCTCTCCCTTTTTCAGTAACTCTAAAAAGTTGAGGCCCCTCTTCATATTTTATAAGATTGTTTTCTTGTAGAAATTTGAGATATTCTCTAACTTGGGTATATGACAAGTACGCTTTATACATTATTTTCGTTTTCGTGGTTCCAGTACTAGTTGCTTGAAGTATCGTTGCAATTATTTCCATTCTGTTTCTATACTTCAAGATGGATCAATAATACGATTTTATTATAAAAATAATTCGGTTATTTGAAATAGAACATTATTATATGTAAAAGTTCCTGTACCGTAAAAAAACAATTTGTAAGGTACATCTAAATTAATATTTAGTAGAAAATATACGTAATACTTTATTCGTTTAACCTATTTTTCGCCTATGTCTGTTGAAAATGATCTCATTTAGGGAGAGCAGATTGAATCAACTAAAACAAAGAAAACGAGAACTCAAAAGAATAGACTGGAAAACTGTAACACGAGTTATAATCACATTGCACCAAAACGCACGAATGAAAAAAACTCTTCTTGCAAGTGCTTGCAATATGGGATATGATAAGTGCAGGCTGTACATTAATTGGCTTGAGATGATGGAATTGATAAGAAAAGAAATCAATGACGATGGATATGAAGAATTAATTTTGACAGAGAAAGGACTTTCACTTTGCAATAGGAATCTTGACATGGAAAATTTCTAGGTAAATTAAACCTGACATATGGAAGATTTCTAAGTAAAATTTTCACTTTCTTCTGAGGTGAGAGTCAGTTATTAATCATAAAATGAATAGAGGAACTGATGCACGACGAACTTTGTAGACGGTGCGGCGGTGTGTTGGCAAACTTGCTTTTATGTTCCGAATGTAGGAAAGTGGTAAAAAGAATCTGTCTCCAATGTGGCTCGCATACTGAAGAAATCGTCCATGCTTCGTGTTTTTATCGCTTGCAACCATTTCAGATGGTTGCTGTAAACGTTAACATTCAAGAGAAAAGAATGGGGAAAAACCTATGAGTTATGGGCAGAATTGTGATTCAAATCAACTTGTAAACGAAATTGCGTGATTTTTACTCTTCCGCATCTCTTTTGGCGGGATAAACCGAAAATCTTAGGATTACTATTTGGTCCTAATCAGAATTACGCGTTTCAGAGCTGGGTTTAATCTAAAAATGTTGTGGAATACAAAAGCGCCAGGTAAGGGATTCGAACCCCTGAGTGCAGATGCACAACCGCTGCCTTGTTGAATGATCTCGAGGCGGTCGCCGTACCGCTTGGCTAACCTGGCTTCATAAAAGACTCGGTTCTGGGTACATAAATACAATCAGAATAGTGATCAGATGATCATATGATCAAATACATAATAAAGGATATAAAGTAGATAATTTATCTTAAAAACATTGATGGAAGCAGTAACAAAGAAAACAATAACCGTCGAGTTTGAAGGAACAAAATATGCAATATCTGATGATTGTACTGTAGAGGATCTACGAGTTCGCCTTGGTTTGCCAAATGACAAGCCTGTACAATTACAATTCAAAAACGGTCGTTTTGTCTTAATTTGCAATAATTGATAATAGATAGTTTATTATTGATATGTGCTGACTAGAATCTAGTCAAATAGTATGGCAAAGACACGTGTATCAATTACCATAGATGGAAAGATTGCCAAAGCAATTGAAAACTATTATCGCGAAAAGGTAAAGGTCGCCGCAGAAAAGGGCGAGGCCATACCAAAACTCTCAAACGTCTACGAAGAGATAATTGAAAGAGGATGGGAGTCTAAATCCGGACCCAAGAAGAGATAGGAAAAGCAAAAAGCACCATTCTATAAACTGAACATGTGGGATTAGATCTCAAGGTTTTATGTGTTCGGGAAAAGACAACTTTGGAGTCTTTTGCATCAAAAGTAGTAGCCATAGATGCCTATAACGCAATTTACCAATTCTTGTCTATCATACGCGGACCAGACGGACTGCCCTTGACTGACTATAGTGGTAAAATTACAAGCCACATATCCGGTCTATTCTATAGGAACATCAACTTCCTATCGCTTGGAATCAAGCCGGTTTATGTATTTGACGGCAAACCTCCATCATTAAAATCAGCCGAGATTGAGAGAAGAAAGCAGATCAAAAAAGAGGCTACTATAAAATATGAAAATGCGATTAGTCAAGGCAGATATGAAGAAGCAAAAAAGTATGCACAGCAAACATCTGTCCTAAAACACGATATGGTTGAAGACTCGAAGAGACTGCTTGGTCTGTTTGGAATACCGTTTGTACAGGCTCCATCTGAAGGAGAGGCAACGGCTGCACACATGACCATGACTGGACAAGCTCATGCATCTGCAAGCCAAGACTTTGACTCGCTTTTGTTTGGGGCAAAGAAGCTTGTACGAAATTTTACAAACAGCGGTAAGAGAAAACTTCCAAATAGAAACACTACAATCGAAGTTGAACCCGAGATTATTGACCTTAACAAGACTTTAAATGATCTTGGCATAACCCGAGAGCAACTAGTGGACATTGGCATAATGATAGGGACTGATTTCAACCCTGATGGGTTTGAGCGTATTGGCCCAAAGACTGCACTCAAGGCAATAAAACAATATGGCAAACTGGAAGAAATTCCACAAATTCAAGAAAAACTAGACCAAATAGATTACAAACAGATAAGGGAGATCTTTTTGAATCCTCAGGTAGCCCAAGTTTCTGAACTGAAATTTGGTGACGTAGATTATGGTGGTATGACAAACTATCTTACAAAAGAGAGGAATTTTTCAAGCGAGAGGGTTGAGGCGTCATTAAATAGGCTAAAAAAAGCCATAGAAAAGAAGAGCCACACTCTAGAACAGTGGTTCAAGTAAAAGAATTCAGCGTAAGTGTTTCCGTTTCTCTTCTATTCTTTTTTCGGATTCAAACCTCTCAAGGTTGTAACTCTTAAGATCTACGTATTTTATTATCTGACTAAGGTTTGGATGAACCTTTTTAATTGAGTTGAACATTTCTTGAGCAACTTTGCGATAATCTGGATGTCCTTGTGGAACTGTTCTTAGTTCAATCAAGTGTGCAGCTTCCCTCAAGTTTAGCTTCATAAAATAATGATACTTGTATGCAAAGTTTACAACATATTGCGCTTGATGCGGTATGTTTTTTTTCATCAAATCAAAGACTTCTTTTGATTTGTACATACAATCCTCAAAATCCTTTCTTATCCCAAGTGATACGATTTCGTCTGGAACTGAAAATCCGTGATCTGTTGTTAACAACTGTCGTTCTAGTGTTAGCACGCGATGTCTGTGAAAATCTCGAAACATACCAAAGTTAGTTAATAGATCAAACGTATAGTCTGTCATCTCAAACCCTCTTGGCGGCCTCTGCCTCCTATTCATTCGTAATCCTGAATAAGTCTTGATAATCTTCTTTCTTGTAGACAAGTCCGTTTTTTTTATCTGAGCCACAATTTCTCCATATGGCACTCCAGGTGACTGCTCATACAACAGTGCGGAAATTATCTTGTCCTCTGCTCTTTTTTCAGATTCTGATTCGATCATCTCTACAAGAAAATCTTTGGTTTTTTTGGTTTTCAGATATTTTTTGGCAAACATGTTTCCAGTTTCTCTTAACTCTGCAAGATATTTTTGCAAGTCTTTCCCATGTTTATCATCAGATCTCTTGACAAAAGACTTGATTGTGGTATCAAGCTCTCGGTGTATTTTTTGTGCAAGTTCCTTCTCTTCTTTTAGGCTTGAGGAATACAGTATTGTGAGAAGGTATTCAAACGCCCTTCCATTGCCTGTGATTCCAACATTTGTGAGAGTTGAGGCAGGCAATATGCCCCGGAGAACATCTAATGCCTTGGCTTTTATTGTTGCATTGTAAATGCGTGTGGCAGACTTGATTTCCTCTTCCTCCTTGAGATGGGAAAATAAAACGTCGTCCCCTGAAGAATTTTTGAACTTTTGTTCTTCAATTGGCTCTTTTTCTTTAATGTAATCTATCATTGGTTGAATATTTCTCGAATAGACGTCAAAGTCAAAATTGCAAGACTCTAGGTACCTATCTGCATGCTTTGAATTCATTATGTCGGGTTCTTTGAAAAATTTGTACGCTCCATTGACTTTTTTGTCCCATGCTACATAACGTGATGATTTTTCAAGATATGATAGCCCTATTCTTCTATCCTCTATCTTCTTTACTGCAATGTTAGACAAACCCTCTATTGCGATCTGCGCTTCTCCAAGTTCTGCGACAGAATCGTCTCCGTATTCTAGCAAAACTTTGTTGTAAAATTCTTCTCCGCGGTTTTCATTTTGAAGAAATTCATCAAGAAAAACTTTGCGCATGTTCTTGTCAGTTCTGCTGTACCTTGACATGAGCGCACCTCGATCTACTTGTCGCGGTGTTATGATTGCAAAGACAGAATCATCTACGTTAGAAAAGTGATTTAGCAAGATCTTTTTTTCAGATTCCGAAAACTCTGACAACACGATTCGAAAGTAGTTCAATTATAAATAATCTACTTTTTTATCGTCCTGTCTTTTTTCCAATCTGAATTAGATCTGTCTGACTCGTTTTCAGTGTGTTGTGCTTTGCTTGCCATCTGAGCAGCACTTCCTTGAACGATTCTGCTTCAGATGCATCTTCGGTATACATCAAAGTCGTTATCCATCTTCCTTCGCCTGCAGTTCCGCCCATGGAGTTCATCCAAAAATCAGTGGGCATGTTTTCAAAAGCTTTATGGTTTGGTTCACGGCTCATGTCTACCCAGCGTTTGGAGACAAAGTGTAGGACTTCGTCCAATTCTTCTTTTGTAATCATTGTTGGACCATTACGATGTAACTCATTTTAAAATTACTGATTCTTGTATAAAGGATAGAAAAACTTTGTTAAAATGATCTTACAAAAATTTGAAACCTTGTTAACACTTTGCTGGTTATATTAAAAATTTAACATGTTTTCAATGAGCAAAGAAGATGTCGAGTTTATCGGCAAGCAAGTTAAGGACATGTATGGCACATACATTGGTAAAGTCATTGGCACCATAACTGACATAGACGGAAGTGTACAAACCGTAGGTGTTGATTGTGGTTCCGAAGGGCTAAAACAAGTTCCTTTTGAGCAATTGGTCGTTCAGGGTCAATATGTGATTTTCATTCCTAGGTGGAGATTAGACGCCCAACGATTGTTGCGCGAGAAGGGCCTTACATTGCGCCGAATTCGTGCGCTGATAGACATCGTATCTGAAAATGACGACATGAAGGAGGATGCTGAATTGATCCACGAGAAGTATAAGACGAAATTACTAACTCTGGAAGAGACCGAGAAAAAGATCAAAGAAAAATTAGAGCAGAGGCTGGCAGATCTTGACAATCAGCTCAAGTCTATACGAATGCTGAGATTTGATGCCAAATTACAAAATAAAAGCAATGAGATCTCTGATGCCAAGTACGAGTCGGTCAAAACTCACACGGTCGAAATCATCGAACACATCGAGCACGAAAAGGCAGAGATAGTAAACATCCAACGTCGCATCAACGATCTTTCAGTTGAAACTATGGAGCGAACAGAAAGTCCAAAACAGGACGTCCATTCAGCCGCCGTTTCTTACCTAGGCAAGGTAGAAACCCCTTCTTCTCAACCAAAGACGCCAGTATCTACTGGAGTGGCAGTTGATAATAATATTCCCCCAACATCAACTCCCAAACCAGTTGCTATTGGAGCCGATGGTGACGAAGAACCTCAAGATTCAGACTGGCTCAAGAGAATATCTTCTTCTTGAATGTCTGATGGGATTGGGGACATACGCTCCACCCTCCTTTTGAGCGAACCTTTTTTTGATGACACGTTACATTAATCCTTGTTGGATACCAAATATGCTATAGGGCTTGGTAACAATGATGTCTTAACAAGAAAAAGAGCCAAAGAGGATTATGTAAAATTCTGGGATGAGCAGGCAAACAATCTTCATTGGTTTGAAAAATGGAGTAAAACGCTTGAATGGAATCCGCCCTTTGCGAAATGGTTTGTAAATGGGAAAATAAACGCATCATATAACGCACTTGACGTAACATCCCAAAAAAATGGCAAGAAAACTGCCATATTGTGGGAAGGCGAAGATGGTAAGAAACGCTCCTTGACATATCAAGAACTGCTAAGCTATGTATGTCAAGTTGCGAATACTCTCAAATCCCTTGGGGTGAAAAAAGGAGATAGAGTTACAGTATACCTACCAATGATTCCAGAATTGGTAGTATCACTACTTGCTTGTGCAAGAATTGGTGCCATACACACAGTAATTTTTTCTGGCTTTAGCTCACAGTCTATTCGTGATAGGGTAAGTGATTCTAAATCTAAGGTCATAATTACTGCAGATGGTGGCTTTAGAAGGGGAGCGATAGTAAAACTAAAGCAAGTAGTAGATGAAGCTATCTCCGGTCTTGATTTTGTAGAACATGTGTTGGTATATGAGCATACAAAGATTCCTATATCCATGGGAAAAAAAGACAAAAAGTGGACAGATCTTGTAAGCGGCGCGTCAGAGCACTGTGAACCTGAAAAGCTTGACAGTACACACCCACTTTACATCCTGTATACGTCAGGAACAACGGGCAAACCAAAAGGAGTGCTGCACGGCACTGGTGGCTATCTGGTGCATCTTTACAGCACGTTCCAGTGGATTTTTGATATCAAAGAATCAGATATCTATTTTTGTACCGCTGACATTGGATGGGTGACAGGGCACAGTTATGTGGTTTATGGACCTTTACTGCATGGTACCACCCAAGTCATGTATGAAGGAACTCTAGTATATCCAACACCGGCAAGAATTTGGGAAATCATTGAAAGATACAAAGTTACAATTCTTTATACAACTCCTACTGCGTTACGCATGTTCATGAAATATGGCGATGATCTTCCAAACTCAAAAAACCTTTCAAGCTTGAGACTTCTTGGCACAGTGGGCGAGCCAATAAATCCTGAGGTTTGGAAGTGGTATTTCAGAGTAATTGGAAAAGAAAAATGTCCAATAATAGATACATGGTGGCAGACTGAAACAGGAGGAGCATTGATCTCGCCAGTACCTGGACTTGAAACAATCCCTCTAAAGCCAGGCTCTGCAACCAGAGAATTGCCTGGGATAAACGTGGCGGTGGTCGATGACCATGGCATCGAACTTCCGCCTGAAAAAAAGGGGTACCTTGTCGTAAAGACACCATGGCCAGGAATGCTTCTTTCTTTGTGGAATGATGACGAGAAATACAAAACTGTTTACTGGTCAAAGTACAAGGACGTGTACTATCCGGGGGACTATGCCATTAGGGACAAGGATGGATACTTTTGGATGCTTGGCAGGGCAGATGATGTGCTAAAAGTGGCAGGGCATAGGCTTGGAACTGCAGAGATTGAAAGCGGCTTTGTATCTCACAAATCGGTGGCAGAAGCTGCAGTTTGCGGAATACCACATGAGGTAAAAGGAGAGTCAATAATCGCATTTTTGGTTCTAAAAGAGGGGATAACACCAAGTAAACAATTAGAATCTGAACTAATTCAACACATACGTAAGGTAGTAGGACCAATTGCAACTCCTGATCAGCTATACGTGGTCTCAAAACTACCAAAGACACGGAGTGGTAAGATAATGCGTAGGTTACTAAAATCTGTGGCAAATAACGAAAAGATTGGAGATATCAGTACGCTTGAAGATGAGGCGGCTGTCGATGAAGTACGTAATGCATTCAGTGAACTGCAGAAAGCAATTCAAGAAAGTAAGGTCAAATAGATATTATTTGTAGTTTGGAACTTGCCGTGATGTTATATTTGTTAACAAAACCCGCCGTAGTCTCAAGAACATATTTTGCAAGCTTGCCTCCCCCATTGTCCACAGTACATGTTACTGTTTCAAGAGCCGACTTGCATGGTTGCACGTATTTTGCTATGTGTACAACATTTCCATCACTATCAAACCAAATTATGTCCAGTGGGAATTGCATGTTGAGCATCCAGATGGGAACAACCTGGGGGTTATCGACAACAAAGATCATTCCTTGATCATATGGCAAAGAATCTTGAAACATCAAACCTCTTGCTCTCTGGGCGTCTGTTTCAGCTATTTGTACATCCAGAGTGATATTGTCTATCTTTATGGTACCCTTTGGAAATTTAACTTCGGCAAGTTTAGAATCTGCAGGAACTGTTAGCACTCCAACGATTCCAATTATTGCTGCAGTAATTGCTATTGGGATTAATATCTGGCCTCTTGTAGCCACAAAATCTGTCACTCCATTTCTAGTTAAAAACTAATGGAAAAATTGTAAAATAGTATTACAGAACTTATTTTATTGTATCCTTAAAATCAGAAATATTGATTGCAAAGTTCCTTGTTTCGTGTCCGACATCTTTGATTGTGGCACCATTGTAAACTCTATCTAGATATTTACCAGCTATTATCATAGGGACGCCGATAGGAGTGGTAAACGGATCAGGTGAAAGCAAGAAGATGAACCCTATCTTTTGGATCTTCTTGCCAGGTGCAGAGGCACGTTGAAGAGAGCCTAGCGCACGCGCAGTTCCACGATCATCAAGTGCTCCAAGCGATGAATATACTTCTGCGCGTCTCTTAATAGATTCTCTCATTTTTTTAATTTTATGAATATTCTTTCTAAGTCCCTCATCCATAACTTGTCTCATCTTATGAGATTTCTAGTTAAGAATCCATGCAAAAGATCAATTACAATAAGGTAAAGAATTCTGATCAAAGGATAGGTTATATCACTTGGAGTGTAACCGATCAGTCATATATGAAAGAGAAACGCGGTGAGCGGCTCGAGTCTATAAAGGAGGCCCATAAATCAGCAAAAGGGGATTATTCCAGAATGGAAGATTATCTGGAGGTAATATCAGAACTTGTGGAATTGAAAGGGTATGCCAATACCATAGACATTTCAAGATATCTAAATGTCAGTGCTCCATCAGTTACAAAGATGCTCCAAAGGCTTGACGAAAATGGCTACTTGGAATATGAAAAGTATAAGGGGATTAACCTAACTGCAAAAGGCAACACGATTGCAGAAGCCATACGGCAAAAACACGGAACTTTGCTTGAATTTTTTAAGATGCTTGGAATTAGCCATGAGATAGCAAACCAAGATACTGAAGGAATAGAACACCATCTAAATCCTCAAACCATAAGGCAGCTTAGAAAATTCATCGCATTTCTAAAGGAAAACCCAAAGATTCTTGAGGACTTTCAGTAACTAGTGCACAACTATCTTGATATCGTCTTTTGACATTACTGCATTAATTATTCTCTTTCCAGAACTAGACCTCTTGGCTATGATTATTCTTCCTCTCTTTCCTACCCTAGTAGACAACAAGTGTTTGTCTTTGACGTAAACGTCCGCATCCATTCCAGACTTGTCCTCATCTACTTCAAATATGAAATTATTTCCAGACTCTGACATATCAAACCATTCACCGTCGCCGCGTGACGACGTTTTTGGTTCTACATCTATGTGAACTCCGAGGCTTTTTTCAAGTTCATTAATTGTCGAGCCTCCACGCCCTATCATTGATGGTATTGAATCTTTGTCAACCCTTACTCGAATGCTATTGTTTGAGAGAATCTCAATTTCAGCATCAGGATCAAACCGTCTTATTGTTTCTTTTATCTTTGATTCAGCAAGTTTTTCAACTCCGCCGCTTTTTACTTCCTTTGATATTGGTATGACAATGTTTTCTTCTCCATAGGTATAGATCTCGTATTCTAATACGTGGTTTTCAAAATTTCTAACTTCTATTACAGGCCTTGCCAAATCCTGCTCTGTCATTCCTGTGGGAACCTTGACTTTGAACTCTAACTCATATACTTTGGAAATCTGTCCTGCTTTTACAAATACTACTGTATCCAATATGTGTGGGATCATGCCAAGCTCTACCTTCCCTATGAATCTCTGAATAGCATCAAGTGGCGCGTTTGCATGCACTACGCCTACCATGCCTACTCCAGCTAATCTCAAATCTGAAAAGACTCGAAAATCATGATGTCTCCTAACTTCATCAAATATGGTATAGTCAGGACGGACCAAGAGCAAAATGTCTGCCGCATTCTCAAAACTTCCATCAAGATGTGTATATTGGGTGACCTTCTCATCCACTTGAAGATCTCTTGGTGATTCGAATGTTTTGACGATCTTGCCTTTTCTGGAATAAAAGTCGGCAAGACTTGATGCTAGCGTGCTCTTCCCAGAACCTGGTGCTCCTGCAACAAGTATTCCCTCTGCGCTTTCAGATAATCGTTTCATGAGTTTTTCTGATATGTTGTACTGTTCAAGTGATAACTTGACAAGCGGATGTGTTATTGTAATTTCATAACTGTCAGAAAATGGTCTATGCGTTATGACTACCCTAAAATCTCGAAACTGGACTACTAGTGCTCCAGATTTTGAAATTTCAATGACTCCGCTCTGGTTAACCTTGGAAGACTCTAAAATCTCTGTAGTGATACTCTCCAGATATTCCTTGTCAAGTATCCTGTCTTCCAATTCCACCAGAGAAAATGCTCCCGGTTTTCCTCGCTTGGCAACTGGCTTTGTTCCCTCTTTGAGGTGCACACTCATTGTTTCCTTGTCAAAATATTTTTCAAATTCTAGGTCTAGTATCTTAACTTGGGGTTTCGAATAGTTTGTCTTGATGCCTTCTGCTTGTGCAACTAGAGCTTGCACATAATCTGCCGTGTAGAAGGTGGCAGCATTCTTTTTTGCAATGTCTTTTATTATGGCATCAATTCTTCCATGCCTTGCTAATTTTATGTCCTCCATACTAGGACGCTCTCCCTCGAATCTAATTGCGATGTTGTTTTTTTGCGCCAGCTCGCGAATCTTCTTTATCTCCTCTAAACCGACAAAACCATAGTCCTTACTCTGTGAGGCTTGAGCCTGGAGCTCATCTAAAACTGCAACAGGCACAATTATTTCACAGTCTTTAAGATTTCCTGATTCTATCAGCTTGGTTATCTCGCCATCTATTATGATGCTTGTATCTACTACTATCTTCTCCAATAGCAAGTCAAGCTATTTGGCACCTTTTAATCATAACTGTGCATTATACAATAATGAGCAGTCTTCTAAATGGAGATTCCCAAAAATTACGTTTGAACTATGAATCAAGGACCTGCGTTATTTTGGCTAACACATCATTGAAATCAAACGGCTTTAGTATGTAGGCTGCTGCTCCTTCAGCAACACATTGTTTTATGACTGCCTGATTGTCAGTTGCAGTAATCATGATCACTTTAGCTTTTGGTTTTAGGAGCATCATCTCCTTTAACACTGCAAGGCCGTCTTTTTTTGGCATTGCCATATCCAAAAGTACCACATCGGGATCTATTTTTTTAAATTGCTCAATAGCTTCCAGTCCGTTTGCCGCCTCGGCTACACATTCATGTTTGCCTATGGCAATTATGTCTTTGAGCACCATCCTTATGGCATCTGAATCATCGGCTATCATTACCCTAGTCATTTCTTACATCTCTACATTCAAAGTATTTAAAGTCAAAAGCAGTTCACAAGTCTGACACTTGTGGAAATTTATTGCGCATCATTTTTTTGAAACAAGTCGTATACACTCAAGCCATAAAATATTTTTTCATATCTTCTACAGCTTTAGCAATCGCATGACAAGAACCGGGCAGCGCTCCCTTGCTTGTTATGTGTTTTAAGATGTTATCACTAGTTCGTGCAATCTCGCCAACTTTTTCATGTCCTATCATGGGGGCCAGCCCTTTAATTTTATGTAGATGCTCTTTGATGTTTTGTGAATTTTTAAAAATATGCTCGTCATTATTACAATGAGATACAATACGTTCCAATTTCTCTATCTCTGACTGTACTTCTTGTCTTGCAACCTTCAGAAACTCGTCAGACATTTTAACTAATTACCATATCTATTTTATACAAGCTTTTATAGGCTTGCCTTTCGTCTTCCTATCAAATTGAAGATCACCCAGAAAACATACTTGTTACTTGGGGTAATAATTGGTGTTTCTGCAATTAACCTGTTTCTTCTGCTCTCTATATCGCAAGAAAACTTGGACGTACTTCATTCTATTAGCGATGCAAACGATCTAAAAGTTATTGTAGAGAGAATTTCAGGCACTGCCAATTCCATTGCAAGTGGTAATGAAACAGATAGGCAAACACTGGTAAACGAAATCAATGACTTTGAGCAGACTTACGCAGTTTTGGGAACGGGGGGGACATTTCAAGATACTAATGTAGTTGCAGTTCCGTCTGAATTGAGACCAATGTATGACCAAGTGGGAAATTCATGGCAAAGTTACAAGCAGGATACAGAAAAAATCCGTCAAGAATCTGTCTTTGATCCAAAAGTTAAGAATGCACTCAGTTACGTTTTGGGAAAAAATGGAGACTTGATATCATTAACAAATGGGATTGTAAACGATTTAGCACCTTTAGATAGGAATTACAATAAGCACAAGATAATTGCAGCACAAATGGTTGACATCGCTAAAGACATAGGGCAGAATACTCTCTTGATTTCAATAGGTGAGGGAAATAATGCCACCGAAGCCATCAAAAAAGACCGGATAATCTATGACGGTGATCTCAAAAATCTTGAAGGAGTGCCACTTGATACTGCAGAATACGCTAAATATGGTATAACACAAGAAAATTTGCAGCAAATTCCAAGAGAGAATTCTGATTCCTTGCGAAGCATTGACCCGTTATGGGCAGCAGAAAATGCCAAGATAGAATTTATTGAAAACAATACCTTGATTTCTAAAGAGTTCGGTTTGGCGCTCAAACAACTTGAGAGTCAACGAACGGATTTACTTGGAACCACTTCGCAGTTTGTAGATGAATGGAATAAATTCATTGATTCCAAATTAAACCAAAACGTGGTTATAGTTCAAGGATTGCTCATCGCAGACATTGGAGTGTTTGCAGTAGTATTATTTTCAATAAAAAGATCACTTGACCCCTTGAAAATGCTTATTCAAGCAATTGTTAGAGTACGGGAAGGAATCTATGGCGAGCACATCAATTATAGTTCCAATGATGAAGTAGGAGAACTGGCAAACACTATCAACTCTCTATCAAACACCATACAGAAAAAAGAAGAAGACGCTAAAAAAGTTGAGGTAGCAAAAGATGAATTTCTTGCCATGATAACACATGAACTAAAAACTCCCCTGGTGCCAATACAAGGATACTCTGACATATTGTTGGGCGAGCATCTTGGAACCTTGAATAAGAATCAAAAAGAAAGAATAGAAGTTATTAGGTCAAGTGCGTCATCCCTCTTACAACTAATATCTGATCTACTTGATGCGCAGAAGCTGGAGTTGGGTCAACTCAGAATCAAAAAATCAAATAATAACCTGAGAAAAACATTAGAAAGTACTATAGTAGCCATGCAGCCGCAGGCCATGGCTGATAAAATAACTCTTACACAAACGCTGAATCATGACATTTATGCTAACTACGATGAAGAAAGAATAATTCAAGTACTCACAAACCTAATTAAAAATAGCCTAAAGGCAACATCTCCTAAGACTGGAAAGATCGAAATATCAGTCGAAGAAAATCCAAACGAGGTAACCGTTTCTGTAAAAGACAATGGAAAAGGAATTCCGCCTGATGCAATTGGTAATGTATTCAAGAAGTTTTATCAAGTGGATACTTCAACTACAAGAGAATCTGGTGGAAGTGGTTTGGGGCTGTCAATTTGCAAGGGAATCATCGATGCGCACGGTGGAAGAATATGGGTTACAAGTGAGGTCAACAAGGGTTCGGTTTTTTCATTTACTATCCTGAAAAACGAGTCATCAAGAACTCCAATATAAGATAAAATAGTTGCAGAATAGAATCTGAGTGTGTTACAAGATCTTGCAGATGGAGCAGTACTGTTTGCACTACAAAATGGTGCAAAATACTGTGACGTTAGGGCTGAAAAGATCAAAAGTAACAGTTTTTTACTTGAAAATGGACAGGTAGAACACTTTTCCATCAGGGCAGAGAATGGATTGGGAATACGTCTACTAGCAGATGGTGCTTGGGGGTTTTTTTCTATATCCAATCCAAAATCCATGGATGAATTAAAAGATGGTATAATTAATGCAATAAAGAGTGCTCTTCACTATTCGCAAACAAAGAAACAGAAAGTAAAACTTGCAGAATCAAAGGCACATGTAGATACGGTAGTTCATAGCATGCTCAAAAAACCCGCTACTGAAGAAATGATTGATCTTGCACTTGATTGTGATAAAATAATTAGAGCAAGACATAGAATACACAAATCTTCAATCGTTATGCATTATGACGAATTTCACAAATATTTTGCCAATAGCGAGGGTGCAAAAATTACTCAAATATACGATGATACCATAGCCAACCTGTCTGCCACTGCTAATGAATCCGGACTTTCTGAAACTGTGAGTACTACTGAAGGTGGTCGGGGAGGACTAGAAACAATTACCGGAGAAAATAATGTGTTAAAAAGAGCAGAATCCATTTCTGAAAAAGCAGACAAACTAGTGGATGCTAAGCCTGTAAAAGAGGAAAAGAGCACTGTTGTTATGAATCCTGACTTTGTAGCGCTTTTGGCTCATGAAATCCTTGGTCATCCATCTGAAGCAGATAGAGTTCTTGGAAAAGAAATGGCATGGGCAGGAGGTGCATGGTGGGCAGGAAAGCTTGGAACAAAGATAGGCTCTGCCGAACTTGATGTAATTGATGATCCTACAATCAAATCAAGCCTTGGATGCTTCAAATATGACGATGAGGGGGTGCTTGCATCAAGAAAGTCACTTGTAGAAAATGGTGTTCTTGTTGGACACATGCAGAGCAGAGAGACTGCCTCCCTTTTTGACACAACACCAAACTCTGCTATGCGTTCTGCGGGATATTCGTTTATGCCACTTATTCGAATGGCGTGTACTTGCATTGGGCCAGGTGATTGGAATCCCGAAGAGATGATAAAGGAAGTAAAATCTGGTTATTTAATTTGTGACATGAAGGTTCCGTCGATAGATATGATGAGATACAACTGGAGCATTTCATGTCAATATGCTCAAAAAATTGAGAATGGCGAACGCAAGGAGTTACTAAGAGACATAATAGTAATGGGCAATGCCCCAGAATTTTTCAACTCAATTGATGCACGAGGTAATGATTTTACAGTGCGTCCAATAACAAACTGTGGAAAGGGTGATCCAATGCAAATAATGAGAATGGGAAATGGCGGTCCGCATATTAGAGGAATAGCTACCGTAAAGAGCATAGGAGATTAAAATGTCCGACGAACTTGACACTTTGAAAAAATCTGTTGTTTTATGCACTCTATGCGATTTGTCAAAATCAAGAACAAATGCAGTGCCTGGCTCCGGAAGTATCAAAACTGATGTCATATTCATTGGCGAGGCTCCAGGTCGCAACGAGGATCTGCAAGGGGCTCCGTTTGTTGGCACTGCGGGTAAGATACTCTCGGAAGCATTAGAGTATGCGGGATTTACACGAAGTGATATTTACATAACAAACGTAGTAAAATGCAGACCGCCTAACAACAGAAGACCAAACAAACAAGAGCTAGATTCTTGTAGAATTTACTTGCAAAAAGAACTTGAAATTATTAGACCAAAGATTGTCTGCATATTGGGTAATACTGCATATGGCTCATTGCTAGATGGAAGTGAAATAACTAAGAACAGAGGCAAAGTGATTAAAAGAGACGATCAACTATATTTTGTTACAGTGCATCCAGCCGCTGTCATATACAATCCAGAATTAGGTCAAGTCTTAAAAAATGATTTAAAAACACTCCACGATATTCTTGACAAGATAAAAAAGGGAATTCAAATACAAACCAGTGAATGAGTCTTCTTTCACGTTCGTTTTACCGCAGGGATACAGTAGATGTGGCAAAAGATCTTTTGGGCAAATTATTGATTCGAAAAATGGATGG
This sequence comes from Nitrososphaerota archaeon, assembly GCA_021323705.1. Taxonomy (GTDB): domain Archaea; phylum Thermoproteota; class Nitrososphaeria; order Nitrososphaerales; family Nitrosopumilaceae; genus Nitrosotalea. Next base: position 18,214 of record JAJPKL010000025.1, read on the forward strand.
AATGTTAGTTTCGGGAATCATCTCAGAGACAGAAGCTTATAGGTACAAAGACGATCCTGCGAGCCATTCTTTTAGAGGTATGACAGAAAGGAACAAAGCAATGTTTGGGGATGTGGGTAAAGCCTATGTCTATTTCACATATGGGATGCATTACTGTGTAAATGCCGTTGCAAGAGATGAAGAGTTTGATGCAGGAGCCGTACTAATGCGAGCCCTTGTTCCAAAATCTGGTCTTAACTTTATGATGAAACAACGAAAAACAGACGTAATCTCGAACCTTACAAACGGTCCTGCAAAGCTGACTCAGGCACTAAAGATAACAAAGGATCAATATGGTGAAGACTTGACAAAAATTTCAAAATTGTACATCGCTGATGGTATTGACATAAAAAAGTCTATGATAGAGTCAAGACCTAGAATTGGAATCAAAAAGGCAACTGCTAATTTATGGAATTTCAGCATTAGGTCCAGTCATCTTAAATCATTGGGATGACGTGGGTCTTGCAGCCAGTGTAACAGTAACATCTGTGGATTTTCCCTGCCTGTCTACTGTAAGCACTGTCTTATCACCCACGGCCTTTTGGTCGTCCAAATATGCTATTATGTCATCAATTGTCTTGATTGGATGCCCATCTATTGCAGTTATGATATCTCCTCCGTGAGGAATGTTGTTGTTGTCAAGTGTTGCTGCCACAATGCCAGCCTTGTCGGCAGGACCACCTTTTACAACATTTTCAACTATGACGCCCTTGAAATTACGTGCAAGTCCGTTGGCAAGAGAAACGTCTGGATCCAAAGTCCTTCCTGCTATTCCGAGATAGGGGTGCTGATACGAACCATTTTTAATTAAAATTGGTACTATCTTCTTAATAGTATTTGAGGGAATGGCAAACCCGATTCCTGAAAAGTCACCGGTGTTTGTCTTGATTGCTGTATTCATTCCTATAACCTCGCCTTGCAAGTTTAGAAGTGGGCCTCCAGAATTGCCTGGATTTATTGCAGCGTCGACTTGGATCACGTCAGGTATTGAGTATTTTGTGTTTTCATTTGGAAGCAGACGTGCCAAGGCACTTACTATTCCTGTAGTCATTGAATCACTTAGGCCAAAAGGATTGCCTATTGCAACAACCTGCTGTCCGGGCTGAAGTTCGGATGAGTTTCCTAAAGTAAGCGGAACGAGGTTTTCATCTGAAAAATTATCTATGATTTGTATCACTGCTATATCGTTGTCAGGATCAGTTCCTACAACTTTTGCTGTGTATGTATTTCCATCAATAAATGTGACATTTACAGTGCTTGATCCGTCTACAACATGATTATTTGTTATAATGCGACCTTCTTTGTCATAAATGAATCCAGAACCTAGTCTTGTTGACTGGCTTGAAAGAGGTTGCCCATTTATTATTATGGTCGCATCTGTCGTAGCAACTTTGCTAGTTATTTGAACTACTGAATTTTCTGTTTTCTTGAAGAGATCTGTCAGAGTTGAATCTAATAATGGATCCGTACTGCTAACTGTTCCAGGTTTCCCAGGAGGACCGGGTGGACCTTGTGGCCCAGGTGGTCCTGGAGGACCTTGAGGCCCCTGCACTGTTGCTTGAGATAAATCTCCAAAATCCCGACCGTTGGTGAATTGTATAACGATAACAGCTGAGAGTGCGATAACTGCTCCAATTAGTACCATTTCAAGTCTTTTCATAACGTCTATCGGTTGTAAAATAGCGCAAAACAGAATAATATTCTTTACGAAGCTTTGTTAATCTCAACATAAATATACACACTATCCAGTTAACACTTAGTGGCAAAGAAGCAAAAAAACAAGGCAAAAACTACCTCCTTTTCACGCGGTACAATAATAGTTATGGCTGCAATAGTAGCAGCGGCTGGTGCAGGAATTTACTATTTTATCAGTACTTCGACACCAGTTAACATGGACCATCCAGTGTTTGCCACACCGACAAATATCTACATTGTAGGAGTTCATGATCCGATTCAAGGGTATGTCTACGAACAAGAATCTACTCGACAGGCAAAAAAGGCAGTGTCGGGAGGAGTGGCTGATGCATCAATTCACATTCCAAAAGGTACATTGGTCTCACTTCACTTCATTAATGAAGATAAGGACACTCTCTCTACGATGGACCTTAACATAGATGAATTTAAGGTGCACACAAACAAACTGACCTACTTCCAAGCTCAAACAATAAACTTCATGGCTGACAAAGAAGGGACCTATTCATATTATTCTAATTTGCATCCGGAAATGAAAGGAACTATAACGGTAGACCCGTAATGATATTGAAAATGTTTGAGAAACATTCAACATATGAAGCGGAGTTCATTGGACTTGATGGATGATAAAGAGCGATCCTTTTCTAGAACCAACGTACTTAGTTTACTGGATAATTTTATTGAAAGAATCCTTGAAATCAGACGAATACTTCTCGGCGTTTCAGTCTCTGCGTTAATTCTTGCACCGCTTGCAACAGGCCTATCAATTTTTCTCTTGACACACCCTAGTTTCTACAATGTTCTTGAAAGCGAGCATGACTTTGGAACAATACTTGGCATCCTCTTGGGAGTGATAATCTCGATTTCTGTAGTGTGGATAGCTACTGGGATCAGACAATATGTTACGCTGAAATCATGGGACCAGCAGTATAAAGAATACCTCAAGCAAAAAGATGAGATTGACAAGAGAATTGCATCAGATTATGGTCTAGATAAAGACTAGAGTTCACTTTCATTTTTTTCTGTTGCGCCCTTTTTGCGTGGAAAAACTTTTTCGTATGGGTCTAAAATAGTGCGACAGAATTCTATTCCTTTTTGTGTAGGCTTGAATATTGTTATTGTTCTCTTTCCCAATGATCTCTCTTCACTAGTTATCAAGCCGTTTGATTCGAGATCATCAAGTATGGGTTTGTGTTTTTTAAGGTTAAGGCCACAAAAGCTAACCAATGCTGTCTGATTGAGCTCGCCATACTGGACAAGCATAAGGATTATGTCTTTTATAATGTATATTCGATCCCGATATGAACTTGAACCCGACATTTGTCGTCTCAACCATGACTACTAAATATAATCTCTGGTTGCTAACAATTCAAACAAAGTCTAGTATCCTCTTGCAAACATGGCATCTGATTTGCTTGGTGTGCCGCATACTATGCATGAAGAATTTGATGTCTTTGCATCAAACGGAATTACCCTAATGTCGGCTCCAGTATCCTCTTTTATGGTTTCTTCACATTTCTGATCCCCGCACCAAGGTGCGATAAGAAACATTCCATTTTCTATCTCTTTTTTAAACCTGTCAAAATCTGCTACATTTTTTATTCGATCATTTAGAAGTTTTCTTGCCTTCCCGAACAGATCTGCCTGAATTTCATCTAAGGCTTTAACAATTCCCTCTTCGATATTTTCAAAAAAAAGATCAGACTTTTTCAGATTGTCACGACGCACAAGAACTACCTTATTTTTTGCCATGTCCTTTGGTCCAATCTCTATCCTAAGAGGAACCCCTTTCATTTCCCAGTCATTAAATTTGTAGCCAGGAGTAAATTCATCTCTTGAATCCACGTGAATTCTCAAACTTTTTTTTAGAAGTGTATCTTTGATCTCATTTGCCTTCTTTAATACTGCATCCTTGTCTGACTGTGAAGAGTATATTGGAATTATGACTGCCTGAATGGGGGCAACACGTGGTGGCAAAACCAATCCCTTGTCATCTCCATGAACCATTATCAAAGCTCCAATGAGGCGCCATGAAACGCCCCATGAAGTCTGCCATGCGTAGGTTTCCACATTCTGCTTGTCTAGAAACTTGACGTCAAACGGCTTTGAAAAGTTTTGACCAAGAAAATGTGAGGTTCCCATCTGTAATGCCTTCCCATCTGGCATTATGGATTCCATGGTAGTAGTGTATACTGCACCGACAAACTTTTCTTTCTCACTCTTTTTTCCAATTATCACTGGTATTGCAAGTTCTTCTTCTACAGTTTTTCTATAAATGTCAAGTATGGTCATAACTTCTTCCTTTGCCTCTTCTTTTGTGGCATGAACTGTATGGCCCTCTTGCCAAAGAAACTCTGATGTTCTAAGAAATGGTTTTGTTGACTTGATCTCCGCTCTTAGTGCAGAGTTCCAAAAATTAATTTTTACAGGCAAATCCCTCCAACTCTTTATCCATTTTGAATACATTGAGTATGCAAGAGTCTCAGAGGTGGGTCTGAGTGCTAATCTGTCTCCAACCTCGGTATCGCCTGAATGTGTGACCCAAAAGACTTCCGGCGTAAACCCTGCAAAGTGTGTTGCTTCTTTGCTTAGGAGTGATTCTGGAATTAACACTGGAAGGAAACCATTCTCATGCCCTGTAGCTTTTAGTTTTTGATCAATTGACGACTTGAGAAATTCCCAAATGGAGTAACCATAAGGTCTCAGTACAATGAGGCCTTTAACTGGGGCATAGTCTGTAAGTTGTGCTTTTATCACTACCTGAGTATACCACTCGCTAAAATCTTCATTCTTTTTAACTGTGATCCCAATCTCTTTGCTCAATTTACATCATTTTAGAGTCTACCCTAATGAGCCTTATGTTCTACAAGGGGTCGCCCTTACAAAGGACTTTGCCAGTGATTCTACTTTGGAAGTTAGAACAGACAAAACACTGGATAAACGGAACTTCTTTTTTCAAAACAGGACAATCTACTGCTTCCTCTTTCATTTTTTTTAACATCTTGGGACTCACTCCTTTTAACTTTAATTTCCCTTTATCGTCCATCATTCCAGATGCTTTTAATTCCTCTTTTGTCTCATCTGACAATCTGTTAGCTGTCGTAGCGGCTTTGATTACAACTTCATATTTATGTGGAAGCTCGCTCATTACTTCAAATTTGTATATCTTGAATATATTGCTAGTGGTGAAGAATTGGCGGATCGCTTAAGATTAATATAATCTGCATTATTCCACAAAGCAGAAACTGATGTTAGCAATTTTTGATGTGGAAGGCGTGTTACTTGATGCAGAATTCCTTCCAATACTGGCAGAAAAAATCAACAAGCAAGATGAGATTTGGGAAATAACAAGAAAAGGAATAGAGGGGACTATAAAATGGGAAGAAGGATTAAGAAAGCGAATTGAACTTCTCCGTGGAATAGACTACGAAACTTGTAAAGAAGTTGCAGATTCTCTTAAAGTAATGACTGGCGCAAGAGAAGCTTGTTTTGCACTCAAGGCAGCTGGTTGGAAAGTAATGGCGGTATCAGGAGGATTTACTATAATGACTGATAGGCTAAAAGAAGAATTGGGGTTGGACTATGTATTTTCAAATGAACTTATCTTCAAAAATGGTACATTGGATGGTGTTGTGATAAACGTTGATTCTGACAAGGCCAAGTCCGCCATGATAAAGATTAAGGAATGGAAGGAAAAGAAAGAGAACATTGTAGTAGTAGTCGATGGCGCAAACGACGTCAAACTATTTGAGATCTGCGGCCTTGGGGTTGCGTTTAGAGCCCAAGACATTGTTAAGGATTTGGCAACCGTTACACTAGAAGAAAAAGACCTTTCAAAACTAATTGATCTAATCAACACACATTACGGACTGAAGATACAGACGCAAACTATAGCATAAACAGAATACGATTTTAAGCAGTTAGATGATAATTTACTAGATGATGATATTAGAAATCATTCCTGTACAAATTGAAAAAGAAATAGGACAAAATGACAATCTTGTGGATATCATGCTTGCCTCAAGTTCAAAGCCTATTTTACAAGATAACGATATAGTTATCTTTACACAGAAAATTGTCTCAAAACAAGAGGGACAAATTGTAAATCTTTCAAATGTTCATCCAACTCTTCTTGCGATTGGTATGGCAAGCGAGTATGGGAAAGATCCGCGAGTAATGCAGTTGATACTTGAACAATCAAAACGTCTAGTCCGTATGCATAATGGAATAATAATATCTGAGACATCACATGGATTTATCTGTGCAAATGCCGGAGTGGATGAAAGCAACGTGGAAGAAGGATATGCCACACTTTTGCCGAGCAATGCAGATCTCTCAGCTGATACGTTGCGCAAGCAAATAAAGGAAAAGACAGGAAAGAATGTAGCTGTTGTGATATCAGATACGTTTGGCCGTCCATTTAGGCAAGGTCAAACTAACGTAGCCATTGGAGTTGCTGGAATAAATGCAATACTTGATTATGCTGGAGCGCCAGATAATTTTGGAAGATCTCTTCGTGTTACTGCTATTGCTATTGCAGACGAACTGTGTTCTGCTTCTGAACTTGTTATGAGAAAATCACATCGTATACCAATATCAATAATCCGAAACTATAGCTTTGATGAGGTGAAAAGTACAATAAATGATATCATCAGATCGAGGCCAGATGATCTGTTTAGATAAGTAAAAATTTCAAAAACAAAGATTATATTCATTGTGTGAGGGAAGCGATAAACATTGGATAATTTACGGGCAGAACTACACTGCCACAATGAGTTTTCAAACTTTCATCTGGGATTAAGAGAGACTCCGTATGACTGTGGCATAACAGTACAAGAGCAGTTAGAACAAGCATACAAAACAGGTCTTGATGTTATCTTTATTACAAATCACAACACACTTGATGGATACAATAATTTACTGCATTACAAAGATAACCATGAAAAATTCAAAGATATTCAGGTATATCCTGGTGAAGAAATTACAACTGATCAAGGAATCCATGTGTTGGCATACGGCATAACATCAACAATAAAACCAGGACAAAGCCTTGAAGAAATACTTGACATTATACATTCACAGGGTGCGCTCTCATGCGCTCCTCATCCTTTTGGACTAAACAATGGATTGCGGGAAAGGGCCATGCTGTGCGATCTAATTGAGGTCTTTAACAGTAATAACGTTGACAGGTACTCAAACCTTCGTGCCTACAATTTTGCAAAAGCAAACAACATGATAGAGGTGGTAGGTAGCGACTCTCACGTTGTATCAACATTGGGAAGATGCATCAATGTAATTGAATCAGAAAATACCCTTGACAGTGTACTGAGAGCAATGAAGAAGGGAAAAATTACCATTGGTAATACAGAATACATTACACGTAGTGAGATGATAGAACATGCCCGATATAAAATCCAGAACTCAAAAGATGACATTATTGTGTATTTTAAAGAAAATCACCCCCATCTAACTGGAATCTGCCGCTTTCTCATTAACGCATTTGAATCAAATCCCAATAGCTTGGTATGGGCAGCCATTTACAAGATTGCCGTTCATCTCACAACCAGACTATCAAACAAAATCAATTTCAAAAATCAGGACTATAACATATTGTATGAACGCAATCTTAGAGCCATATTGCCTATGATTCTGACCTGAACAATTCTGCACACAAGAATAGCTTTTAATATCCACTCCACTAGCTTTTTGTTTACTGGTGAATTGATATTTCGGAGTTATCACCGACTAAAACAATCGATGTTCGAGGAATGTTCTGTCCAGAACCTGTCTTCAGAACAAAGATAGAGATGGAAAGAATGACTGTAGGAAACATTCTGAAAATAATTGCAGATGACCCCGCATCTGAGGAAGACATATCACGATGGGTAAACAGAAATGGGCACCAATTACTTGGAATCAACAAATCTGGAAAAGATCTAGAGTTTACCATTAAGAAGGTGAAATAGACTACTTGACAATTGAGGCACTCAGCGATGCCGAGACAATACTAAAAAAAATTGGCAACACACCAATCGTAAAACTTGAGTCTCTTTCAAATAATCAAACTGAATTTTATGCAAAACTGGAATCACATAATCCATTTGGCTCTGTAAAAGACAGGGCGGCATTTTGGATGGTGAAACTAGCAGAAGAAAATGGCCTTATAAAAAGAGGACATAGCGTAATAATGGAACCTACCTCTGGAAATACAGGCATTGCCTTGGCAGGAATTGCAAAACTTCTTGGATACAAAGTAGAGATTGTAATACCTGAAAAAGCAAGTGATGAAACAAAAAAAATAATCGAATCTCTTGGAGCTACACTTTACCAAACAAGCGATGATTTATGCCCAAAAGTTGGAGCAGGCACTGATCAGAGCATTGCTCTGGCAAAATCAATCGCATCTGCAAGGCCTGACAAGTATTACTCGCCAAACCAGTATGCAAATGAAGCAAACTTCATGGGGCACTACAAAGGTACTGGCCCTGAGATCTGGGAACAAACAAAGGGTAAGATTACTCACTTCTTCTCAGGGGTTGGGACTGGTGGCACCATCACAGGAATAGGTGCATACTTGAAAGAGAAAAATTCTAACATAAAGATAATCGCAGTGCAACCGCAACAAAACCATCTGATTCAGGGGCTTCGAAACTTTGAAGAATCTGACAAGCCTGACCTGTTTCTCAAACGAGAACAGGTTGTCGATGATTGGATTACTATTACAAACGAAGAGGCATTTGCTTCTGTGAAAGAAATACTGCAAAAAGAAAAAATGCTAGTCAGCCCTTCTTCTGCGACTGTATACACTGCAATGAAAAAATATGGAATTGAAAAGGGATGCGTAGTAGGAATTTTTGCCGATGATGGGAAAAAATTCAAGAGTCTTTACACGCAACAGAATGTACTTACAGCAGAAGAGTTTGACAAAGCACTAAAGGAATCAAGATACCTCTCTAAGGATTCACTTTACTAGTTACTTTTTGTTCTTCTCTGAAAGATATCTGTCAACATCTATTGCGGCCATACAGCCAAACCCTGCTGCAGTGATTGCCTGCCTGTATCTGTGGTCATGCACATCTCCTGCAGCAAATACTCCTTCTACACTGGTATGCGTGTGATTTTTGAGAATGATGTAGCCTTGCTCATCTAGCTCGATTTGGCCTTTGAACATCTTTGTGTTTGGTTCATGGCCTATGGCTACAAACAAGCCGCCAATATCCATAGTTTCTTGTTGGTTGGTTGTCACATTTTTTATCATTACTTGGTTTACCTTTTCCTTTCCTCTGATCTCTTCAATCACAGAATTCCAGTGGAACTTTATCTTGTTGTTCTCAAATGCTCTGTCTTGCATTATCTTGCTTGCTCTAAGTTTGTCTTTCCTATGAATGACATGAACGTTTTTTGCAAATTTGGTAAGAAAGATTGCCTCTTCCATGGCAGAATCTCCCCCGCCTGCCACAACTATCTCTTGATTTCTGAAAAACGGTCCATCGCATGTGGCACAGTATGAGACACCTCTTGCACTAAATTCATGCTCTCCTTTTGCACCTAGCTTTCTTGGGCTTGCACCGGTTGCAATTATGACTGCCTCTGACTCGTATTCTTCTGAATTAGTCAGTATCTTGAACGGTTTCCTTCTAAAATCAACATTTACTACTTCATCATCGATTATTGTTGCACCCATTCTCTCTGTTTGTTTTCTCATGGTTGTCATCAATTCCGGACCCATGATGCCCTCTGCAAAACCTGGATAATTTTCAACCTCGGTTGTAAGCACTAACTGACCTCCCGGCAGTGAGCCAGATATTACAAGAGTGTCTCGCTTGGCCCGTGAGGTGTAAATGGCTGCAGTGTACCCTGCAGGTCCTGCTCCAATTATTATGACATCGAATTTTTTCTTTACTTCTGGCTTTTTGTCTTCAGCTCTTATTTCTGCTTGCACAAATAAAATTCATCTTTAATTCATATTTAAGTTATACATCGATTTCAATAATTGTCAAGTACTGACTGATGTTGCTCACATAATGCCCCGACTTCTAGTTGAGAGTGTAAAAGATCTTCTTGCCAGTGTGCATTGTACAAGATGCATTCTTTTGATTCACAAAAGGGCATTCCAGTTAGATAATAAAATATTGCCTGTAACGCATACCCCCTTGCGACCAAATCAAGTCTTGTATCATTATATTCAAGAAACCTTCCCTTGAACTCGTGCCTGATCTCATCTAAGTTAAGACCCAGTGACATTTTTTCATGTATCTGGAGATAGTATTCACGAGGCTTTGCAGGGGCTTCGATAATTCCAGTGGTGGAGATGATTGCAGGATTGGAACATATCGCAGCCCTACCGTGATATCTGTAATCGTCATAGTCATAACTACAAGTAAGTTTTTTTGTAAATATGAGGTGAAATTTGTCTTGCAACCTCTCCATCTCGGGTATTATATCTCTGCAAACATTTTGTAATTCAAATCCATCATATAGTATGATGTTGTCTGTTACGTTTTGTTTTTCAAATTCCATCTCTTCTACAGTTGGATTGCGCCTTTCGAATGGAACATACAGATCAAAAACTCTACACGATGCAAGGTTGAAACTGGTTTTTTCTCCTTTATTAAAATGAGTGAAAAAAGATGGCCGTACCTCAACATCTATTCTGATTTGTTTTTCAATAAACCTTGCAAGTTCGTTTATCTTTATCTGAGGTACACTTGGCTCATCATACAAAAACAGTTTGGATATTCTCAATAGGAAAAGTTATTCGGTAATTGATTTATCTTCTTAGCTCTTTTACCTTTGCCGCTGTGATTTCAGCCGCCTTTTTGCCTGAGAGCAACATGGAACCATAAGTGGGACCCATTCTTGCAATGCCATATGTTTCAGTCACCGACATTCCAGCTACTACCAGGCCTGGGAATACTTCGCCCGTGTGATATACTACCTTGTTTTCGCCGTCATCTACCCACATTGGATCCATGCCTTTCCACTCGACAAGTTTTCTATCTACAAGTCTTTTTACTGCTACCGAATCATGACCTGATGCGTCTATGACAACTTTGGACTCGAGAGCGACGGGGTCAACACATGTGATGTTTCTTGGAAGTGCAGAGACGGGCATCCAATTTACCACAATGCCTGCCACTCTTCCATTCTTTAATACGAGATCATCGAACTTTGTCAAATTCAAGAATTTCACGCCAGCGTCACACGCGGCAGCTATTAATTTTGAAACTGCGTGAGGTCCTGGTGTTAGGTAAAGGCCCTCTCTTACCTTTTTGTAAGGCACTCCAAGCTCATCCCAAATTTTTTGAGCCGGCGCTCTTACTGTTACAGGATTCATCATGTATCCGCCAAGCCAATATCCTCCTCCGAGATAGTTGTTCTGCTCTATCACTAACGTCTTAAATCCCATCGATGCAAGTTCTCTGCTTGCAGTCAGACCTGCTGGGCCTGCACCTATGACGATGACATCTGAATCGGCTCTATCTACAAGCACTGAATGAAATTCATCTGCAATAGCACGTGTAATCTCTTTTTCATCTACATCTGCAAAGATCTTGGGTACGCCCGTTTCAACACTTTTCTGCATGGAAAATATCGTTGTTAGAGCACATTAATAGTTTGCTTTGAAAAAAGAGCTAGTTTACAAAAGAGTCTTCAAATAACTTGATGGATTCCCTTATGTGCATCTTTTTTGCAGGGTTCTTGAACGCATAGGATGATATGATGTCGGATTTGCCTAGATCTTTTTTTATGAGCAAATCTTTTGCGGCTCTTAACGAATCAACTATTACATTGCAGCCGTTGGTACTGTCGTTTGTTCTAAGGGACAGGTCCATCTCGATTGCAGAACCCAAAAATCCCTTGGCTTCCATCCAGTAATAACTGACCCTCGAGTCACCAAGTTGCTCCGCATATTCTGTCGTACCTGCAGTAGACCTGAAAGGATAAGGCGATTCAACTGCAATGGACTCTGTCTTGATATTGCGCTTTCTTTCTCGAACCTCTTCAGCCATAGTATTCATAGTGTCTTGGTTTCCTCCTACATCGAGTTGATACGCTTTTTGTACCCTGATACCCCTGCTTGACATAAAATCAATCATCCCTCTGTGGAAGGCAGTGCCACCAAACTGGCTCATCAGATCGTCTCCCAAGATGATCAACCCCTTTGATTCAAACGCACTTCTTGTCTTGTCAGTCGCGGTCTTGGCAGATGTTGCATTGAAAAAAGAGCATCCAGCTTCCAATGCTGCATCGGCATATCTCTCTGATGTTTTATCCAAGCCCGATGAAATCAAATTAACAAGAAAATCTGGCTTGACCATCTTGAGTTTTTTTACAAACTCATCATAGTTTATCGATCTAGTCTGACCCCTCTGACTTATTTGAGCAGGTATGACATCTAACATGATTCCAGGCTCAACCGAAATATCTGAAAAAGATGCTTTGCAATCTGTGATCTGGCCCGCCTTTTTGCCTACTTTGGTAGAGTCTATATCAAAAACTGCTAAAATTTCAATATCATTTAATGTAAGGCCTCCAACTTTGGGGTGCCATAATCCTTCGGTAGAGTTTTTGTAAAATTCAAGTCCTTTTGCTAATGTTGATGCAACATTGCCAATTCCAGTAATTGCAATCTTTATCTTGTCTGGCACGCAAATTTTTCTTGCCGGTCTTCATTTAACTCTTTTCTGATATCATCTGATTAGCTTTTCCTAAGCGAATTAACCCCCTTCTTGTATATGTGCAAAGGTGGAAAATCTTGCCACTATATCTTTGAGCAGTTACGTATCTGGTGTCTACTTTAAAATTTATATGCGCTCTGGAGAGTAGCTATCAATAATTGAGCAAGACAAGCCTTTCTCAGTCAAGACCTGATAATTTGCCCAAGCCAAAAACTCAATGGGGCCGTCTAGAGGAGGCTGAAAAGTTTGCAGAGATGGTAAAACTCTTCAGACAGGGCAAGATCAGTCGTGATGACTTGCGCAGATTCAGACTTCAGCATGGCGCATATGGCAGTAGAATGACGGATGATTACAGCATGGTGCGTATCAAGATTCCGGCTGGCGAAGTCTATCCTGAACAGTTAGAAAAAATTGCAGAGCTGAGTGAATCATTTTCAATCGGAAACGCGCACGTTTCTACACGACAGAATTTCCAACTCCACTGGATAGCACTTGAAGATGTCTCAGAGGTGATGCGTGGACTTGCAGAGATTGGATTGACGTCAAGAGAAGCATGTGGAAACTCTGTAAGAAATGTGATGTGTAGTCCACTTGCTGGCGTATGTCCTGACGAAGTATTCGATCCTACACCATATGCCTTGTCCACTGCCAAGTTTCTACTTCGAAACGCTATGAACCAATCACTCCCAAGAAAATTCAAGATCAATTATACGTGCTGTGAAAAGCACGGGATGGCAAGAATAGTAGACGTTGGACTAATCCCACAGAGAGCAGAGATTAACGGAAAGCCGTACAATGGCTTCAAAGTTTTTCTGGGTGGAGGACTAGGAGCTCAATCATTTGTTGGGCATCAACTCGAAGGCTTTACTCCTGAAGAAGACCTTCTTTATACAATAATTGCAGTAATACGGGTGTACGATAGGATGGGCAACCGTGAGAACATGGCAAGAAATAGGATGAGATATCTTGTAAATGAACTGGGATGGGAAAAATTCCAAAATATTGTACTAAAAGAAAGGACAATGGTAAAGCTAACCCAGTCTGTAGTTGTAAAACTAGATCTTGACAAGACTACCGACGTTTTACGTAAAGTTTTGATAAGATCAGAGTTACCATCCACGCCGCAAGGATTTGCTAGATGGCTCAAGTCTAATACTATGAAACAAAAACAACAAGGATACAGTACCGCGTTTATTACTTTGGAATCTGGTGATATAACTGCAAGCCAACTGAGAGCAGTTGCTGACATGGCAAGAGAACTTTCTGCGGAAGGACGAGTAAGAAATGGATTTGCCCAAGATATTGTATTTAGGTGGATACGAGATGAGGATCTTCCAAAGCTTTATGCTAAACTGTTAGAGGTTGGTCTTGCAAACCCAGGTGCTCTAACTATGGCATCCGTTGTTGGATGTTCTGGCACTACGTCATGTAACCTTGCACTGACCAATTCTCACAGGCTTGCAAAAGAAGTGCAGAGAAAGTTCCTTGAGATGAAACTTGACGAAGATGACGATCTACGAGACTCGACAATAAAGATAAGCGGATGCCCAAACTCATGTGGCCAGCATGAAATAGCAACAATTGGATTTTATGGTGGTGGTGGAAGACTCGGCAAAGACATGTACCCTCTGTATACTATGTTACTTGGCGGAAGAGCCGACGAGAGATCAATGCTTGGTATTACAACGATTAAGGTTCCAGCAAAACGAGTCATTCCGACAATTTTAAAAGTAATTGAAATTTTCAAATCTGAAAAAAGAAGTGGTGAAACTCTGAATTCTTGGATATCTAGAATTACGGAAGGAAACGGAAGTTCCAAGATTAAATCTATTAATGATGTAAAAGAATTACTCAAGCCTGTTGTGGCACCCCCTACTATCGAACAGGAGAATGACTTTTACGTCGATTATGGAAACGACGGCAGTTATCACGCTAGAACCGGAAGGGGCGAATGTGCCGCTTGAGCAAAGAAAAGATTACAAGAGTAACAATTGATGCAGACACGCTAAGATCGGAGATTAGGGATAAGAGTGTCAAGGTACTTGATATAAGAAAAGAAGATGATTACAAGCAAGGACACGTGCCCGACGCAATAAACTTCCCCCTATCTACACTGCTTGCTGACGACTCGCCTGAAAAAATTCTCCAGTATGCGCAATCTTTTGGCATTGATGATGAAACTCCGGTAGTGGTATATGATGACACTTTTGGTGCTCTGGCGTCACGCGTAGCATGGACGCTTCAATACATTGGTCATGAAGAGGTATCGCTACTTGATATCACGTATACAGAATGGAAAAAACTTGGCCTTGAGACAAGTCTAGAATCTACACCCCTTAGCAAAAAAACACATTCGCTCAAGTTGCAGCCGCAAATTCTTGCCACTGCTGACTATCTAATGCCTGCCAAAGAGAAGGGTGCAGTATTAGTAGATAACCGAGAAAGACTCAACTTTCTTGAAAACCACATTCCTGGAGCCATTAACATTCCATATAGGATGCTTGCCTCACCTCAGAACATACTGCGACCAAAAGATGAACTAAAGAGACTCATGCAAAACAGAAACCTGTCTTCTGATTCTGAAATAATCACATACTGTGGAAGTGTAGGGACTCTCTCAGGGCTTGGATATTATGCACTCAAGTCTATCGGAATCCCAAACGTGAAACTTTATGTTCGTTCATTTAAAGAATGGAAGTCCCTTGAAAGACCAATAGAAAAACAAAAAGATGCCAACTATTGGGATCTCTCCGCAGAATAAAACCTCTACGTGTTTTGAGCAGTCTCGCTTCTTAGCTTCTTTGTAGTCTGACTCTCTATGTGATCGAAGAGATCCAACATTTTTTGTTTGTTTGACTGGAGATATTCGTAGCCTTTGTCAGTCAATCTAATTTTAAAAAATCTGATATCGCGATGTTCCTCAAAAAAGTGCTCTATCATCTGTGCGCCTCTCTTGTTTGGATCAATGAAGACATCCATCTTTGCAATGGCGTCTTTTACATCGCCTTTTTCTATTGCAGCCTTTACTGCTTGAACTGCCTCGCTGATCTCTTTTAAATGTTGAACCAACAACGGGTTTATTTTCTTAGTTGTGCCAAACAATCCCTTCTTTTCAACACCTATCTTGGCTGCCAATTCTGGAGCAATCTCATACTCTTCTATCTTGGTTAAACCAATGTTTTTGTCAACTTTTACCAAAAGGCCTTTTTCTAACAATTTCTTGGCCGCATCCTCAACCTCGGACTTTCCTAACATCGTCGTCCAAACTATCTGGCCAACCTTGTGATATCCTTGTCTTACTGATTCCAAAACGACAACTTCGAC
Organism: Nitrososphaerota archaeon; assembly: GCA_021323705.1. GTDB lineage: Archaea > Thermoproteota > Nitrososphaeria > Nitrososphaerales > Nitrosopumilaceae > Nitrosotalea. The sequence continues at coordinate 33,951 of JAJPKL010000025.1, forward strand.
AATTCTTCTATAGCCCTCATCTGCCTTGACATTTTCAAAGTCTCTGTCTCTCACAGCTTTTTTTGCATTTTTTACATCGATTTCAATTGAACGTTTCAAAGCCTCGATGGATTCTGGAATGTTGTTTAGAAGAGAATTATAGCAAGCCTTGTTGTACCAAGACATACCGTCCGTTGGATTTATCTCAATTGACTTTTCTACGCACTCGAGCGCTTTTTCATAATTTTTCTGCCTGTAGTATATGAGGCCCTTGAGATTCCAGGCTTCCGAGTTTGTGACATCTATCTCATGAACCTTGTTATATGCTTCCATGGCTCCTGCAAAGTCTCCCATGTGAAACCTTGCATAACCTAACTTGAGGATGGAGTCTACGTGTCCAGGGTCTATCTGTATGGCTGCTTCAAAGGCAGTGACAGCATCTTCCATTTTTTCATCTGCCATCAAAGAAATTCCCTTTTTGTACATCTTGTCTCTGGTGTAGTTTGGATTGGTTAGCTTTGATTCAGATGACTCTACCGACCTTTCTTGCTCCTCTTTATCTTTGGAGGGTTCGGGATTGCCTTTGAATAATTTTTTCACGGATGGTAAAATATGGATTTTCCATGGATAAATACTATTCCGGGTGGTCTAAAAAGTAAATTTTATTGGCAAACGGCCTTTATAACGCCTGATAAATACAAAAATACTCAGGTATCACAACTAGGATATGTCAGCCAGAGATAGGACAATCGAGATAACTGGCGATTCGCCATTTAAGCTATCGTCAGGAGTCTTTGAGGTGCAGATCTCCATATGTGACTACCAGCCTTCTCAGGAAGATGTTAAACGTAGAAATTTTCCTACTATATGGAAAGATAACTTTCATCTAAGAGTAAAAGACAAAAAATTTACTCAAGTTCTAGGTTCTACCCGAAACCCAATCCCAGATTTTGTATTTACAAGAGATACTGTTTGGATTGTAGTCCTAGATCAGTTTTCGTCAGTCAATAACACTTTTCAAATAAACATACCACAGATCCCAGGCGAAGCAACACCATCCCCAAGTCTAGAAAGCGAGCAACTGACAAAGAGCAGCCCAAAACCGCCTACAGAATATTATTATCCGACTCCAGGTGCTCCGGGCCCTCGGGGTCCACAAGGACCGGCGGGGGTTCAAGGTCCACCAGGTCCGCCAGGTCAACAAGGGCCTATGGGCCCCCCAGGTCCCCAGGGCCAGCAAGGTGACAAGGGTCCGCCCGGCCCTCATGGTCCTCCAGGTGATCAGGGTCCAAGGGGTCAGCCAGGGGATAAAGGAGACAAAGGAGACAAGGGACCAACTGGCGATAAAGGAATTACTGGTGACAAGGGTCCGTCAGGAGACAAAGGCCCACGAGGTGACAAGGGAGAAACTGGTGACAAAGGTGACAAAGGCGATAAGGGTGACAAGGGAGAAAAAGGAATTACTGGAGAGGTAGGACCACCAGGTGATAAAGGTCCAACTGGGCCGCCGGGTCCATCAGGTGATAAAGGTATTCTTGGTCCTCCTGGAGAGAAAGGACCAAAGGGTCCAGTAGGCCCAATAGGTGACAAGGGTCCAGTGGGTCCCCAAGGTCCGCAAGGCGACAAGGGACTTACAGGTCCACAAGGTCCGCCAGGCGATAAAGGCCCCCAAGGTCCACAAGGTCCACCAGGCGAGAAAGGCCTGACAGGAATTCCGGGCCCACAAGGAGAAAAAGGCCCGCGAGGCTTACCAGGTCCGCCGGGAGAACAAGGCCCACGAGGTCCAGCCGGTCCACAAGGTCCGCCCGGTCCACAAGGCATTCAAGGCCCCCAAGGTGATAAAGGTCCACTAGGTCCACAAGGTCAATCTGGTGACAAGGGACCTCAGGGAGTACAAGGTCCGCAAGGCGACAAAGGGGTTACAGGTCCTCCAGGTTCTCCAGGCGATAAAGGCCCCCAAGGCCCCCAAGGTCCTATGGGAGAACAAGGCCCACGTGGTCCCCCCGGTCCACCAGGTCCTGCAGGACAACCGGGATTCTCAGAACAACAAAAACAACTGATCACTCAACTTCTTGAGATCTTGGCATCAAAGAATTTGATCACAACAGAGCAACAAATAAAGTTGCTAAGCTTCCTCTACTAAAAATTTTTTTTGCGTACCAATCAGATAAAATCGAAAAATTTTCTATGAAATATCAAATCAAAATAATCATGCACAATGAGTTTATGTCAAATTATATCTAAAGAAATTTTTTGGCCTGAATCTGTTACTGTCCGAACCCAACAGCCAGGCTCCATCTTGCTAAAAGATTAAAATTATCGCCTGATTGCAAGCGATAATTTTTTGATTTTATCTTCTGCGTTTTGCTGAAGATCTTTTAGCTTTTTTACCCGCTGTTTTTCTTGCTGCAGATCGTCTCTTCGGAGCTTTTCTCTTCGGAGCTGATCTTCTTTTAGCAGCTTTCTTAGCGCGTCTTTTAGTTGCCATTGCAACATTTTACATTTCACTTGTTTTTCTATCGTTATGCTTAAGAAAATTACACTAAATGATGATGTTGTATCAACAAATTTTTGATAAAATCCTAAAATTTTGATCGCGTTTTAGCTAGTAAACTGATTCAGCTGATGGTCGTCTTCCTTGCAGCCATGAGATCTGACCGCAATGCGTACATTTGTACTGTCTCCTTCTCTTGTAAGTTGGAATTTCTGGCATGAAAACTATTTCCTGTCGAGTCTTGCAAAGACATTTCTTGCACCATCTGTTTTCGAATTCTTTTTCCACAAATAGTAGAGGTTTCACGCAAAAATATCAATTGCTATTTGTTCTTCACTATGGTAAGTACATCCTCGTCTTCCAATGTGTGACTGATGCCTACTCTTTGTCCTCCAAACTTGACGCTCTTGCCCCAAACGAGGGCATATCTGAAATCTTTCTTCAAGTCCCGATGCAGTTTGTTGCAGACCTCTAAAACTGTGGAATCACGTCTAACTATGAGAGGTTCCTTGTAGTCGGTGTCACCACCTTTTGGCCTCATGTAGATTCTGATAAAATCTAATTTCTCATAAATCGCGTCTTTGAGGGCGTTAATGTTGATGTCTGCGTCAGCAGATATGGGTATAATTTTCGATTTTACTTTTTCCTGTAATTCATTTAAGAACCCTTGATTTACAAGATCTATCTTATTCATGACGGTTAATGACTCCACATAGAACTTGTTGCCTGAAACATAATCTATCAACTGTTCCGAATCAATATCCTCTCTTATCAAGACACGAGCGTTGTTAATTCCATATACTCTCAAGATGTCTTTGAGAAGACTGACTGACATTTTTGTTATAGATACCTGTTGGCTAACGGCTATTCCGCCGTCCCCCGATTTTTCTATCACTATGTTTGGTGGTTTCTGGTCTAGCCTGATTCCTATGTTTCCAAGCTCTGTCCTTATGACCCCTTCATGATATGGCTGAAAGACATCAAGAACTATCAGTACAAGGTCTGCACTCTTGGCTACTGCAAGGACTCTTTTACCTAGTCCTTTGCCAGTAGAAGCTCCCTTGATTATTCCCGGCAAATCAAGCACCTGAATCTTTGCTCCACGATGCTCCATCATGCCTGGTACTACGGTTGTAGTAGTAAATTGAAAAGCTCCTACTGCTGATTTTGCACCAGTGAGTCTGTTAAGCAAGGTTGATTTCCCAACACTTGGCAATCCGATGAAAACAACTGTTGCATCTCCAGTCCTTTTTACATCAAAGCCAATAGAACTTCCTGACCCTTTTGATTTTACCTCTTCTTGTTCTCTTCTCAGCTTGGCAAGCTTTGCTTTGAGTAGACCTATGTGATGCTCTGTAGCTTTGTTTATCTGAGTGCGGGCCATCTCGTCTTTTATGGCCTGAATCTTTTCGGGAATTCCCATCTTGCTTACCTACATCTTTGCTGAATAAAATCGTAGCAGTTGCGTCTAAATATGTGATTAAATTTTGAGACTGTTAAAATACTGAATAAACATATTTCCAAAATAGACTGAAGCAAAAGCGCTCAGGGTCCTTGCCACGGACATGGATATCACAAATTTTCTAAAGTTGTATCTCTGAACCCCTGCAATTATTGTGACGATTTCGGTGAGAATTGGTACAAGACTTAGGGCAAATATTATGACCCAACCGTGCTTGTTTAGCCTCTCAAAATTTTTGTTATAGTGTTCTTCCTTGTGGGTCTTTCTCAGTAACCTGTACATCTTTTTCCCATCATATCCTATGAAATAAGTTAGAATTCCACCACCGACAGATCCGCTTGCCATGACTATGAATACTAATGATGGATTCTCGCCGTCAAGCAACAGAGCTGTTGACGTTAATACAATGGGAAATGGTATAACTGACGCAAAAACGCAGTTAAGGAAAAGCCCTATCATGCCATACTTGACAAAGAAAGGATTTTCAAGTAAAGTCTTTAGAAAATCAATAAACACAACTAATCTGAGATGTACTGTTTATTTAATCCAATTAAAAACTGGCCTTGCTTGATTCGCTTTTACCATCCTGCTTTGAGTACAAGATCTCTTTCCCTTTTCGTATGTGCACAATCCTTGTTGCAGGAATTATCTCAAAATTTTCGGACAATTTAAGAAATTCAGGTAACGCAACCTCTTTGACTGTATCAAAATCAAGATATCCTATAACATAAAGATCTGCACTGTCATGGTGCAATGCCTTGCTAAAGATTTCAGCAATTACTCCCTTCCTTGTCATGATGTGATAATACCATATGAATATTTTAGTTAGCAGATGAGCCTGTACTTGATGTGGTATCAGTTATTATTCCCCACTACAGTATGGGGTTTGAATGAAGCCAAAGATATTTGCAGTAGACATTGATGGAACCATCACCGACAATAAGGGGGGAAGGGTAGATCTTGACGCGCTTGCCGCATTGCGCTATTTGGTAAAGCTTGGCCACAAAGTAATCTATGTGACAGGTAGGTCATCAATTGAGGCCTACGTCCTTTCAGTATTTGGTGGAACAACTAGAATTGCAGTTGGTGAGAATGGAGGAATAATTACCTCTGGCCCAAATGAGCACAAACTAATTGGAAACAAGCAAGAATGTTTACAAGCGTTTCAATTTCTTAAAACAAAGATTCCCACGGCATCTGAAAAATCAGTCTTTCCACGTATTACGGAGGTAGTTCTTGAAAGAAATTTTGATATCAATACGGGCAAAAAGATCTTGTCTGAAAATAATTTTGACGTTCAGCTCTCAGATAGCATGTATGCATACCATATCAACTCAAAGGGGATAAACAAGGCAAACGGATTCCTTGAAGTAATGAAGATGTTCTCTGCTACAAGACAAGACGTCATTGCAATTGGAGACAGTGAGACTGACATTCCACTTTTTGAATTGGCAGAGGTCAGCGTTGCAATGGGAAATGCGTCAGAAGATGTCAAGTCTCATGCTACAATTGCTGTTCAGGGGCGTGAGGGAGACGGAGTAATGGAAGCACTTGAAAAAATTGAATTAAAACTACATGTGAAATGATGCCATGACACTTCGACTTCTTTTTGATGAGATAAGGTCTACGGTGAAAAAAATCTTAGCCGATCTTGGTTATCCCGATGTGTCTTTTGAGGTATCTGAGGCATCAAGACCTGAATTTGGGGATGCAAGCTGCAACATTGGATTCCTACTTGCAAAACCGCTCAAAAAAAGACCATCCGAGATATCTGAATCTATAGCAGAAAGATTTGGACAATACAAAGGTACGCTCATATCAAAAGTAAACGTTCATCCGTCAGGCTATCTGAACTTTGTTGCAAACAACTCTTATCTCATCAAGTCCGTTCTCAAAGTATCTGCAGACCCAAGCTATGGGACATTTGATCTTGGAAAAAATTCCAAAATTGTTGTAGAGCATACAAGCGTAAATCCCAACAAGGCGTTGCATATAGGCCATGTCAGAAATATAATAATCGGTGATACTGTCGCAAGAATTTTGTTCAAGGCAAACTATGACGTTAGGGTACTAAACTATGTAGACGACTCGGGACTTCAGGTGGCAGACATTATAGTGGGATTCATGTACGGCGGCTTTTCAAAGGAGCCACCCCAGGGTCAAAAGTTTGATCATTACTGCGGTGACATAGTCTATGTAAGCATAACAGATAGATATGAAAAGGAGCCATCACTTGCAGAAAAAAGAATACTTGTTCTAAAAGAACTTGAGGAAGGAAAGTCAGAGATTGCAAAGTTTGGCGATGAGATAACAAGACGAGTCTTGGAAGAGCAACTCAAGACATGCTGGAGGCTCGGGGCAACGTACGACTGTCTTAACTACGAGTCTCAGATAGTACGCTCAGGTTTATGGAAATCTGTCTTTGAAAAAATGAAGTCGATGGGCGTAATCTATCTTGAAAGCGAGGGGAAAAATTCCGGATGTTGGATGATAAAGTCTGATTCTGAGGTAGAAGAGGACAAGATTCTTGTGAGAAGCAATGGAGTTGCCACATACATTGCAAAAGACATTCCATATGCCTCATGGAAGCTTGGCATTTTAGATGATCCATTTTACTACAAACAATACATGGTCCAAAAAAACAGCCGGGTATTGTGGCAAACGACACTTGAAAACACTGGCACAAAACTTGATTTTACTGGCGAGCGCGTGATAACAGTAATTGATTCTAGGCAATCTAGATTGCAGAAAATCATCACAAAGATAATCTCAGATTTTAGGTCAGAAAACAAGTCATATATGCACCTTGGATACGAGTCAGTCACCCTGAGCCCTGACACTGCAAAGACTCTGAATCTTGATACTGGAGGCAAGTCTGTTCAGATGTCTGGCAGAAAAGGAATCTATGTCAACGCTGACTATGTTCTTGACATACTTGGAGTGAAAACATACGACGAGGCAAAGAAGCGAAACCCGGATCTTGACGAAGTCACACTAGTAAAGATTGCAGAGCAGGTTGCAGTAGGAGCACTACGATATGCCATGATAAAGCAAGACCTTGACAAGATTATCACATTTGATATGACAGAATCTCTAAGCCTTGAAGGAGATACTGGACCCTACCTACAATATGCATACGCAAGGGCAGTTAGAATTCTTGAAAAAGCAGGCAAAGTGCCAGAGTTTGATGTACCCTTTGATGGATTGTCCACGCCATACGAGATAAACCTTGCAAAAGCCATTGGCAAGTTTGACATACAGGTAGAGGACTCGGCAAGAAATCTCTCCCCAAAAATAATCGCAAGATACTGCTATGAACTTGCGGTTTCGTTCAACTCTTTCTATGAGCATGTCAAGGTGTTAGCAGCTGATTCTGAGGATCTGATAAACGCAAGATTGTGCCTTGTATGGTCGTTCAAGGAAACGTTGGGCAAAGCACTTTCCCTTCTTGGAATTGATGCTCCAGAGAGGATGTAGGATCAGTTAATTTGGAAATACTCTTATCCATAAGGGGTCAGGCTTAGTTGTGAAGAAAATAAAACAGAACAGCAATGTCTTGTTCTTTTTCAGTGACTCTAAAAAGTGGCTTATGAAAGTATCAAAAAAGCAACAGTTTCACACCCATGTCGGAGTTATTGATCATAAAAAAGTAATAGGAAAAGAATATGGTAGTGCAATTAAGACCAACAAGGGCAAGATAATCTATCTGCTGGAGCCTACCATATACGATTATGTCATGAAGAGCCAGCGCAGCACTCAGATTGTTTATCCCAAGGACCTTGGATATATTGCAGCAAGAACAGGACTGCAGAGTGGGCAGAAAATAATTGAGATAGGGACAGGCAGCGGCTCTCTTACTACCTTTCTTGCAAGTGTAGTAAAACCAAGAGGTCATGTATACACGTATGACGTTGATGAAAATTTTATAGCAATTGCAAGAAAAAACATCGAAAGAGCGGGGGTATCAAAATATGTCACAATGGAAAAACTTGATATTAAAAACTCCAAAAAAGTTCCACAAACAGAGGCAGATATGGTTGTAGTAGACCTTGGTGACCCTTGGACTGTCGTACCGCAGGCAAGAAAGATGTTAAAGGGCAGTGGCTTTATCGTGGCAATATGCCCGACCATGAACCAGCTTGAAAAACTTGCAGCGGCACTTTGGGAAAATGATTTCTTTGACATGGAATTTACCGAACAAATTGTAAGAACTATAGAAGCACGAGAGGGAAAAACCAGGCACTCTTTTCGAGGAATCGGGCACACCACATACGTAGCATTTGCAAGAAAGGTAACAACACCAAAAGAGCTCCGAAAGACCATACCCGATGTGCAAGAAATACCAGAAGAATCTTCAGAAGACGAAGGTTTATCCACCGTGGAAAAATAAAAAGACTCGTTGATCAAGCCTCTGCAATATACAATTGTTAAAAATTTCATTCCTTCAAGGAAATCTTTGTCAAGAAAGGGAGAAAACGGCAAAGTTCTAGTTCTTGGCGGTAGCTATCTGTATCACGGTGCACCAATTTTGTCGTCACTTGCTGCCCTCAGGACTGGCACCGACCTTGTTTACACATGCGTGCCCAAGATAAATGTCACATCCACAAGGGCCTACTCGCCAAATCTTATAGTAGTTCCACTTGTTGATGCCAAGCTTACAAGGGGAGCTGCAAGAAAACTCGTTGGAATAATTCCAAAAGAGTTAGACTCGGCCACAATTGGTATGGGGCTTGCAATTCAGGACAGGGAGGCATTAAAGATGCTGATAAAAGATCTTCTTGACCGGACAGTCATGCTGTCGCTTGACGCAAGCGCACTTGTACCAGAAATCCTTCCTGAAATAAAAGACAAAAAAGTTACAGTAACTCCACACGCCGGTGAGTTCAAAAGACTGTTTGGTGAGATGCCTCCAGACAACATAAAGCAAAGAGCAATGCTTGTGCAAAAACATGCCAAAGAAAATGGCGTCACCGTACTTCTCAAGGGACCAACTGACATAATATCCGATGGCACCAAAACTTTTCTCAATCCAAAGAACCTTGCGTCAATGACAGTTGGGGGGACAGGTGATGTATTGTCGGGTGTAGTGGCCGCAATGTTATCAAAGAACAGAACTCCTGTGGAAGCTGCATCTGCAGCAGCGTTTGTAAACGGGAAGGCCGGAGCTATGGCACAAAAGAAAAACGGCTTGCACATTGTAGCGACAGATTTGCTTGATTTCATTCCTGCCGCAATGAGGCCATTTGACAGGATAAAGTGATGATCTAATGCAGCAAGAACAATACATTGACAAAAACATGCCGTCTCTGATATCTGATCTGAAGGAGCTAATCAGACAACCAAGCGTCTCTGCAAAAAACCTTGGGCTGGAAGAATGTGCAATGCTTGTGGTTCAAATAATGATAAAGTCTGGAATACATGCTGAGATTTTACGCCTTGGACAAGACATTCCTCCTGCAGTATATGGAGAGGTGAGGTCAAAGAAAAACCCGAACAAGACGATTCTGTTTTACAACCACTATGACGTTCAACCTGAAGAGCCCCTTGAACTGTGGCGCGACCCGCCGTTTAGCGGCAAGGTGAGGGGCAACAAGATCTATGGACGTGGTTCTGCAGATGACAAGGGAGAGCTTGTTACGCGAATCAAGGCAGTAGAGGCATTTCTCAAGACTGACGGAGACGTTCCATGCAACATCAAGTTCTTGATAGAAGGGGAAGAAGAAGTAGGAAGCATGCATGTAGAGGAGTATTTGAAAAGATATCAAAGGAAACTATCTTGTGATGGAATAATCTGGGAGTTTGGATACGTGGATGAGAAAGACAGACCCATCATCAGCCTTGGTATGAAAGGGTTGCTCTACGTTGAGCTGTCTGTGCAAGAGTCTGTACGCGATGCACACTCGAGTCTTGCTGTATTGATTGAGAATCCTGCTTGGAGGATGGTTGAGGCACTAAAGACACTGCGTGACAAGAACGGAAAGATCCTAATCAAAGATTGGTACAAGGAAGTTGATGCATTTACAAGAGAAGAACTCGGTGTAATTGCACAGGAGCCATTTGATGAAAAATCCTTCAAAAAAGAGTACGGCGTAACTAGGTTTGTTGGAAACAAGAAAGGAATTGATATACGAAAAGCAGTAGTGGGTGACCCCACCTGCAATATTGCAGGATTCTCGTCTGGATGGGAAGGGCCTGGCGCAAAGACAGTTTTACCATCAAAGGCCACAGTAAAGATTGATTTCAGGCTGGTTCCAAAAATGGATCCCCTAAAACAACTTTCTAGATTGAAGCGTCACCTAAAAGAGAAAGGTTTTGCAGATGTACAAGTACACATGATTCATGGTGAAGCAGCTTCAAGGACTGCAATCTCAGATCCGTTTGTCAAGATTGTAAAAAAAGCAGCAGACGAGTCCTTTGGAACTTCGGTAGTTAGTGTATCGTCCGCTGGAACTGGCCCGATGTACTCCTTTTCCAAAGTGCTCAAGGCGCCATGCATCTCAGTTGGCAGCACCTATGTCTATGCAAGAATTCATTCTCCAAACGAGTTTGCGCGAATCGACTTGCTACGAAAGACAACAAAATGCATGTGTAAAATAATAAGAAGATTCAGTTCCTAGGGCTCTCATTTAACAATTTTGTATCTTACAAGATCATCTGATCTCAGAGAAAGGCCTTTATTGTGCTCATTTGGCAGTTCAAACATGGCCTATATGTACATGCCCGGTGCCACCGCTGTTGGAATCGCATACGACGGGGGCGTGGTACTTGCAAGCGAGAGGAGAATATCTTATGGAAACTTTGTAGTAAGCAAGAGTACCAAGAAGACATTTAAGATAACGGACTTTGTAGGCGCATGTTGCGCAGGAATGGTAGCGGACATGCAGGTGCTTGCAATGCAAATGAGGGCGCTCACAAAGGTTCGAAAACTGGAACTTAAACGCGAGATTCCGCCAAACTCTGTTGCCAAGATGATGTCATCGTTAATGTATGAACGAAGATTCTATCCGCTGTTAACTCAGGTTATAGTAGGTGGAGTAGACGGCGAGGCGGCTATCTACACACTAGACCCATTAGGCTCTGTCCTGCCTGATGATTATGCCGCCGTCGGTACAGGCGCTGAGATGGCGCTTGGAGTCCTAGATCAGGAATTCAAAAAAGGGATGAAAGAAAAAGATGCAGTAACTCTTGCAGTAAAATCCATAAAATCTGCTATAATGAGAGACGCTGCAAGCGGGGATGGCATAGACGTGCTTGTAGTAGACAAAAGCGGAATACGCGAGTCAACAGAAAAGTAAAACTACTTTTTCATTGTTTTTGCAGCTTCCCAGTACTTGTCAGAGATATAGTGCAAGTTTTTCACTGTCTCGCCTTTTGTAATGTTTGACATTTCGTCACTTGATACAAGTGCCTTTCCTATGGCCAGGAACTTGTTGTGGGTCTCTTCTGCGACACACACTATTTCGTCTTTTTGAAAATTTGTAAAACTCTTGATTCCGGGGCGCATGATGTTTGCTCCGTTGCAGACAAATTTGATGGCCCCTGCATCCACCATCACTTTTGGAAATTTTTCAAGCAAACTTGTCTCTGACAGAAAAGGTATGTACATACCTCCGATCTTGATTGCGGTAAAACCCTCTCCAGTAATGATTGCTGCATCCTCGTCAATCTCATGCTTTACCAGAGTCTTTATCTTTGGCATCTCCATCTTCCACTGGGATGACATTGATTCTAGCATCTCATTGCTGTCTGTCTTGGATAGCGTGTACGACTTCAAACTCTTGCCATTTCCTGTTTTATATCGAGCAAGTCACGCAATATCGAACTTGCAGTCTCCATACCTCCTGCTCCTCGGCCTATGATGGTTTGCTGACCAGAGTGTTCAGAATTGAACGTAATTGCGTTTAGTGTGCCGTTGACACAGAGAGGATCGTCTACAGGGATCTCTCTTGGAGAGACCTCAAGGTCCCTGTCACATGACGCAATCAGTTTTACAGCAGAATTGTTCTCGGACGCCTTTTTGATATCATCTGTTGTAACATCTCTTATTCCCTTTCTCTTGATGTCCTTGATTGTAACCTTCATGTCCATTATCCAGTTTGCAAGTATGACAAGCTTGGCCGCTGCATCAAAACCATCTATATCTAAAGACTCGTCGGCCTCTACATACCCCTTCTTCTTTGCGTCAGCAAGGGCAGTCTTGAATGTCATGCCGCCTGCCATGTTTGTGAGAATGTAATTTGTGGTGCCGTTGAGTATTCCTTGAAATGAAACTATCCTCTCTCCCCGTAGGCTGTTTTTTGCATAATCAAGTATGGGAGTTCCACCACCCACGGTTCCGCTAAACTTTAGCTGCACTTGGTTGTATGTTGCCAGTTCTATCAGAGACGGAAATGCAAGGGCAAGAGGCCCTTTGTTTACTGTAATGACATGAAGGCCTTTTTTCATTGCGGCAACTATATGCGACATGCCTGGCTCTGCATCTTTATAGTTGGAAGGAGTGGTCTCTATCAGAACCTCGGCCTCCATGCCTTTTATCATGTCAAGACCGTTTGCTTGTTTTTCCTTGTTGTGGTATTTTCGTATGTTTCCATATTTTTTCTTGGTCTCAAGCAACCTGTCAAGATCAATTCCTGCAGAAGACGCGGCAGAGCCCTTGCTGTCAAAGACGCCAACAATTCTTGGTTTGAGCCCGTGCTTTGCATACAAATCCTCTGACCTTGAGAGTAAAAGTTTTGCAAAACTTTGTCCAACAACGCCAAAACCGCAAAGTATTATGCGCAACAGACACCAGACACATCTTGGTATTAATTAAGATTCACGAACTGCGAGATTCCTTTATTAAAGCAAGAAAAACTTTGGATACAAGTGAAATCTAAAAAATATGCTTACATTGGAATTGCAGCAGCTGGTGTTGCAGTAGCTGTGATATTTCTTACTCAATTTAATACAAGTCCTACAGTAACTACTGCAGGAATATCTGCATATACTCTTGATTTCACATATGAGACAGCAAACTCTGATCTGCGCAATACCTTGATATCACAGAACATAAACATGTCAAAACCGCTCAAGTTTAGCACACCGGACTACATCAATCGGTACTGTAACTTTCTCTCAAACCAGACAAAGCAGGCAATGATTGAATACTGTACATCCACTGAGATAAAAGACAAACATGCTAACTTTCTTGGCAATGTCAACATGGTGGGCTCTACCATTGCACCTGTGCTTGTTATTGCTACTGCGTTATCAGATCCTACATTTAACAACTATAATGATGTCAAGACCTTGTTCAACGATGTGATGAACGAGACTGTCTGCCAGTGCTGGGCAAAGGAAAAGCCAGGTGGATATTCTACGTTATCTGACATGATGGGCGCCTTGCGTGACTTTCACCTCAAAGGAAAAGAGCCAAACAGCACCACTCATGGAATACCACTAGGTGGAAAACACTTTGAGATTGAACTGTCTACAACCACGCAAGGATACCTCTGGAAACTTCTTGTGGCAAAATAACCATTCTATGTCTTGGTTCATTAAGCTTGACGCGCTCACTTAACCTCTGGAGTCTTTAACTTGGTATTAGAATTGCTTGAATATCTGTGGCTTGTGCCGCTTGGATTTGCAGCAGGAGTTCTTGGGTCGATGGTAGGCCTTGGAGGTGGGTTTATTGTAGTGCCATCGCTTACATTTGCGGGATTTTCGCCAACCCTTGCTGCAAGCGACAGCCTCTTTGCAGCATTTTGCAATGCAGTAGCATCGACCATATCGTATGCAAGGCAGAGGCGTATAGTGTATTCGCTTGGGATAAAACTTGCACTACTTTCTATTCCTGGAACAGTACTTGGGGCATACATATCAGACGAGATCTCTGCACCCACATTCAAGTTTCTCTTTGGAATCGTACTTGTTGCATCAGGTGTTTACATTTATTCGAGACGAAAGATGGAGCCAAGAGAATACAACACATCAAAGCAGGTGATGGTACTTGCAATTGGTGCAAGTTTTTTTGCAGGTATTATATCAAGTCTCTTTGGAATCGGGGGCGGTACAGTCTTTGTACCTTTGATGGTTGTAGCAATGGGGCTTGCCATGAAGCTTGCCGCACCAACATCGCAATTCATACTAATGTTTGCAGCAGCTTCAGGAATGATTATGCATACAATGCTTGGACATGCTGACTATCTCCAAGCAGGGCTCTTGTCCATTGGGGCATTTGCAGGAGGAATTGTTGGAAGTAAGATATCGCTACGGGTGGGGGAGGGAAGACTACGAGTACTGGTTACGATAATTCTTGTCATAACCTCAGCCAAGCTATTCATGGATGCGTTCAACGCACCGGTAAAGATTCCGTAGGTGATGACATGCCATCTTTTGATTAAACGCTTGGAGGTTCTTTTTTCATTTGGTACAAGTTTCTTTTTGATATCAGAACAGTCTGGTCGTCATCTTTTGTTCCTTCAAAATCTACTGCCAAAAGGCCAAATTCGTCATTGAGGTCTCGCTTGTCCGATATCCTAAATTTTATCTTCAATCTCTCGCCTGTATGGAGCGGCTTGAGAAACCTTGTCTGCCTGCTGTTCCATGCGGGGTCGCCATCTATACCATAAAAGATAAGGAGGTTTCCGTACATCTCTTCTAGTTTTGTAAATTCGCCTTCCATTCTTGCAAGTATTGCTCTACCTGAGACCATCTTGTTGTCCGTGTTTGAAAATTCCTTTTTTTCATAGATGACATTTCTTATTCCTGAAAAAGAAAGATACTTTTCAAGCTCATCTGATGATATGGCGCACTCTGAGAAAAACTCGTCTCCCACTCTGAGCTCGGAGAATCTCTTCATTAAGATCTTGTTTCGTCTGGATAGTAGATTACTTCGGAGCTTGCGACTGATTTTCCAGAAATGAAATAGTTTATCGCGTTTAGGATCCTGGAATTGTTTGGTTCTGTTCCGTCTACGCTGCCAGGGAGAACTAGGTTTACCCTAATCTTTGACTTGAGGACATCGCTTAGCTCTTGGTTAACCGTAGTTGCAAAAGGCCTCAGTGCACCTCGAAATACCTCTGCCTTTGCCCTGTCCTTTCCTGTTACCTTGCCTCCTGATGGCATGTCAGGACCAATTACTATGATGGCTCCTTCTTTATCCTTGAAAAGTGGAGGATTCTTTCCACCGCCTGGCACAAATCTTTCAAGCACTTGTTGCAGTACTACTGCAGGCGTATTTATGAACTTGTCAACCAGTCCGTCCCACTGTTGCCTTGGCATGTCTACAAGTCTTGGTATCTGTGCAAGTTTTCCTGTGACGTATATTACGGCATTAATGGGTCCTATCTTTTGTGTTGCAGTGCTTAGCATCCTTTTCATGTTTTCCTGACTTGTGATGTCCATCACATGAGAGTGGAACTTGGATAGTCTTTCTTCTGCTTGTTTTGTGCTGGTCTTTGAGATCAAGATGACGGTCTTTCCCCCATTGCTCTCAATGTTTTGTGCAAGGTATTCTACCCTTGATACGTCTGACTCGTCAGTTGCATCCACCACAAATAGTATGACCTTGGAATTGTAATCTGGTTTTGTATCGGGTATAGAGCACGCGATGTGTGGCTTGACTGGATAGAAAACCCTGTCGCCTGGAATCACCTTGCCGTTTAGTATCTTTGATATGTTTTCATCGCAGAGCATCAATACGGTTTCTGCAACTTGCTGTTGTGAAAGGAACTGCTCGTCTGCAATCATCTTGCTTGTATTGTTTTGTATCTTTTCTGCAATCTGCTGTATCTTGGCCAAAAGCAATGCGATTGTACTAGATAACTTTTGGATCTCTTGCTCTGATGTTATTGATTTTGTTTTTGCAAGCTTTGATGCGGCTTGTATAATTCCGTTCTTTACCGTATTTTCGTCTTCTCCTAACAACGGCAGTATGTCGTTATTGACACTCTCTACGTCTTCTGGTGAAAGATTCTCAAAACCGCTCACTCGCATAAACTCTGCTGCTGCCTTGGGGTATACAGTCTTGTATATTCTGTCAGAATGTACAGGTCCTGGGTTTGTGGCAATAGATACGATTCCGTTTTCCGTAAGCTCCCACGACATGGCTTCTGCCAGCCTGTTCTTTGCTCCCTGTGATGCTGTATATGGACTTCTAAATCTGTATGGTCTTTGTTCGAATGGTCGCTCTTCGGTAAAGAAGGTAGATATGGTTACAATCTTGCACCCTGGCTTCATGGCTTTTATCGCTTGGGTTGATGTCCAAAAGGTTCCTGTAAGATGGATAGCTACTGTGCTCTTGAAATCATTAATTGGTGAATTTGGAAAGCATGTTACAGGGCCTGAGACGCCTGCGTTGTTGACAACAATGTCTACTGTACCATGCGATTTTTTCAAATCTTCAAACATTTTTGAAACTCCCTCCTCATCGCTTACGTCAACTCCTGGGAAGATCTTCACAAAGGCGCCGCTCTTTGCCTTGTCAATTACCTGTTGCAATTCTTTTGCGGCCTCCTCTAACGGCTCTTTTCTCCTTCCTAAGATGACAATATTTGCGCCATTTTCTGCAAATTTGATTGCAATTGCCTTTCCTATGCCGGTACCGCTACCTGTTATTACTGCAATTTTATTTTGGAACTTTAGCATGACAGAATTTGGCATATTTTTGGACTATTTATTCGATTGTACGTTTGTCTTAAGATAGGTATGATGGTTCTATCTTTCAAGGGAAAAATGTTAACGTGATTCTAATTTATTTTATTTAGCTCTAAAATAGTACCTGCTTTTATTAAAACAGCAGTGCCAGTCTCAGAAGCTGCTTTTAGTTCGAGATTTCCTGATCCTGTAACCACAACAACACCATCAACAATCGCCTCTATGTTGGCGTTGGCAGTATCCACACCTGCAGAATCACTCGTAATGGTATTTTTTACTCTTTCAGATTTTCCCTCTACCAATTGCCCTGCATTTGTACTTGAAACCTGATCGCCTATACCTGTTGCTGCGGTTGTACCCGTTGTTACGTGATACCAATCCATTACAAATGTTCCGGTAGATCCTGAATGATTTACAGCTATGCCAATGCCTGTACCTGTTGCAGTAGATTGATAAATGACCAGGTATTTGAAATGCCATGTACCTGCACCTACTCCAGTAGTTGTCATCACTACGGTAGGAGTAGTTGATGTGA
The DNA here is from genome assembly GCA_021323705.1 of Nitrososphaerota archaeon. Classification (GTDB taxonomy): domain Archaea; phylum Thermoproteota; class Nitrososphaeria; order Nitrososphaerales; family Nitrosopumilaceae; genus Nitrosotalea. Next base: position 51,057 of record JAJPKL010000025.1, read on the forward strand.
TTGAAGATGAATCTGATGATAGAGTTTGCCATGTCATGTCATTACCGGCTGCTCCAGAATTACCATTAATGCGAGTCAAGGTCGCAATAGTATCAGAAGTCGTAATTGCTGGCAAATTCAATGTTTGGTTTGCAGATACAGCTCCGCCAACTAAATTTGTATAAAATGTATTGGCAGGATTTCTTATTTTGATTGCCGTGTTACCAAAGTGGTCAAACTGACTTGTTCCAAAATCTAGATTTTTAGAAAACGTTTGAGCGGAACCGTCTGTGACAACAACCTTAGAGTCAACACCTATCTGAATTTGGTTTGTAGAGTTTGTTATTGTGATGTATCCCGGTTGTCGTACTACGTTGATCGCAGGACCACTCTGGGAGTTAAGACTTGTAATTCCAGAAGTGAGGTCAGTACATGTCCATGCACTTCCAGTGGTGGTATATTTCAAAATTTGATTATTATTACATGAGGTGGTGGGAAGAGAACCTATTATTCCAAGGTTGCCAGCCCTTGCAGCATCTGTTCCCAAAGTAGGAACAGCTAAATTGGTTATTTTATGACTATTTGCATTTTCATCTCCTCCCAAAGTGAGTGAATCTATTGTTATTGCAGCTACAATTTCCTTTGCTACATCCGTAAAAACTGTTGTTGATGGTAAATCACTTTCTGCAAAATTCTGGAATGGTGAGATTGCTCTCTTTGGAATTCCTACAGCCTCTGCGGAATATACCACTACCGTGGTTAATACCATGATTGACACTGCCATTATGGCAACGGTCTTACGTTTCATTCTTTTTGACATGTTTCTATATATTGAAATTTGTAAGAATGCTTGTAAAGCATCATGTCGATTTTCAGGCCTGATAATCAACCCTGAAATAGCTTCCAAGATTTGCGCTATGGTAGAACCGAAACTAGCGGCACTGCTTCCCTTAGATACTTTACCTTCAACAGAGTCTTTTCTTCCAAGTCTATCTGTTCAATGCCGCCTTTTTGTATGGTCACCTTCCATGGCCCAACTATTGGCTCAGACGAGGTAATCGTAAATCTCTGGATCACAGCACCGGTGCCAGAGTACTGGATGTTGTACGCATGATTGTTTACATTGACGGTTACAAACCTCTCTCCCTGCTTGACGGTGGAATTTCCTACGATGCAGTAAGCAGATCCTATCAAACATGTACCGCTAGGCGATACTACCTTGAAGGTAAGATTGCCAGTGTTGTAAAATGACGAATACATGATGTACGGTCTTGCAGTTGTATTTCCATCAATTCCAACAAAGTCCTGTACCGAAGTAAGATTGGACAATGGTATGGATACCGTAATTGGATATGTGTTGATGTTTACTTGCTTTGAAGCAAACGTAGTGTTGTAGAACTGGGCCTCTACCTGTACTGGATATGAGGTGGCATTGAATATCTTGGGTACAGTCCACTCTAGCTGCAATACTGAAGTTCCGTTTTCAAACAACTGGTTGGCATATGACGACACTACAGTACCATTTACTACAAGAGATACAGTTCCAAATATTGTTCCATTCGCATTGTTTTGTACATATATTGTTGGACTCTGCACACTTCCCTCCGCTATGTTTTGGTTCATCTCAAAGCCTACGGTGCCGTTAATTGCAAACGGAGGCATTACGCCAATTGAATATCTGCTAGACTCTGCAGTAATCTGGTCTGTGTTTCTTACCCAAACCCAATAAGTTATGCCTGGCTCTGTCATCTGATCTCTTGGTATGGTACCTGAGATGACATATGTGTTTGACATGTTGGTGCCAGTAACATTCATCTTTGCTGCGATGTATCCTGTCTCATTCTGTCCTGCTTGTACGAATCTAATCTCGGCACGGTCGATAGGTGTTGGACTGTAAATTATGCTAGATGCTGACAGTGTCTCGTTTGACACATACTGTGTCGTGGCATTGGCTGCAAGTATCTTTGATTGGTTTCCTACTTGGAATTTGACATCAAATATCTTCGGTGCCATAGGTGAGTACTTGCCAACCTCTGGAATTTCTGCATAGCTTACTGTCCTTTCACACTTTGTGATGTCTACTCTTGATGTGATGTAATCGGTACCGTTTGCTTCTTTGATTAGCAAGTTAAATGACTTGAATTGAGGTCGTAGCGGTGCCTCGTATACCGTGATGTGTTGACGCGTAAGGTTTAGCAGTGACGCATATGGCTGCATTGGGGATATGGTAGCATCTACTATGCCTACCGGCGTTCGTAGTATTACATCTGGCAATATCTCTGATTTGCTCCCAACAACTATCTCTGTCTTGTACTGGTTGCATACATCATAGCTTACTTGGTATAGTGTAAGGTCTGGCGTTATTGTTCCACCAAGTCCTGCTGCTCCAATTGCACCTGATATTGTTACGCCTGTGGCATATCCTCCACCTGAAGATAGTGCTGGCGGAGCAGGTGGTGCAGGTGGAGCATGTAGTGACCAAGTAACAAACTCTGAAAAGTGATTGGTCCAGACTACTAGGTTTCTACCCTGTAATTCCTTGCACTCGTTTGCTCCTACAGGGATCGCATTATTGACACATGATAGCGTTATCTCTCTTACTACGTTGCCATATGTGAATCCAACCGAGTTTCCCGATTCTCCAAAGAATGTTATCTTTGACGGCTTGCTAGACTCTATTGTAGTGCTGCCATTTCCTGCCTCAAACTGTGTTACAATCGTACTGACTTTTCCTGGAGTTACTGGGAGAACAAGCGGATTGGAAAGAATTGTTGGTAGATTAAACAACGCGTTCCATGATGCCGGACCACTAAGATCGGTATCAGGCTGAATCATTACTTGTAATTCAGTAGAGCCGTCTCCATTTGTATCCTTGTTGATTGTAAGGCCGTTTGAAATGTGTACTGTGCTTTTTAGCGCAGTCTGTGTCATTATCATGGAATAGTCTGATGAGCTACTCTTTACAGCAAACGGTATGTTTACTGTACTTAGCTGAACTGAGGGGCTTGATACTACAAGTCTTGGTTGTGACGGCACTAGGTTGATGGTAGGCTCAAAAGGCATCACCAACCTCTGGTCTGAGGCCAAGTTCCTTGCATGTGCAATACCTTCAACTACATCAAGCGATTCACTAAGGCTGGATATTGACTGCTTTGAACGTGAAACCGTGTCAGAGACTGTCATGGGTTCTATCAGTGTTGCAAATGCATTCATTTGTCTGGTATTAGAATCTGTAATGTTTACTGATTCAGACAAATATGCCGCAGCTGATTTTTGCGGAACGATTGTTTCGTTTAGTGGAATGGATTCTACAAGCGAACTAGTTCTACTTGACTGAGTCAATGTGATATCAGACAAAGCTATGGGTTCTGAGATTGATTTGATTGCAGCCAATTGATGCGTTACAGTTCCATCATCAAGAGACAATGATTCTGATGCTGATACCGTATATGCTGATCTTACCTCGACTGTGCCATCGTTGATGGATAGACTCTCAGTGATCGGCATCATAC
>JAJPKL010000041.1 GCA_021323705.1 Nitrososphaerota archaeon
CCCACAGGAAAGATACTGCCCGAGAAGCTGCTTGACCAGATAATGAACATTGCAATGAAAAACAATCTCTACGTGCTAAGCGATGAGATCTATTCCTCCTATGCATTCAAAAACTGGAAGAGCGTTCTTTCCTACGAATACAGCAAATCAATTATCACCCAGTCGTTTTCCAAGTCTCACGCCATGACGGGATTTAGGATAGGATACGCAATTGCAAGCCCCGAGATCATAGACAAGATGTCAAAACTGCAGGCACTTGCGCTCACAAACGTGTCAGAGCCAATCCAATATGTTGCCATGAAAGCTCTTGAAGCTGGGACCACCGATAATACTAAAACTATCAAGTCCAGACTAGAAGTGGTAGTAATGAGAGCAAGGGAAATGGGATTAGAATTTATAGAACCGGACGGGGCAATGTATGTTTTTGCCAGAGTGAAAAGGCCACAATTTGACTCGATCGAGTTTACAAACAAGCTTTTAGATTATGGTGTCGCTATAGCCCCAGGTGAAGGGTTTGGAAACTATCAAGGGTTTGTCAGAATATCAGCTTGTCAGCCAGAGGAAACACTTAACCAAGGAATGAAGATAATAGAAGAGACAATGAGGAAGCAAAAATGAAGAAGAAAATAGCAATAATTGGCGCAGAGGGTCAGATGGGCAAGTGGTTCACAAAGTACTTTCTTGAGAAGGGTTTTGAGGTGATTGGATACGATGCAGAAAAAGAGATCCAAAACAAGGCAGTCACAAAGGCACAGTCACTTGTAGGCGCAATACTTTCTGCAGATTATGTAATTTTGTGCATTCCAGTAAAGCGCACACCTGAGACCATAAGGTTGATTGCAAAAGAAATGAAAAGAGAGTCCTACCTTATTGACATTTCGTCACTGAAGCTAAAGACTGCCGCAGCGCTGTCAAAGATTCCAGACAAGGTGATACCAATCTGCATTCATCCAATGTTTGGTCCAGGGACTAAGAAGCTGAAAGGTCAAAATGTAATATCAATTCCAATTCGAGACGCAAAAAAGGAACTTGGCGTGGCAAAATCATTATTTCCCGAGGCAAGTTTTGTCCAGATAGATGCAACAGAGCATGACAAAAAGATTGCAATAATTCTTGGCATGACACACCTTGTTAACTTGGCTCTTGCAAACATTCTTGCAAAGGAAGAAAACTTTACGCTGGTTGAAAAGATGGCAGGGACCACGTTTAAGGCACAGAAGCTCCTCACTGCAGGAATTATGACCGAATCTCAGGAACTAATTGAGACAATAATCTCAAACCCAGAGATAAGAAAGTATGCAGAGGAATTCTGGAAAGACATAGGCAGGATGCTTATTTTGGTTCAAGAAAACAGGACAGAAGAGATTCTCAAATATGTTGCAAGTGCAAAAGAGAGGCTTGCAAAGAACATCGATATGGACGATGCATACAAAAAGCTAGTATCCATGGTAAATGCTGTTGAAAAATAGTTGAACTCTACAAATATTGTAACTGTCTTTTTAACTCACAACAGCAAGTACCTCATACTAAAACGAAGCAATAATGTAAAATCAATGAAAAACCTCTGGGCAGGAATTTCAGGAATCATAGAAGGAAACGAAGATCCTACATACAGGGCAAAAAAGGAGATACTTGAAGAGACCGGAATAACAGAAGACAAGCTTACATTCCTTAAAAAAGAGCAGCAGATGAAGGTAGAGTCACAGTATGCAAACCACGAATGGTTGATTCATCCTTTCCTGTTTGCCGTAAAAGACCCCCAAATCACCCTGAACTGGGAGAACCAAGAATATGCATGGATTTGCCCTTCCGAGCTTTCAAAATACCAAACAGTGCCAAGCCTTGACAAGGTTCTAGCCTGCTTGCTGTAGTTTTTCTTCTCTTACCTCAGGCTCGGCATATCTCTGCTGCGGCAGCATGATGTACACACATGCTCCTCCGCACATTGTACAGGGTACGGTATTTCCCTTGAGCTGGCCAGTCCTTGCATGTATTTTTGCAGCCTCTTCTGGGTCAATTGACAGTGCAATCTGTTTTTCCCAGTTGAGTGTTCGTCTTGCCTCTGTCATCTCCATGTCCCACTTGATTGCCTTGTCGCGCAGCTTGACCAGGTCTGCAGCATGCGCTGCAATCCTGTATGCAATCAGCCCCGCCTTTACCTCCTCGGCGTTTGGCAGTGCAAGATGTTCTGCAGGAGTAAGATAGCAGAGCAGGTCTACCCCTTCGCTTGCAGACACTGCAGCTCCAATTGCACTGGCAATATGATCATGGCCTGAGGCTACGTCAGTTACAAGCGGCCCAAGTACGTAATAAGGCACGTCGCCTATCAAAGATTTTGCCAGCCTAACGTTTGCAGCAACCTCGTTTAGCGGTACATGGCCAGGACCTTCCACCATGACCTGGATGTCTTTTTCGTGTGCTCTTTTTGTGAGCCTCGAGATGTTTATCATTTCCTGCACCTGCAGCTCATCATGAGAGTCAAGTATGGAGCCCGGTCGCAGTGCATCACCTAAGCTGAATGTGACATCATATTTTCTTGCAAGCTCTATCAAATAGTCAAAGTGTTCATAGTACGGGTTTTCCTTGTCATACTTTAGCATCCATGCGGCAGTGATGGTTCCTCCCTTGCTTACTATACCGCCGTGCCTTTTTACTGCCAAGATTCTTTTGGCAATCTCTTTTGTTATGCCAGAATGTATTGTAGTGTAATCAACTCCATCTTTTATGTTGCTCTCAAATGCATTTAGATAGTCGTCCTCTGTGATGTCAAGGGGGTTCTTGTGCTTTTCAACTCCATAGTTGTATGCCTCGTAGACTGGAACGGTACCAAATGTTATTGGTGCTGCCTCAAGCAGAGTCCTTCTGAAAAGTCCCACGTCTCCTCCGTCGCTTAGGTCCATTATAGTATCAGAATGATGTTTTACGGCCACCTTGGCCTTTTTTACTTCCTCCTCAAGATTTTGGTGTAGTGTGGAATTGCCAATGTTGACGTTGACCTTTGTCTTCATCCCCTTGCCGATTCCAACCACGTGAATCTTTTGCGGTCTTGCATTGTTATGAGGAATTATGATGGAACCGCTTGCTATCTTTGGAAGGAGCCACTCAAGAGTTACATTCTCGTCTTTTGCCACGGTCTTCATCTCTTCTGTGGCCATGCCCCTTCTGGCAGCGCTCATTTGTGTTCCCAATTTACTCTTTTTACCAATCGATTGAATTTAAACGTGAGTTTCTTGTGATGCTATTTGTTGAATGTATTAACCATAGCAGGTTCTGATCCGTCTTCTGGCGCAGGCATTCAGGGAGATATAAAGACGTTCACGTCTCTTGGCGTGTACGGGTTTGCTGTTGTCACCGCACTGACAAGCCAAAACTCTTCCAAGTTCTTCAAGTCAGAGCCTGCATCACCTGACATCATAAAAAGTCAGATAAGATCAGTCATTTCAGATTTCAAGATAGACGCAATCAAGATAGGAATGGTCTACGACAAAAAAACCATTAAAACAATTTACAACGAATTGAAAAATGTCAAGGTACCAACTGTTCTTGACCCAGTCTTCAGATCAACGACTGGCGGCGTTTTGTTGCATCCTGACGCAATTTCTGATTTCATAAAGTTCTTGATTCCCATTTCACATATCATCACGCCAAACATACCAGAGGCAGAAAAGATTGCAGGCATGAAAATAAAGTCTATGAATGATGCAAAAAAAGCTGCCCTCAAAATAAATTCCCTAGGAGCAAAAAATGTCGTAATCAAAGGAGGTCACATGAGAGGCAAGAAGGTTGTCGACCTTCTACTTGAAAACAAGAGATTCCATCTCTTTTCCCAAAAAAGACTTCCAAGGGAGAGTCATGGCGGAGGATGTATATTTTCTGCCGCCCTTTGTTCAAGTTTGGCCAAAGGGGAGAGCCTGCCAGAGTCAGTCAGGCATGCGCAAGAGATCTCACTTGAGTCTATCAGAGGAGCTGCAAGGGTAGGCAGGGGGTTTTCCATTGTAAGACAGAAAAGTGTAGACATGATAGAAAAAAAACTTTCAGATGCAATGCAGAAATTTATCGAGATTGACGGAATTTACAACTACATACCAGAAGTGCAGACAAACTTTGTCTACTCCAAGCCCAACCCCAAAGTCATCTCGGACATACTTGGACTTGAGGGCCGCTTGATCAAAGTGGGAAGTTCGGTTCAGCCAGTAGGAACGCTCAAGTATGGTGGCTCAAGACATGTAGGAAACGCGGTCTTGGAAGTTGCAAAAAAATTTCCTTCGGTCAGGTCTGGCCTGAACATCAAGTATGATACAAAAACAATCAAGAAAGCAATTGCAAAGAGATTTTGCGTCACATACTACGACAGGACATCAGAGCCAGTCATTTCCAAGCATAAGGAAGGAAAGACGATATCGTGGGGAATCAAGTCTGCCCTCTCAAAGATGAAGGTGCCTCCTGATGTGATATACCACACAGGTGATCTTGGAAAAGAGCCGATGATCCTGATATTTGGCAAGTCTCCAAAAGATGTCCTGACAAAGCTTGGCAAGATTACGTAGAATAATTTTATCCTTCAGAATAAATACTACATTCTTAGACTACACTTTATGAAGGCTGTAATTTTGGCCGGAGGTCTTGGAACAAGACTTCAACCCTACACCACATTTCTTCCAAAGGCAATGCTTCCACTCGGCGACAAGCCACTGCTAGAACACTTGATTGAATGGGTAAAGGGCAACGGCGTTGATTCATTTGTGCTGTGTGTCAGTTATCTGAGAAAAACAATACAAGATTATTTCGAGGACGGGAGCAGGTTTGGTGTAAAGATAGAGTATGCCGTTGCAGACAGGCCGCTTGCAACTGCAGGCCAGCTAAAGACAGCGCAAGAGTTTCTTGATGACACATTTGTCTGCGTGTATGGAGATTCAATTTTTGAGTTTAGCTTGAAAAACATGATTAATTATCACAAAAAGAAAAAGGCCTTTGTCACGATGGGTCTGTACGAGTACAAGACAAAGCTTCCCTATGGTTTCATAGAGATGGACAAGACAAACCGTGTCAAGTCATGGCAGGAAAAGCCAGACGTCAAAGGAAACATCAACATCGGGTGCTATGTGATGGAGCCCGGAATTCTCAACCTTATCCCGGAAGGCAAGCCCTACGGAATGGATCAGGTCATTCGCACTGCTCTTGCCAAGAAGCACAGGGTTACAGGATATCCAATAAAGAAAGGCTTTCTTGACATAGGTGACAAGGCATCCTACCGACGCGCCTACCAGCACTATTTGGAAAGGCTTGGCCAGATCTGAGTCGCAACCATGGCAGAAATCAAGATACGAAAACTCCAGAAAAAAGACGTGGCCAACGGCTATCTGCATACGCTTGACTCGCTTAGAAAGGCAAGCGACCTGAGCCAAAGAAAGGCCCAGTCAATTTTTGACAAGATTTCTTCAAACCCAAACGAGGCAATCTATGTTGCAGTGATGGATTCCAAGGTGGTTGGAGCCGCAAGCATAATCATCGAGCAGAAATTCATTCACGGTGGAGGCAAGGCAGGACACATCGAGGATGTTGCAGTAGCAAAGGAATTTCAGGGAAAAGGAATAGGCCAGAAGGTTGTCCGCGCCCTGCTTGAACACGCCCAAAAACAAGGATGCTACAAGACAATTCTTGACTGCTCAGATGATCTGATTCCTTTCTATGAGAAGCTCGGGTTTAAGAAATATTCAAACGCAATGAGATTTGATCACCGGTCAAAGACGTAATCTCTTTTTGGTTTTGGTTTTAGGCGGAACAGCAGACCTCCCACTATAATTACCGGTATCGATACGCCCATGAATACTGTCGGTACTAGTTTTACTTCTTGAGTGACCTCTGCTGGCGGTATGTGCGGTACTATGGTGTTTGCATAGTTCATTCCAACTAGAGTTATGATTCCACCTGCAATGATAAGAGAGCCACATAATCTTGAGCCATATTTTCTAGCCAACAAAAATGATGAACCCGCAAGTATCAGTGCAGGCCCCCCGCTGATTGAAAGAAACTCTCTGATCTGATCAGATGGGTCTACATCATAGGTTGGATTTTTGTAAACATTTACTAGAAAATTATCAATTGCAATTATCTGACCCGTAAAAAGTATAAACATGCCAAGGCTTGCTGCAGCTATCCATTGTTCAACGGCCACAGTTTTTCTTGTCCTCCCTCAATAAATAAATCAAGTGCTTTTCTAAACTATTCCAACTAAACCCGCTAGTTCTTTTCTGCACGACGAACCAAGTTCCTCTGCAGATTTTTCTGGAGTTATCTTGTTCAAAAAGACACCGTAACCCCTTTCAAGACCAGACCAAGAGCCAGACTGCGGATAAACTTCGATGTGCCAGTGAATCTGCCTGTTGTTCTTCTTTTCGGGAGATAGGTGAAACACCATGTTGTATGAAGCACCCTTCATCGTATTTGCAAGCCCCCCAAGTGTTGCGCGCAGGATCAAGGACAGATCATTTATCTCCTTTTGTGTTATCTTTGAAAAACTTGTTGTGTGTTTTTTTGGATATATCCAAAACTCATACGGATGTGACGGAGCCCACGGACAGAATGCGATAAACCCTTCAGTCTGGAGTATCTGTCTTGGGCCACTGGTTTCAGTGGTTACAGTCTGGCACATCGGGCATATACCCTTCTCGTTTAGTATCTTGTGTGCAGCATCTGCTTCCTGCTCTATTACAGGCGGTATGGTTGAAAACGTGACCACGTTGAGGTGCGGGTGAGTTATTGGGCTTCCAGCCTCCTTCCCATAATTTACATAGATTGAGACGTATGTAACTCCTCTCTGTGTGTAAAGCCACCTGAGCCTATCTTGGATTACAACCAAAACGTTTGACCATTGTTCAACCGAGATGGTAGCAAGCGAGTCCTTGTGTTTGTCGGATGCAACCACCACATAATGATAACCATATGCAGGTTCGCTGTAAAGCGGCCTGTCGCTGTACGAGTTCTCAGACGTGGTAGCAACGACAGGATTTTTGCTTTCAAAAACTCTTACAGACCAGTCTTCAACATAATAGTCTTCGGTATCCTGCAGCCTCTGCAGCATTCCATCTTTTGCGACAAGCGATAGTGATGACGGGTTTGTCATGGATTCGTTTCCAGGACAGTACGGGCACTTCTTGGAATCTGCATCATGTTTGTTATTTTGAGAGACTATGACAAATCTATCAACAACATAGTCCTTACGTAGATCCCCCATATACTGCTAAATTCCCGATCTGCTAATTTAAAACCTTTTCAATGATCGGAAGAGGTACAATCTTCCAGAGCTATAAAACGTAAAAATTCATGCTTGAAAACAGTATTTCCAAGTCATTGTGACAGCGCGTCCAAGAATTTTACAATCTCCACATGATCAGGAAAGTCAGACAAGTTTTCTTTGATTGATTCTATCATGAATTTGTACGAGTTGCCGTACAGTTCTTTGAGCGTTTCCCTCAAAGGAACTGGATGTTGGTAGCAGTCCGAAAGATCGATGTTGTATTTTTCTTTTAGGTGTTTTGTGACCTCGGCATATCTCCGAGAATCAATATCTATAAGTGTCTTACCAATTGCCAATGAAACAAGATTTCTCTTCATTGAGAAGTCATCGCATGTCATGGTTATCTATCACGTCCACACACTCCACATCCCAAAGATACGATTTTGATACATTCTTGCACCGCATACCTTCAATGTATTCAGCATTCTGGCACCAAGCAACACTGGCAAGTCGATTCAATTGATAAACTGGGTCTACAATACACCCTCGGGTTGGCTGCGCATCATTCATCCTGTAGAATGACGTGTTTTGATACATCCAGTAACATACCCCTTGATTGTTGATATTGCCTTGCGCACATGGAACAAACAAACTTGCTACAATCTGCCAAAAAGGGGTTTAATCAAAAATACCCTTAAATTGGTACAAAATTCCCTCGAAAACATATACCATGTCTACAGAATCGTTGAGGCGAGATCATGCATTGATTGAAAAAGTGCTCAAGGCAATGTGGGCCACCATTCCTCTGTTGCAGGGCGGAAAAACTATTCCAGAGCCTGTAATATCTCAGGTCATAGACTTTACAAAAAATTTCACTGATGTGTGCCATCACGGCAAGGAAGAAAACTCGCTCTTCCCAGAGCTTGAAAAGAAGGGAATGCCAAAGGACAGCGGCCCTATAGCAGTGATGCTAATGGAACATGCGCTTACACGAAAGCTTGCTGCAAGGATGGAAGAGTCTTCCAAGACATATGTGAGTACAGGAGATGCAAAGCAACTCATCACAGACATGCAGGAATACATCAATCATGTTGTCCAACATATTTGGAAGGAGAACAACCGACTGTTTGAAATGGCAGAGATGGCACTACGAAACGATATAGAAAGGATAAACCAAGAGCTTTCAAGTGTGGAATCAGAGAAGCTCAAAGAAATCGGCAAGACAAGAGAGTCTTATGAAAAACTTGCCGAAGATCTTTCAAAACAATTTCCACTGCAAGAAGGATAATTCGTTATTCTAATACAGTAAAATACCCAAACAACTTGAATATCATACGCTTCTTGCATCAACATGAAAACAGTGCATACATATAGTGCGGAGTCCTTTTGCAAACAAAACAGGATGATGTGAATTGGCAGTAAAAGATGGTGACACAGTAAAGGTCGAGTACACTGGAAAACTTGATGACGGTTCAATCTTTGACAGCTCTGAAAACCACGGAAAGCCGTTAGAGTTTCAGGTAGGCTCAGGCCAAGTAATTATCGGATTTGACAGCGCAGTTTTAGGAATGAGCGAGGGAGATGAAAAAGAATTCAGGATACTTCCTGCACAAGCATATGGAAACCATGATCCTACACTTGTACAAAAGGTTCCAAGAGAGATATTTCCTCAAGATGCTGAGCTTGTGCCGGGGCTGGTTTTTGAGGCAGGTCTGCCAACCGGTGAGAGAGTGCCTGCAACGATTTTCGAGGTAGGGGAGGGAACGGTTACAGTTGACCTCAATCATCCGCTAGCAGGAAAGACCCTCAACTTTAAGATAAAACTCAAAGAGATAGTTGCATCCAACTAGTTTTTCAGTTTGAAACAGGAAACTGAGTTTTGATTTGCGGTACCTGAACAAATTCAGATCGATTCAAAGTCAAACGTTTATGTAAGATATGGAAAAACCGGAAAATGAGGCTGAATAAAGATTACCGATAATTCAAAAATTCACATGATCTATGTCTTGCTTGATGGAATAGGAGATCTTCCCCATCCAGACTTGAAAGGCATGACGCCCCTAAGCTATGCCAAGACACCAAACCTGGACAAGCTTGCAAAAAATGGCACCATAGGCGAGGTCATCTCAGTTGGAAAGGGGATAGCACCACAGTCAGACATTGCAGTCTTTAACATGCTAGGTTACAGATTTGTAAATTCGGAATATGTTGGGCGAGGAGTGATAGAGTCAATTGGCATTGGAATTGATTTCAAAAACGGCGACCTTGCTCTGCGCGGAAACTTTTCTACTGTTAACGATGAGCGCGTCATAACAGACAGAAGGGCAGGCAGAAAGATTGAGAGGGAGGACGCAGTTGCCATTGCTCAGGAACTTGAGAAGAAGATCAAGTTCTCAAACCCAAAAGCGTCGGTCGCAGTCTCTCCAACCATAGGTCACAGGGTCATAGTAAGAATACGATGTGACGGCGAGTTTTTGTCGCCTGATGTAAGCAATACAGACCCAGCGTATGCAAGAATTGACGGCATGGGAGTTGCCAAAGCAGTTGGCGATTTCTTGAAGATTGAAAAGTCTCTTCCGTTAAACGAGTCGGCAGGAGCCAAGCTTTCTGCATCTCTGATAAATGAATTTACAGACCAGTCCCTTGCCATCATGAAAAACAGCGAGGTAAACAAAAGGCGTGCAGCGCAAGGCAAGAAGCTCTTAAATTCCATCCTGCTGCGCGATGCCGGAAACAAATTCCCAGATGTCATCCCAATAAACCAACTGCATCAGATGAAGTTCTCCTGTATAGTTGACATGCCGGTAGAGATAGGCATTGCAAACGTCTTAAAGATGCAGACTTTCAGCGCGGGGGGCCTTACAGACTATGAGGAAAAGGCAAGGGTGGCTGCAAAGGCAATGGAGACGCAAAACGCCATCTATGTACACATCAAGGGTCCTGATGAGTTCGGCCATGATGGAGATGCAGTGGGCAAGATGAACAACATTGAAGAGATTGACAAGAGGTTTTTCGGTACGCTGCTAGACATGATAGATACCTCAAAGGTGGCAGTCGTAATATCAGGAGACCACTCAACACCCTGCATCAACAAGGGACACAGCGACGACCCCGTTCCAGTCCTGATATCAGGGGACTCGGTCAAAAAGGATGGCACGACTAGATTCACCGAAGAGCAGGCAAAGAAAGGAAAGATAGGATTGCTTGCAGGGGCAGATGTTATCAAGACAGCAATCAATCTCATCAAATAGTAAAAGTGCTTATCTTTCCAGTTTTGATTATATCAGCAACTTTTTTCTTGAATCCGTCAATTTCAATATCGTGATATATACCGGTAGAAGTTGCAAGTTTTTCCATTGCACGGTTCATTATAGATAGGCAGATCTCGTCTTCGTCTTTTTGATAGTGAACAAGTGCCGCTGCAACAAGAATTATTCCTTGTACAAGATCTTTTTCGCCTTCATAGGTTGCCTTCCATACACCTTCAAGAACTTCGTGACACTCCCAAAATCTTTCGTTGTTGAAATAAAATACAGCGTCATCTAGTGCTTTTTCTTTTTCTATCTTTTCCTCAACCAGATGCCTTGCATGATCAAGATCTCCAAGCGGAGCTAGTTTTTCAATCAAGACGTTGAGATCTTCTTTTGCAACTGACACATCAAACTCCAAATATTTTTTTGACACTCGTGTATCCCTGATAAGAGAATCAAGCCCCTCAGTCAAGTCATCTGCCCTTTTCAACAGCACAGGAGCATCGCGTGGCAGATATCCAGAATTCTTTAAGTGAAGCATGAATCGGTCCACGTTGTACCGATGATGTAATTTCTTAAAATGTTAGCTGTTGAGCCATTAAGATTTATATGAACTATTAAAAGGACTCACAATACATGTCCATGATTGAAGTAACACGAGATGTAAAGAATCCTCTACTCTCAAGAAGAGAGATTACGTGTACCTTCAAAGGACTTGCAGGAAAGCTCAAAAGACTAGAGGCTGTAGAGATGATTTCAAAACAATTCAATCTCGAAGGCAAGATTGTAATTACGATAAATCTCAAAAATGACACAGGCAGGCCATTACTTTCAGGCACTTTCTACGTCTACGATGACGAAAAACTGGCAAGGGAGCACCTCAAGGCAGCAGTTTTCAAGAGACTTGAGAAAGCAAAAGCTGCACTAGCAAAAGAAGTCGAGGCCGCACCAGCTGAGGCCAAGCCTGCTGAAGAAAAGAAGGAAGAGACAAAGTAATGGCAGGCAAGAAAGGATCAAGCCCTTCGGTTTACAAGTACTATAAGGTAAAGGGAGACAAGGCTGAAAAGGCCAAAAAAGAATGTTCCAGATGCGGCAAGGGAGTTTTCATGTCAGAGCACAAAGACAGACGAACTTGCGGCAAGTGTGGCTATACCGAATTTACAAAATAATCAGTACAGTTTTCTTTTTCGCAGCTTCGAGGCTCTCTGTTCTATCTGTTCCAATTTATGCATCAGAGACTGGTCCAACTTTGTCTTGGCAAGAACATCTGCCGGAATCTTGACAACATTGCTGTCAAGTGCCATATTTATTGTGGGCAGTTTTTTCTGGATCCAGTTTTTCAGCACCTTGTCTTCTAGTTTATAGTCCCTAAACCCTTCTGGAAACTTCTTTGTGATATGCAGGAGCAGGGTCTTGTCGTCAAATACAGCCCTTGGCTCAAAGAGTTTTGTTGTATCAGCATACATGCTTTCAAAGAGATTGCCTGAGAGTTCGTCTGAGACCATCTCCATCTTGGACATCCGTTTTATCAATTCCAGATAATGCAAAAATTCGTGCGCCAGTATGGCATGTATTGTACCCTTTAGTCCATAGGCAACAAGAGGTGCAGTTATCTGGATTATTATCTCCACCTTCTCATTTGCGATTACAGGTATAGTCCTTGCAAAGAATATGCCGTAATCAAATGAGCTGGCAGGCTGGGATATGACAACTGACGGTTCTATGTATGCAAGTGGAAAGTTTATTCCCGAAGCTTTTTCTATTCTGCCTATTCCTTCAAGCACTATTCCAAACCTTTTGACTATTAGCGAGTGAATCTTGTCAGACAAAATGCCGTTTTTGTGAGCCTCGTTTACCTTTAACAGTGGATCCAATCAAAAAATCTTGAATCCGACTATAATAAAACCTTGATATCATTCTCTCAGATTTCTCTAGCGCAACCCAAAAACTTGTGTGTCCTTTACGAACAAAATTTTCCTTCTCAGCCTTTCTTTTTGTATGAATCTAACAATTTTTCAAGAAATATGCTGTTGTCAAGCTCTGGGTTTGCTTTCTTTGCATCATGTACTGCCTTTAGAAATCTCGCAAAAGTCTGCTCTTTTACGGTAATTGTCTTGTATTCTTTTCGTGGCAATAGCAGTACTGGATAGTATCCTTTTGATAAATTCTTCGTAGAATTTTTACAGAAATTTCTTGTAGTATTTTCACTTCAATGGGAATTAGAGCAAAAATGGGTGCGGTACGCCTAGTGACCTTTTCTTCTCAGATATTCAATATCAATAGTCATCTTGATTATTGCAGATTCCATCTTGGAAAATTCTTTCAATATTTTGTCATTTGTGTCTGTCTTTCCCAGGTTGCATCTTATCTTCATCATTATTTTTGTCATCTCAAAGAGCGTCGGCACCAAGTCGGTGACTGAGCTGCCGCTTTTTTTCACCACAAGCCTGCTGTTCCTTCCCATCGAGCAGTCTACAGGCAGTGCAAATTCATTTTCAAGCAGCATTTCTCATTTGAGAAACATAGAATCCGTATAAAACAATTTGTACCGTAACAATGAAATGGTAATTCACAAGAGTATTTCCCATTTTTGGAAATCATTTTTTGCTATTTAGTTCATCCAAGAATTCCCGTATAGAAGAATAATAAGCAAACTCGCCCAAGACCGTTTTTATTGACTTGGCTACAACTTCGTGCACATTTTTATCAAAATTTCGTTCAAGAATTTTTTTCAGATACTGCGGGTTCTCAAGGCAATCAAATACATTGGCGTTGTAATCTTCCTTTAGCTTTGTAGTCACTTTATCAAATATTGAATGACCCATGTTAAGCAGTGTGCTTTCTATTGCAAGACCTACAAGTATTCGTTTTGGCTTTTTGTCTAAGCTGTTAGATAGAGGAGCGCTTTCCATTTCTTCCGTTTTGACATTTTTTCTGTGCTGTTTTCCAGTCATTAGCTCAAGATATTGAAAGTTGCAAGACGGGTTTGAGCAGTGGTAATTTCCTGAACCGAGATCAAATTCAATGAGTGCTTTTTTACAATCTGGGCAATTTACCATCATGAAATCAAGTACCGTACCTTTTTTCAAATATTTATTTGTGTATGATAGTGTCTGGATAGATCTGCTAGGAAAAGTGCTTTTGTATGTTTTCAACCTCAATTTTTATCCATTCACAAAAGATCTTCCATGTAGAGTCGTCGGTGGTGGCCCACTTGAAAAATGTGAACATTATACCAGTAGAGTCCTTTGAAAACGGTATAACTCTCAAGTATGCCGGCGTTAGCTGCTGTTCTGTTGCTCCGGCATAGATATCAATCAAGCCTGATTTTGGGTCAGCTTCAAGTTTTACAAAAACTTCCCCCAGCGGAGTTGATGCCTTGTACTTTCCATTTACAATCATTAGCTTTTTTACAAATTGTGTGCTCCACTTTGGCAGGTTTTCTATATCAGACAGGAACTGAAATACCACATCTTTTGGCACTGATACGACGCAGGTTTCTGTGACAGATTCCATATTGCCACTTTTCGTGAGATTTACTTTAACATTGTTTTTTGTCTGTTATTTTTAAAAAATGCGACTGGGCTTAATCAAGACATATCGGATTGTTAAGACAGAGACGTATTGTGTTGACAAGGTTTGCGTTGTCCAGCTTTACTCCTGACATGTCTGCGTTTTTCAGGTCAGAGCCTGTCAGGTCTGCATTACTCATGTCTGCTCCCGACAGATCAGCTCCTTCAAGTTTTGCCTGACCAAGCTTGGCCCACGTCATCTTAGAGTTTACAAAACTAGTGCTTGTTAGGGTGGAACCAGTCAAGTCTGCAAAAGATAAGTTCACATCAGGAAGATCAGAGTAGGACAGATTTGCACCTGAAAGGTTTGAATTAAAGAAATTTGCGCCTGCAAGTTCGGAGTTTGAGATGTCAGCTCCTTTTAGGTTAGCACCAAAAAAGTTAGTACCGTAAAACCTGCCATAGGTCAATTTTGCTCCAGAGATATCCGCCCTGCTTAGGTCTGCACCTGAAAGGTCTGAATCGCTAAGGTTTGTGCCGTGAAGTTTTACGTCTACTAGACTTTCAAAAGCTAGATTTGCACCTGAAAGGTTTGCACCGTCAAGATTTGCACCAGACAGGTCGGCACCACTAAGATTAGACTTGGAAAGATTCACTCCTTTGAGCACTGTGTCTGAGAGATCTGCTCCGCTTAGGTTTACGTTAGATAGATCCCTGCCGGAGAAATCACATTCGCTCCAATTTATTCCTGCGGTAGCAGCACTCATGCAGTTTAGGTTAGTGCTACTAGAAGATTGTGTTGGATAATTCTGCGAGGTTGTCAGTACCAACATTCCGTTGTTCACAAGTTGCTGCAGTACTGCCAGAAAATCATTATCACTAATCTGGCCGTTCACCCATGACTTGGCATTTTTCTTTACTGCATCAGGAATGACGACGTTTCCGTTAGATGTGGCAAAGCTTGACTGGGTAAAAAGCAATACTAGCACCAATACGGCCAGAATAGAGAATTTTATTGTTTTTTTCATTGGCTTGCTCCACCTAAACTTGGGGTATGCATCTGTTTTCCAACACTCCCCCACTTAATCCCTACCATGTCCATGCTGCTTTCCACGGTCTTCTTTACCTTCCTTTCCGTGATTGTTTTGCTGCTGTACTTGTTGTTGTACCTGTTGTTGTAGTTGCTGTTGTTGCTGTGCTTGCTGCTGTATCTGTTGTTGCTGCTGCACCTGCCGCTGTTGTTGTACCTGTTGTTGCAGTTGCTGTTGTTGCTGCACTTGCTGCTGTGCTTGCTGCTGTATCTGTTGTTGCTGCTGCACCTGCTGCTGTTGTTGTACTTGTTCTTCTTGGTGGCTTGACATAGTCTGTTCCTTCTGCTGTTTCAAATGTTCAAAGTTCTGTTCCCACTGATGTTCTAGCTGAGAATGTTTTACATGGCCATGTTCTGATTGTTGCCATTGCTGCATTGATTGTTTCTGGTCCTGCTGTTGGTATGACGATTGCTGCTGTTGTGTTTGTTGTGCTTGTTCTTGAAGAGATATTTGTTGTTCCTGTTGCTGCTGAATGGAGGCTTGTTCTTGTTGCTGACCTAAAGAAGAATCTCCAGTGTGAGGATTATGCGATTTTCCATCCCCGTGCCCCCACATCTGCCATTCATGCTGCAATATCTGAGAATTCAGATCGTTTAGAGAATTATCCTTTGTTAATCCTGAATTGTCATCTGATGATGACTTGGCATGCCTGTGGTGTCTGTGCCAGAAGTGATGCTGTGTTGGTCCATCCTGTTGTGCTGTCGGAGGATCTTCCTCTGTGGACGTAGGGTCTTGTTGTGTGGTTGACGGATCTTGTGTAGGAGGATCTTGTGAGGCAGGCGGTTGTGTACTTGAGGAGTTTTGTTGCAGGGATGTTGGGGGTGCAGTTGTTGAGTTTTGTGGCGGTGCGGTAGAGTTTTGCTGTATTGGCATAGTTGAATTGACTAGCTGAATTATAGAGCCTGATGCACCGGGGGCAAAGTTATCATCTCCAGAATATGTTGCCATTATTGTATACGAACCTTCAGAAGGCGATATGTTAATTGAGACGGAATTTCCAATGAGTGTTTCGGTTCCTATATCCATTCCATCTTCATAGAACGTTACATTTCCAGTTGGAATTCCAGAACTTGGATACTGTGCATTTATTGCATCAGTGAACACTATTTGCTGGCCTTGGATAGATGGGTTTTCAGATGATGATAATGTTGATGTCACTCTAGCTTGGTTTACTGTAAGAGTCAGAATACCAGTACTTGCAAAAGAGTTCTGGTCTCCAGAATACACTGCAGTTATGACGTGCAACCCCACCGAAAGAGAAGGTGTGCTCCATCCTGCCTTCCCTCCAGATAATAATACGGGCGCTCCCATGTCATTTCCATCAACCTGGAATTGGACCGTGCCGTTTGATGTAGAAGGCGATACTACTGCAGTAAACACCACGTATTGTCCCCATACAGACGGATTTGCAGACGCGACCAATGCTGTACTGGTATTTGCTTTTGAGGTAAGGCTTGACTGTCCCGAACCCTTTGTGTGTACAAGGTCGCCGCTATAGTTTGCGCTGATTTGTATCGTTTTTGGCAAAGCTGGCGTACTGTATGTAGTACTACACGCAAGAGTGCCATTATTTTGTGGAGAACAGGATACGGCTCCAAAAGTGCCCCCAGCGTTAGAATCACCAAATGTTACAGTTCCTGATGGCATTGTCTTAGAACCAGAGTCTGAGAGCATCGCAGTAAATGTCACGGTGGATCTTGGAGATGCCGAGGCCGGGTTTGGGTGCAGGTTTACCAGAGTCGGGCAAAGGGGAGCAGGAGAGTTTCCTTGCAATGTGACAGTACTTGTAAAGGATGACCCGCAGTTGTCATTAACGGTTCCTGCATTTTTGAAAATATTTTTGTTATAAATTGCACCAAAGTTTGATATGGTGTAGATGTTTGTGATATTTCCTGAATTTGTCACATTTACGCCAGACCCCACCTCAAGCGTAGTACCACCCCCTATGAACAGGGCGCCACTTGGGTTGATGACCATATTTGATACAAGTGTAACTGTGCCTGTGTTGTCAAGCTCGGTATAGTTTGAGATCTCAGGCGATAGCGACAGGAGGCCGGGGTTTGTAAATGCGCCCTTGTTGTCAAATGTTCCGCTTTCCATTTCTATGATTCCTTGATTGTCAAGGGTTCCCTCTTTTTGGTTCAATACAAGTCCGTTGTTATCAAGAAAATTGTCTATCTTGAAGCTGCCCGCATTTGTTATGATCCCAGACTCTTCGTTTGAGACTGCGCCAGAGGTACCAGTAGATAAAAGATCTTTTTTGTTGTCAACTATGCCAAAATTAGTAAGAGTTCCTCCTTGGCCATTTTCCGTGCTGGCTCCAACTATGATAAATCTTCCAATGTTAGTTAGATTTCCCATGTTGATTATTGGAGCAGAGTCGTTTACATCTGCCATGTTTACAAGTGAAACATTTGATCCAATGGTGACTGAATCAGTTTGGTTAAGCAAGACGTTTGAATTGAGTGTACATGTTGAGCTGCCGTTTGCATAGCTCCAAACACCATGCAGGGCAGTACATGTTGTCTTGCCTGTCGAATCATCAGATATTATAAAGTCAGTGGCCGCAGCATCATGTGTTGCATAGATGACAAATAGCGATAAGATGCCCAAAAATGAAAAGAACAGGCTCCTGTTCAGACTCACAACGCCTCCACAAGTACGGTACATATAAAATAACCTGAGTGAGTTTTAGAGATCTGACTTGATTTGTGCTCTAAACTTTCCTGTAGTGATACGAATACTTTCAATTGTGACTCGGGTTCTTCGAATAATGGTTTAAAAAAATTACGCATCTTTTTTCTGTAATAATTATACAGTGGCGCACGTTATAGTGGTATTAGATTCAATGATGACAGATCGTTAAAAAGTCATCTAATTACAGTTATCTTGTGAAAATCAAACTTGGCGCACCTGCAGTTTGTTCCAAGTACACTGGATATGCTTGGCTCTACTTCTTGCCCTGCGACAAATCTTTTCAGCGGCATTCCTCCATCAGATTCCATTTTCATCCTAAATGAATTTCCAGATATTTTCTTGATCCGTATGTTGTAGATGGATTTCTTGTTTTTGTGCGAATTTTCGTATAAAATTATTGGTTGTTCTTTGAGTTTTTGCAGTTCTTCAAGGAGTGCAGGTTCTATCTCATTTTCTGTCTCTACTTCCATCACTACTACAGTGCGAAATCTTACAGGATCTGAAGGTATCTTATTGATGACCCGCAACCCAAGTATTGAGATTTTATCAAGGTCAATCTTTTTTCTGAAAAAAATTTTCCTTTTGTGTGGATTGACAAGTTTTGCAAAAAATGGCCTTCCGTTTCCCACAACAAGGCTTGACTCATCCTCACCTCCTATCCATGTAATCCTTGCCTGTTGCGCACCAAACTTTTCAATCAAAAATCTTGCTATCTTTCCCTCTACGCTGTTAAACTCCCGCATTCCAGAAAAGTCACACACAAAACATCCTCTTCCCTCACATTGATCACATGGTTTTTGTTTTTGAGGTAGTCCTCTGATGTTTTTTGTGTATCTTGCCTGTAACAGTATGGCGCGCGGTTTTATCTCACAATAATCCCTTTTGAAATCAATTGTAAACACCATGTCTGGGTTTTGATAGTCCACAACAGATTTGGTTTTTCTTGAAAACAATTTTCCCATCTCCCTTGTTATGTCGCTCTTTATGCTTACAATTCCTCGGAGTTTGAACTTGGAACGAATTATGTCATCTCGGTCATGAATAGACGGCTGCAGTACAGCTCCAATCAAAAAAGTAGAAAACTGATATTCCTTTGATGCCTCTAGTATTTTTTTTACATGTGTAGCAAGGTTTGACATCAAGTTTTTACAAATGTAACATGTTTTAGGTTGTTTTTGCTCTAGTTTGCTTCGAATCTTATGTCCAAGTCTCTTGTGCGATACCACTCCAAGCTTTCCTGCAAACATTCTGCCAAGGCAGTGATCACACAGTGGATGTTCTTTTAAAATTCCTCTTGTGTGCTCCAAGACCACGGCTAGCTTTTTCTTGTCCACCGAGATATCGTAAATGCAGGCAGGTATTATTCCTAATCAGGAAATGCGGTATACATCCATCCTATTCTATCTTGACCTCATAACCTTGCCAAAAACCAATCCCACGTTTGAGCGGTCAAATGGCTTTACAACATAGTCTCTGGCGCCAAGCTTCATTGCATCCTGAACGATGTATTTCTGCTCTACTGCAGTAACCATGATTACCTTGGCCTTGGGATCAATCTTCATTATCTCCCTTAAAGCCTGAACACCGTCCATTTTTGGCATGTTGACATCCATTGTTACAATATCAGGTTTGAATTTCTTGTACGAGTCAACTGCCATCATGCCGTCTCCTGCCTCGTACACCTCAGATGCTATTCCTTGGTTGATCAAGATGTCTTTCAGTACTGTTCTCAGAAAGGAGGCGTCATCGACCACAAGTATTCTGGGCTTTTGAGCAGTTGACATTTGGCATCAACGCCCTCATACCAAGAAATGCCCATGAGGCAGATCTGGAAGACAATGATTTTTAGAAAATCCGGTGTTTTTATTTTGGATTTTTCTTAATGAAACTCTATACATTTTCTGTAGTGACGCATCAGATATTGATATCTCCAAGTGTGTACGGGACGAACAAACATCTTGCTAATATGGATATAGTTTTTGCCTTGTTTCCTTGTCAGTTACGCTGATTGCCTTTGTGGGACAAGTGTGTGCGGCGTCAAGAATCTTTTGAGATTTGGCACCTTCTTCGTTGATTACTTTGGATTTTGGATTGACCCGTACATTTTTTTCTACATGAAATACAGTAGGAGCTATGGTTTCACAGCTACAGCAAGCAATACATCTTTCCGGATCAACCCGTACTGATACTGGAGTTTCCTGTTCTACTTGGATGGGTTCTGTATCTGTTCTTACCTCTGCTCTCATTCTTTCATAATAGTCCCAGAATGCCTCCTCATACTGTTTCCAAAAATCTTGGTATGCACTTTCTGCATATCTTGTATACCTAGTCCAGTCCTCATGTGGGGTCCTGTCGCTTTCCCGTGCCCCCCAAGAGTATTTTGAGCCAAAGTCATGCCTTTTTCTTGTTTCATATTTTGAGTGATCCTGGCTTGCGCCAATGCTTCTTTTGTAATCTGCGCGAAGCGTCTGGTAGGCTTCAGATATCATCTTGAACTTTTTGCTATCCTGGTCCTTATTTCTGTCAGGATGGTGTTGCAATGCCAGTTTTCGGTATGCTGACTTGATGTCCTTCATCGTGGCACCTTCCTTTAATCCCAGTACCTGATAACACTGGTAGCTGTTCAACACTCATAGTTCGTTTAACTATTTTAAAACGCTTTTTGCTGTATTATTTGGCTAATCACAAGGCATCCTTTAGCTTTTCACTGAAGGTAACACAAACGCAAACGTGGCGCCTTTCCCGTTAGAGTTGTTTCTTCCCCATATTTTCCCCCCATGGGCCTCGACTATGCTTTTTGATATGTACAGGCCAACGCCTGTACCGCTGTGATGTTTTGTGGCAAATTTTGTAAAGAGGCTTGACATGATATCAGGATCAATTCCCATGCCAGTGTCCTTGATGGATACCATCACCTCATCTTTGCCCTTCTTTAAGGAAACCGTAATGGTGCCTTCTCTAGTAAATTTTAGCGCGTTGTGAATCAGATTGGTAACTATCTGAGTGACCCTTTCCTTGTCGGCTTCCACAAATACTTGACCCGGGTTAGAAAATGACATCTCAATACTTGTATCTGCAGGCATGTTTCTCAGCTGATATCTAAAGTCTTCCACTATAGATGACACAAGGTGCGACAGATCAAATTTTTCTTTTCTTATCATTAGAGTCTTGCTTTGAATTCTTGTCATATCAAGCAAGTTGTTTGACAACAGTTTAAGGCGCAGTGCGTTTCTTTGTATGGCATCCACATTTGACTGGTTTTTGTCTGGCTCCGACTGCAATAACTCGGAATAAGTAAGGATTGCCTGTATGGGGGTCTTTATCTCATGGCTTGCGATGTTTATGAATTCTGCCTGCAGCCTCTCGTGGTCTTTTAGTTTTTCGTTTAGTTCATCAGATTTCCACAGAAGCTCAAAGAACAACCTAATTGACTGTATAAGCGAAATGCTGTTTGAAAACAGACCAAAGCCCAGCGTCTTTGAAAATTCTTTGACCATTTCTTCTCTGACTTCAGATATGAAGAATTTCGAGTTGTCAACTATTATGAGTCCTATCTCGCCCTCGGTCCCGTTTAGTATGTTGATATGCGGATAGTTAGCATGAAGATATTTTACTAGTTCGTCGTTCTCGCTGTTTATGGGGCAGATTATTCGTATCTTTATGTTCTTTGTGGATGCCATCATCAGTTGGTCAAAGATTCCAAGTTTGTACAGCCTCACCATGGATTTGCTCTGCGTTAGAAGCAGCAGGACCTCTTGTTTTACGGAATTTGCAAGAGTTGCAATGATTTCAGTTGAACGCTGCTGATCATTTATGACCTCAAAGAACTCTGGCTCCATTCCCTGTTCTATTTCCTTTAGTTTGCGTTCTGCTACAATAGACCTATTCCACAGCGTCTCAAAGATGTGTCTTTGAATTTGAACCAGTTGTTTTGCATTAGAGTAGATTGCATGCGAGACAGGCTTGATTTCCTGCAGTGTGGCTGTAGCCAGAAATTCATCATCTGTTACGCCAAAGGCTCCCCGTATCCCATCCAGATGCCTAAATTCAGGAATTATTCCCATGAGCAACTTGCAGAATTGCAGGTTTGTTTTTGAGATTTCTGTGATGTACCTTATTCTAACTCCCTTTTGTTTGAGATGGTTTAAGATCTCAAGATAATTCTTAAATCCAAAAGTTTCAAGTGAGCTACCTGAATCAGCGTAGATGTTAATCTCTTTTCGTGTATCAAATGCACACTGTTTCCATTTTTCTAAAACATCATGTTGGCCAAAGAGAACTTCAGTTTTTTCAGTAGAGCTCTTGGCAAGAACCATACATTAGAATACAAGTTTTTGTTTTTAAGATGCTATGAAAAATTATTCTATTTGATCAATATGTTGTTTGATTATAGAAAAGTCAACGCAGTTTTCAAACCATCAAATGATCTAGAAGAAACAGACATTGAGTTTATAGATTTTGTCAACCATTTGGATTTTGATGCTAGCTGTAGACGATCTCATAAAGGAACTAGATGGCCTGATAACATCAATAACCTCTAGTCAGTCCCTCCACAAGGCGTCAGATAACAGAAGGATTGGAATAATTGGACTAGATATCTCAATAATGGTAAGTCCTCTCAATTTACCAGAAGATACACAACGTGGTATCACACCACAATATAGGCCAACAAGCATAGAGCCCCTAATAGATGTCATTGAAGATAGCGAAACGATACGCATCATTGCAGTTTTGTCAGGTATTAGAAAGGAGGATGTCCACTATATGGTAAAAGAGAATTTTCTGGAGATAAAGATATTTGACGAGCGCATATACAGAAAAAGAATACCGTTGAGCGTAGAACCAGAACATGTTTCTGTAAAATCAACCACCATCAACAATTCCGTCTTGGAGATAGTATTTGCCAAGTCGTAAAACAACAAGATAGCATCAAAATCCAATCGCAGAAGAATATGCAAATCTAATTTTTGGCTCCTAGCATAGAAGTTCGATACAGGTTATTTCTACCCTCAATTTTTATACAAATTTTTAGAGTATCTATTACCTTTGAACATAAGCAGTACAAAAGCAAAGGAGATTGCCGTACGGTTTTTGCAACAATACCACTCTGTTGTATTGACATCAGCAGATCTGAAAGGAGATGTATGGATTATTACAGCAAAAGTCGGCTTTGCTCCAAACCAAATAAGGCGGATACAGGTTGATGTAGAGACTGGTAAGATAATGGGATATGCGTAAATCTATTTAGTGATTTTTGTATTCCATCTGTCTTCTATCCAAGGCCCATCTTGCGCAACATTCCCTGCATCTGTCTGCCCTTGGATGCCTTCATCATTGTTTTAGAGTTCTTGTAGGCCTTCAATAGTTCTTTTACCTCATGCTCCGGCCAACCAGAACCTCGTGCAATTCTCTTTACTCTCGATGCATTTATTAGATCAGGGTCTGCTTTTTCCTCCTTTGTCATGGACTGTATGACAAATCTCCATCTCTCCATGCGCTGCTCCTGCTGGTCTAGCTGGTCTTCTTTTACCATTCCAGAAAAGCCTGGCATGTTTTCCATTATGCTTCGCAGGCCTCCTGCCTTTGTTGCCTCTTCGATTTGAAAATAAAAGTCCTCCATGTTCATCTTTCCGTGTGATATTCTCTTGAGCCTTTCCTCATTTCCTTCAGTCTCCAGCCTCTTTGCCATGTCAAGCAGCGCTTGTATGTCTCCCATCCCAAGCAGTCGTCCAACAAATCTAGTTGGTGAAAACTTTTCGAGGTCATCAATTCGTTCTCCAGTACCTATGTACATGATTCGTGCTCCTGTTGCAGCCGCAGCGGCCAAGGCTCCTCCACCCTTTGCACTGGAATCAAGTTTTGTTATGATTATGCCTCCCACTGGAACAGTCTTGTGAAATGCCTCTGCCTGATTGTAGCACTGCTGCCCTATTGTGCCGTCAATTACAAGCAGTGCCAAGTCGGGATTTGCAACATGGCTTATTCGTGTCATTTCATCAAGTAGATCTTTTTCTTCCTTGTGTCTTCCCGCAGTATCGATTAGTACAATATCAAAGTTTTTTCCCTCAAAGTGTTTCAGCCCATTTTTTACAATTTCAGGCGAGTCCTTGTTTCCTTCTTCGCCATAGACCTCTACATTTGCCTTTTCACACATTGTCTTAAGCTGTGTCAAGGCCCCAGGCCTGTAAGTATCTGCACCAATTACGCATACCCGGTATCCCTGTTTTGTCAGATACTTGGCAAGCTTGGAAGTTATTGTAGTCTTTCCGCTTCCTTGAATTCCAAGCATAAGAACGCGGTTCATCTTTCCGGGCTGGAAAGAATACTCGTTTTCTGTTCCTAGCAGTTTTGATAGTTCGTCATACAAAATTTTTACAATGTGGTCCTTTCTTGAGAGGCCCGGAGGCGGGGTCTCTTTGAGTGAGCGCTCCTCTAAATTTTTTGTAATCTGAAAAACAAGTTTTACGTTTACATCTGACTGTAAAAGTGCTCTCTGGATATCTTTTGAGAGCTCTTTGATTAGGGCCTCGTCTATGGCAGATGAGTTTACTATTTTTTTCAGCGCAGCCCTAAGTCCTGTCTTGAGTCCATCTAACATTGCTTTTCCAAAACAGCTTCGGTTATTTCAAACCTTCCTCTGTATCCATCCCAAGTCTTGTTTGATTTTATTATCTTGATGCATCCAGAAAAGAGAGGACAGCCAATTACAAATGTCTCGGCTTCGCCTCCCTCAAATGATATGTTCAGTCCATGTTTTGACGAGATTGCAATTAACTTTTCCACATCTTGCAGTGTTACCTCTTTTCCAAGCCAGGCATCGTCAAGGCCCTCTGCTGTAACGCTTGTTACAATAAAACGGAATCCTGACTGCACAAGCTCTCGAAGGTAGCTTTGTTCGTTTACATTCCAAAGAGGCGCAACAACTGTAAGGCCCACGCCGGAACAAATTGTTTCAAAGTGATTTTTCTGAAATGCACTTCCTATTCCCCCGTGGACCACTCCCTCTATTCCGAATTCCTTCTTTGCCTTTTCCAAGGCATTTTTCAGCTCGGCCACCTCTACTGCCGTTTCGTTAGAATCAACCCTGACTATGATTTGTGGGAGATTCATCAGTCGCGCCTGAAGTCTTGTCAGTTCAATGTTTGGATGGTGCAATAGGTGGCTTTCTTCCGATCTTGGAAATATAGTAACAAGGCATGAAATTGTATGCCCATCAGACTTGGACTTGAAGATGGCAAAGGTGCTGTCCTTTCCTCCCGAAAAGAGTGCTGCTAGTTTCAATTGGTATCTTGCATAAAGTTCGTTTCAATTAATTTTTTTCCAGCTCGGATACTTTTTTGAGACAGTTCTCACATAGGGCAAGGTGGTCCTTTAGTGTTACCTCCACGTTTGATGCGAGGCAGACGTGGCATAGGCCTTTCACATGTATCATAACAAAGTCATAGCGTATAACTTATTCGAGAGAAAGCCTTGGATGCCTCAATTACTCATAACCATCATCATAGTATCAGTTGGCTTTTCTCGTCATCATCAGCATCCGAATCTAGCTTTTGATTCGGACTATAATAGTTCTATCCATTACCTTCCAGTATTCAACGTCTTGTCCCTGTGCAATCTTGTCCTTTACCTCATCTTCTATCTGTGAGACATCGAAGACCTCAAAGGTTTCAGAATCCATGACTTGTACAATTGCATCTGTCTTTGATATCACAGAGCCCACTCTCTTATCAATTAGCGGTACCTGTACCTGCGCACTCACTGGTGAGACGTGCGGATATTTTTTCTTGTCAAATATACCAACGCCCACAATTCTTGCCTTGGCAGCACCATGTTTTCCTGGTTTGCTTGTGTCGTATTCCACGATCTTGCAAGGCTCTTGGTTTGGGCTATCTACTGGGAGCAAGATGTAAGATCCAATTTTAAGTGAACCAAGTTCGGAAGGCTTGCTCATCACACAAACAGAATTTGGCAGAGTATATAACTTTTTTATTTTATTTTTTCAATGACAGAAAGGTTGAGAAGATTGGTCAGCCTGATCCCTTTTCTTGCAACTTCTTTTCTTGTTTTTTCACAATACTTGTTGTCACTTTGGTGTGTGTTGTCACTTGAGACCTCAAAGACAACCAAGTTGTCACAGTATGGAAAAGTAAACTTTGGAGTTTCAGTCGATGACATGTGTAGAGTTCCACATTCTGCTCGCCTCACCCTATTGCGCTTTGCTACAATGAGTGCAAGATCATAAAGATCAGATTCTGAGTGACCATAGTCCAGATAGTAGACGGAGATGAGATTGAGCTTTTTTTCAGTAAATCTCTCAAAAAATTCGTCATATCTCGAAAATACAAAGGTGGGCCTGTCCTGCTTGTACTTGTTGATCTGATCTAATGCAAGTTTCTGGTCATTGAATCTTGCAAGGAGATACGTGTTTGTGTGGGAAGGAAAGTAGGCATTGCCGTCCTCTGAAAAGGTGGCCGTTGCAAAGTACATGCTGTTAACATGTTCTGATTTTTCTAACGATTCTTTCAATTTTAACGAGGATTCATTGTGTAAATATGGTGCACATACGTATCCCCCATCAACAATCCCCGAACCAGACACGTGATCGGGATCATTGTACTTTCTTATATGTAGTTTGGTCGGCCCTAAATTTTCCCGATCTGTTTCAAATTTTGGAAAATATGGAGTTATTTTTCCCAGCGATAATTATTTAATACGAACAATCTGGATGAAAATCGGTCCCACGCTAGCTCAGCCTGGTAGAGCTTCCGGCTGTAGTGGTTGGCTTTAGGCTAACCGTCATCAGCCTATCAGGCTTACAGAAACCGGAGTGTCGCAAGTTCAAATCCTGCGCGTGGGACCATATACATCATAAAATTCAAAAAGACTGAATTTACTATACTATCAGTGTCAGAAGATTCAGGCTGGTCTGCGCTGGATGAGATAGACCAGAAAATTATTGCGATTTTAAACAAAAATGCAAGGACGCCGTCCAAGGAGATTGCATCCGAGCTTAGAAATTCTGGAGTAGACGTTTCTGACAGGACCATAAGAAAAAGAATAGAGCGTCTTGAAAAGAGCGGAATCATAAAAGGATACAAAGCAGTTCTCAGCGGAGTCTCCGCTACGGATGGATTTGAGGCATTATTCGTGAAACTGAAGATTGCGCGCTCTCTTAACACGCAAGTAGAGTCGATAAAGGACTTTGCAAAAACTTTTTCGAATTATCTTTTTGTTGCAACGCTTGATGGCGACTGGAATATGTTAATAGTAATGAGGCTTGATGGTGCAGAAAAGAATCCGACATCAAAGATAGTAGAAAAGTTTTCTGATCAAATTTCAGATTACAGAATAAGCAACATTCAGATGAAAGATGTCAATCCCTTGAACATGTCCCTTGTTCTTCTTACCTGATCTGATTTTGTTCCGTGACATCAAGTGCATTTTTTAGTTCGTTTATTGTAAACGGTTTTTGAATAAATGCAGTAGAGCCAAACCCTATTGTCTTGCGTACACGTGGTTCACTTTTTTCGTCAGCAGTTATCAAGATGATTGAAAGATCGGGTTTTTTCTCCAGAAGTTTTTTTGCAACTGCATCTCCTGTAAGGTCTGGCATTTGCATGTCAAGCAATATTACTGGATTCTGCGAGTCATTGATCAGTTTTGTAACAAGCGTCAAGGCGCTTTTTCCATCTTTTGCTGTCTTGATATCACCATATCCAAGCTGTTCAAGATAGCTTCTAAGTCGTAGTGTTATTGCAGGACTGTCATCTACTATAACAATAGGCCTTTTTTCTTCCACAACTTTTGGAACGTATTTTTTTGCCTCTTCAGAGATTTTCATTGCCTTGTCTACTTGGCCAGACTTGAGGAAGCATTTGGCTGCACACTGGTATGCATATGGCGAGTTAGCATTGTTCTTTTTTGCAATCTTGAGGTAGTACTTTGCTGCAAGGTCATACTCTTCTTTAGTATCTTTTCCCTGTTTTGTCTTACATTCAGAGGCAAGAAATAGATAGATCCCAGCCTTGAAATCCTCCTTTTTCATCTCTTTTTGTGCCAGAGTCATAAACAAATTGTAGGCTGAAACGTTTTGGTCATTTCGCATATAGGTACATGCCAAATCAAACTTTTCAAGATCTGCGTCCAACACTCAGGTAAGACAGTACAAGATTATATTTTTTGGGCCTCATGCCACAATGGTAAAATTCTTGACTTGGACAATCAAAAGAGCAAATCCAACAGATATTATAAAGATAATACAACTGATACCTAGTGACTGAGGAAAATACTAGCACCGGGCTTGCACAGCCTCCGGTTAACATTCTCTTTACGCCCCTTGACATATCAAAAAAAGACGTCTGGAGCA
The DNA here is from genome assembly GCA_021323705.1 of Nitrososphaerota archaeon. GTDB lineage: Archaea > Thermoproteota > Nitrososphaeria > Nitrososphaerales > Nitrosopumilaceae > Nitrosotalea. Next base: position 28,155 of record JAJPKL010000041.1, read on the forward strand.
TCGATATCACCCGTATACTGCAGATGCTGATATCAATTTTAAACCAAACAGACAAGAAGGATCTCCGAGTAGCAGGAATTGCCGCTCTTTCTTCGGCGATGATTCATAGGATGAAGGTGGAAAGCATATTTGCATTGCAGAGGGCAGCAATGGAGAAAAAGCCGCTCAGTCAAAGAGAAGATGTCGACATTGAGGTAATAAACATGCCATACAGGCACGAGTCTACCTATCCAGTCACACTAGATGAGTTGCTCTCTGTACTTGAGAATCTGATTGGAACCATAGCCAACCCCCGTTCAAGCCGCAGGCAGATGGAGTTTGAGCCTGTCCAAGTACCCAACTTTGACGACTATTTCATCTCGCTTGAGAAGATAATTGGCCAATACGAAGAACTCATAATGAACAAAATCAGGCCAACAGGTTCGGGTTCCTTTAGGAACATAACTGCAGAGCTTGAGTTGATAGATGTCATAAGGTGTTTCTTTGCAATTCTCTTTTTGGCAAGAGATCTCAAAGTAGATCTAGAACAGACCGAAGGCGACATTATCGTATCCATCGCAAAATAGGTTTACAAGCAGATCAACTGTCAGTAGGAATTTGATTTAAGTATCTTCCATCCTCCTTTTTGTATAGATGGGAAAGGTAGAAGATGATGAGGCAATCGCTAGGCTGGAGGCTGCCCTATACTCTGCAGGAAGACCGCTCTCAATTGAAGAATTGATAAAGGCGTCAGGGACAGAGTCAAGAACCAAAACTCTTGCTCTGATGACGGCTATAGTAAAAAAGACCAAGTCCACCTTTAAGGCAATAGAAATTTCTGCCCTACCGGACGGTTCGTATGTCTTTCAGCTAAAACCAGAATACAATACAGTGATAAGAAAATATGCTTCAAAACCCTTGCTTCCTACCGCAACTTTAAAGACGTTATCATATATTGCATACATGCAGCCAATCTCCTCAAAGAGGCTGGTTGAGGTTAGAGGCTCTGGAGTGTACATGCACCTCAAGCTTCTAGAGCAACTCGCATACATTGAACACCAAAACGTGGGCAGGCTCAAGATATACAACACAACAGAAAAGTTCCAAAAATATTTCGGAATTCAGGGAGACAAGGACTTGTTAAAGCAGAAACTTTTCACAAAAGTCAGATCCTCAAACCAAGGTTCTACAAACCAAGCTACTACACCACAGGCAGAACAGACTACAGAAACAATTACACAGGCAACCCAGTAAGACTGGAAGTACCGTGTGTTCTAGATGGTATAAATTAGAGTTACTTTATCGACTGCTTATGAAGAAGTCTGTAGAAAATCTTGCCACAAGTAAGATTACAGGTGGAAGAAGATACCCTCTAAGGACTAGAAGAAAATACGAAATCGATAGATATTCAGTCGAGGCAATCCCCGGTCCCCACGTAACTGTTACAAGAAAAGTTCGTGGCAAAAATGTCAAGACTTCGCTCAAGACTACAGATTTTGTAAACTTATCAATACCAGACGGCAAGGTAAAGAAAGTTAAGATCATCAAAGTTCTAAAAAATCCTGCAAGCAGTGATTATGAAAGACGCGGTGTAATTTCAAAAGGCGCAATTTTGGAGACCGAAGATGGTCAGTGCAAGGTAGTTTCAAGACCTGGTCAAGACGGCGCAGTAAATGCAGTTTTGATAAAGTGATTACAAAATGAAGGATTACGAACATGTCGTAATCTGGCTTGATTATTTCAACAAGACACTTCCAAAAAAAATGGGCAGACGTGTTTCTCGCGAAAAAAGCGTTTTTGATCCTTCGCTCAAAGAATTGATAGATGCTGCAAAAGCAGCAGGATTTGACCCGACCGAAACTAACGACCAGGTAAGATTTCCAAGAAGGCCATATGTCAGGTCCGGCTACATCGTACTTTCCAAGGGGCAGCCAAAGGCCAAGATGATCTCTGCCATTGCAGACAAGCTTACATCGCGAAGGGCAAAACAGACCAAGTAAAGAGCTAATCTAGCTCGTAGCTAAAGTAATTTTGACAGAACTCTATTGATAAGAGTAATAGACTTGATTCATTAATTGCAGGAGGTAGGCGAAGTATTGCATCTAGCTAGTAGCGGTAGGGTAGTGATCAGACTTTCCAAACCGTTACGCGATGGTCAAATAATTGTAGACAGTTCGGGAACCAAAGTCGCCAAAGTTTCAGAAATGATAAGTCCTGTTGATGCACCATATGCATCCGCAATTCCGCTTACCAATAATATCAAAAGGCACATCGGACAGCACGTGTACATCGTCGACGAATCTCCTGTAATGAAACCAAAAAGATTCAGAGGAAAAAGAAGATGAACATAACAGAACTACAGACACACTGTCCAGAATGTCGTTCAACTTTGATTGATGACATTCACAGTGGAGAAAAAATTTGTTCTGGCTGCGGACTGGTCGCAATGGAGCAGATGTCAGACTATGGCCCAGAATCAAGAGCAACAAACCCAGAAGAAAAAATGAAATCTGCAAGAGCAACAGGTCAAACGACTTACTCACAGCACGACCTTGGAATCAGAACTGAAATTGCAATAGGAAGTAAGGACTTTAGTGGAAAAACAATTTCAAGCGACATGGCACTTCAGATGTACAATCTGAGAAAATGGCAAACAAGAATCAGGGTTGCATCGCCAAGGGAGCGCCGACTTGCAAACATCCTGTCAAAGATAGGAGAGACATGCCAGTCGCTGGCATTGCCAAGAAACGTAATCGAGACGGCTTCAATGATATACAGAAACTTTGAAGGTCAAGCAGAGGCAAAAGGCAAATCTGTTGCCTGCATGTCTGCTGCAACAATATACATGGCGTGCAAGCAATGCGATGTTGTAAGATCACTTGATGAGATTTGCTCTGCAACTGGGAGCACAAAAGACGAGAGAATGAATGTAAAACTCACTGCGAAATATTACAGAATGCTCGTCATGGAGCTTGGGTCAAAGACAGCACCAGTAGTAACCCTTGAGAAATACATCTCAAAGATAGCAAATCTGGCAAAGCTTGAGGTTCGCGTAGAAAGGCTTGCCGCCGAGATTGCAGAAAAGACAGACGATCACAACCTGGCAGATGGAAAGGCTCCAAATGGCCTTGCTGCTGCCTACCTATACATCGCGTCAACACTTCTTGGGCAGAGTATTTTGCAAAGAGATGTCTCAAGCGTGGCAGGAATCACGGAAGTTACTATACGAAACAGGTGCAAGGAAATTCTGACAGCCTATAAGATCAAGGTCATCCTAAAACCAGCGTTAGCCAAAAACTAACCCCTTTCCTTTTTGTTTATTTCTTACAAATGACCATAAATTCATTCTTTGGATAATTGTATCGTCACATTTATACCAGAAAAATCCTTCGGTGTACCATGTCAAGAAAAGCATCATTTGTAACATTGCTAACCCTTGTTTTGGTTATATTTTCAAACATGTATTATGCTACTGCTTATTCTGGAACAATATCAATCATGCCAAACAGTACAAGTACCATGAATGAAACCATTACTGAGATTACTATGCTAAATGGTACAAGAATGGTAACTGACAGCAAGATGTGCCTTGCCAGTGTTGACAGATGTGTAATGGTAAAAATGATGCACCTGCCTCCAAAAATACAGATGGAGGCTGGGATTGGAGCACTCGATGTAGCATGCAATTCAGGTTTTCAGCTAATTCTCAAGGCGACTGATGCGACACCTGCCTGTGTCACTCCGTCTACTGCAGCCGAGTTGATACTCAGGGGGTGGGCCTTAGGCCAAGATGAACTAACAAAGATAAAAATGATGTACGAGCCAAACAGGCAATAAATCAATTTACAATTTCTGCGATTTTTTCCAGCATACCACTTGTTACTTTTCATCAGACCTCATTCTAAAAACTTGGAACAGCTTACAGGAATGCGTTATTTTTCTAAAATTATATTTCTAGACAACCTTCCAACATATTATGTCGCGTTGATTCGTGTCTTATTCACAAAAAATTCAGTTAGCTTGATCTAATTTTTTGTTAGATTATATATCGAAAAGATGTTGAAAGGTATGCATGGCAATACTTGAAATCAAAGACCTTCATGCTCAGAGGGAAGGAAAAGAGATTCTCAAGGGAGTAAACCTCAAGACGGGTCCAGGCGAGGTTCATGCCATCATGGGTCCAAACGGATCAGGAAAGAGTACTCTAGCTTATACCATTTTAGGTCATCCAAAATATGAGGTAACAAGTGGAGACATTTTGCTTGACGGCCAAAGTATCTTAGATATGACTGCAGACGAGAGATCAAAGAAAGGATTGTTTTTGGCGTTTCAGTACCCAACGGAAGTCGCTGGCGTTGGATATTCACATTTTCTTAGAACAGCATACAACGCGCTAAGCAAGTCGCTTGGAGACCAGAACCGCGAAGTCTTTTTGACAGTAAGAGAATTTCAGAACTATCTGAAAAAGAATCTCGAACAAGTAGGTCTCAGACAAGATTTTCTGTCAAGATATCTAAATGAAGGATTCTCAGGCGGAGAAAAGAAACGATCCGAAGTTTTGCAGATGGCAGTATTACAACCAAGGATATCAATATTGGATGAGCCTGATTCTGGTCTTGATATTGATGCGGTGCAAGCAGTTGCAAAAGCAATAAGCCAAGTATCAAGAAAGGACGCGACGGTAATTGTGATTACCCACTATGCAAGAATTCTCAAGTTCCTCGATAAGCTTGATTATGTGCATGTGATGGCGCAGGGAAAGATGATAAAGGAAGGTCCAAAGGAGCTTGCAGACGAATTGGAGCAGAAGGGATATGCATGGCTCGGGATTCAGGACGCATCAAACCAGTCAAGTTAGTAGTCTAAAATTTCTTACATAGCAAAAGAAACCCCGTTTCTGAAAATATCGCAACATGTCAGAAGAGAATCAACCAAACAACTTCTATGCAGACTGTATGAAGTATTTTGATTCACTAAGAAAGCAGGGAAAGCAGGACTTTGCTTTTGAGGACGAGTTTTTCTACACAATGCCTGCACTATCTGAAAAGATGATAATTGAAAAATAAATCGATATCACGAATCAAAACTTTCGGTTTGAGTTTATATATTCAGTGATTAAATCTCTCGTTGCAGAGGTATCGAAGCCCGGCCAACCGAGAAGGACTCAAGATCATGGCATAGGAAATCCTTTCCCTTAGGGGTTCGGGGGTTCAAATCCCTCCCTCTGCATTCTCCTTGCTTTTTTTGCCCTTCTTTGCCTCTGTTTGCGTGTTGGCTCATCAAATCCTCTATGATTCTCTCCCATGGATATCAATGATAGTGTTTATTACAAAATTTTTTCCATCATATACCATCTGATACCAATGAATCAAAAGTTGCCAGGTCCAAACTCAAAAAAAGTCATATCCAAGATGAAAAAGTATGCGTATGACTCTACCTTCATGTACCCCCTTGTAATTGCAAACGGTCATGACTGCATCATCGAGGATCTGGACGGCAACAGGTTTCTTGATTTTACTTCCAACATAGGGGCATGCCCAATAGGTTATTCTCATCCCGACGTGCTTGAGGTACTGGCAGAATATTCTACAAACGGTACCCATAAGATTGCAGGGCAGGACTTTTACTCAAAAGAACATGCTGACCTTGCAGAGACGGTATCTGCCATACTGCCAAGAAATTTTAAGGCATTTTTCATCAACAGTGGGGCTGAGGCAGTGGAGAATGCAATAAAGATTGCATACCGAAATATGGGTCCCCTCCCAGGAATTTCGTGCCTTGGAGCATTCCATGGCAGAACACTTGGAGCCCTCAGCTTCACTTTTAGCAAGCCGGTTCACAAGTACAACTTCCCAGAATTTCCGGTCAAGAGGATCAAGTTTTGCACAAGAGATGACGACCCAGAAATTGATGCAGTCGAGTCTCTTCTCAAGGAGAACAAGATAGCATTCATCTTGACAGAGGTAGTTCAAGGCGAGGGCGGTTACAATGTTGCAAGCAAAAAGTTCATCAAAAACTTGAGAAGGTTTGCAACACAGTATGGTGTTCCGTTGATCTTAGACGAGGTTCAGTCAGGAATAGGACACACTGGCAAGTGGTGGGCCTTTGAGCACTATGGAGTAACGCCTGACATCATGAGCGCTGCAAAGGCATTGCAAGTGGGGGCTACTTTTTACAATAAGAGATTAGAGCCAAGTGAGAGATCCGCATTGTCTAGCACGTGGGGCGGAGGCAGCAGAATAGACATGGCAATCGGAGCAAGGACAATCCAGGTTATAAAACGAGACAGATTGCTTGAAAATGCAACCAGAATGGGAAACATCTTGAAAAAAGGATTGCGGGAACTTGTCGGCAAAAAAGGAGTGAGTGATGCCAGAGGTCTTGGTCTTATGATCGGACTAGAATTTGACACAAGGGCTCGCAGAGAAAAAAAGATTGTCGAGTTGTTTGAAAATGGCCTTCTAACTCTCGGTGCAGGCCAAAAGTCCCTTAGGATAATACCTCCTATAATCATAACAAAAGAGCAGGTAGAGAAGGGGCTAGAAATTATGATACAAGTTTTATCCAAAAATTAGAGCGTTATTTTTAAGACTTGGGAAGGCCATCAGTATTTTGTGAAAATATTAATTCAGATTAAATTTGTCGTATCCGAGTTTTTTCCACATCAATGAACATTATAAAGAGACATTTTTTATGATCCCCTTCTGTCCTTATCATACCACATTTGGCACATACTCTGGATGTAGTTTTTTTACAAATACGACAAAAGGTATACTGAATCAAAGGTCCGTTGCATTTCCCACATATAAAAAATAGTTCCCTTGAAATCTTGTCTCTGTCTATTCGTAATCCCTCATTTGATAGGTCTATTTTTTTATCATAATTTTTTTCTCCAGTTTGATTATTTGAGATGTTTTCTAGTATTTTCAACAGATGAGTAAAATCACCAGATTTACCGCTTTTTCCTGTCATAATGATACACCATATCTGCAAAATATTATTAGTCAATAACTTTGCATTTGCGGTATGCCTTGTCATAAAATTGGCAAATTACAATATTTATCTAAAATAGTTTAAATCCATACTAGAAGTTAAGTGTCTAACAATATGAAAATTGCTCATATCATACTCATTAGCACCTCGGCTCTGTTTGTGATATTTGCTTTAGATGGATACATAACCCTAGAATTAAATCAGAAAGAATTACGAAATTCTATCGAATTAAGAAATGAAGCTCAGGCAAATACTATAATCCAAAATCTTGACAAATTTATAGAAAAACGAATTAACGATGTAAACTCTATTTCCAAAACTGATGAAATTCAAAGTGTGATTATTCTTTCAAATTATAAAATGGATAAACAAAAAAATCAAACAGTAGATGCAACTAATGAGTTAGAAGGTGCAATTCCTTTTCTACCAACCAATGCAAGTGAACTTTCTCAAAACTTTACTAATATGATAGATTTTTACAAAAACGAATATGGTTTGGACATTTCAAATAACTTGTATGTCACTAACCAGTATGGTGCTTTCATAACAATAGACGGCCAAACATCAAATTATGTACATTACACAGAAAATTGGTGGCAGTCTGCAAAAAATGATGGGATTTATTTTGGAGAATTACAGCATGATGGAAATTCATTTACCTATTACATCCCCATGGCTCTAAAAATTGTAGATTCTAAAGGAACATTTCTTGGAGTCATTAAAGCATCTCTGGATCTAGACAGCCTGCTTCATGATTTTGAAGGAGATGTTTCTCTTCTTAAGACTACTGGAAAAAATGTCATTTTGCTTGATAAAAGTGGAAAGATCATCTACAAAGATGGAATAAAATACAACCCTTCCGCATCGCCAATCCCATATTACAATAAGCTTACAGCAGATAACGGCATTGTAGAACCAGACAACTATACAGACGGTTTGCTGGCAGTATATTCCAGATCAATAGGGTATGGGATTTTTTCTGGATTTGGGTGGATGGTGGTTCTAACGCAAGACCCATCTGCCATCAATACAGAATTTGAGAGTAACGCAGTATCTATCATAACATTTTCTGCAGTAGGAATCATAGGTTCCATTTTGATAGGAATTTTTGCTTCCTTTTTCATAGCGAAACCAATCATGAAATTATCAACTATTACAAAAAAGCTGTCAGAAGGGGATTTCAACATAAGAGCGCAGAAAGGCCGTCTTTATGAAATAGGAGTGATTGTGGAGTCGTTTAATAACATGGCGCTATCCCTCAAGAAGCTTATAGAGACCGAGGTAAAGCTTGCAGAAGCCAATGCCAAGATAAAAAATGAGAGATTGACTGCTATTGGAGAATTAGCAGCCAGTCTAGCACATAATATGAAAAATCCTCTGACCACTATACAAAGTTCATCTGACATACTAAAGAGGAGCTATAAGGGAGATAACAAAGAGATAAGCGAAGTTGCATCTAGGATGAACAGAGCGATTGATAGAATGTCACAGCAAATTGATGATGTTCTGAATTTTGTGAGACTCACACCGTTGAATCTAGAAGTTACCACGTTGATCCCTTTGGTCAAGTCAGTTATCAAAACAATTGAGATTCCACCAAATATAAAAATCGAGATTCCTGTTAACGATTTACAAATAAATTGTGATGCAAGAAAACTGGAGATAGTTTTTACGAACATTATACAGAATTCAGTTCAAGCAATAGGAAACAAACCAGACGGAATAATATCTATAAGATGGGATGGGAATAGCGACATGGTAACAATTGAGATCGAAGACAACGGTGAGGGAATACCGCCTGAAATATTACCTAAGCTCTTTGAACCACTTGTGACTACAAAGATGCAAGGAACTGGTCTTGGTCTATCTACATGTAGAAACATTATTGAGCAACATGGTGGCACTATAACGGTTAAAAATAATCCTACTACCTTTACCATAAAATTGCCTAAAACACATTAAATTGAGACAAGATTAAAGCTAAAAATACTCATTTGTGAAATTCCAAGTTAGAATGACACAATTGAAAAAAACGATCCTTTTAGTGGATGATGATGTTGATCTTTTGGAGAATACGTCTTTTATGATAAAAAGTATGAATTACGAGGTAATTACTGCACAAAATGGTGAAGAAGGGGTTAGCAGGTACAAAGAAACAAAGCCTGATCTTACACTTATGGATATAAGAATGCCAATGATGGATGGATATGAGGCGTTTTACAAAATAAAACAATATGATTCCAATGCCAAAGTGGTTTTAATTACTGCGTATTATATCGATGAAGAGAAGCATCAAAAAGCCAAGACAATGGGATTGATGGCAACGGTAAACAAGCCTTACACATTTGAGACATTAGAAAAATTGGTTCAAAAATATGTATGATTCCAATCAGAGGTTGTCCAGATTCTTTATTAATCTAAACCTGTCTTCGTAGAACATTATCACTTCATTAAGAAAATCATAATACCATTTCTTGAGTTCATCATCTGCATTGAACAGCTTCTTCCATTTCCTTATTTCAAGATGAGTTTCTTTTGTCTCAAGTACAGGCTTTGAAGGTAAAAGAAGATGAGTGTAAAACCAATACGATATTTGATCGGCAAGATCTCCTTCTCTAATGGATTCAAAGTTACTTTGATATTTTATAGAAATAAAAGTCAGAATTTCATAGATTGGGAATTTTGATGCCTTTGTAACTTGAACATTGTCTAAAAATAAACCTGATGCAAGAAACCTCAATCTGTAAACCTCGTTTCCTATCATTGATTTCAAAAACTGCCATTTCCCAAAAACATAAGGCAAAACATTTGAATATTTCGAGGCTATTGTGTCAAACTGCTTGTCTGTAAAATCCAAAACGTCAAAACAGTAAAGCAACCCATGTAAAGAAAGCCGGTACAGATCCGAGGGACCCCGAAGATGACTTTTTCCATCCCTTACAACAAGTCCCACATCTATTACTCCCATCGTTTTCTTCCCCCTGTCCTTTCGGCCAACCAACAGCCTGCGATATTCCTTTTCTTTGGTTCTTATTGCACCTGTGTTGTTGGAAAGATGAGTCTTTGCCATTCCCCATGTAGTGAGAGGACCGTTGAGAGCTAGGATTTCGAGCAATCTTTGAACGTTTTCCTGATGTTTAGATGACGTACGTCTTCGATATGAATAACTGCCAAAGAGACGCCTAGCAGTAGGTCTAGTATAAAGCTTGTAGGCAGATAGATTACCATATGTTGTTACCAGCTCTGAATTTGGCATACCGCAAATGGTTGGCTATTCTCTTATAATAATTTTGTACTCGAGACCATATGGAATGTGATCAAATTGTGTCAGAATATTTGCGCAATCATACAAAAAAACTGTCGGCAGGATTACCAATCAATAAAAATAAAAATTTGACCATTATTGAAGATACAAAGAGTAACATTTCTTTTTCCCATAAATTTTTGGCATTTTCAATCATTGTTATGGTGGTGTTTTTCTGGGCTGTATTCAACAATGAGGCACATGCCCAAGATGCGAAACGAATCAATTTAGTGCCAACATGGGTAAAGCACGACGTTAGTTGGTGGCTAGATAGAGAGATTTCAGATAAGGAATTCCTCTCAGTTCTCAAGTGGTTAGCGGAAAATCAGATTATCAATGTAAGCACAGTCTCAGCAGATAAAGAGAACATGATGACTCACATCCCAGATTCTGCCAGATCCATATCCATGCTTTGGTTGCATGACCAAGTGACTGATGCAGAATTTCTAAATCAAGTCAGATACATGATAAAACATGTATCAATAGATAAAGTCGGTAATGAACGTAGGTCCTTAAGTGGAAATGCAAATGATATCGTGTTTCCTACCAGTGCACGGATCTTCATAACATCTGTAAAAGAAAATGGCACAGCAAAGGGCGTTACCCTAGAGGTAAATCCAGACGAATCTAACATTTACAAGCAAATTTCGGTGTGGAATGAGACCAAGAAATACGCTTTTGTCATACCGATCTTTACGCATGTAGCATATCTGGAGCCCGGATATTACACATATTATCGAGGTAATTGCGATATTAATTGCCTAACTAAAAAAATCGATACGAACATCCCATTAGATTACCCAGCTAGCGGAAATGCGGTACAAGTTCTTTCGGCTTTGGGATATGAGTCCATAACAGATGTCGACATAGACAAGAATCCAGAGATCTTGAAGAAATACGACAAGATCGTATTGTTGCATAACGAGTACGTAACAAAGAGAGAGTTTGACGCAATAACGAGTCACCCTAATGTTATCTATCTTTATCCTAATGCACTTTATGCTGAAGTGAGTACGGATTACAAAACAAACACAGTGACACTTGTAAGAGGGCATTCATATCCTCAGATGAACATACAAAATGGATTTGATTGGAAATTTGACAATTCGAAACAAGAATACGATACAAATTGTACTAACTGGAAGTTTACCAAAGTTATCAATGGTCAAATGTTAAATTGTTATCCAGAATTTAGAATACTTTCAGATCCCTCTCTTTTGCAAGAGGTAAAGAGGTAAAGACATGAACTTCATAAGATTATCCACCGTCACAATTTTAACCATAATGGTCAGTTTTTCAATTTTATCTTATTCTATGGCTGATGCACATAGTACAATAAGCACATTCCAGTGGAAGAAAACTCGATCAAAAGATCACATACCAGTAGAATTAGAAAAACGTCTTACAGAGAATCTAAAGAATCTTCGTAAAGACATTGAAAGCAGACACGGGATTCACTTGTAATACATACCTTATACTACGATCATGAACATGAGTTGTACCAAATTGTCTTCTAACTTTTCAAGATATGGACTCTATCTAGCCCTAATCTTCTCTGTATCTATCAGTATTGTCAATATGTTTCCTGTATTTGCCGTTCCACCACATATAGTTGAGAATTCTCCCCCACTGCTTCTCCATACAGATAAACAATCGTATGTGAAAGGTGATACAATAACAATTTCAGGTCATGTCAAGGCTACCATAAATAAAACCCCAGTAACAATTCAAGTACTAAATCCAAATCTGAATTTGGTACATATAGCACAGATAGAAGTTTCAAGGGATGGTAATTTTGCATTTCCAGTTCATGCTGACGGTCCTTTGTGGATAATTGATGGAAAATATACCGTAAAAGCTGAATACATCGTTTCACGAGTAACCTCGCTTACTACATTTGATTTTAAGAGTCAAACTTTACCAGAGAGTGGAATTATATCAGTGAGAGATCCTACTAGTAGCCAATCATTTCAGATAAACTATACCATAACAGAGGGCACAATAAAAGAAATCAACGTGGACTCTAGAGGTGTAGCATTGGCGATTGCAATTAATTCAACAAATGACGGTTCACTCACACTAAAGATTCCAAGGCAGCTAATTGATGCAAAAAAAAATGATGGTACAGACGAAAAATTTCTTGTTTTCATAGATGGAAACCAAGTAAAAGAAATAGATGATGAGTCAGATGTAGAGTATAGGATAATATCACTGAATTTTTATCATGGCGAATCAAAAATTGAAATAATTGGTACACAGATAGTTCCTGAATTTAGATATCTTGTTATGCCCATTGTTATCACATTAATGACATTTGTAATCATAATATCAAGGATCAGGGGGAGAATATCTGGAGGGGTTTGATAGTCTCCAAGTTCCCTCCAGATTATTTGGTAGGTCTGTTAAATCCAAAAGCGATTTCTTATAACAAAAGTATTGATTTTGGTTTGCGGTATGCCTTTGGTTCCAGTTTCACTGATATTCAGATTTTATTTATACCACTCTTGGGCTATTTTTTGCACTTGATTTATGTATGATTTGAGAGCGGGGGCTTTTCCATCTCCGGCATTCATTCCTTCTGCAAGAACTCCGCGCACGTCTGAATATCCCATGAACTGAAATTCGGTCTTGCCAAGTGACAATGCATGTTCATACGATGCCATGGGCTCTTTCCCATAAAATCCTCCGCTTGAAACAAGCACCAATGCCTTTTTGTGTTTCATCAAACCAACATATTTTCCATCTTTGACATCCCATGTCTTTCCCTTTAGCATTACAGAATCAAACCAGGCTTTTACAGGTGCAGGCATTGAGAAATTAAACATCGGATAAGCTACAACCACAATGTCTGCTGATGTCAGTTGTTCAGTCATGCGGTCCATCTTTTCAATAGATTTTTGTTGTCGTGATGTAAGGCCTTGTCCCAGATAGTTTCTTTGGATGTATGCTGCCAAGTTTTCTTCCAAGAAAAGGTCTGGCACGTCCATTGAAATATTCAGCTCTTCGATGTCAGAGTTTTTTATCTCCGATCTAAATGCGTCTACTAGTTTCTTTGTGTTTGATCTCTCATTTCTTGGCGTATAGTGAACAAGTAGTGTCTTCATCAAATCTACATTCCCAGTTGCTTTCTCAATATTCTGGCAACGTTTCTAATCGTTACGCTACTAACACCTGATGCCTTGGCTATGTCTTTCTGGGTGGCTTTTTCCTCGTTTATTATGCCAGACATGAATACAGCAGTTGCTGCAAGTGAGACAGGATTTTTCCCATCTGTTAATCCCCTCCCGTGTGCCTTACTGAGTATGTCTAGCGCGTCTCTTTTTGCTTTTTCACTGAAACCTACCATCGTTCCTATCTTTGATACAAATTCCAAGGGATTAAACGACTCTACCTGCAATTCCAACGATTTGACAAGCACTCTATAGTGTCTTGAGAGATCCTTAAAGGAGACGTTTCCAGCCTCTGCAATTTCTTGGAGTGTCCTAGGCACATTAGATTCTCTGCAGGCCACATAAAGTGCCGAAAGAATCATTCCAGATATGGTCCTTCCTCTAATGATGTTCTTGGTTAACGCCTTTCTGTACAGATATGCAGCTCTTTCTATGACAGCATCTGATATCTCCAATTTTGACTGGGCGCTTTCCATGATTACAAATGCCGACCTAAGATTTCGTTCCGAGGAGTTTGCCTTACTCCTGCTATCCCATGTTCGCAGTCTGCTGAAGGTATACTTCATGTATGACGATATTGAGTTTCCAGAGGCATCCCTGTCTGCATTCCCAATCACTGTAGAGAGTCCCTTGTCGTGTATTGATAAAGTTGAAGCAAGTCCTGTTCTAGAATTTTGCGCATAATCTTCCATTGTAAAAGATCTCTGTTCAGGACCCAAATCCTCGACTTTATCTGCAAGCACAGAGCCACAACTCGCGCATAGGATCTCCCCTCTAATACTGTCAGTTACTAGCGGGCCATGCGAGTTTCCACTGGCAGGACATTTCTCAGTCCTTGACTGGAATACAAACTCTTGTCTGGGGGTCTTATTACTAACTATCATTTGTATAGTTACTATATACTTGAAAGTATTTAAAATATCAAGTTAATCCATGTATATTAGATTAACTTTCGGTAAGTGGTTTGTAAGAATCACTTTAGAAGAAGCAGTGAAAGCTATTCGGATTTTTTTGGTTTTGAATAAATTTCTTTTAAAATTTTAGGTTTGCCATCCTTGAATATGTCTTTTGCACAATACTGCATGGAATAAGCTGCCATAGCCTCAAGTACTGGTTTTAGCGCAAGCCCCTTTTTTGTCATGGAGTATTCTATCTTAACCGGCGTTCCAGGGTAAATTCTCTTCTCAATTAGACCATTTTTTTCCATCTCCCTCAACCGGGCAGACAACGTCTTTGGATTTATTCCCTCAATTGACTCCAAAAACTCGTTGAATCTATGCTGTCCAAGTCTTGTCATGTTACGGATAATATGAATAGTAAATTTTTTACCAATAATTTTAAACGTGTTATCGATGGGGCATGTCTTTAGAGAGTCAAGAACAATTTTACATTCTTCGTCTGTCAACTTACCATCCTCTCATCTAATTTCTTTATAGAAACTTTCCAATTTAAATACTTACCTTTCTATAGTTACTATAAGAAAGTAATATGAAATGCGAATCAGAAAGATGCGACATAGAACATGCAACCTGTTCGTGTAGTTCTGAGATGGAATGTGGCGGTTGCGGTTGTGAATCAGAAGATCCCATAAACCGCGTGATCAGCGAATGGCACCAGGCCTTCCATGACGCCGTACACGAGGCACAGGTTGAACGACTCAAAAAGAGAATTGAGGCAAACTTTGGACCCACCATGGACAAAATTGCAGATGCGATGGTTGAAACCGCAAGCAAGGTTTTCCAGTCCATGCTGGTACAATCAGAAAGCAAAAAAGAACTTGGAGCAAAGTTGCAAAAGATATTTTCTGAAACAGGTAGGAGATAAATCCCATACTCCCCTATTCCCTACTATTTTTTATCCAGATTATTTCTTGTCTGCAACCTTTTGTTTTCTAGATATCATTAGAGATAAAGTTGCATATAGACCAATGAATGCTATTTGAAAGTACTCTATTTGAGGGATGCTTGCAATACCCCGTGGTGGCGGCCCTCTTGGAAAGTGTGGTATATTTTCGCCACCTGTCCAAGTCCACTCTGAGACATATTTCCAGGTGTAATGTTTTCTGGTACATGCGCTGTGGGTATGCTTCCAAATAGACTGTGGGTATGAGTAGCAAACCACAGTGCAGTAAATACTACGGTTCCAACGATTCCAATAATTTGCCATATTCTACCCCATCGCTTTATGACAGGAACTGCCCAAAAAATTTGTAAAATGCCTCCAACTAGGAACAGTATTCCTTCATCTACCTCTCTTGATATTGACATTGGAACCATCATCAAGTGCAATATTCCTGCAATTACGCTAGTTGCAGCAGCAACAATCGAGACTAGTAAAATTTTACGGTCTTTAACTAGAGTTTGACTCATCTTCCACAAATATAGAAATCTAGATTATAATCCATTATCTAACAAAGTGAACTAATAATGTACCGCAATTTTTATAATGAATGGAAGGAATAACCCCCGTTTTGCTAGAAGTCTTTTGTTTCACATAATTTAAAAAATAAATCAACACATAGTTTTCTAGTACGCCTGATACTTGTCGCCAAGCTCAAGTGATGCGAGCTTTAGTTTCAAGACCTCATTTGCCCCTTCGTAAATTATTATTGCACGTGAGTCCAAAAAGTGCCTTGTCACCCTATTTGTCTTCTGGTATGCAAATGAACCAAATATTTGAACTGCCCTGTTTGCGCAATCAAATGCAGCATTTGTGGCATGTAACTTGGCAATAGCTGCAAGCCTGTCTGCCCTTGCCCTCAATGCAGAATACTCCTTGTCTTCACGGTTTAATTTTTCCTGCCATTGAGAATCACTTTCCTTGAGATTTTCTACGTAATCATGCAGTTTTTGTCTTGCTACGGCTGATCGATAAACAAGCCAACGTGAGCTCTCAATGTTTACTATCATGGATGACAGATGTTCCTGAATCAGTTGTTTCTTTGCAAGAACGGTTCCATGCTGTTGCCTTTTTTGTGAATGTTTGATGGATTCGTCAAGGCAGTCTTTCATCACTCCAATTGCCCCAGCTGCAACGCTTAGCCTTCCATCTATCAAGGCACTGTATGCAATGCTTAGTCCCTTCCCTTTTGTTCCCAAAAGGTTCTTTTTTGGAATCATACAATTTTCAAATCTTATCTCAGCGTTCTTTATGCTGAGTAGCCCCATCTTATTTTTCATCTCTTCTGCATGAAATCCCTTTGAATCTGTATCCACAATAAATGCAGAGATCCTGTCATCTGGTCCTCTTGCATACGTGGTCATGACTTTGGCCATTGTTCCATTCCCAACCCAGTGTTTTTTTCCGTTTAGGATAAAACTGTCTCCCTTTTCCTCGAATTTCGTGGTCATTGAACCTGGGTCGCTCCCCGCATCAGGCTCTGTGAGAGCAAATGCCATGATGCTTTTTCCGGATGTTGCATCTGGAAGATACTTTCTTTTTTGTTCCTCATCTGCCCAGTTTTGCAAAACCATCTGACCTATGGATACATGTGCAGAAAAAAATGTGCGCAACGAATTTCCTTCTCTGCCTATTCTTTCAAGTGCAAATGCATATGTCAGGATGTCATATCCCAGGCCTCCATATTTTTTTGAAATCGGACATCCAAGCATTCCAATCTTTCCAAATGTAGGAACTGTCATGTCATTTGATTTTTCTTCAAGATAGCACCTTGTTTCATGCTCTCTAATAGACTTACAGGCCTGGTCTACTTGTTCAAGAAATTTTTTTTGGTCGTCAGATATCTCAAAGTTCATCTTTGAGAGATTAGAGTATGACATCACCTGTACTTGTAGTATACGGCAATAAGATTATCGTGTCAGGCTCGTATCATGTCAATCTCTCGTACCCTATGTTTTGATAGATCAACATGCAAGTTGGCGTGGGATTCGTCAGTAAAAATAAGATTACACCTATAACATTTCCACGCCTTGGAGCTCACGATATACATATACAATTTTTGTTTATAAGGATATTGAACGATTTGTCTATTTGTTACAAAAAGGAGATTCTTTTGCAATATTGTTCTACGAAATTCAAAAATAACAACTAAATCATGAAATTCTCAGCCAAGCACAACCTGGTAACCATCACACAACCAGTTTATGTCCATGTATTTTCATATGGAAAATGTTGAGTTTCAAGATTCATTCCATGAAAAAATTGGAAGAGTATGTGCAAAGAAAAGTTGCAAAAAACGATCCTGCACATGGTTTTGATCACATCATGAGGGTTTACAAAAATTCAAAAAGACTTGCAGAAAAAGAGCACGCGAGTGCTAGGCTCGTGCTTGCAGCAGCACTATTACATGATATTGTATCATATCCAAAATCAGATCCTAGATCCAAGCGTTCCTCCGAGCATAGTGCTACGAAGGCAAGTCGGGTTCTTGCAAAACATGGCTATGCAAAAGATGAGATAAAGATAATCTCGGATGCAATACGTGATCATAGCTTCTCAAGAGGCACAGTGCCCGCCACACTCACAGGAAAAATACTACAGGATGCTGACAGACTTGACGCTATTGGTTCAATAGGGATAGCAAGAACATTTTCTGTCGGTGGTTCAGAGAGAAGACAATTCTACCACAGCTCAGACCCTTTTTGCAAGGTACATGTTCCAGACGATAAAAAGTGGACGCTTGATCATTTTTACAAAAAGTTGCTACTTTTAGAAAGAAAGATGAACACGCACAGTGCAAAACTTGAAGCAAGAAGAAGGGCTAAGATAATGAAGCAGTTTCTAGACGAGCTCAAGACAGAAATTTAGCCGTAGTCAATGTATCGTTTGAATCTCTTTTCTATCTCTTGATTTTTTCCCTGCAGTATTCTGTCCATCTCTTGCTGATATATCAAGCGAATGTGTCTGCTCATGTCTGCAAGCTTTTCATCATTAGAATAGCACGTAACTAGAGGGTCAAGCATCTTGTAGTATTCCACAACCTTGTTCCTAAATTCCACAACGTTTGGTCTTCGAATTTTATTCATCCTAAACCATATGGTTGCCCAACTTGCTCCCACAACATGTGGCAATAGGTCAAATGCTCTATCTATCTCAAAACCGTCATCGTCTCTCATTTTTCGCTAAGCGCTTTTGCGGCAATCTTTGAGAAATATGTTACTATCATGTCAGCCCCCGCCCTCTTTATAGCAGTCAAGATCTCAAGTGTGACTTCCTTCTCATCTATCCACCCCTGCATTGCAGCGGCTTTCACCATTGCATACTCGCCTGAAACGCTGTATGCAGATATTGGTACGTTGAACCTCTCCCGTGTCATTGCAATCAAATCAAGATATGCCAGCGCAGGCTTTATCATTACAATGTCCACCCCTTCGGCAATATCTGTCTCCACTTCCCGTATTGCCTCTTTTGGGTTTGTGTACGGCAACTGGTAGGTTTTTCTGTCTCCAAACTGTGGTGCAGAGTGCGCCATGTCCTTAAAGGGTGAATAAAGGTTTGACCGGTGTTTTGCAGAGTGGGACATTATTGCCACATCTTTAAATCCAGCATCATCAAGTGCGTGCCTTATTGCCTTGACTTGTCCGTCCATCATGGCAGACGGGGATACAACGTCAGATCCTGCCTGAGCCTGGCTCACCGCGGTCTTTGCCAGCACCTCGAGGCTAGAGTCATTGTCAATCTTGTCTCCCTTTACAAGTCCGCAGTGTCCCGAGCTTGTGTACTGACAGAGGCAGACATCTGACATTATGGCAATCTTGTTTCCAAGGTTTTTTCTTATTTCAGATATTGTCTTTTGTACAACACCGTTCTCAGAAAACGCAGACGTTCCCTTTTCGTCCTTGTCAGAAGGTATACCAAAAACCATTATTGCTGGAATGTTTAGATCTGCAATATGGCTTACCTCACTTACCACATCTTTTAGCGGCAGTCTCTCAAATCCCGGCATGGCTCCTCCCTCAAGTTTTGATTGAAGATCTTCTTGTACAAATATTGGACAGATGAGATCCTTTGGAGAAAGTCTGACCTCTTCTAGCAGCTCGCGAATTTTGCTGCTCTGCCGTAGCCTTCTAAGACGGACATTAGGATAAGACATTACAAAAATTACAATTTTCTAGCAATATAACTTGTTACTCTTTTGTCTTATAGTCAAAGAGTTTTGTGACTGTCTTGAGGATCTCAGAATCACCCTGTTCTGATGCTTTTCTGAGGTTGTTCATCGGTACTGATATGATATCTTCTACAATTGCCTGTGTCAGCTGATCAATGATTCGAATTTTTTGCTCGTCTTTTTCTCCAAGCATCTGCAATGCCTTTTTGAGTTCCTTGACTCGTGCCTGATCAATTTCTTTGAAGACATTCTTTACTATTGGTTCAACCTCTAGTCTTTTCATTGCTGCTTCCATTACTGGCAACTCCTCGTTAATTATCTTCTCCGCTGAAGAAACCACACCCATCCTTGTACGCATGTTTTTGTCCACCATCTCTGCAATCTGATCTAGGTTCATCATCTTTATCTTCTTTATAGTAGTCACCCTTTCATCCACGGTTCGTGGGTTTGACAGATCCATTATCATCATGCCGTTTTTGCGCGATTCCATTGCTTCCTTAATTCTTTCATATGTCACCAAGAAATATGGTGCCACCGTCGCGACAAAGAGAACATCAAATGATTTGAAGTTTGCAATGGACTCTTCAAACTTGACAGGGTGTCCCCCTGCAGTCTCTGCAAATGACTTGGAGCGCTCAAACGTCCTGCTCGTTACATCAAAATCTATGCCACGCTTTTTGAGCGATTTTGCTACAAGGCTTGCTGCCTCTCCTGTTCCAATCAATAATATTTTTTTAGATTTCAGGTCATCAATGTTTTCTTCAGCAAGTTTTACTGCCATAGAACCAATTGAGACGCTTCCCTTGCTTATTCCAGTTGCATGCCTTACCCTTGTGCCAACTCGAATTGCTTTATCAAACAAGGTGTTAAGCGCACTGCCGGATGCTTTTAACTGTCGTGCTGCATTGATTGACTCTTTTACCTGGCCCAAAATTTGTTCCTCGCCTACAACAAGAGAGTCAAGTCCAGAAGTGAGTTTTAACAAGTGTTGGTATGCGTCAGTCCCCTGGCTTACCTCAAGGTTTCCTTTGAACGCGTTTTCTTCAAGTCCTGACACTGATGCCCAAGTCTTTTTTATCTTTTCAAGGTTGGCATCATCTCCAAATCCAAACAATTCAACTCGGTTACAGGTCTGCAACAAAACACATTCTTGCAGTCCAGAGTGTCTCAGAAAGGACTCGTACGCAGAATCAAGATCCCTAAACGTAAACCTCTCAAGCATGTGAATCGGAGATTTTCTAAAAGTAACTCTTGCATTGATTACCTCACTTGTCAATTCGAATCACCCAACATCTCGATCACCTGTTTCTGTGCTTTTTTTAGATTTCCGTCAGCTATTAATTGTTTGATACGATTGTCATTCATAACCCTGTAGAGGAATTTTTTGCGTTCAGGAAACGTGCCAAGTTTTGTCTTTGCGGCACGCCTGGCAAAGTCCTGCAGTTTTATTTGATAGATATCTTCTTTTTTGATGAGTTTTTTGAAAACCTTCTCGGCCTGCATCCGCAAACGTCGAGCCATTGCCGGGCTTCGTCCACCAGTGGATACTGCAATCTGCACAGTATCTTGTATATTTATGACAGATCCGAACGCAAAGTCGCTGACCTCTGGGTCGTCTGCAGCATACGCATAGCAACGCATCTTCTTTGCCTGCTCCACTATTTTTCTGTTCAGAGCCCTGTCATCAGTGGTTGCAAGAACTGCAAGTGGTTTGTATTTTTTTAAAAAGCCCGCATTTACAAGTTTCATTTTTTTAAATTCAATCTTTTTTTGCTTGACATATTTGTCTATCTGCCTGTTAGTCGAGTCGCTAATTAGAAGAATCTTACAGTCTTGCGTCAGCAAAGCATTGACCTTTTTTAGACCTTCGTTGCCTCCCCCTACAACAATTACCAAATTTCCTTTTAGATTGAGGTCAACTATCAATAATTTTGCTGTCTTTGTAAGATATTTATAGATTCCATGAAAATCTAGGTAACGTTTTTAATTGTAATTACGATTCGTTTTTGGTATACATGGACAAGCTGGACAAGGAAATTCTAAATGAGATTCAATGGACATTTCCTCTAGTTCCAAGACCATATTCTGCGATCGCAAAAAAATTTCAGATTTCTGATGAAGAATTGATGAAACGACTGCTCACACTCAAAGAGTCTGGAATAGTGAGACAACTTAGTGCAATCTTTGACACGCGAAGACTGGGTTACAAGAGCGCGCTTGTTGCAATGGCAATTGATGCAGACAAGCTTGACTATGTTGCA
Source organism: Nitrososphaerota archaeon (assembly GCA_021323705.1). Lineage (GTDB taxonomy): Archaea > Thermoproteota > Nitrososphaeria > Nitrososphaerales > Nitrosopumilaceae > Nitrosotalea. Next base: position 49,929 of record JAJPKL010000041.1, read on the forward strand.
AGTCAAATTAACAGGCATCCAGGGGTAAGTCACAATTATGAAAGAAATCACGAGTACAACCTGTGGTTTACTCTGGCAGTTCCTCCAGGTTCTGATCTCAAGTCGGAGATTGACAAGTTTTCAAAGTTAAACGGAATAAGAAAGATCAGAATGCTTCCCACCATCAAGCTCTTCAAGATTGGGGTGAAGCTTGAGATGGTAGAAGAGAAAAAGGCAGAGGTAAAACCAATCGAGGAAAAGAAAAAGATTACCGAGGTCAAGTTTGTTGCCACTAAGGAGGACAAAAACTACATACGCGAACTGCAAAAAGATCTAGATATAACAGAGAGGCCATTTTTGAAATCTGCACAAAACCTAGGCATAACAGAAGAGCAACTGCTTGAAAAGGCCAAGCACTATGAAGAAATTGGAGTTATGCGCAGGTTTGCGGCAATACTCAGACACAGAGAAGTTGGTTTTGTATCAAACGGCATGATAGTATGGAAGGTTCCAGAGGAGAGAATAGATGAGGTAGGCGCAAAACTTGGTGCATTTCCGCAGGTAAGCCACTGTTACCAGAGACCGGTCTACGCAGACTGGCCATACAATGTGTTTTCCATGGTACATTGCAAGTCAAACGACGAGGCGCAAAAGATTGCACAGGAGATTGAAGGTCAGATAGATGTACACGATTACAAAATATTGTTTAGCTCACGTGAATTCAAAAAGACTCGTGTTGAATATTTTGTAGAGCATGAGTTCAAGATAGAAGAGACCATCCCTGCAATAGATGCCACAAAAACAAAATAAAAGGAAAAGTTCTACTGTATCTGTACCTGTGAACTAGGAACTGCGTTCAGCGTTACCGTGATTGTCTTTACCCTGCTTTTGTACATAAAGTACTTTTTGCCAGCAGCATTTGTTGCACCAGAGATCTTGACAAAGCCAAGCTTGTGCAGTTTCCTTACCCATCTATACACCTGAGTAAGAGGAATATTGCACGCGGTGCTTATTTCGTATGCAGATCTTGGCAAGTCCATGCTGTATTCAAGCACCTGCATGGCCTGCTCGTTTGAAATTATCTTCAGTACAGCATCACGGATGTTTTCCTGCTCTACATCTCTTCCTAAAAGAATTACCTGCACAAGTAAGGTTTTGTTTGATATAATATAACAAGGGCGATTAGAATGCGTTTATGTGCAAACAGTTGCAAACATTTAGTCGCTGAACTTGAACGAGATCATGCCAGCATTATAGTCAAACTGGATTTTTTTGTCAAGTACGTCGGCAAATATCAATTCAAGAACCGTCTTGTGGTACAAGGACCAGTTTTCACCAAGATCGTGTTTTACGATAAATGTATGAAAACCATTTTTCATGTTGTGATTTATCTCAATTGATGATGCCTTCATCCTTGCTTCAAACCAAGACAGAAAAGAGCTTAGACTGATATCTCCTTTCATAAACAGTGCAATATCCCGTACGACATTTTTCCCAATCCTGTTTGCCATGTCTATTATCTCTTCTTTTGACATCTTTCCAAATAGCTCGACAATTATCGGCTTGGCAATAGGTACCATCCCAACCTTTGACTCGTACATGTCCCACTCTACATATCTCTTGAAGATCTGGTTGACAAATGTGTTGAGGCTCGTCTCTCGGTGCTCTGACTCTAGGCGAAGTTTGTTTAGCACGTCCTCGTCTATTCGAAATGTCATTGTTGCTGTCTTTTTTGTAGTCAGAACCATTGTTTTACACCATTTCTTGATTTGCAGATTTGTTGGAGTTGGAAATTGTCAAGATCTTCACGCTGTCTGTGCAGATGCCTTGAGTTCATACGGAGGCCACTGGTTGAAGAGTTCTGTTATTTCTTTTTTATCTGACAAACTGAGGTATTTGCCGTCAGACATTTGCGAGAACATTACAATCTCTTCCTCACTTACTACAGTTGGAAGAACTGACGATATGCCCTTGTGCGAGAGAATGAATTTGATTGCAAGCTCAGTGATGTTCCATCCGTATCGCTTTGCAACAGGCATGAGCTGCTCAACTTTTTGGAGCGACTGCCTTACCCAGTCTCCGCTTCTTACAGAACGATGGTCTTTTTCACTAATCTTTGTGTCTGCCGTTACCTTTCCTGTCAGTATTCCAGAGGCATCAGGGACCCTTACAAGAATTCCTACGTTATGCTTTTCACCTTGCTCTATCAGTATGTTTCCAGGATTTTGTTCAAGTATGTTGTATACGGTTTGGACCGCAGCTGCGTTTGTGCGTTCCATTGCCTCAAGCCCCTCCTGTGTCCACCCAATGGCCGGTCCAAGCGCAATTTGATAGCTTTTGATTGTTCCCTCCCTTACTTTATTGTCAAGGTGGTCGAAGATCTTCTTGTCTCTTATTGTGTGGATCTTTGGATTGTGCAATCCATATACATCTAGATAATCGGTTTGCAGTCTTTCAAGGCTCTTTTTTAATGCGTAATCAGTGAATTCTGTTGTAAATTTTTGCGGAAGTTCCCTGTGTCCTATCTGCTCTGCACTGTAAATGTCATAACCATACTTTGTTGATATCACAACTTCGTTTCTCATGCCAGCAAAAACTTCGCCTATCAGCTGCTCACTTTTTCCTCTTCCGTAGATATCCCCAGTCTCAAAATAGTTAATTCCAAGGTCATATGCTCGTTTTAGCAGTCGCTTGGCCTCGTCATCTTCAATCTTTTTTCCCCACCAGTCAAGGCCCAGAGTCCATGCTCCAAATCCAATCTCTGACACCTTGATTCCGCTTTTGCCAAGAGTTCGATATTTCAATTTACAATTCTCCTAAATTCTGCCAATTGCGATTCAAGTTCAGCATCGCTCAAAACAGCTTTTCCAGCCTCTGAATTTACATTTAATTCTATCCAAGATTTGCAACCGTGATAATCTGGCAGCACAGGTATCTCAGCAGGCTGGATCTTGAAGACCTTAAGGAAGAGTGCAGTCATTGGTTTTGACGGCATCCAGTTACTTCGCTCAACAATGTAAGAGTCGCTCCAGATGTGAAACGGTGAGAGTTGTTCTATTTTTTCCATGGATGAGATGTCACGTTCCTCCAATACCTCTGCAATAGATGTTATTCTGTTGTACCCCTCCCTTGGCTGGCTTTCCCTTGCGTCTGCAAGATATCCATAGTATTGCGATTTCAGCGATGAGTTGTCTTGGTGTTCGTATGTTGGATATAGTGCAAACTTTGGAGCCTCCACTCTAAATCCAGACGCTGTCTCTAAAATTCCGCCCTTTCTTAACAAGACTGTCTGGTTTCCATTTTCAAGTGCTTTTACTACGGTTGCCCATTCCTTTAGCGCCTTCATCATCCTAGGCTCCTTATCAGAGGGATAAGGTCTTTTTTGACACAGACTATCATAGGAGTGTCAACCTGGACATATCCGCTGACTTTTGTCTCCCGGAGGTCCATTATCAGGTCCTGAAACCTGTCAAGAATGTTGGTCTCAAAGGCAAGCATAAAGTCCTCATCGTGGATTCCAAATGAATACGTGGTGTTCAAGTTTACATCAGGATATTTTTGTCCCACAGCAATGTGTTCTGCCATCATCTCTTTTCGTTTTTCAAGTGGAAGAAGATACCACTCTCTTGTCTTGATAAATGGATATACAACGACATACTTTTTTTGCTCCTCTCCCCCAAGCCATCCACGTGCTGCGGGATTTTTCACATATACTGATGGTCTTGTACACGAAAGATAGACATGTGTTGGTACAATATATTTCCCAAAAACTGTCAAGTATAACTTTGAGATAACGTCTTGTATCTTTTCAACTGATTCTGATGCAAACCATAACAAAAATTCTGCGTCATCTCGCAAGCCAAGAGTAGAATATGATCGGAATTGAATCTGAGAGTTTTTTAGGACGTTTTCCACTTCCTTTGCAGACTCTTCTTTTGCAAGGTCTGCCATCCAGCGCCACTTTGGATCAACTTTGAAGAAGGCGAAGTTAAAGAACGTTCTTGGCTGCTCGCTCATGCCGTCTTGATTTACCTATTGGCTATTTAAAATCTAACCACGATATTCTCCACTGGTGAATCGAACCTTAGAATGAATAATATGGCAATGGGCCAAACCACAAGCGAAGGTCAAAGATGAGCAGAAAGAAAGTATTGACAATTGCAATTGGGTCCATTTTTGGTGTCTTCATAATAACAATGGTCTTCCTTGTAATCGGTTCCTACTCTCCCTAAGAAATCAAACTGCAATTGGACCTCTTTTATCATATCATAATTAATCACCGTGGATCTAAAACTTGACGTCAAGAATTCTGATGACTACATCTCAACACCCGATAAGTTAGTGGAAGTTTGTAACAAAACACTTATTATTTGAGCTCGGAGAATTTTTCTAAATGCCAAATATAGGCCAACTCAACAAGCCGCAAAACAGACTAGAGCCAGTTGAAGGGATAATAGACAGCATCAACGAACCAAGGACTGTAAACCTCAAGACAGGTGGACAGGCCCAAGTTGCAGATGCCATACTAAAAGACGAGACGGGCCAGATCAAGCTAACCTTGTGGGATGCTCAAATAAAGATGGTAAAACAGGGCTCAAAGGTCAGAATAGAGAATGGATACATCAGCACCTTCAGAGGAGAAAACTCCCTCAACGTAGGCAAGTACGGCAAGCTTGAGGTATTAGAATTCTAGATATACCTAGACTGATTTTTGCTTTTTCTCCAGTCCATTACGGAAAGTACTATTCCAGCAATAACTGCAATTATTCCAAATATCAACATAAAGCCAGCAGCTGCTAGAGGCACTATGTTTTTGTTAAATGGCGAGTTTGGGTCAGTTAGGGCTCTTGATTTTTCAGGGTTTTCAGTGAACATCATCTCTGCAGTAATAGATGAACTTCCAGTGTTTTCCACGTTAAAGTTGTACGTGTCCATCTTGGGTATGACAAATGATTTTATGAATATTGGATCCGCATCTGTATAAGATCCAAACTTGTCACCAAACGTATTTGTGACATTTATTGCAGCGTGGTTGTCTTGTTTGTAATCTGTAATGTAGAGCCCCCACATTAGTGGAACTTGGGAAGATGATGTGGTATGGGAAAAGGTGTACGTCATTCCAGGCTCGATTGTTTCCTTTTCGGATACCTCATCGAACATGCTTTCTGGAGATGGAAAGAATCCATTTCCGCCAAGGTTTGAGCCTGCACGTTCCATAATAGAATAAGACAGCAAAAATGCAACAGATATCAGTGCTGCACCTATGACAACAACAATGGGACCGCGTTTTTTCATTAGCTGATGTACCCCAGCTTCTTATCAGGTTGCTGCATGGGCAAAGATTCTGGAGAGTGTCTTGCTCCCATCTGTTCTTCGATTGTCTTGACAAGTTGCTTGGTGTCTTGCGCTTTTTTTGAGATGCCGGTTAAATCCAGTTTAAGGTTCAATATTTTGGCAAGAGTTTCAAGCACAACTTTTGAGGCCATGGCATCAACCACATATCCCGAAGTCTCGCCAAGCAGGCAAACACCTGTTATGTTCTTTCTCTTTCCAACTCCAATTATCAAACCATTCATTCCTGTAATGCTTCCGCTGTTCATAGAGTATACGCCATATTTTGAAAATTCTTTTACAATTTCAGGCGATGTGCTTGTTCCATAAACCCGTTGAATCTTTGCAAAAGATCCTGTGATGTATGCAGCAAGTGTGTAAATTGTCTTTACGCCAAGTTTTTCGCAAATCTTGGTTATCTCCTCTGCCATCTGATATTCGCTTTCTGGGGTAACAGGCTGGGCATCCCCGCTGAGAAGAACAAGGTCAAGTGACTTTCCTTTACAGTAATACAAGGTATTTTTCATAAGATCTACAGTTCCATCAGGCTGAATGAGTACTTGGGGTGGAAATGATGAAGAAAAGATGCTTGCAAAAGGAACTCCCTTTAGTTCTTCGATTAGATGATCAACTGCTAGTTTTCCAACGTACCCGCTTCCAGGAAGGCCACATATCAGCGAAGGGTTCTTGAGCTTTGGCATCTCAGTTATTTCCACCATAATTTTGTTAGGAAGCGACATGGCATACGGAAAAAAAGTTATTCAATATTAATTAAGCGTAGGATTGCTACCTGCGTCTAGATTTTGATCTTTTTGCCTTTCTTTTAATGCGCCTTTTTGTCATTCTTTTCTTTGTTGCTTTTTTTGTTGGCGCTCGTCTTTTTGCAACTCGTTTTGTTCGTGTTCTAGCCTTTCTGGTAATTCGTTTTCTTTTGGTTTTTGCCTTTACCTTTCTGGCAGCCTTTCTTTTGGCATGCTTTCTTTTTGCTCTCTGTAGTTTTCTTTTTGCCTTTCTTCTCTGCTCTAAAGACTCGGCCAATTTTTTCTCAATTGAATGCAGAGTCTTTGTTGTCTGCTCTTCTCTTTTGATAAGTGATTGTACTTTGGGTCTGAGTACGGACTCGGCTTTTTCACTTGACTTGAGCTGTTGAACTAGAACCGGCTTTACATGAGTCTGTTTTCTTAATTGAGAATCAAGTCTTGTTTTTTCTTTTGCAAGCTGCTCAATCTGGCTCTCAAGCCTTGCCTCTGCCGCTTCGCGTTCCTTCATTCCAGATCGCAACTCTGCTATCTTTTCCTCGGTAAATCGCAATCTTTCCTGTGCCGATGCCTTATCTTCGGAGGAACCATAATCAATTTGCTGTTTGATGCTGTCTTGGGTATCAAGCTCATGCTTTAGCCTCTCTTCTGATGTAAGCTTGAGCCTGGCAATACTTTCTTTTTGAGCGCGGTATTGATTTAGAAGCTGTGCCACGTGTGAAATCTGTCTTGCCAGTGTCTCCTTTTTGCGTTCAAGGGATGCAAGACCAGATGATGATCTTCTTTTGAGTGAAAGCGTCTCCTTTAGATTATTCTCGCTTTTTCTTCGTAATTTTGCAACCTCAGCCTTTTTTGCCCTATATGATTTAGTGAGTGCCTCCAGGGATGCCATGCGTTTTATGAGACTTTGTAATTGATTAAGTTTTTGTTATGATCAGGATTTGACATAAGAGTTAAAATTTTTAACATGTTTTTCTAATTTTTTCTTAAAATTTGCAGATGTTTTGCAGGTAGAACAGGTAGATTTTATTTGGCAACATCAAGAAAAATGCATGGAATTTCATCCATCTCAGATACCCATCTCAAAAACATTTGAGATTGATGATGAGATAAAGGCACCAGAGATTGCATCCGAGATGGTAAGTCTAGGCTTTTCATCGCAAAAGGGAGGGTTCAGGGTTATTATGACAAAGGAAAAAAATACTGCAAAAAAAATTGGGTTTACTTTGATAAATGAGCTCAACTTGGGACTGCGAAAGGCAAAACAAGAGCGAGATGTCAGATATTGGATATACAGTTATGATAAAGATCATTTTGCTATGGTATTGATAAGCTCCAAAGTGTTAGACAAGCTAGGTCTTTGACTTGTCAAAGATCAGTTCAATCTTGAGCTTCTTTGACATCACATCTGCAAGCAAAATCCCAAGAACTGCGCCGCCAATTACTGTAGTAGGATATTCTTGCAGTAAGTATAGTCTGCTTACAGATACAAGAATTGGATACAGCCATATCAGGTGAGATCCTCGAGGAAACCTCCTAGATAGGGCATATCCAACAATAAATGCAAAGATGGTTGTTCGAACCGTGTGTCCTGCTGGGAATGTACCGTCTACCTGACATGGAATTCCCACATCTGCCCCTGATGTGATGGCCAGCTTGGCTCCCATAAAATTAAGATCAGGTTTTTCATATCCCGTATAGCACCTCATGTAGGCTGCAATTATAGTCCCTATCAGAAGCGAAAGTAGTAAAATGAGGCCCAGCCTTCTTGTGCTTTTTTTAATAAAAAGCACTATTGCCACAAATATTGGATATAGGACCCAACCAATCTCAGAGAAGAACTGCATGGCATGGTCAACAAGTGTGTTTCCTGCCAGTTTTTGCATCGAATTCTCAAAACTGTTGTCAGGATTTAACGGGATTTTTGCACTTGCCAGATATATCAATACCAAAAATGATAGTGCTAAAAGGAAAAATGTTCTACTTCTTACATCAAAGACCCATTTTTGCACAGAAAGTTCCTCCCTGATACATATATCTACACATTAGTCGAAAGTGGATCCATATTAAAGTGAGATCAATTTTTCTAGAAAATTCCACGTCTGATATGTTTCACGACTAAAGGATTTTAACCACCACCAAGAAAGGATCGCCGTGAGAATTCTAACTCTTGACGATTTTGATACCAAAGGTAAGACTGTATTTCTGCGCGTCGACATGAACTGTCCCATAGATCCTGCCACCATGAAGATAATTGAAACAAGCAGGATTAGGGAGTCCACCGAATCTCTCAAGGATCTGGAGGGGGCAAAGGTGGTGATTGCATCACACCAAGGGCGTGTGGGCAACAAGGATTACACTGGAATGGAAAACCACGCCAAAGTTCTAGAAGAGATTCTTGGGCGCAAGATAAAGTATGTAGAAGATGTCATAGGATCAGAGGCTCAGAATGCAATAAAAAACATGAAAGAAGGCGACATCATACTGCTTGATAACGTCAGACTTTGTGCCGAAGAAAATTACGAGTTTTCAGCTCCTGACGCAGCACAGACAATCATGGTAAAACGTCTCTCAAAGTTATTTGATTTGTGTGTACTCGATTCTTTTCCAAGCTCACACCGCGCACATCCATCAATCATTGGGTTTGCACATGTACTTCCTGCATGTGCTGGGAGGTTGGTTGAGCGCGAGGTAAAAAAACTAGATGAGATACTTACAGTAGCGAAGGGTCCTCATGTTGTGGTACTTGGCGGATCAAAGGTGATAGACAGGCTTGAAGCCATAAAGGAATTGATTCAAAATGGACGGGCAGACCAGGTGCTACTCACTGGAGTCATAGCAAATGTGTTTTTGAGGGCACAGGGAAGAATCAAGTTTCCTCTTGGAATCAAAAGAGAAGAAGAGGTAGTGCAAAAAGCCCATGCTCTTATCGGAGAATATCCCGATGTCTTTTCTGTTCCAGTCGATATTGCGATAGAAAAAAACGGCAAGAGAGTTGAGATGGATGTACGTGAACTTGTCAAGGGAGACAGCGTATTTGACCTTGGTCCAAAAACGATAGAATACTACCTAAAATCAATACAGAGTGCAGGAACTGTATTCATGAGTGGGCCTGCAGGATTTTTTGAAAACGAGAACTTCAAGTATGGAACGGAGGAATTGTTAAAAGGTGTAGCAAATTCCTTTGCCACTACAATAGTGAGTGGAGGTCACCTTACTGCCGCACTCAAAAGATACGGCTTGGCAGAGAAGATAAACCACATCAGCACTGCAGGCGGTGCACTGGTACTATATTTGACTGGTGTGAAACTTCCAATGATTCAGGCCCTAGAAGAGGCCGCTGCAAGATATCGTTCTAAATAGTTGTCTTACATTGCGGGTTCGGGCAGATGCGCGGTTCTAGCTTTCCAAGGTACACCTGCTGGTTACAAGACTTGCAGTCGTGTTTTTCAACCACGTCGAAGATCTTAAACCATTGGGTAGTAAAATTCTGGGCAATCGGCCTTATCATGCCTTCTTCGTGCAGTTGTTTGAAGTATGGTTCCATGTCATCAATCGTGAGTGAGCTGTCAAGTCCTTCTCCCTTTAGTATCTCAAATATCTCATCGTTTGTGAACCTCAAGTTTGGATCATTGAACTTTTCAAAGATTACCTTCCTTATCTTGAGTGGTATTACTTGTGTTTGTGGTGCCAAATCAGTATAGACCAGATGCTTCTTCTTTTATCTTGTTTGCAGATGCCGTATCCTTTAGTTTCTCGGAAAGATAAGAGTACAGACCGGATTTTAGAACTTTGAGTGATAAGAGCGCGCATTTTATTCTGGCAGGTCCAAGGTCGTGCAGTCCCAGATTGTCAAGTATGTCTTCTTTTGAGAGTTTCTTTACAGTCTCAAAGTCTTTCCCCATGATGAGCTCTGTAAGCATTGATGCACTTGCCTGACTTATGGCACATCCCTTTCCGGTAAACTTGACGTCTACTACTTTGTTGTCTTTTATGTTAAGGTGCATCTCAAGCTCGTCACCGCAGAGAGGATTGCTGTCTCTTTGTGCAACATCTGGATTTGGTAGCTTTCCATAGTTTCTTGGATTTCTGTAATAATCAAGTATTATCTCTCTGTAGATATCTGCACTACTCAAATCTTAAACAACTCCTTTGCTCGGTAAAGTGACTTGATGAAGGCATCTACCTCGTCCTTTGTGTTATAGATATAAAAGCTTGCGCGAGAAGTGGCTGAAACATCAAGCCTCTCCATCAGTACCTGCGCACAGTGATGTCCTGAACGGATTGCAATTCCGTCTTCATCAATTATTGTTGCAAGATCATGTGGGTGTATGTCGCCCAAGTTAAAAGATATCACACCTCCACGCTTTGTAGCATTCATGGGTCCGTAGATCTTTACTCCCTTTACCTGAGAGAGTTTGTCTAATGCATATTTTGTTATCTCAATTTCATGTTCTCTGACCTTATCCATTCCTATCTTCTCAAGGTAGTCAATTGCAGCTCCAAATCCAATCACGTCAGCAATGTTTGGAGTTCCCGCCTCAAACTTGTATGGCAAGTCATTCCAGGAGGTTTCGTATTTGTGAACCTCTCGAATCATGTCTCCTCCACCGTTGAATGGAACCATGTTTTCAAGCAACTCTTTTCTTGCCCACAGTACACCAACACCTGTTGGACCTAGCATCTTGTGAGCTGAGAATGCGAAAAAGTCACAGTCTAGTTTTTGCAGGTCTACTTTCATGTGAGGTACAGATTGTGCACCGTCCACAAGAACTCGGACGCCTTTCTTCTTGCATTTCCTGACAATTTCTTCCGAGTCAGTTATGGTACCTAGTACATTTGACATCTGACTGAATGCAACTAGCTTTACCTTTCCAGTTTCCAGATACTTGTCAAGCTGGTCAAGTATGAGCTCACCATTGTCATCGACTCCAATGTATTCCAGCCTTGCGCCTTTTTCTTTTGTGAGCAACTGCCATGGAACAATGTTGCTATGATGTTCGTATTCTGTTGTAATTATAATGTCGTCTTTTCCAACGTTTTGTCTTCCCCAGGTATATGCAACAAGATTAATTGCCTCCGTAGTGCCCCTGACAAAGACAATTTCTTCACGATTCTTCGCATTGATGAATTTTGCAACCTTGTCTCTAGTAGATTCGTATGCAGCAGTTGCCTCTTCCGCAAGTTCATGAACTGCCCTGTGAATGTTAGAGTTATAATTTAGATAGTAATTGCTTATGGAATTGATTACTTGGATAGGCTTTTGTGTTGTAGCCGCGTTGTCAAAGTAGACCAGTGCTTTGTCTTTGTGAACTTTACGTTTTAGAATTGGAAAATCATTTCTAATATTTTCAATATTTATCATACTTGTTTGCAAATTATTCTACCTCGAGATAGATTTCATTTTGTTCTATTTTAACATTGTAGGTTTTCAGCGGCACTTCAGCTGGTAGGTTTTGAGGCATTCCTGTTTCAAGATTAAATGTTGAGAGATGCAATGGACATGTCACCCCTTCCTCATTTAGTATTCCAGTTGAAAGGTCTGCCTCAGCATGAGTGCAAATCCTGTCCGTGGCGTAAACTTTGCCGTTTATGTTTGCCAAGAGAATTTTCTTGTCATCATAATCAAAATCTAACATCTCGCCTTTTTTCAACTCACTTGTGGCACATACCTTTACCCATTTTGACAACATGTTCACCTGTACTTGTAGTGGCTTTCAAAGATGTCAGCTTCTCGGTACCTTGTCTCTTCTACTTCAAGTATTGCCTTGAGCTGTTCGTCTGTTTTTATCTTAAGGTCTCTGCCAAGCCATTTAGATTCTATGAGATAGCTTATCCATGCGCGAATTTGATATGACATCTTCCTTGACAGCGGTTCTAGGAATCCTTCCACAATGATCTTCTGAGCTTCAGACTTGCTAAGACATCTGGTAGCAAGATAGAAGAGTTGCTCTTCGTCCATCTGGGCAACAGATGCAGAGTGTGTCGCTTTGACATCGTTTGTCAATATCTCAAGTCCTGGAATAGAGTCCGATTTTGCGCCCTTGTCAAGCAAGATAGAATGTCCTGCAAGGTATGATTCAGAGTGAGATGCTCCCTTTTCAATTCTTATCATTCCCTTAAAGAGTGACTTTGACGTATCTTTGAGAACTGATTTTTCCAATACACGCCCTATGGTATATGGTGCGTTGTGTATGAGGTTTGAAGACAGATCAAATGACTGGTTCTTGTTTCCAAATACTACCTCAGTGTCATGTGCAGTTGCACCGGTGCCGTTTAGATAGTTGTTTACCTTGTATCTTGAAAGATGTGAGCCAAACAATCCAAGATACCAGCTCATCCTTGCATCTTGCGCTATGTTTGCAGCCCTTGATGAAAAATTTACTGCGTTTTCATCCATGGCCTGCAATGTCACAAGTTCTAGATTGCTATTTGGTTTAACTGTGGTGTCAAGTACTTCAAGATAGGCCTGCTGTTTTGCAGATGAAGGTGCATAGATTTCCTGTACGATTGATGCATTACTGTTTTCGTCACAGATTATGACATTTCTTGATATTATAGAGGTCTGATCAAGTGCAAGTGATGAGATTATGTGTATTGGTTTTTCAAGTGATACATTTTTTGGAACATAAATACAAATTCCAGAATTGAAAAATGCATTGTTTAATGCAACGTACTTGTCTTGTTTGGCATCAATTTTTTCAAACACTTGTTTTATTTTTTCCTCATGTTCCTTTATTGCATCATGAATAGAACAGATGACAACCCCTTTTGACTTGAGCTCAGATGGTAAGTTTATCTTTGAGATGTTTGTTCCTATCTGAATTATGCTTGGGTTGTCTGAGATTTCAGATAGTCTGTCCTTTACAAAGTCTGGAAGCGTAGTATCAGAGCTTAGAGAGAAGGTTACTTGTGAAGAGTCCATCCGGTTGGCATCAGTATACTTGTTGTAAAGTGGAGATACCTCAGGTGGAAGTTTCTCGTAAATTGCAAACGAATTTTTCCTATAGTCTTTTAGCCATGATGGCTCATTGTTGGCATCTGAGATTTCATCTATGTGATTTGTGCCAAGCTTTGACAGGACAAATGATGACATATCTATTCAGGGTATGACAAGAGTCGGCTAGCCGACTGAGCCATCCATTTCCAGTTTGATTAGTCTATTGAGCTCTACAGCATATTCCATTGGAAGCTCTTTAGTAAATGGCTCGATGAATCCGTTTACGATGAGAGTTAGCGCTTCTTCTTCTGTAAAGCCTCTTGTCATAAGATAGAATATTTGTTCGTCGCCTATCTTACCCACAGTTGCCTCATGGGTAATTGTTGCATCCTCTTGGTTGATTTCCATGTATGGATAAGTGTCTGTCTTTGAAGAATCGTCAAGCAGTAGAGCATCACATCTTACTGATGCCTTGACATTTGTTGCACCTTTGGCAACATGTAGCAGCCCACGATATGTAGTTCTACCGTTACTCTTACTTACTGACTTGGAAGTAATTCTAGATGTAGTGTTTGGAGCAAGGTGAACCATTTTTGCACCGGTATCTTGATGTTGGTTTTTTCCCGCAAACGCAATTGATAGTGTCTCGCCGTGTGCCCTCTGTCCCAGCAGATAAACTCCAGGATATTTCATGGTGACTCGGCTTCCAATGTTGCCGTCGATCCATTCGACTCGCGCACCTTCATACGCATATGCTCTTTTTGTTACTAGGTTGTAAACATCATTGCTCCAGTTTTGGATTGTAGTGTATCTCAGTTTGGCATTTTTCATTGCAATCAGCTCAACAACTGCAGAATGAAGCGATTCTGATGAATATACCGGTGCAGTGCAGCCTTCGATGTAATGGACTTCTGCTCCCTCATCTGCAATAATTAGTGTCCTTTCAAATTGTCCAATGTTTTCTTTGTTGATTCTAAAATAGGCTTGCAGTGGAAGATCTACCTTGACTCCCTTTGGTACATAGATAAATGAACCACCACTCCAGACTGCGCTGTTTAGTGCAGCAAACTTGTTATCTTCTGGAGGAATTACTTTACCAAAATATTTCTTGAAAATTTCGGGATGTTCTTTTAGGGCAGAGTCGGTGTCAAGGAAGAGTACGCCCTGTTTTGCAAGGTCTTCTCTTAGGTTGTGGTATACGACTTCAGATTCATATTGAGCTCCTACTCCTGCCAAAAATTTCTTTTCTGCTTCTGGAATTCCAAGCTTGTCAAATGTTGCCTTCACCTCTGCTGGAACGCTGTCCCAATCTTTTTCTGTCTTTTCAGAAGCCTTGGCATAATAGTAGATATTGTTAAAGTCTATGGAGGATAGATCCGCACCCCAGTTTGGCATGGGTTTTTTCATAAAAATTTCGTATGATCTGAGTCGAAAATCTAGCATCCATTTGGGTTCGTCTTTTAGTCTGCTGATTTCTTCAATTACTTCCTTTGAAAGACCCTTCTTACTTGTATAAACATACATTTCGGTCGAGTTTTTGAAATCATATTTAGTATAATCCATATTGAGGTTCTCAGTTGTCATGATTTGCATAACACTGTTATGTTATAAAAAAGTTACACACCACTTCATACTTGTACAGCGGATTAGGCCAAGCTAAATGACTTGGATGTAAATAAAATATTATTTTGGAATAAAACTAAATTCTCTTAGGTCAAGCTAAGAATTCTTATTCCAAAGTTTTAGAATGACATTTAAAATCCAGAATTTTTTTCTAGAAAACAACACAGAATCAGCATAGGCAGTTCTTAATTGTTTCAACGGCACCTGGAACTGTATGCACGTCCGCAACTATTGGGTTTATTTCAAATTTTTTTAACTCATCTGCAGTAAACGGACCTATCGCTACTACTTTGGTTTTTTCCAAGTTGGTTTTCAATGTCTTTTCATCTGTATCGCCAAGCATTATATCAAAAAATGCTCTTACCGAAGACGCGCTTGTGAATATCACACCGTCCACCTTGTTTGCTGAAAACAGTTGTTTGAACTCTATCCATTGTGTGAGATCGCTGTGAGACTTGACGTCATACAGATAGACTTCTTTTACCTTCAGTCCTATCTTTTCGAGAAGTTGAGCTAAAAATGGAGTTGACGCTCCGCTTCTTGGAACAATCACCTTCTTGTCTTCAGCATTTAGACGAGTAAAGACCTCTCCTACACCTACAGATGAGAATCGTTCTGGCATGTGAGATACACGGATGCCTTCTGCTTCTAGAGCAGCCTTGGTTTTTGGTCCCACCGCAACTACCGTTGTGTTTGCCACAGCAAGCTGTAGTTTTTCATATTTTGAGATCTTTCTAGCTGTATAAAATAGCAGTTTTACTGCCTTTGAGCTCATAAACACAGAGAAATCTGGGTTATCTTTCTTTATCGCATTTAAGAATTCGTCTACCATTTCATCGCCTTTGCTTACAATTTCTATTGTCGGAAGAGATATGGCACGGGCGTTCTCGTTTGTAATCAGTCGTATAAATTCTTCAGAATCTTCCTTCGATCTTGTTATTGCAATAACTTTGCCCCGTATCATTTCCTCCACCCTATCTTCTCTGAGAGAGAGACTACTTTGCCTATTATAATTATAGATGGGGGCCTAACCTTGGCAACCTTCACCTTCTTTACAATATTTACTAGGTTTCCCTTTATCATCCTGTGTTCACTTGTAGTACCGTTTTGGATTACTGCCACTGGTGTGTTCTTGTCTAGACCGCCACTGATGAGATTTTTCGATATTATCTCAAGTCTTGACAGTCCCATCATTATCACTATGGTATCAACAGATTTGGCAAGTTTTTTCCAGTTTACAGTTCCTTGTGTTTTTTTTGCATCTTCATGACCTGTAACAAACACGACGGAGGATGCATAGTCCCTGTGAGTTAGTGGGATTCCAGAATATTCTGCGGAACCTATTCCAGACGTTATGCCAGGTATAATCTCAAACTTGACATTGTTTTCCCTGAGAAATTCGGCCTCTTCTCCTCCTCTACCAAAGATGAAAGGATCTCCTCCCTTTAGTCTGACAACATTTCGTTTTGTTCTAGCATATTTTACCATCAGCTCGTTTGTGGTATCTTGATGCTTGTAGTCATCACCCACATCTCTTCCGACATAGACTTTGTCAGCTCTCTTTGGAATCATGTTGATTATTTTCTTGCTTACTAGCCTGTCATATAGCACCACATCTGCAGATTTTATTGCCTCCACTGCCTTGAGCGTAATCAGTTTTGGATCACCCGGACCTGCACCCACAATGAATACTTTGCCTTTCATTTTTTGTTCCATTCCTCTACCTTTTCTCTCCAGTTCTTGGCAAGCTCTTCTATTCCTTTTGCTGAAAGCTCAGACGCAACGCGTTTTCCAAGCTCTTTTGCTTGATTGGAGTCTGCGTCTTGTCTGACTGAAATGAATTTGCCTCCATCCACCGAATAGACAGTAACGTTAAGGGCGAGTTTATTTCCGTTTTGACTGGCTAGAGCACCTACAGGAAACCTACAGCCCGAGTCTACAAACAGGGATAATGATCTCTCTGCCTCTATGACATTTCTTGACACTGGATCTTCAATTTTTTTCAATAGTGCCAATACATCAGAGTTGTCTTTTCTTGCTACTATTGCCAAAGCGCCTTGTCCTGGAGATGGCATGAACACCTCTACAGGCAGTTTTTCAAATTTTATGTCAAGCCCAAGTCTTTGTATTCCAGCTTGGGCTAATACTATGCCATCAAATGTACCTTCACCAATTTTTTTTATTCGAGTCTCAATGTTTCCTCGAATTGGTTTTACTATCACATCAGGCCTCTTCCTTGAAATCTGTACTGCTCGACGCAAGCTACTTGTCCCAATTACAGCACCCGTTTTTATTGTATCAAGTGTGTTTCCATCTTTTGATATGAATATGTCATTTGCAGACTCTCTTTTTGGAATGCAGGCAAGAACTAGATCATCTGGCAGTTCTGCTGGAACATCTTTCAAACTATGTACTGCAAAGTCTACTATTTTTTCTGCTACAGCCTTGTCTATTTCTTTTTCAAAAATTCCTTTTTGGTTTATAGTGAAAAGAGGTCTTGCGTCTGTATCTCCCTTTGTTGTTATCGGTACTATCTCAAATTCTGCTTCTGGAGTTTTCTTTTTGAGCTCCGAGATTACCCAGTTGGTTTGAGCAAGAGACAGCTGGCTTCCCCTAGCCCCTACAAGGTATTTCATTTTTTCACCGTCTTTAACGCTCTTTCGTATGCAGAAATGGCCTTCTTGATGTCTTCATCGCTATGGGCCGAAGATAAAAAGACGGTTTCAAACTGGGATGGTGCTACAAAGACTCCGTGCTTTAACAATCCGCCAAATAATTTTTTGAATTTTGCAGAATCAGCCGCCTTTGCAGTAGAATAGTCTACTACAGGCCTATCTGTAAAAAATATTTGAAGCATAGAACTTATCGAGTTGATTTGATGAGGTATCCCCATGTCAGATGCCATATCTCCAAGAGAGGATGCCAAAGCCTTGCATGCTCTCTCAAGTCTTGGATAAAGTTTGTTCTTGATTTTGTTTATTGTCTTTACAGAAGAAATTGCAGCGACAACTGAGATCGGGTTTCCAGCATATGTGCTTGCCTGATATACCTTGCCTTCGGGGGACAACATGTCCATGATTTTATCTGCACCACCTACTGCAGCTATCACAAAACCATTTCCAAGTGCTTTGCCAAGAGTAGTAATGTCAGGTTTTATGGAATAATATTTCTGGGCTCCACCTGTTGACATTCTAAATCCTGTTACCACCTCGTCAAATATCAGGAGGCTGTCATGTTCTTTTGTAAGTTTTCTGATATCGTTTAGGAAATTTTTTTCTGGCAACACAAGACCCATGTTTGCAAGTACAGGCTCCACTATCACAGCAGCAACATCTTTCTCTTTTTCCAGAATGGAGGCAAGTTCATCAGAATTATTGTATTGTACGACTAGAGTATTATTGGATACCTCGTCAAGACCACCGTCAGAGATTGATATACCGTTGTGAGCTGCTCCCGAGCCTGCCTTAACCAAGACATAATCATGTGCGCCATGATAGCATCCCTCAAATTTTATAATCTTCTTCTTTTTTGTAAAGCCCCTTGCCAGACGTATAGCTGTCATGGTCGCTTCACTTCCAGTGTTTACCAGCCGTACTTTGCGCATCGAAGAAAAGTTTTTTGATATTAGTTCGGATAATTCTACTTCAAGTTCTGTTGGCGCACAGTATAACGTACCTTTTTTTAGCTGCAACAAGACATTTGAAACAATCTCTTTCCTCCTATGGCCTAGTAAGAGTGCGCCATATCCGTTGCAAAAGTCAAGATACCTATTGCCATCAACATCCCACATCGAGCTTCCTTGGGCCTTTGCTACAAAGAAGGGATAAGGATCATAGTATCTCACAGGGCTGTTGATTCCTGAGGGGATTACCTTTTTTGATCTCAAAAACAATTTCTTCGAGTTTGACATCCATCTTCGAAAAGACGGATTGTCATTATAATCTATATGAAGATTGTCTGGAAAATCTATTAGAAGATTATTGTTTTTGGGCCTGGCAGTTAACTACAGTATCTGCGCTTGGGTTACCTAGGTAACAGGTGCTGTGTCCTGTGCCTCCCTGAATTATGTTGCTTCCTGTGCCTACGTAGATCAACTCATTGCCAGTACTTCCTTTGATGATGTTGTCACCGTTGCCTGCAATTATCATGTCATTTCCACTGCCTCCAAATATCACGTTGTTTCCATTGCCTGCAATTATACAGTCTCCTGCAGGTCCTGCATGAATTATATCGCTACCGTCAAGTCCGAGGATCAAGTTTGGTACTGAAGAGCCGGTCAACGTATCATTACCGTTAGTTCCCATCATTACATTGTAGAATGACTCTGACTTACCACATGCTAAGACATTTACTGTCTGATCCATTGTCTTGGTATTACCAAACTTGTCAACTGCGGTCCATTGAATTACAGTCTTTCCAATATGGAATAGGCCAGTAGAGTTGCTTGTTATCTTGGGTGCGGTATCAATTATGCCTGTTGCACTAGCCTGTCCTATTGAGACCGGTGTTGCAAATGATGTTGCATTGATGGTGATATCAGATGGAATTGTTAATTGTGGCTGCATATGATCAACTACTTCAACAAGTTGTGTGGCAGTAGCAATATTACCTGACACATCTTTTGCTGTCCATGTTACTGTAGTGTTACCAAATGGAAATACTGCAGGTGCATCACTTGTAATGGAAACTACTTTTGTGTTATCAGTAGCTGTTGCGTTGCCAATACTTACAGTGTTGCTGGTGGGACTGGTTGCATTGACTATTATTGTATGTGGAGGTGTAATCTTTGGAGCAGTGGTGTCCACTACATCAACAATTTGAGTGGCGTTTGATATGTTACCAGATTTGTCCTTGGCAGTCCACAATATCGTTGTTTTTCCTAATGGGAATGTCTTTGATGCGTTGCTAGTGATTGTGACAG
>JAJPKL010000009.1 GCA_021323705.1 Nitrososphaerota archaeon
ATGTTTCAATCCTACGATAGTTCGATTCAAACTCTATTCATACCATCGAGTCTAGCGTTTGCATCGACGTTTCAATCCTACGATAGTTCGATTCAAACATCACTTCTAAATTTATTTGTGCCGGCGCTAAAGCTGTTTCAATCCTACGATAGTTCGATTCAAACCTAGCTAACCAAAGAACAGGACCGATTTATGTAGTAGGTTTCAATCCTACGATAGTTCGATTCAAACTCTATGACAAACGGGATAGACTCCTATCATAGCTGTGTTTCAATCCTACGATAGTTCGATTCAAACTGGATTTTCTTTGGTAATATTATGGGGAATAGAGCTGTTTCAATCCTACGATAGTTCGATTCAAACCCCATTTTTTCAACGGATTTACGCATACTTTAATCGTCAAGCTCTTTTAGTTTTTCGTCAACCTATGATAGTGCATTTTACTTATAAAAGCGACATTTTTTTGCGTATAATGTACCATAGTTAATAATCTTGTCAGCAATTTGTCACCCACCATTCTATAATTTTTTTATGGCATGTTATAGAATTGGAAGCGTTAACAGACGCAGACCTGACCCATACCGGCTCCCAGATTAACTATTATTTTGTATGCAAAAGAAAACTCTGGCTTTTTTCTCATAACATAGAGTTAGAATCAGACTCTGATCTTGTTCTTCAAGGCAAACTCTTGCACGAACACAGCTACAAAAGAAAACTAAAAGAAATAGCAATTGACAAGATAAAGATCGATTTCATCGAGAAAACAAATGAAGTTCATGAAATAAAGCGTTCAAGAAAAGTAGAAGACGCACATGTTTACCAGCTATTATACTATCTGTACTATCTGAAAAAACATGCGGGCCTTGATACTAAAGGAGTACTCAACTATCCTCTGCTCAAAAAGACTGTAAAGGTGACATTAACCCCGCAAAAAGAAAGAGAACTGCAAGAGATAATTCAGAAAATAAACCAAATAAAAGAACTGGTAAAGCCTCCCGATGCAAAATGGGTACCTTTCTGCAAAAGTTGCGCGTATAGCGAGATGTGCTGGGGATGAAAGATTACTATGTATTTCAAAGTGGAAGATTGCGAAGAAGCGAGAACACTATCAAACTAGAATCATCAAGAGGTGAGAAAAAATCCATCCCCATACATGATATCTATTGTATACATCTGTTTGGCGAGACCGATCTGAACACAAAAGTAATTGTATTTTTAAACCAGCATGGAATTCCACTACACTTTTACAATTATTATGGATACTATTCAGGCAGCTTTTATCCACGTGAGAAATTACTTTCAGGATTTCTTATTGTAAAACAAGTACAACATTATCTTGATTCATACAAGAGACTTGCAATTGCAAAAGAGTTTGTAAGGACATCGATACACAACATTCTCTCTAACCTACAACAATACAGCAAGCGAGGAAAAGATATGAGCCAATTCATCTCAAAGATTAAAGATGAATCTAATACAATTGAACAGGTAACCAATATTGCAGAACTGATGGGAGTCGAAGGCAGATCTAGGCAAACATACTTTTCCTCATTTGATTCATTTTTAAGAAAGGGATTCGAGTTCGAAAAGAGAACCAAGCTTCCCCCCCAAAACATGCTTAACAGTCTAATATCATTTGGAAATTCTTTGCTTTATGCTACTGTTCTTACAGAGATCTACCATACGCAGCTTACACCGACTGTAAGTTACCTTCATGAACCAGGAGAGAGAAGGTATTCTCTTTCACTTGATATAAGTGAAGTGTTCAAGCCTGTCATAGTAGACAGAGTCATCTTCAACCTTGTCAACAACAGAATCATAAAACCAGAGCACTTTGACAACAAACTAAACGCCAGTTTTCTAAACGAGCAAGGAAGAAAGATCTTTGTATCCGAATACAAGAAAAAGCTTGAAACTACAATTCATAATAACACCTTGAAGAGAAACATCAGCTATCAACGGCTGATAAGAATAGAGTGTTTCAAGCTAGTCAAACACATACTTGGCGAGAAAATCTACAAGGGTCTTAGGAGCAAATGAATGTTCGTCATTGTTGTTTATGATATTGAAGTAGAAAGAATTGACCCGGTTAGGACTCTCTTAAAACAATATCTTACTTGGATCCAAAACTCTGCTTTTGAAGGAGAGATTACAGAAGGACATCTTGAAGAATTACGCCTCAAGTTGCTTGAAATCATAGAAAAAGAAAAGGATTCCATAATTGTTTATTCAATAAATAATCCGTCGTGGATAAACAAAAGAATATGGGGAAAAGAAAGGAATACAACTGGAAATATTTTGTAGATTGTGAATCTACAGCAGTTATTCATAACAAGGATTGAAACTGCTTATCGTGGCAGTTGTATGTGATGGTAGTCAGATTATCTAATCAGAAACTTCTATGTGTCCTGTCTTCTTTTATTATTTTCTCGATTCTCTCATGTGCTTTTTCTGAGACAGATAATCTATCAAATATCTTGATATATCGTACGTCTTTCTTGTTATCTTTCATCCACTGGTTTAATCTCTCAGTTGAATGATCCCACATTCTTTTTTCAGACTCTACCAGTTTGTTATATGTATGTAAAATCTTACAATCAATTTCGTATATCAAACGCTCTAATGCTAACTTTTCTTGAAATAATTTTACCTTGTCTAACTGTTCACGTAGTCTACTTCGTTGAACCTCTAGTCGCTCTAAATTGATAATTATTGCACCCTCTGGATTGAAGATGTTGGTATTTTTATAAATTTTTGAATACCAATAATTAATGTCTCCATTTATGGTATTTCGATTCACCTTCATTAGTTCCGAAATTTTTCTTGCAGAATAGCCATACTCAAAATGCAGTTTGTATACTTCCTGCATTCTTTTGTCGCGTTCAGACTTGGAATAAGGTCCACCTTCTCTTTTGGCATCCTTGAAACTTTTCTTCTCTTGCTCAATAAATTCGGTATCAACATTAAGTGGCGGTTTCAAAGATTCCTCGACTGTCAATGGTTTCTTTGCACGCTAATTGCTAATAAGCTTATGGTATTATACCATGGAATTACCGTATTATACTTTTATCGAATTGATGTGCGGCTAATTCTATACAACAAAATGGCATAGTTTGGCATAGTCATATATGCAAGCATACTAACAATTGAGAAACTTTTCTCACAACAACTATACGTCATAGTTGCGTTATTTGAAAAACCACATTTCATAAAACAACCTGATTATTTCAGAAACAGTCTCGCTAAAAGCATTTAAAGACATTTACGGCAGGTATTACTGATTTGAAGTTAGTTCTAAAATTTGGTGGAACATCAATTACCTCTGCTGTCAACATCAAAAATGTGGCCAACTTGATAAAATCACTTTCAAAAGAGCACAAGATAATACCTGTCTTCTCAGCCTTAAGTGGCGTTACCGATGATCTGATTAGAATAACAACTCACATCAAAGACAAAAACGCAGAGGCTGCAAACTCCCTTGCAAAAAAAATCATCAAAATACATATGGATCTTTCCAACCAATGCATCCGAAATCCAAAGATTCGAAAAGAATTGGTAAATAAGATGAGATCTGATCTTAATGAATTTGAAGAGTTACTGAAAGGAATGCTCCTAATTGGAGAAGTAACACCACGATCATCTGACTACCTGATTTCCTTTGGAGAGAGATTATCCATCAATCTTGTTGCTTTTGCATTAAATGACATAGGTATCAAGGCAGTGCCACTCACAGGGAAAGACATTGGAATTGTCACCGATGCAAACTTTGGTGAAGCAAAACCATTGATGGACACTACAAGGTTGCATGTATCTCATAAAATTGACAGTCTTTTGCAGAAAAAGATCATGCCGGTAATAGGAGGCTTTGCTGGTGCCGACCAACATGGCAACATCACCACCTTTGGCAGAGGAGGTTCTGATTATACTGCTACAATAATTGCCTCAAGTGTAAAGGCCGATGAGGTATGGCTGATGAGCGACGTAGATGGATTGATGACAACGGATCCAAAGATTGTAAAAAATGCCAAACTCATCAAAGAAGTTTCATATATTGAAGCAATGGAAATGGCCCTTTTTGGCGCAAAGCAAATCCATCCGCGAGCACTAGAACCACTGGTAACAAA
The DNA here is from genome assembly GCA_021323705.1 of Nitrososphaerota archaeon. Classification (GTDB taxonomy): domain Archaea; phylum Thermoproteota; class Nitrososphaeria; order Nitrososphaerales; family Nitrosopumilaceae; genus Nitrosotalea. The sequence goes on from JAJPKL010000009.1 coordinate 4,125, forward strand.
AAAAATTCCTCTTCGTATACGAAATACGTTTAATCTGAAAAATCCCGGTACCCTTGTAACAGCAGATCCTTCTCCTGATACCCAAAAGACAGTCAAATGCGTAAGTGCGATAAAGCATACAGGACTAATCGATGTGAGGGGCGGAAGCATGGTAGGAGCTCCAGGTACTGCTGCTACGATATTTTCTACTCTTGCAAAGGCCGGCGTTAACGTAATGATGATTTCTCAGAGTCCATCGGAGTCAAGCATCTCAATTATTGTAAAAAAGAATGACTTGGACAAGGCTGTAAACGCACTTGAAATGAATCTTCTTGGCAAAATAATAAAAAAAGTAGACATTACTGTAGACGTTTCTATTATTGCATTGATTGGTTCTGGAATGAGGGGCATAGTCGGAGTTGCTTCTAAGGTATTTACTGCCGTTGGAAAAAAAGGCGTTAACGTGATCATGATTGCGCAAGGGTCATCAGAGCTTAACATTGCCTTTGTAGTAAAAGACTCGGACTGTAATGCCGCAGTGCAAGCGTTGCATGATGAGTTTGAACTTGCTAAAAGTAGCTAATAATTTCACTAAAAGATATTTATGCTAATCAAATACTCTTAGTATATGAATCGGCTCCTTGTTGCGGCAATCGTTGCAGCTGTTGCAGGAGTCATATTTTCAATTCCTTTGCTGTCTGATCATCTAGCTAGTGCGGGAACAGTTAAAAAAATACAATTTACTCAAACTCTAACATCTTCCGAAGATCCTGGCTTGGGCCATAGCAATGAACAACTCGCGATGATATTGGCTCCAAATAACGGAACTCTTTATGACGGGATACTGACCTACACAGCAAGCGAGCCTGTTGAAATTGTAGTGTTGCATAAAATCGATAAAAGTGACTCAAAAGGCCAGCCTGTGTGGACGGTCGATAACAGTACAATATATGCCCGAACCATACTTAATTCAGGTTCGACTGGTGGAACACTTGATTTTGCAGGCTCGGCCATAGGAATTCATTCAACGAATTCTTCACAATTTACAGCAACAATCAGCGTTGATGGGTGGATAAGAGGTGCCATGCCAGAACTCTTTCAAAATGCTACCAAGATGATTTCAGTAAACAATCTAAAGTTGTCTAGGGCAGAAATTCCTGTAAAGATACCGCTTCATGAAGGATTCTATAATGGAAAACAAGTTTACTACATTATAACCGATTCAAGCAATAGCGATGCGGCCAACCAAATATCAAGCAAACAGAACTGGAAGGTTGAGGTGGCTCCCCTCCTAGCAAAATCCCCACAAAAATTGCTAAGCAAGGTGTATGTATTCACAAATGGAATATCCGGCAATGGAACAGAAGGATATCAAAATGATGTATTCTCAGATACGCCGTCAAACAAGAACTATACTCCAATCAATGTGGTAGTGCATGTCAAGTGGGGTGTTGGAAGAACTGCTCAAGTCCTAAACTCTACACAAGATATTCTTGCTGCAAATGCAACTGGTAAGCTAACACTAAGTGCTACCGATACCATTATGAACATGCCGCAGATAATTTGGCCGGATGGACAACTGAGTGTAAGAAATAACATGGAACTATCTGATCAAACCTCTTACATTGGAGGCCAGATACTTGACATTGACAATGCCATACACAAGTATGTCACATTTGTAGCACATAGGGGATGGGGGCCTGATGGCAAAACAATTTACTATATAGTCACAAGCGGAACACCTGAAGGCCCTGCAAAAATGATGGGGTTGATGAATACTCCAGCACTTGCATTGTTTTCATCAACAGCAAGAGATCTCTATCATTTCTCCAACGGTATTAGCGGTGGTGGGCCATTTGGTTTTCAGGAAGGAATTTCTGGTTCGCAGCTTGGTGATTCCTCATATTCTCCAATTTGTAAAATTTCGCTAGTAACATGGGGTGACAGTAAAAGTGCAACACTCCTAGAAAACATAGACGACATTAACTTTGAAAAATCCCAAGGAAGAATTACTGTACAGCCTGCCCTTGTATACAGTAACAACTACATCATTGATTGCCCCATCATTGAAATTCCTAAAAGCAATTCATGAAAAGGGATAAATTTACTCTAAAAAGTTCTTAATGATAATGGCAGGCAAGTTGTACATTGTTGGCGTTGGGCCAGGACATCACGATCACATGACTTTTCGAGCTAAACAAGTAATTGAAGAGAGTGATACCATTGTGGGATATGAGACGTATGTAAATTTGGTAGAAGATCTCATAGAAGGAAAAGAAGTTCACCGATATGCCATGACACAGGAAGTGGAGCGCGCTCATCAGTGCATCGAGCTTGCAAAAGCAGGCAAGATAGTTTCTCTTGTATCAAGTGGAGATCCGGGCATCTATGGAATGGCCGGCTTGATATATGAAATTCTTGCCGAAGAAGGGTGGGACAGAAAAGAAGGTCTTTACGTTGAGATTGTTCCCGGAGTATCTTCTCTTAACTCATGTGCTGCATTGGTTGGCTCACCGCTGATGACCGATTTTGCCGTAGTTAGCATGAGCGACCTGCTTGTTCCATGGGAGATCATAACAAAGAGAGTTGAAGCTGCTGCGCAAGGAGACTTTGTAATTGTAATATACAATCCTGCAAGCAAGAAAAGAATACACCAACTACAAGACACAAGAAAAATTTTGTTAAAATACCGCGCTCCTAATACACCTGTAGCCATAGTCAAAGGGGCATACCGAGAATCGCAAGAGGTTGTTCTCACTGATCTTGAAAACATGGAAGAACACCAAGACAAGTTGGGCATGATAACTACCGTAATAGTAGGAAATTCTTCTACCTACCAGTACAAAGACATGATGATAAATCCCCGTGGATACACATCAAAATACAATATAGTAGAACCACAGAAAAGCCCAAACAAATGAAGTCGGTTCAGGTAGGACTTACCTTACCTCAAGGATGGCTAGACGAATTTACTTCAAACAATCCAAATGAACAATTCCTTTTCTCAAAAAACGTTGCACTAAAGGCAGAAAAACTTGGCTATGATGCTGGCTATGTCTACGATCATTTCATTCCGTACTATGGAAACAACTCTAATGGGCCATTTTTTGAAGCCTATACTTTACTTTCTGCAATTGCATCAGCCACATCAAAGCTCAGGATAGGCCAAGTGGTGACATGCAACTCTTACAGACATCCATCCCTTTTGGCTAAAGTAACATCTACCCTTGATGCAATCAGCAATGGAAGACTTGAGTTTGGAATCGGAGCAGGGTGGTTTGAAGAAGAATACATCTCATATGGCTATAAATTTGAAAACGCCGCCTCTAGAATAGAACAACTGGATGAATCACTCACAATAATCAAGAAAATGTGGAAAAACGAAAAATCAAGCTTCAAGGGCAAGCACTATTCTATTAAGAATGCAATCTGTAATCCAAAGCCCATGCAGCATCCTCATCCGCCCATAATGGTAGGTGGTGCCGGCAGCAAGCTGATGGAGGTTGTAGCAAGGCATGCAACTAGATACAACCACCCCTTTGGCAGCCCAAAAACATTGGAAGAAAAGATCAATCTGCTCAAAATAAAATGCAAGACGATAAAACGGGATCACACGGAAATTGAAAATTCGGTTCTTTTGCGGGTTCTTGTCGGAAAAGACAGAGATGACGTAAAGAAAATCATTTCGGGCTTGAAGAGAAAAAATGAATCAATAACAGATTTCATCTTACGTTCAAGTGATAGCATTGCTTTGGGCACAGCGGATGAGGTGGCTGATTACCTAGAACGCTACCAGCAAATTGGCATAAGTTACTTTATAGTGAATTTTGTAGGCCTATCAAGATCGCTTGATATGCTAGAGACATTTTCAAGAAAAGTAATTCCACTTCTTAGGTAGTGGCTTTAATTGACTCGTAAAGATCTTTGGATAAAACTAACTTCTCTCTTATTGGTCTGATTATATCTGATACATATTTTCCTGCAGCGGTTTTTAGATCGGAAGGATGTAACTTTTTTTCTGCAAAGTCTTTTTCCAGTTGTTGATATCCAGTATAACTTACATTTCCGCCAAATTTCTCCGGCCTTTCAATAGTTATTTCGTTGAATTGATGGAATACAACATATCTGAAAATTTCAAGTATGGGATTTTTCTCTACAATTCCTTCAGGACACCAAGCTTTTTTGAATTTTGACTTGATTTCTTCATCGGTATCGTGAATAAATACTCCAGACGCTGCCTTTGACTTGCTCATCTTGCTTGAGATAACCTGTGAATCCGCATCAGAGCTAACCTCTGGTTCGCCCAAACCTGCAAGTATGTGGTGATGAACTGCTACAGGAACCTTCCACTTCATTTTTGGAAAAATTTCGCGAACTAACATGTGTATCTTCCTCTGATCCATTCCTGCATGTACAATGTCCAAATCCATGGAATGAATATCTACAGCTTGCATTGGTGGATAGAAGAGCTGACCAAGCTCAATTTTGTCTTTATTGGCGCTTCTTCCCATTATTGTAAGTGCGCGCATGGTTCTGTCAAGCGACATGTATTTTGAAAATTTGATAAGGTCCATCCAGTATCCCTTCCGCGATTCATAGAGATTAGAGCCTTCGATAATTTCTACACCTGGACAGAACAACCTGAAGGCGTCAGCGTAATACTTTGAGACCATGCGAATCTTATCCCAATCTCCTCCCAACTTGTTATTGATGTAAGTATGCCAGTCTGCCAAAAATACCGTGCACTTTACTCCAGCTTTTATGAAATCATTTATCTTAAAACCTGTAACTATTAGGCTGCCAAGATGCAAAAATCCAGAAATTTCTAATCCAATGTAATGTTTGGGGTGTGAATTTGTGTTAAAGAGATTTACCAGTTCTTCTTGCGTAACTACTTCCTCAGTAGGATCTCTTGTGACAAGATTGATTTTTTCTGTAACGTCCACTGCAAGTCAAGTCTTTTTTTGTGACCCTATAAAGTTACGCGTCAAAGTTCGTCATCTAGTTTCTTTCTTGGTCGTGTACTGAGGTATAGTGCATGCGAACTTATGACAAAGCCTGCAAGGAACATTTTTGTAGCAAAGTTGAGATTCCATGGCCTTGTAGGGTCTGGGTAAGCCACTGTCAAAGAGTCAATGTCTGGTACCTTTCCATTTACTATTCCTGCAGTAATTTGTGCGTCAAGAACAACAAAGTTGTAAATTACTTCGTAGAGAGTTATTGCTGCAAGTCCTGCTAACATTAGCTGCACCAACGTAAGCTGCCAAGAAGGAACCTGCACAGTCCTCTTCCACCCAATTCTCGTAACGCAGTACCATCCAATTATTGTAGAAAAAAACAACCACGACGTTAGCTTGGCAAAGTGTGTGGTAGGAAATTCGGTCTTTTCTAATATCTCGCCCATTACATAGGTGCCATTTTTCTGCCATTCTTCAGACATGCCGTAAATTCCATAAACAGTTATGGATAGCATTATGAATGCACATGTGTAGAAAATATACAGAAATATCTTGTATCCTGACTGATCTTCATGTAGGTGAACTTTCACTGAATTACAACTGTTCCCACCTGAAATATAAAAATTGGTTTTAATTTCATTCATGACGTTTAATTATAGTATGAGAGTTGGTAACGAGTAATTGAAAATACCCATAAACACTCCAGTGGTAGGAAGGGAAGAAGTCAACGAAGTAAGGTCCGTTCTATTAGAAAAATCGTTAACAACTGCAGCAAATGCAGGAGGAAAACGAGTTCAAGAGTTTGAAAAATTACTTGCTGACTATACGGGGTCAAGATACGCAATAGCAGTAAATTCGGGAACTGCTGCACTGCAAGCAGCTCTTTATTCTCTTGATATAAAAAGTGGCGACGAAGTACTGCTTCCGTCATTTACCTTTGTAGCAACTGCAAATGCGGTTGTATCAGTTGGGGCAAAACCAGTGTTTGTAGATATAGTTTCAAATAATTATACAATGGATCCTGATGATCTGAGAAGAAAGATTACAAAAAAATCAAAGGCAGTAATACCGGTACATTTGTATGGAAATTTTGCATACATGAATGAGATTTCTGAAATAGCAAACAAACGCGGCCTTGATGTAATTGAGGATGCTGCGCAGTCATTAGGAACCACATACAAAAATAAACAATCAGGAACATTTTCACGACTTGGTTGTTTCAGCATGTATGCTGCAAAAGTAGTAACAGCAGGAGAGGGGGGCGCAATCATTACAAACGAAAAAGGACTATACGAAAAACTACGCAAAATAAGAAACCATGGAATGCTTCATGGCTACGACACTCGAATTCTTGGGCTGAATCTAAGACTCCCTGAAGTCTCAGCCGCAATAGCCAAAATCCAAATGAAAAAACTTCCACAACTACTAAAAAAAAGGGAGAAAAATGCTAGGGTTTTAACCGAACTCTTAGACGACTTGAATATCATACTCCCAATTGAAAGAACTGGTGTTAAGGTGAACTGGTATCTCTACACCATTTCTACAAAGAATCGTGACAAGTTAGCAAAACAGCTAAATGAAAAAGGAATAGGTGCAACGGCTTACTATTCAATTCCGGCACATAAAACTCCGTTTTACAATGGCAAAACAAAGCTTCCAATTACCGAGTGGGCCGCTTCGACTGTTCTTAGCATACCTGTGCATCCACTTGTAACCGAAGACAATCTTCATTACATTTCAAAAATTATGCACCAAGCAGTCAGAAAATGAATTTAATCGAAGAGATTGCAGGAGAGATATGCAAAATTCTACTCCCAATTGAGGATAAGGTTTACTTTGGAAATTCAATGTCTGAGGTAGCAGTATGTACTCTGTCCAGCATGAAACTTCTTGATGAGATCACAAACTCTTCACTGATGTCAAAAATTAACATTGCGGGCAGGCTACTTTCAGAAAATAAAGGAATTGAAACACTTGTTAGGCATGTGATTTCAAATGAAAAAATTCATGTCATCATACTGTGCGGGAAAGACGCAGCTGGACACAAGGCTGGACATTCTTTACTTTGTTTGCATCAAAATGGAATGGATAAAGATGGAAGAATAATTGGCTCGCAAAGCCCAGACCCTGTCTTATCTCTAACAAACAACGAAGTAACAAGATTTCAAAATCAGATAAGAATTGTAGATAAAATAGGAGAAACCAATATTTCAAACCTAAAACTGGAAATCACAAACCAAATTCAGTAACCGTCAATCTGTCTTTGTTTATTGATCTTATGCTTTTTCTGATATTCTTTTAGTATTTCTTCTGCAGACATGTTAAGTTCAAGCGAGGCCTGAACCACAAAGTGCCATATGTCGATAAGTTCTTCTTTTGCTGCAGCCTCATCAAACTCTGTTGGTTTCTTCCACCACTTCCAATTCGTTACTCGTTGCAGCTCTACAGCCTCGTGAATTATGGCAGTGCACAGTGAAGAAATTTTTCCTTGCGTATCCTTTGGGTAACGTTCTAGATTCATCATTTTTTCTAAATTTTTTTGGAGGGCAAAAATTGTATCTAGTTTGTCGTCCATGAGTTCATTTTTCTATTGATATCTATAACCTTTGTCAGAAGTGAACCATTTTTTTGTAATATCTAAATCTGCCATGTATGCGTGATCTGTTCAAGCTAACAAGCCCATCTATACCATATTTTTCTACTGCAAAGGAACCCATCACGTTTCCGTAAATGGCAGCTTCTCGTATTGTTGATAGGTTTGTGCAATTTTTACTAGCTAGGTATCCAATCATGCCACCTGCAAAAGAATCTCCAGCTCCTGTTGGGTCTACTATGTTTTCAAGCGAAAAGGCAGGCGAGGGAAATACAATGTCATCATAAAATAGCAAGGAACCATGTTCCCCCTTCTTTATTATTACAAACCTTGTTCCCCATTCCATAATTTTTTTTGCAGCTTTAATCAAATTGTGGGTCTTTGTGAGAAGTCTTGCCTCTTCATCATTTATGACAACAGAATCTACTACACCCATCATCTTTATGACATCATTTCTTTTTGTCGAAATCCAGAAATCAATTGTGTCACACATTGAAAACTTTACCCTGTCAAATTCCTTGATTATCTTTGTGTTTTGGGCAGGATCATTGTTTGCAAGGTAAACAAATTCCGATCTTCTATATTCTTCAGGAACTATGGGCCTGAAATCTTTTAGTACGTTAAGTTCGGTCTTATTGGTTGTCCTTGAGCTTAGTGTCTGGTCATAACTTCCATCATACCGAAAAGTTCGCCCCTTTGAGTGTACCACGCCCTTTGCGTCCACAAATTTCTCAAGTATGCTTTGAAACTTTTTTGGAAAGTCGTTGCCTACTACTGCAATCAGACCTGGCTTTTGAAAGAAGCTTGAAGAAATTGCAGCATAGGTAGCTGCTCCGCCTAGGGCATTTTTGATGACCCTGGAGGGAGTCCTAATGGTATCGATAGCGACAGATCCAAAAACAGTCAGCATACTTTGCTGGTTCTAGGCACCGTCTATAAATTCTCTAGCTTCGTCTTGGGTTGGATAGTACGTAAAGGGGACACTTACCTTCGTAAAGAGAACGTCATACTGACTTGTTCCTGTCAATTTTAGATTTGGAACATTATCATTTTTGTGGTACTTGTCCAATACGGAGTTGTCGGCAAGGAATGGGGTCTGAGAAACTGTCTTTCCCATGGCGGGAATTACTGATGGAGGTAACACTCCAGTGCCAAGGTTCTCGCCGTTTGCCGATACCATAAAGTCAGTCTTTCCAACATTTAGAATCAACAATGAAGGGTTGTTGAATTGTAGTTGTAAATTGTACAGTGTTCCTTGGCCGGTCCTTTGCACTACTTTACTTTGAACAATAGAGACATGAAGATGAGACACTGATAGATACTGAACATAACCAAATATGCCTACCGCGGCAACTATTATGCTTATAACTACAATCTTGGTTCTTTTTTCCATACGTCTTGAGATGATAAAATTTCCTTTTAGCCCAAACAGAAAAAAAAATCCAAATAACTTGTGTAAACTTTTTGATCTGTTTTTAAAGCTACTTAGAGCTAACAGAATAAATCAAAACGGGAAGATTGAATCTCACAAATGGCCAAAATTAGAATTAGGTATGGGCAAAATGAGATTGAGATAGAGTCAAAGGACTTCTATATAGACAATCAGAGTGTAGATGAGATAATAAACAATCTTTCAGTACATGTCAAAGATCATAGTGCAAATGCACTACAGTATGATTATTCCTATAGCCAGCCTCCTAAAGGTTCTGAGGTGCTGGGAATGCTTGAGGACGCAGAGATCCATGAACCGGAATTTGTAAGGCCTGCCTTCCTTGATAAGAAGCAGATAAAGTCAAAGGTCAGAATGCTCACTGAGGACGCATTTTTTGACCAGCCGCGAACAGTTTCTGAAGTGGTTGCTCAACTGCATGAGTACGGGTGGTCTGCAGTTCCGCTGGACGTCTCTAAGGTCTTGACAGAAATGGCCTTCAGCAACGAACTTCAAAAGGACCTGCGTGAGAAGCGCAGTTACTATTCCATTGCTAAGATAGTAGAGCTCAACTAGGCCTTATAACCACACTTGCCGCAGGAGTCAAAGACATCCCCTTCTAGATGATCAAAATGGGTGTTGCACTTTAGGCACGTATGGTGCATGTCAAAATACCCGTCGCTTTCAATCTCTCCCACACGATTAGACTCTAACTGTGTACTCCCACATTTTATACAATGACAACCGCATTGCATGAAATGATGTAAATTTATTCTATTAATAATCTAGTTGAAATTTAATCTGCTTGCAAATCTCAGGGCAACAACTGCAGAGATTGCAATTGCTAATGGTACAAACATAGGAAATTCTGGAATTGCAGTTGTTCCTGTGATCTGCAACGTTCCATTCTGAAGAGGCATGATACCTATCCAACTATAGGTGCCATTATCATGAAATCCGTTAGTAAGAGTTGCGTTTGTGTTTATTTTAGCTTGATATGGACCCCATAGGAGAGCCTTGGGCATTATCACAGTTACAAAAGATTTTGGTTTGTCAATAGTAAATGCATACCCCTTGGCTGCTTGATCAAAGGCAGGAGGTCCAACATTTGCTAGAGTTCTTATTCCAACATCAAATGTCTGGTTCTGCCAAGTTACATTTTGAATAACCTCTGGCTCATTTATGATGTATGCAAGATGCATTCCATTTCCAACTTGTCTGAGACCTTTATCTGCAAGATAGACTGGTCTTGCTTTGGTCTTGTCATCGGATAATATCCACACCATGTCTACCCCTTTCGGAAAATGAAAATCCGTGTATACGGCATCACTTGGTGCAAAGTAATCCCACTTCCATATCCCATTATCATTAGATACCGCATTTGGTATGTCATACTTGATGAGTGTCATATTCCTTTGAGTAGGCAATAATAGAATTGACATGGGACTTTGACCAACAGTAGAATATTGTACGGCATTGCCTCCTTGATCAGTCACTGCAAAGTTTTCAAGGTTGCCAGAAATCATTTCGACGTGAACTGCACTGGTAGCATTTCCTGCCACTTCGTGAACCACATGAGCAGTTCCATTTCCATCAATTGTGACCTTGATATCCTCTTCTGGGGGGGCTCCCATTGATATCTGGCCAAACGCTGATGCAGTCGAGAAAACTGTTATGGCTATGGCAAAAATTATGAAAAGTTTCAGCATGCAGACTTACTCCGAAATGGTAACACGTAGAATCTTTGCTTCCTGATTAGGACAATCGTTTCTGTCTCGCGGTAAATTCACTATCTTGTCAGCAATGTCCATTCCATTTTTTACTTCGCCAAATACTGTATACTGTTTATCAAGAAAGGTACTGTCTGTAGTAACTATGAAAAACTGTGAACCTGCACTATTGGGATCTGACGCTCTTGCCATGGAAACAATCCCCCTTAGATGGGACTTGGAATTAAACTCCGCTTTTATTGTGTAGCCTGGCCCTCCCATGCCCCATTTGCTCTTGTCTGGTTTCTTGGTATTGGGGTCTCCACCTTGAACCATAAAGCCGGGTATTACTCTATGAAATAGAGTTCCATCATAAAAATTGCTTTTTGCAAGCTTGATAAAATTACGTACTGTTTCAGGAGCATAGTTTGGCAATAATTCGAAGACAATGTTTCCAAAATTGGTCTCTACTGTTGCCTGCGCCACCTTTGTCAACTCGCCATTTTATCATAAGAACCTTTCTACTTTTTCAGTAAGGCTCTCCTTTTGATTATTCTATTGTAACCAATCAAGTAAGATAAAAACATTTTAGCTAAATCAAAATCAATTAGAAAAACTTTGGAAAGTTTAGAAAATTATGATACAAACATACGATTCCAATACTTTGTCAAACATTAAACCAAAATTCGCAACTGGGAATGCTGCTACCAAAAATATAGTAACAGTCTTATATAGAAGATCTGAAAACTAAAAAACGTGAATCGTACTACCCAAAGCACAAATATCAAACAAGCAATCAACAATCTGCTTGACAAAGGTTTAACAGATAAACAAGATATCTACACCAAAGTTGTAGAAGAACTTGGAGTCCCAAGACCAACAGTAAGGCGGGTTGCAAGAGATCTTAGAAACGAACTTTTACAAAAAATTAAGATTTTGCAGTCTGAGGTTCCCGAAGTAGAGGGTAATTCAAAAGAAACCGTAGGAAGCAGCGACTAGCAAAATTCTTCTATTTTTATAACCACATTTTCCAATCTGGAAATTTCCATTACTATTATATTCTACCATTCTAAGGGTAGATTTATGGGCCATATTCCTACGATCGTAACAGCTTGTTTGGCAGTGGCTTTGACCGTAGTGTATTTCATGGTTGCAGCGGAAGGAAAATTTACCTTCTTAATTCTAGCTGCTGCTGCATGGTTTCTGGTAATCATATGCTGGTTAGCTCAGAAGAGTGCAGACTATATGCATAGACTTGAGAGCCAAGGCCATGCTACACATGATGAAAAAAAAAAGCTAGCTAATTATGGTCAGAGACAACACACAGTACAGCTAAGCTCAAGCGACCTTAGTCACGCAAAGGCAGAACTCAGTGCTGACTTGGAAGAATTACAAAGCTCGTTAAAAAATAAAGATACTGAGATTGAGAACCTCAAGGCTGAGATTGCAAGTCTTCAAACACTCGTTGAGATAGAGAAACTAAGGGCAGAACTGGCGAACCTCAAAGCACTTGCAGCAAAAGAAAGAGCCAAAAAGAAATAAACTCTTACTTGCAGTGTGAGCAAGTATGTTTTCCATGATTTTCTTTGCATGAAGGACAGCTTATGGCTCCTCCATAATGGCAATCACACTTGCAGCCATCGTTTAGCTTTTCTTCTGTTATCAAGTAGCTAATGGGAATCATACGTCATCTTAATATTTAACGATGTAAAATTATCGGCTGTGAAGTATATGGTATTGTCAGTGCTGGCAATGACAGTACTTTTAGTTCCAAGCTTGATGTTGCCTGCTTCGCAGGCAATGGTGCCTACAAACCTAGTTCCTGAAAGCGAAGTTGTCATGCAAAAAGTTGTAATTCCCATGCACATTCCATCAAATCCAAAGTTGCCTTTTGGTTGTGTGTGGGGGACAGTACAAAACGCTGCACATGGATACCCAGTTGAAATAGAAATTTACAAAAACGGCAAGCCAGTTTACTTTGCACAAGCTAATGTAACCTCGGATGGCTCATATCAAAAATACTTTCGTGTTGCAAATACTGTTAATGGACACGAGACCAACATTTTTGAGGGAGACTATACCGTTGAAATTTTCAAATATGTTGTAAATTCTACATCTAGTGCTACTAAAATATAAAATAATAAAGACGGGCTCGGAGGGCTTCGATCCCTCGACCTGTAACTTAGGAGGCTACCGCGCTATCCATGTTTCGCGTCAATAAGACTCTGCGCCACGAGCCCAGAAAAAATCAAACTTGGTATTAATTTAAGCTAATCTAAATTAGAAATTATCATTTCTTGGATTTGTTGCCAGTTAGGATCATTGGCATTATTCCATCTCTCATAATATATGACATCTTTCAAAGAAAGCCTGCTTAGCCATCCTGCAGACTCTAAATCTGGTTTATCAGCAAAATTCGTTACATGTCCAAGGCAAAGGTATGCAACAGGAACTACGTGCTCAGGGATGCCAAGAATTTTTTTGAGATCGTCGTTGGAAAGTATGCTTACCCAGCCAACTCCAATACCTTCGGCTCTTGCTGCAAGCCAGAGATTCTGTATGGCGCAGCAAACGCTGTATAGCCCTGTCTCAGGTATGCTGGATCTTCCTATTACAAAAGGTCCAAACTTTGAAGGGTCGTAGGTAACACACAGATTCAGCGCAGAATCCAAAATCCCTTCAAGTCTCAATGAAAGATACTTTGATCTTTTAGGATCCTCGATTAGATTGGAGGAACGTTCCCTTTCTTTATTAAAAGAATCTTTTACTTTATTTCTCGTCTCCTTATCTTTGATTAGAATAAAGTTCCACGGCTGTGAAAAGCCCACCGAGGGTGCATGGTGAGCTGCGTTTAGTATCTTGGACAAAACTCTGTCATCTATAGACTCTGAAGTAAAATGAGATCTTACGTCGCGTCTTGAAAAGACTGCTTTGTAAAAGCCATCTTTTTCTTCTGGTGAGAAATCACCATTCATAATCTATTCATTTAGTAGCATCGAATATTACTCTTGTTTTTGGTTAAGGCCAGTTTACCGGTGTGTGTTGTAAAACGTTAATAACGTGTGCAAGAAGGTCGTATTTTATCGGGCCGATCGTCTAGTTGGTTAGGATACCGCCCTGACACGGCGGTGGTCGAGAGTTCGAATCTCTCTCGGCCCATTTTCTCTGTCTTTACGGGTATCGTTGCGATTTGAACAGCCAGTCTTTCTTGACTGCTTTCTGCCCAAACTCACTAGTTTGATGGACAAATTTTTGTAACCCTTTTTTGTTTTGCATTTGCTGGCCTTGTTTTGTTGTTGTCTAACCAATCTTTGACTTGATGGCAGAAGCCAGTATGTTGAGCATCTCTTGCAACATTTCTGGAGTGGCATTTGTAACAACATTTTGAAAGTCGTCTTTTTGTTTTGGCTGCGGTGGAGATCTTACTGACAATTCCAGGTCTAGTAATTCCTCACTGCGCTTGAAAGATTCCTGCATTTCCTTTAACAGCTCTTCTGGCAAGACTCCCTTGTTTGTCGTGTACTTGGCCTCAATTGATCCCTTGTGTCCCATGAAATAGACACGAAAGTCATGTGCAATCTTTCCTCTTGCTTCTGCAAGTAGGAGCTGTGTGTCAAAGTATGCACGAAGTACATAGGGTCTCCACATGAATCGTGGCCGAAATGTTTCTCTGACCATGTTTGAGATGCGGACGGTAATAAGGAACTTGTTTCCCTCCTTTCCCTGTCTTCCATACTTGTATTCCCTGTTTGGACTGATCACGGCAGAGTCTGGTGTTATCACCTCGCCTCTTGCCAGCCTGTCGTTGAGATATACAAGCAACCTTCCCGATCCTCCATCTGTCAGAAAAGTAAAGTACTGGTGTCTTGCCTTTGAGAGAGTTCTTCGTACGATTATCTTTGCAGGTCTTTGTCGTAGCGTTGCAATTCCGTTGGCTATTTCCAAGCCAGGCATGTCCTTTATCATCAGGCCGTCGGTTCCGTTATGGTTTCCAAGAACCTCTGGTCTGAGTCCTGCCTTTGCCATCAACGATATCACGACAGCTTCGCGAAGTGGAGCTCTGGTGAATACTTCGGCCAACTCTGCGCCGTTTGGCACTCGTTCGTTTTCTAGAGTCGGAGTGCTTTCCGAGTCCGTTATCTTTAGCTTGCGAACTATCTGGATGTCAAAGTGCCTCAACCATGACTTGAGAGCTGTCATTGTTGCCTCGATGTATTGTGGGGCATAATTTTTCTGCTCCATCTCCGTTATGTGGTCTTGTAGCAGATCGGTTACAGCCCTCAGATCTTTCATGCCAAGCTCGGCAAGCTCCATAGGTGTCATTTTATGTTGTTCACAGAAGCTAACTAGCCTGCGCGCTCGAGATTCTGCTGTTGTAGGGCTACCCCTGGCAACGTTGTCAAACCATCTCTTTACGTCTGGATTTGCAAGAAGTTTTCGTACTTTGTTTGTTCGTTTCTTTTTGGCAGTTGTTGTAGTTGTGATGTTTGTTTTGTTTCCCATATCAGACTGCCCGCTTGCTTCATGCAAGCAGTCCTCATCAGGTAAAGGGGGAGAACTTATGGTATTTACTTTTTCGATTTGATTTGAAGCATTTTCATTTGTTGCTTCAGATCGTTCATCATCATTACAATGTAACATAGGACTTACATGCATCAAAGACCGACCATGATGCCCATCTGAATTCATCGGTTAGTCTTTGATACCGCTAGTATATTCGGACATTGGTGCCAAAGGTTGTGCCTAACCATTGGGGACCTGATGCACACAGGTCTAATTTTTCCAGTTTTTCCGCAAAATAAGAGATTCAGACCCTACAAGGTTTGGACTCGCGGGTGTCTCAACTCGCAGATGGCTGAAACAGGTCGCTTTCCGCGCCGTAAAATCATAAGGTGATTAGGGTGAACCTAACACTTTCCCAATTTTTTATTTTAATTTTTAGGATCTGAATCAAAAAATATTCTCATAAGTGTCTTAGAACTCACAAGGTTCAAATGCTATGTCCTACTCATTTTTACAATTTTAGAGAATGTAACTTATGCAAAATTGCTCAAATCAGTATACAATATTTCTGATGCTCTTCAAGGATCTCTTTTATGAATACTTTTAAAATATGTGACAATAGTTTTACTTCTTCAGGATTTATTCGTGAACTCGCTAAATGACCCACATGATCAACATTGTTTCTTTGCTCTCGATAATTTTTGATTATTGATAATGTAGAGGATCTTAAAGGAAAACCTTTCTTTCTTGCTTCTTCCTGAATCTTGTCATGTAATCTACTATTCTTCTCTTCCCATTTCATTTTCTTTACATCTTCTTCAGAATACCCATGATCCATGAGGAATTTTGTTGTTAACGTCTCAACAAAATTAAGAATTACTAGTGAATCAAGCCAATTTTGATCTATGTTTTCTATTTGATATTTCTGCCCAATCTCAATAATTTTATTCACTATCTTTGATGAACTAGGAGTGGTATTTTTTTCATTTTTTATCGCTGGATTGGAAACTTCTTGCCTTTGCAATTTTTGTTTGCCATTTTTCAAATATGATTTAAGATTTAAACCGAATAATTCTGGGGTCTTTTGATAAATTATTGCTTTACCGCGTTTGTTTGATTCTATTAGTATACCTTTACTTGCAAGAAATGCTAATTTTAAAGAAACATTGGATGGTTCCTTGTTAAGAATTTTTGCTATTTCAGGTGCGGTCAACTTGCCGTTTGTGGTCTCAAACACTTTCCATTTTAGAGAGTCAGGTTTACCGAGAAATAGTAAAGCGTTATTGATAGAATCTGCAATATTAGCAAGCCTAGACATTTGATCCACCCATGATTGTAGATTTCTTTTTCAAACGATGTAGTGAAATACTTACTGCATTTGGAGTTATTCCTAAAATTGTACCTATAATCTTTGGTTGTAATCCCATATCAGAAAGAATCTCAATTTTTGTATTCTGATCAATTTCTTTTGGCAAACTTAAGGTTAGTAATCTGGCAATTACATCCATTCTTCTCATTAATTCTTCATACTGGTTGTTGTCCATTTCTCTTCACTTCTCTATCTTTTTTCTTTTTATTTTTCGTCTTTTCATACATGGTAATTGTAGCTCCTACATCCTTTGCTTCTCTATCGACAATTCTTCCTATCTCAGTAGGTGTCAACCCTGCATCATGTAACGATTTGTATATCTGACCTACTCCCATTTTGTTTTGAGAAATAATATCTGCAATCATTAAGCCAAGTATTGCATCTAATCTCCTCGTTGAATCACTAATAGAATTCTCTTCTTTGCTCATGCATTTTCACCATCGTCTGTAACCGATTTCCCTTTTGCCTTTGATTTTTTTACTAAATGTAGTTGTACTCGTATATTGTTAGGAGTTTTACCTAATGCAGCGGCTATTTCGCTAGGTGTCATCCCTGCACTACTAAGTAACTCAACTTGTTCTTGTAACGGTCTTCCTTTGACTGCTTCCAATGCTATCAATCTTATGACTATTGTAAGTTTACTATCAATAGAGTTGAGAATCTCTTCATTCATGTTTTTCACTCTTTTTAAGAAGCGATCTCTCTTTAGCTACTAATCCTAGTGAAGTATCCAGAATTTTGCTAATTGCACCGTTATCAAATTTTAATCTCACTAGGAATGCAATTTTTTGTTTTGTAGTGGCTTCTTGTAGGGACGTGGGATTCAGCAGTATGGCAATTAAAGTATCTAGACGTGTTTTAATGTCGTCATTATCATTATCTTTGGTAATCATATCTACCATAAGATAGAAATAAGAGATATATAAGTTTAACTATTAATTTACTTACGATAATGACGTTTGTTCTACCAGCATTATAATAATCAGGCGTAGTTCTAATGGTTTATCTAATGTTGAACATTTACAACCGTTGAATTTTCATTTACAACCATTGAATTTGCCTTTACAACCAATAATTTTGGATATTCTGTCCATCTCTTACTCTAAGAATACCTAATCATTAGATATGACCAGATGTGAATTGCTGAAATTGACGACAAATTAGGAAGGAAAATACTCAAAATCCATCTAAATTTGACTTTCAGGGAGCTTTTCTTTGATTAAGCGTTCTTAGAGTAAGAGATGGACAGAATATCCAAAATTATTGGTTGTAAAGGCAAATTCAATGGTTGTAAATGAAAATTCAACGGTTGTAAATGTTCAAATAAAAATTGCATTATAAACATCCTCTAAAGTTACTTATGATGCACTGTAATTTCTATAATATTTGTTCAGCTTTTTTCTTTAATGGGACCATTTTATTATTTGCGTAATTGGACACTGGTTCCGTAATTCCGATACAATAATCGCCTAATTTTATTCTCAAAAGTGATAAATTACTATCAACAAAAAATACCGTTTAGACCTTCATAGATTCGAATCCTCACAGGTCCGAATCCTGAGAATTGTACGAGTTCCTTGAGTTTTTAATAAGTATGATCTTATTGGATTTTGTCAACTTAAGAGCACATTCCTTGATTTGTTCTCTCTGTCAACTGTCGGCTCATTCCTTACTACCCATATCAAAATGCACGTGTGGAATGAAGCCAATCAAATCAATCTGAATTCTCCACTTGACATTTTTTGTTATGTGATCTGAAATCTTTTGCCATATGCCTTTGCTCTTAGTTTGTTGATAGAGTTCGGCTAATTGCTTGTTAATAAGATCAACATTTTGTTTATCATTAATCGCTTGAATAATTTGGGTAATGACTTTCATTTCATTCATTGTAATCACCCCTTCATTTTCGAGGTCACCTTCAATTTTTACATCAGTATCTTCTAATCTCATTTCTCCCTTATTTCTCACATTTCCAGTTACACTCAGTTTCGCATTATCGCTTTTCATAATGCCTTCTTTGCTAATTTCCATACCGCCACCAGATACACTGAAACCAGACTTTTTCATGCTTTGCTCTATCAATGGAATGTTGTGAGTAGGGCAAAAAATTTGAGAGCCTTGTTGACCTATGAGTACACCGATAAATTCGTTATAGTGACATTCGTTGAATTTTGGACATACAAATAAAGGCATATTATTTCCTCTTTTTATTTTTCTTATCTTTGGGTTTGTGTAAAACGTTTTGCCACTCAATTTCTAATACTCTCATAGCATTGATGATACGCATTCCATTTCTATTAAATTCCTCACGATATTTAGCTATGCCATTTCTGAAATCTCGATAATACTCTTGTAGATTAAAATTGAGAGTGCCATCTACAATTTCAATTCCAAAAGTATCTTTTTGTGGAGATTTTCTTATCCAAATAATATACGAAGGTCTTGGAGAAAGTTCATGCACTAACTTGTTTCTCACAATTCCATATAGGTCGTATTTTTCATGTAAATTGACATAATGCTCACCTAAATACGGAAGGAAAGCCTCATAATTTGTCCTCATTGAATGAGGATCTTTCAACTTTCCCGTTACAAATCCGCCCAATACTTCCGTGTATGTAGAGAGCAATAAAGCACAAGCCTGAGAAGAATCCTTTTTCATTGTAGATTCTATGCCAGCATACATCCATGATAGTTGCCTTCCTAGATTCTCATCAAAAAATATCCCGCCGACATCATAATTAGGTTTCATTTTAAACTATTTTACTTGCATTTTGAATTAAGGTTATCCATTTGTTATATGTCTTGAATTCTTACAGATTTGGATCCATATAGTATTCAGACCTGTTGAGATTTGAACTCAGAGATTCTGTTTACGTAATTCTGATTATAATAAGTGCTGAAAACATAGAAGAAACATGCGTCAGTTTTTTAAACTATGCTTATACCGTCCAAATCAGGATGAAAACTCTGCTATTATCAATTGTTGCAATGATTGGATTATCTTTTATTCTTTCAACAAATACTGTATACGCCCAAAGTAACCAATACGCACACGGGATTGGAAGTAACTCTAGTGCGCTAGTAAACTCTATTGGCCTCACATATCAACAATGCCAAAATAAAATATCAGGCGAGCTGCAAAAAATTATAGATTCACTTGACAGAGGCAAAGCAGTAGCACTTGCACTTGATTCAAAAGACTTACAGGCAAAGATAGCAGGACACAAGTATGAGTTGACTGGTATATCCACCAATGATACGTGGGACAATTCACTTTGCGGAAATGTCAAGAGAACTGCGGTAGGAGTAGGCTTCAGTCTACTTGACACACCTGACACGTACCTAGAATCTGTAAATGTCGCAGAAGATGCAAATATGACAACGATAATCCGAGTTGGCACTGAGATTACTCCAATTTGTACCAACAACTGCCCGCTTGCATCGCCTCCACCAATAGGAAATAGTTTTATTCCAAACATAGAATCAGATTTACATCTTACAGGAATGATGGTACCAAACGGCACAATGCCTGTAAGTGTAGATGTTACAAACCAAGGAAATTTCACACTATACAACGTTCATGTTGCATTTGTAGACTCTCCACTTTTGCAAAATTTCAAGACAGGTTATGGAAACTTTACCCTCCAAGTAGGACAGGAAAAGACGATCCTTGGAACAATGTACACACCATCTGAAATACCAAATATCCCAAGTTCAGTTAACTGGATGATATTCGCAAGCAGTCAAGACAACACACTGGGATCCAAAGAGTTCCACAAAACAATAAACTTGGCAGACAAATCGACATGGACAGACAATTCTGTATCTTTTAGAACAATATTGCCTCCGCTAAAGCAGCAAGTGTCAGTTGACCAGGTTCAGTGTAGGCCCGGCCTTAATCTGATCATAAAACTAGAGGACTATGCTCCTGCATGTGTTACTCCACACACTAATCAGACACTAGTTGATAGAGGCTGGGGAGTGACGTTATCAAGTCTACTTGAGCCACTAACCATAAAAAAAATCGAGATAGCAGGTTTGCAACAAAGTTACACACCAGGTCAGCCAATCAACGCAACTGTTAGATTTACAGGATATGAACCTGGAGGAGTTTATCCTGATGTGACAATCATCGATTCTAACGGTACACATGTCTGGAACAACTGTTGCATAGTGCATTTTGAAGATCCCCAGTTTTCTTTTTCTACTTTTACCTATATTGTGGCAGGACCTGCGGGAAGTCCAGTTATTAACAAGACTGGCTCCTTTACAATGATAGTTTCACTTGACAACAAGACAGCGCAAACTATGTTTTCAGTCATAGGTGAAAATAACAAAAATCCATCCCCGCTCAAACTCTCACTTTCTACTGATGAACAAATAATGCAATCAGGAAAAGGGTTGGTAATATCCATCTCAGTCAACAACACGCTTCCTATACAAGAAAAGATCAAAGATGTGGATGAATGGCCTCTGCATGACTTGAGTCTTGATCCATGTATTCCAAGACCATTTGGAATTGCAATCTTTGACGGATATTATACAGAACAAAACATGACAGATGGAAAACCATTGCCAATATTCAATCTTGATGCACTATGTCCTGTAATTAACGCAACACAGAGCTATGTGTTTGAGCCGCAAAGCACGCATGCAACTGTTAGTACCTGTTCAGATAGCAATCTTCCATATTGTTCGTATACACAAGACATGGAAGACAAGGTCACAATTGGAGGAACGTGGTATGAAGGAAATCTCATTCCGTTCAAGCCCGGAGTGTATACATTGGTTGGAGGAGACGAGTGGGGAGATGTTGCAATACAATATTTTACCGTTACCAGCTCAAATGACACCAAGGGCCTGAATCAGCTAGAAAAGATTGCATTATCAAACTACCAGGTCAAGCAGATTCTAGGGGATAAACAGTATTCAATTCTTGGAATAGGATACAAGAGAGACTCGATCGAATTTCAGGCAAAATGGAATCCTGTTGTCTCAATAAATGTGGCAAACACTACGGAGGTATCCGTAACTATTGACGGTAATACACTTTCGGTGGAAAACGTATCTTCTGAACCGCTGACGCGCGTTGGAGCGCCTGCCTGGTGGAATGAAACTTTACTTTCATGTAATGGAACAACAGTTCCTTCACCAAACTACAGAAATGCGGTTTATCCTGTTCTTCTGATGCATCCAGACTCTACTTCGTGTGTCAAGCTTACTTATACCGTCAGCGGACATTATTATGAAAAGAATTCAACCATGGTAAGCTGGCCTAGGATAGAGACATTTCCGCTCAAAATAGACGATTGGCACTATTACAATTACGGCGACGGCTTTGGCACGACAGATGGAAAGGACTACACCCATTCCTTCAACATTATGACAGTTCCCGGAGACATTGATCTTGCAAATCATCCAATAGGCTCTAACTTTACAGTGACATACATGATCAAACCCCTTCCAAACGCAACAGGATTTTATGACGAGTCAGTACCAATGCCTCCCTGCACCCGTTATCCGCTGGCAGTCGGATATAGGGCAGACCAAGTAAACTCGTCTGATTTTTCTGGAGGGATGATAACCATGATGAACCACTCTTGTATTGTTGGCCAGGAAGAACTCAGAGCAGTTGAGATATCAGGCATGAACTATACTGAGATGAAGCTGCCATAATAATTTGAAATATGAAAACTATACATCTTGCAATTTTCTCAATCTCTTTTTCTCTGGCCCTTATTGTAAAATCTGCTTATGGCTGCGGTGGCGGATTTTGCATGGGCGTTAATTGTCCTTCAGAACCCCCATGCCTTCCCCCTACGGAAAGCATTGTAATAGACATACTTGTCGCATCTGCAGTAATAGGCTGCTGCTACTTTTTGTTTCGCCGTTACAAGGAAAAATAGAAAATGAAAACGCTGCACCTTGCAACAATCGCAATAACTACAATTGTTTTTTGTACTGGCAGTATTGCATATGCAGAACAGCCTCCAGTCATAATAACTCAAGTGGAATTGTGGGGACCGGTTTCATTTTACACTGACGGTGTAAGACTGTGCGAATACGGAGAAGGATCGCTTGGACCATGGGCCATAGGATGGATGGAACTCTACAACACAAAAAATGAAACATTACTAATAGATGATTTTACTGCTGCCGCAGGAGGTGGACAGGGAGAGTACTTGCCAATAACACTTGGCCCTCACCAGTACTGCTATATTCAAGATACAAACAGGGTCAGTACACGCATTGGAGTTGGTGGTTCACTTGGCAATGGTTTGCCACCCCATGACAACACTACTACAACTATTTGGTATTCAATCCAGCCTTTTGCGGGAAAAGTAATTCAAAACTATTCAACGCCAAAGTTGAGTGACGATTTTGGAGACACGAGAACTTGGCAGCTGGTCAATGGAAGCTGGATGTTCAAAGAGGCAAGCATCAAGCATGATTTCCCAGTCAAGAAAACTCTCTTGTCGCCATCAAGACAAATACAATGGGGAATCAGCATAAAGGACCTAAAATGTGCAGAAGGGTATGTTATAGTAGTAAAAAAATCCGACCCTACAAACGAGTATTTGCAGGGTAATCCTGCTTGTGTTTCACCCTCTTCTGCCTCTGTACTTGTCATGAGAGGCTGGGGCGTACCAGAACAAACAATGATGATACCAAGTACAAATTCTACGCTTGCCTATTATGTTGAGGGAAGCAAGCTTGACCAAGTCGTACCTGATCTGGCATCTCATGGATTAATACTTGATTTGAAGACTACAAGCAATAGCAAGATGATGGTATTTCTACCACGAAGTTTTGTTGATAGCCCCCAAATAGGAGATTATGCTTCATTTAACGTAACGGCTGATGGAAAGAAAATAGATTATCGCGAACACCTCACACCTACTGACAGAATGTTTCTTCTCTCGTTTCCAAACGGGACAAAAACCATAACGATAATTCCAAAGCCAAATACTGAAAATCAAGGATAGAAAATGAAATCTCTATCTATTTCAATAATTGTGGGAGTAACTGCTGTTGCAATAATCATAGGTGCATTCTTGTTTGAATCCAATCAAAAAAGTCCTATTACAACCATGCAAACAAACCAAACTAGTATGATTCCAACCGTTTCCCACATTATAATTCCACCAGGAGCTGAAGATCCAAGCTCAGGAAAAAATTACGAACCCAGATATCTTGTAGTTGTATTGGGTGTAAATAATACCGTTCAATGGACAAATGAATCCCCCAGTGCTGCACATACCATAGTGGCTGATAACCACGATGATCTACTCTTCTGGAATGCAACTCACTCTGCAAACGGAGCAATATTACTACCTGACAAGTCATTTAATTTCACATTTACAAAGGTGGGTGAATTTCAATACGATACAGAACCACACCCATGGATGTATGGTTGGGTCTTGGTTCTTCCACAACCCACCAAAGATGCAATTCAAACAGTCACATTAAATGCAAGCAGCGGCATACCTGACCCATGTGAAACTTTTAGGATACCATGCCCGTTTCATCCAAACAATTACAACTATACTGTGCAAAAATTTGGCTCTGACACTTACATCGAAAAAGTCACAGGAAATGGAGTTGATCATTATGCTATTATAAAACCAGACACGATATGTTACTACCCTACAACTATTAGCAACTCTTGCACAAATCCTGACGACCTTGCCATACTTCGATTGGTTGGAGTGAATACATCGATACCGCAAGAAAATCTACATATAGCGATAACAGGTCTTGCACCATCCTATCTTGCTGGCGAACCAATTAACTTTGGAATTTCCATCAAAGGCTATGGCCATTGTGACATCCCGTCAGTTCTTGTATCTCATGAAGGATACATAGATTGGCAAAGCAGTATCTCATGGCTTGCTAGGGTAGATGCATGTGATACAGGCATGCAACCTATTGATAAAAAATACAGCCTAAGATATGTTGGAGGGCCGTTCTACCTCAACCAGTCAGGAACTTATCTTGTACATGTAGGATATAGCTCAAACATGACTGAGGAAAAATTCAACGTTACATCGCAAGAGGGTCAAGGTACAGCGGCAATAGTCTATTCAAATGGAACCTACACAGGATTTTTGACTGATTTTAACATCACAGGCAACAATAAACTGCTTTTGGTCACGCTAGACAAATCAGGAGCCATAATTCTATCAACATACACAACAGAGAATGGCAACCTCACCTTGACTCTAAGTCCAGACCTTGCCAATCTTGTAAAACATGGTAAAAACCAAAGCCCGCTTATGGTATTAACTGACGGACAGATAACACCTTACAGACAAGAAACAGTAAACCAAATCGTGATAATGACATTTCCAATTCATAATAAGGCAAAAACGATAGAAATTGTCATGCCTGAACCAGTATGATCGATGAGGTTCGAACCATCTTAGAAATTAACTGTCTTTTCAATATGTTTTGAGCTCTGCTTTTGACAAAATTTGTTTTTTTTACGCACGAATTTAGAAAGTTCAACAGGCACGAACTTGGTTAAACTTGTAAGTTTTAACCCAGAATTTAGAAGTTCTGACGCAAATTCTGGCGGTTTTAACCAAGTTCGTAAAAAATTCGTGCCTAAACTTTGGGTTCGAAAAAACTTTACGAATTTGATTTTAAATTCTGCCAAAGTTTAAACAAATTCTAATATTCATGCCTGAAAAAATTCCAGAATTACTTTGTAATCCAAAGTAAGTTTAGGCACGAATTTGTTTTGTGTTTTAGGCACGAACTTGCAGAAATCTCTAATTCTGAAAAAAATTTGTTGGTAGGGACTATGTAACCGTCCCAATAGGTCGCTGCCCTGCTTGAACTCTCTGTCTTTGTTAGTCGCAGCCATGCCTGCAAAGTCTGTCTTTGCCCACCTCTCTCGGCCCATTTTCTTTTTATCTTCATGTGTTTAACACAAAATATGGTAAAATTCACTCCAAAAGAGATCAAGTTTCTAAAAGAAAACGAGGGATGCAGAGTTGCTACAAGCTCAGGTGATGTTCCGCATATAGCTCCTGTAACATGCTATTTTGAAGACGGCTGCTTTTATTTTGCAACCGATTATGATACAAGAAAATACGCAAATTTAAAGAAGAACAAAAAAATTGCGATATCTGTAGACATTTACAATCCAGGCAAACACAAGGGAGTAGTGGTCCAAGGCTCTGCAACCTTTATTGAGAGAGGAAGCGAGTTCAAGAGGCTCTATGATATATTTTACAAAAACTATGCATGGGTGAGGGCAATGCCATGGAAGGAAGGCGAAGCTCCATTTGTTAAAATTATTCCTAAAAAGAAAGTAAGCTGGGGTATTGGTTAACCAAGACTGGCGTCAAAGTCTTTTGTGATAAGGGTAAGTGTTGACTCTATTGTTACTTGCCCCTTTGCCTCATACTTGACTGGTTCTCCATTAATTATTGAATTGTATATGCTAGATATGTTAGGTGAATTTACAAGCTCAAACTTGTCTGTTACAGTCATGTTGCTATTGGGGAACAAGGCAGGTCTTCCAGCCATAGGTATGTCCTCTACGCTGTAGTGCCCTTGACCTATATCTTGTCCATTTGCATACAATTCATAATTAATTGTTGAAATGGTGGAAGTAATGGTAGTAGGATTGTTGAGAATATAGTCAACTTCAACATCTGCACGATTATTGATCTTGTCTACATCAAGCACCTTGACAGTTTGAAGATCAATAGTTACCTGCTGCAGCTGTGGTTGGTATGAATTTGCATAGAGGTAGAAGAAAAGCATGAGACCTCCTAAACCAACAAAAGCCGCAACTAGTACTGCTTTTCCTTTGCTAACCAATCTAAGCTTAACGGGTTTTATTGATTTAAAAAAGGTTCTGTCAAATTCTCATTTTAACATGACAATAGATATTATGAGTTGACTGTGGTATAGAGTCATGCCACTCTCTGATGCGTTGATTATGTGGGCGCATCTTGTTGCTGCTTCAATATGGGTTGGGGGGTCGATATTCATAGGAATAGTACTTGCGCCACTTCTCAAGACAATATCGGATTCTGTAGAGGGAAGACTATCAATTATGATTCGTGTGGGTAGGAAATTCAACAAAATTGCCGTCCCTTCGTTAATAGTGCTTATTGTAACTGGAATATACAACTCTAGTAATTTATTGAACAAACCATCGTTGATACTTACTACAACTTATGGGCAGGTTCTTGTAATCAAGGTAATTCTTGTAATTATTTTATTGATAACATTTGCAATTCACGTAAGGCTAATACGAACTGAAATAGAAAAGAAGATCGAATCAAGGCAAATATCAGAAGAACTCGTACAAAACATACGCTCAAAAATAATTGCCCTTGGAAGAATCACTGTCATAGTTTCTGTGGCCATACTTCTTATGGCCGCACTACTGCGCTCGGGAGTCTGAGCTACCGCTTATTCGCACTTCAAAACCATCGTCCAACTTTCCTATCCCATATTTGCAGTTAGTTATCTTTGATGCAACAAAGAGGTTTGTCTCAAGATGTTTTGTAATGTGATTTACTCGAAAGATCGAAGTTTCAGGAATCAGCGACAACGGAGTAACAAGCATATCTGAAAGAGAGGCATCTACTCCTAGGTTTGATTCAACGAATTTATCTGCAACCAGTCTTCCCATTCCTTCCATATTTTTTTGGTAAATGACATCAGAACCAATTACAGATGTATCGTCACTTGAAAATATCAGAATAGAACATCCCTTGTCTAATGCCGTCTCTTCTTTGATTGAATATTCTACGTTGAAATCATGTACTTCAAGAGTTCTTTTTGCATCGTTGATCTCATTTTCTATGGCATTACGTGACATCTTGTGATAAGAGCAGAGCATCTTTGCAGACTTGGTGGTACGCTTGGTAAATGAAACAGGTTTCAAAGTCTTGCACGGCACAATTTCCGTCTCTACCAGTCCGCCGCCCTTTGGATAATATCCGCGTTTTTTGATATCAAGTGAGAAATCAATTCCAATGGTAGAAAATGCCTTGCCCAACACAAATTTTGTATAATCTGCAGTAGGACTCCACGGAACATCTGTACCCCCCGTGATGGAAATCTTTAATCTTTTTTTAACAAGTGAAACTGCGGGAATCAAAACCTGTAAAATCAACGGTATGCTTCCAGCAGTTCCTACATCTTCTCTTAATTCCATATCAATTCCACTTGATGGAACAAACTTTAGGCTAGTAGAGTTAACATGCAAACCTTCTACCTTGGCTTGACAAATCTTTGCAAGAATTTTTACTCCCAACATGTGCTGAGGTCGCAGTCCAGGAACCTTTCGATTCTTACGAATGTTTTCAATTTCAACGGGTCTTCCTGTTATTGCAGATAATGTCACTGCACTCCGAATTATCTGTCCGCCACCTTCCCCAAAAGATCCGTCTATTTTTATTGGCTCCATGCAGTGTTTGGCGGTAATCTGAATTTAATTAATGATGCCCTACTCTACGACTTCGTCTCTTATGGCAGATTTTATCTTTAACAATAGTTCATTTGGAATCTCAAAATAACCATGTACTTTTGCATGGTTTTCTACCATCACCATAAGCTCTCCCTCTGTTTTTGCTGCTGCGTACCAATCACAATCTATCCCAACATCAGAACAGCTAATGCTTTTTACCATCAAAATAATTGAATCAGGGTTGAATTTGTTCTTGTGGCAAATAGATTATGTAAAAATAATACACATATGGAAAAAATTTCGACGAAATACTGCCTTCTATAACTATAGAGAATCATGCAAATTGATTGTAAAAATATGATGGAACCGTAAAAACTATTGGTAATTTTTACATTGTTCAAGTAGATAAGACCGTCATGCAAGAATTATCACAAATAAATCAAGCACACAAGCTAGCAACAGCTCATCTCGTTTTAAAATGCAGGAGTGGCGCTGAAAATGACATTATTGAACAGTTAAAAAACATTGAAGGTATAAAAGATATACAAAGAACAATTGGCGAATTTGATATTCTAGTAAAAATAGAATCTGATGACTCTGATTCATTAAAACGGCTGATCAAATGGAAAGTTATGAAAAATGACAAAATACAATCAGTCGTCACCTTAATGTGTATGAGAAAATCATTATGCACCGTTGTTGATGAACCAAATTCGACTAGCTAAATCTGTGTATGATGTGAGCAATTTTTGTAGCCAGCGTTATAGGACTTATATTTTTCGTCGTAGTTACAACAACAAAATTTTGTCTGAAAGGAAAGATAAATGAGGCAAAATTACCTTCTGAAAAATTATATTGTATTGGGCCATAGAGGTCGTCTAGTTCCTCACCCAAAGATATGTCAAAAAGGCAACGGCCTAAATTCTTTTTTATCTCATCATCTACTCTTACGGATCTGTAAATAAATTTCTCAAGCATCAATCCCTCACTGTTTGTAATCTCAACTGACTGGATATTATTATCAGAATTAACAATTGTTTTACAAAGCTTGATAAAACTGAATGATTTTGTGGTATACTGCAAACAACTTCTCTCCCTATTTCACCTCTAAAAAGATGATCATTGATTTTAAATATGACGAGTAAAGGAAATCCGAAGTGCTATTACAAATCTATGGATCGTTTGATTGTGTCGCTGTGAATTATGCGGGGAGTAGGTCTACCTGATCATGTCAAGATAAAGTGATCACGGTAGACCATGTAATCATTTCATATCAAAATTATCTAAGGCTATGCTATAGTTTTTTGTATTCTTCATAGATATATGTAACTGCTATAGATGAAATGCATTCTATACGGTCAATGCTTTTCATAACCAAAATCTATTCCATGGTGTGGCTACAGAAGCTCTTGAACATCAGCCGTCATTGGATAGTCTGTGTAAACAAGTTTCAACTATAGACGATCACATTGAATTAGTAGCAATCTTGAATCGCAAGGGCCGTGTAGTGGAAATGATTGCTCGTGATGATGGAGTAAATAGAGATTTGACAGCGCATAAAAGGGAAATGCTATTCATGGAATTTGTACTCCAAGCATCGATGAACCAAGAATATGACGATGAATTCGGCAAGGTCAAAGGTCTGATTTTACAGCGAGAAAAAATCTCAGCATTTTCATTTCAGATCTATGATCACGTTTTGGTTGTTATAACCAAACCTTTATTCGAGCCTACATTTTTGCAACAAAGAATCAAAGAATTAATTTTCGATCAAATCAACTAACAATGCTAAAAAATTGTTAGTAGAACCGATGACTCTTAAAAACATAAACAAGGCTATAGCTATTAGCACAATACCATTAGCATCTCTAACCTACCAGCACCAATAAAACCAATAGTAAGACCAACACACCTGAGAATCATCAATACGGGAAAATCAGTCAATGGTAAATATGCTCTTTTTGCTGAATTTAAAAATAAAGGGGGAAGAGTTTTCAAGAATTTACTGTTGGACACGAACCACTAATTGGTGGGACCACTTGACCTGTAGCATTCAAACACACTTTTGGAGTGCTACCGTGGTTTCCAAAGTCAAACATATCCTCCAAATTGTAGGCCCTGTCATCAAATGATTTTTGGCCTAGCGTATCAGGAATACTTCCAGTGTGCCAGTTTTCCTCAATGAATTTGAGTACTGATGTCTGGTCTGATACATGATGGGAGATGAAGTCTGATTTTGCATACGGTGATACCACCATGAGAGGCTGTCTCATTCCATAGCCACATCTGTCATCAGCACCTCCCAAACCTGCTTTCTTGCCTTCACATATTGCAGCATCATTGAGGGGATCATTTGAGTGGTTAATGATCGGTGGCACAACATGGTCATACCAACCATCAGAGTCATCATATAGTATGAACTCGGCTGTGTTTGACCAATAGGGACTGTTCTCAAGTGTGTTAGTGACATTAGCGATGAATAACTGCTCATCGAGTGGATCGGAGTATCCTGGATGGCCATCCTGAGCCTTGGGTGCCTTTAGGTAGGTTACCTGCGGTAGGTTACCATTTTTAACTGCTGCCCAGAAAAGGCTAAGGTCATACTGGTGATTTGCTTGACCATTGTGTCCTATCTCAGCTAGCGATGCTGGTGGTAAGTGGTGAGGATTTGCTGTAGAGTTATAGTATTGGAATGATTCGTGATGTGGACTATATGCAGTTACAAGAGCATTATCGGTCTGTGTTCTTGCAGTCTTTGTATTACATACAGCCTTGTGTCCTGCAACCCCATCCCATGGCATGCTTGGTGCAAAACCTCCTTGGAACCAACCCCAAGTGATACCTTTATCATTTAACAGATCTCCAATGTTTTTTCCACTCATAGCCAATGTTGGAAATGAAGTGGAAGAACAGTCATCATATGTTGGATCTGTATCAGATATGTCAGCACCACCTCCTACTGCGTCCTCCGTTGCACCAAATGTCTGGCCTGAAACTAGGTTAATTGCACCTGGTGTTGAGGGTCCAAACGTAGTACTAAAGGAGTTGTCACTCATTGCAAAGTTTTGAGCAAGATTCCACAATCCAGTCACAGTATTTCCATCGTAATAACCCATTACAGAGCTCCCATCTGGGTTACAACCAGACCCTGTGCTGGTGGTAAACTGGACAAACTTGTCAGCCAATCCTCCATCAAAAGCTTCTTGTTCAGCCTTGTATTCATGATTCATATCACACGTTAATGCTGTAGGTAGAAGGAATGGATTAAACAAATTTGGATTATGTGTTAGGAGATCCGGGTGAGAGACGAAGTTATTAGATGAAGGAGTATTTGGTTTTGCAGTAAATCCTGGAGCATTGGGATAAGTACCAAAGTAGTGGTCATAAGATACGTTTTCTTGAAATATTATAACCACGTGTTTGATTGGCGTCTTTGTACTGTCATCTGCCCAAGCCCCCATTGAACCACCGAGGATCATTGATGTTATAAGAAGTCCTACGATTGTTGTTGTTAGAATTTTCGTCATTAGAAACTAAATCTATCATTCATCAATATGTCAATTCTGCAAATAGATTTCATGCACCTACTTACAAAATATCTTTGTATGAAAAATTTTTATTTCTTATGTATGTTATTTAATTTTCCTAGTAAACACAATTACCATGTTATCAATATAGAACATCTTTAGATGGAAAAAAGAATGTGATTACATGGTCTACCGTGATCACTTTATCTTGACATGATCAGGTAGACCTACTCCCCGCATAATTTTATGGATCATTTTTAGTTGACTATATTGAAAAAAGATTTAATTTGTTTGAAAAGATTATCACAAAATTACCAAAAGAATCGCAAACACATTTTCAAGATAAATTTCTGCATTACACATATTGAAAGCAGTCTACCAAAAATGACTAGTTACTGCGCCCTTGCAATAATACAAGGTGATAGACCGCATACTAGGTATGATTCAATCCCATCTAAAGATTTTCTATGGCTTTTCAATATGTAATCATTGATGTTTATATTTTATGAAATCAATATAGATGAAAGATAAACTTTCACGCTCATACCAACATTATGATAAAAAAAGTTTTGAAGAGCATTCAGAAAAGAAAAAAGAAAGAAGATAAAGAAAAATTGGAATGACCGTAAGTATTGCAAGTATGCATCAGCTCGATCATGTTTTTATTTATCACTGCCACATCTTTTGTAGGTTAAAAGTAATTTGGAAGTAGCCATAACAAAGATAGCAAGGTACAGAGTTAAGAAGAAGAAACTAGCTAAGGTAAAAAAAATCCTTGAAGAATTTGTTGAGGATATGAAAAGAAACGAGCCAAGGATTCTACATTATGAAATATTTCAGGAAAAAAATGATTCTGCTGCCTTCGTGCACATAATTACATTCAAAGATAAAGCTACAGAAAGAAACCATGCAAAAAGCTTGCATGTACAAAAACTGAAAAAAACACTCTATCCTATTTGCAAAGAGGAACCAGAATTCACATATTTGAAAATGGTTAAATCCTTCAATGACTCAAAAAATGAGTCAGCCCAAGATATCAGAGAATCACAACAGTCTCAGCAATAAGTGTGAATTATCTTGATAATTTTTTGTGCTGTCTCATCTATATCTACATTGACCTCTGTAGTCACAAGTAGTATTCTTTTGCCTAATGGAAAGCTTATCATAACAACTTTTTCTCTTCTAGAGGCCGAATACAATACTGGACCCAAGCTATAATCAAAATCCTTTCTCAACGATGCACGTAAAATTACATCTAGGTACATCTTCCTCCTCTCTGCTTCATCTTCTGATGGCAGAATTCCATGCTTGAAGCCTCCAGCAACTAGGTTTCCCATCTGATCGATTAATCCTGCAAATATTATATCAGGCTCTCCAAGTAATCTCACACATTTTAGATCATATAAGAAGAGTTCCTGATTACGTTCCATTATTGTTTATAGGTTATACTCTATTGATAAATTTAGAATCAATATTTTATGAATCCTATGTAAACCATATATCCAGAATTGTCTGTATGAATGGTAATAAAAAATTTGTTTCTTATTACTAACGCATTACTTTGTTCAAGTATTGATCTATTCTGTTTTGCAGATCTGAATTAATCTCTGCTATAGTTCTGTTTCCATTAACAGGTATTAGGCCATATCTTTTTTGCATTAACTGGAACTCCCGCCTAATCTGATTCTGATAAATAAGAAATGATTCATACATGTCATTTGAAAGTCCTATGTCTGCACCAGACTCATAATGATCAAGAGATAAATTCTTTTGAAACACTCTATGAATCAGAACAGATGGTTCTACTTCCAGATAAAATACCAAATCAGGCTTTATAGCAAAACCATAAAGATTATGGCACCACCTTCTATCCAACCCACGTACTACATTTCTTGCTATCAAGGTGTAGATGTATCGGTCGGCAAGCACAATGTAGCCCGCCTGTAATGCGGGTATTATCTTGTATTCAAATTGGTCTGCAAAGTCTGCGGCATAAAACAAAGCCAACGTCTTTCTACCAAGGTCATAATGCTGTTTTGCCTCCAGAATGCCCTTGCTCACAAGTTCTGATCTTTTCAGTCCTGTATTCAAGACAGCGTGACCATTTGCTTCAAGCCTTGTTGTAATTTTTTCAATTTGCGTGCTTCTACCAGAAGCATCAGGGCCTTCAATTACGATCAGCCTTCCTTTGATTTCTATATCTTGAAGATGTTTTATTCCATGTCCATAAAATTCAACAGTTCTATCGCGTAATTCTTTTTGCTTTAGTTTCATCTCTTATTTCCTGGATGATATCATATGAGGAAGTAATGGCATGATCATTTTTCTCACGGTTCTTTGTTGTTCTTCGATGCTTAATGTTCCGTCTATAACGGTAAAGCTCTCCGGTACCGCCATTGAATCATACTGATCGATTATTCTTCCTTGAAAAATTCTGTAGCTTTCATAAGGGTCATTACTCAAATTCAGATCCATTCCCGCTTCATAGTACTTTAGCTTGGGTCTACCCACCAATATCCTGTCAACTGCAATATCTACTGGAACTTTAAAGTAAAATACCAAATCAGGTTTTATTGCAAAATCATAAACCTTTCTTACCCAGTCGGGGTTGCAACCTCTTACGATATCTCTCACAAATGCAGTGAAAACATATCTGTCTGCCAGCACAAAATATCCTGCACGAAGAAGAGGTAGTATGTTCCTTTCATATCTATCTGCAAAATCTGTTGCGTGTAAAAGACTAAAAGTAGTAGGGGTGAGTAACCCTTTCTTTTTCCCTTTGGAAGTTATTTCTTTTACCATTTCGGAAGAATTCCATTCTGACTTGAAAACGCTGATGCCTTTGTAATTCAACCACTTCTCTAACAAATGAATTTGCGTTGATTTGCCAGACCCGTCTATCCCCTCCACAACAATGAGCTTACCTTCCATTTTAGGCGACCTGCTAGTTCTCAAGGCGATCTATGGAACCTCCTCTGTTTTTAGGTCCTGCATCATTCCTGTAATTCTTGATATGAACAATTCCATGATAACATAAATTATGTTTAATAACACAATTATGACTTTGATCTATATAGTCTTCATAGGCATATGAAAGATAAGAAATCATGGTCATATGCTAGATATTTCACTAGCTATTATTTGCCCCTATGGATGAGGCATCTTTTCCAAGTCCTAAATGTGATAAGGAACCAAGCGGCCAATGGATTTATTTATCTTAAGACACGGGGAAGCAGGTAGGAGTTCTGCTACTATTAGGGATGATTCAAAAAGAGCTCTTACCTTAGAAGGGGAAAAAGAGATTAAGGATATCTCAAAAGGAATAAAAAATTTAGGAATAGAATTTGATTATATTTTTACTAGTCCCCTCTTGCGAGCAAAGCAGACCGCAGAAGCATTCTCAAAAATTGCAACATCTAAAAGTCAAATTAAAGAACTAGATGAGCTAAAACCTGAAGGAAATAAATCACAACTATACAATAAACTTTCTCGGCTGAAACAAGATTCTACAGTACTCATTGTGGGACATGAACCATATCTAAGTGAATTGATAGCAGATACAGTTTCAAATGGACAATGCAGAATAGACCTAAAAAAGGGGGGATTAGCTCGTATAAGAGTGACAACTATTCTACCAAAGCTCAAGGGAGAACTAAGATGGTTGCTTACTCCAAAACATTTGAAGAGAATAACATGATTTATGTATTCTATGTTTTTCACTTGGTAAAAAAATGTAAATCCAATCTAGATTAATAGCTACATGCTTATATCGAAACGAGGTTATGTTAGTTGAAAATATCAGTAATTGATCTGGGATACAATTCTGCCAAACTAGTTACATACAATGTAAAGGATGATGATTCGTTTGACATTTTTCAACAAGAGGGAATTAAAGTAAAACTTGGTGAAGGGTTAGATGAAAAAGGAAAACTGAGCAAAAAACCAATGCTTCGTGCAATTGATACCCTAAGGTTATTTCGAGACATAATCCAATCACAGCCGATAAAATCTGTTCTACCCATAGCTACCAGTGCAGTAAGAGAGGCAAGTAACAAGGATGAATTTCTTGATGAGGTCTATAAGGAAACAGGTTTTCGATTCAAAGTGCTTTCTGAAAAAGAGGAAGCAGTGTATTCTTATGTGGGTGCTATCAAATCCCTCCAACTTCCTAATGCATTATTTTTTGACATAGGCGGGGGAAGCCTTGAAATTGTACATGCGGAGGATTTCAAGATACGAAAGGTGATATCATTACCACTTGGTGCCTTGAGATTAACACAGCAATTTAATGGCAGAGTCGAACGGTTTGGCGAGAAAAATTACAAGAACATGAGACATTTCATTTCCAGTCTTCTTCCAGAAAAGAAGGAGATGGATATAGGAAAAGAGACAAAACTTGTTGGAGTGGGGGGAGTTTTAAGGGCATTAGCAAGATATGATCAAAAGATCTCAAAATATCCTCTTGATAAGATACACAATTACAGAATGAATTCTAAATTTGTAAAAGCTGCTGCTAAGCAGCTTTACAAATTGAGATACGAAGATGTAGCAAAGATTTCTGTCATTGGCTCAAGCCGTGGTGAGACAATAGTAGCTGGTTCTTGTGTGGTGGATACAATAATGGAGAAATTTGGCTTTAACAATCTATGCATTAGTAATCACGGAGTAAGAGAAGGAGCCCTTTCTATATTTCTAGAAAACCCGAAGACATACCACTCAAAAAATATTACAGCAGAACAGATTCGTCAGACAATAGGCTCAAAAATTTCATTTCAACCATTTTTGCACACAAAGAACTTTGTTACAAACTTGCTAGCTACAAAACTTTTGAACAAGCGAGAATTAGAGATTCTTTCTTATGCAGAAAAGGAAGCCTCAGAAAAATTATCGTTTAACAATCCTCAAAATCTTTTCTATTCTGTAATGGATGAAGACATGTCACTTTCTCATTCTAACCAATTAATTTTAGCATTGTCTTTAGTTCATACCAGACACGTAAAAACTTCAGATTGGCTATTTGCAAGATACAAGCCAATTTTATCTCAGCAGGACAAAAGTACGATAAGAAAAACTTCATCACTAATCACCCTTCTGAGAGTTCTGGAACAAACAAAATCAAAAATCGAATTAAAACGATATACAGATGGTATACTGGAACTACATATCATACAAGCAAAATCATTGCCAAAACTATTGCTCAGAAATGCTTTGAATAAATTTGAAAATGCATTTGATACACATGTAATTTGCATGTTGCGCGATAATCAAAACATGCAGAGCTCAGTTCTAGAACTGTAATACTAATTTAGCAGGATCAATTTTTTCATCTCTGAAAAGTTGGACAAACTTTTGATATCTCTCCCTCCTCTCAAGTATTTCTTCTCTTATTGTTTCTGATAATTCATGTGGACCTTCTTTGTCTCTTAGATAATCTAGAAATATGTCACTGTCATGTATCATACCCAATTCGTCTTGAATTTTTTTTAAGCTTTTAATAGGTTTTAGAGAATTTATCTTATCCGTAGTTAATTCAATCAAATAACGCAGTTTTTTGAAATCCTTTCTCAATTTGTGGAGCTCTCCAATTTTCTTGTCATCAGTTAAAACTATGGGGATGTTATGATTTATTTCCGTAATTAACTCAAGTATGATTTTTTGAAACCTTTTCTGTAGCCTAGATTCACTGACGTCTTTTTCTTTTAACCTTGGGGGCGAATCATCCTTTAATTTTAAGGCCAATCTGTGCCCTGTATTCAACTGACGTTTGCGGTTATTGTTAATGGAATCAATAATTTGAATAAAATGCGTAGAATGTCTTTTTTCTAATTTATCACGAATGATGTCAAAATCTCTTATCTGAGTATTTATCTTAAATAGTAATTTTGCCTGCTTTACATAATTTTGTAGGTGTTCACTTTTTCTATTCTTTTTGGGCAAAATTCTATAGGCAGCTTCCATTCTCCTAATTGCTATTCTTATATCATGTATGTTATCCTCCTTTGGATCGTCTATATAATCATCTAATTTTTCAACAAACGTTTTGATGATCTTTTTAAATTTACTTGTTAAAAATTTCTTATTGGGAGATATTTGCTCTACCATAACTTCATCATTAGATATTAGTTTGTATCTTGATAATTTCTGTTGTGAGACAACATTTTCATTATAATCTATTTGTCAAATTTGTCATGAACCATTTTCAGAGATGACATCCTGGACAGTTTCATTAATTACTGCTTCTGCGATATCGCTAGAATATTCAGCAGTCCTGCGGATGTCTTCCAATACAAATTTAACTACACTTGTATACTTTTTTGATTCTTCCAAACTATCGGTAAATTCTTTTTCTTTTCCAGCAATTCTGCGCGCAGTTGATGCAACCATATCAGCTAATGCGTAATCCCTCTTATTGAGTGCAGAAATAGAATCTTCGAAGACTTTGAGGGACTCTTCACTGAGTTTTGTAACTTTTTGCAAAAGTACTGGCTCAAGCGTAGATTTGAGAAATTTTATCCTGCTTGCTATAGAGACTGCATGGTCTGCAACTCTTTCTATTGATTTTACCACTATTCTGTAACTTATACAATCAGAGGGCTTTTTCAATCCTATATCACGTAAGATTCTCTCATGTTCTACTGCAAGTGTAAGATTTCTTAATATATACAGACTAAAACGATCAACTTCATCATCCAAATGAGTAATTTCTTCTCCAAGCTCAGCATCCATTTCCTTCAATGCATCAATGGCTTGTCTATGCATTGTGGTTGTAAGCAAAAACATGCGCTTTAGTGCATCATTTATGGAAAGCTCAGGTAGACTAGTTAGAATCTGAATTGTTATGGATTCTGGGGTGGATTCGACAATTTCTGTACCTATCATGTTTTTTCTTACCAGATCTCTTATTGCTTGTTTATGTTCCAGCTGTATTCTTCCTCCTTTGGAGTGGATTTCAAGTATTTGATATCCAGATAGATACATGGCTATCACTTTACGCTGTATTGACTCCACTGGTTCTTTTTGACTGATGATTGTTTTTGATTTTATTATTTTTGGCGTTTGAGATGTTCCCGTTGGTAAAATTGAGAGTGAACGATTAACATTTTTTACAATGGATACCGGATCTCCAGTTTTGAGATTCAGTTCATCAATCCATTTCTTAGGAAGAGAAAGAACGTAGGTAGATCCACCAACAAGCTGTAACTTTCGTACCTCCTTCTCATTTAATAGCTCTGCCAATGTCTATTTCTATATCGAATATAATTAAAGCGGTTGTGACTACGTTCTATGTAGTACTATATAGATCTATATTCGAATATGAAACTTAAGAAATTATGGTCGAACCTCTGATATCTTCATCACAAATGATATCAATTGTACTTGATGGAAACTGTGAAGCTAAAGGGAGGTTCTCCTGTTTACGATAAGGTCTTCAAGATAGCATCTGCAATAGCTGCCACTTACATACTAGCTATTATCGTTTTGATAGTCTTCCAGCTAAGTAGCGGGTCCTATCTAATTTGGGCTCACGAAGGAATTTCATTTCTTACTGGATCAGATTGGAATGCAGTAGAAGGTAGCGAATCATACGGAGCAGCACCATACATAACAGGCACTTTTGTGACTGCCGGACTTGCCATGATAATAGGAGTGCCAATAAGCATTGGCATTGCAATGTTTCTTTCAGAACTTGCGCCCAAGTTTCTACGTTCAGCACTCTCTTTCGTTATTGAGCTCTTAGCAGCTGTTCCAAGTGTAATCTACGGCCTGTGGGGAATGTTCGTATTTCGAGATTATCTGAGAGACTGGATTGAAACACCACTCAACAATGCTTTTGGCAACAATGTCTGGTTTTTCTCAGGAACCCCCTTTGGGTTAGACATCTTTACTGCAAGCGTGGTACTTGCAATCATGATAATTCCAACAATAGCTTCCATCTCAAGAGAAATTATGATTGCTGTCCCAAACAGCCAAAGAGAGGCAGCATACATGTTGGGAGCCACAAAATGGGAGGTCTTTAAGATGGCAGTAATTCCATATTCAAAGTCAGGTCTAGTTGGAGCCTCAATACTTGGACTAGGACGGGCTGTTGGAGAAACTATGGCAGTTACAATGTTAATCGGTAACGCAACAGGTCCACAGGCATTTCCAACATCATTGTTTGGACCTGGTCAAACAATGTCAAGTATAATTGCAAATGAATTTGCGGAAGCCTCACAAGGCAGCCTTCACATGGCAGCACTAATTGGAGTTGGCCTGATACTTTTCATCGTTGCAATTGCAATCAACATTGTTGCACAGCTTTTGGTTTCAAGAGTAATAAAGGCACACCAAGGAGCGGTTCTGGCATGATCACAATAGAACAAAGGGCAGAGTTTAGGAAACATTTTAGAAATAATATACAAAGTAGACTAGTTACTGATAGAATCATAAAGGGAATAGTATTTGGTTGTGTCGCACTAGCTATTATTCCCCTTGGAAGTATACTTCTCGAAGTAATAAGAAATGGAGCCCCTGTACTGAGTATAGATTTCTTAACACAACCGCCGGGAGCAGTAGGATCAGATCAACCTGGTGGAATTGGTCCTGCTATTCAAGGAACTTTATTGCTGATTGGTATGTCAAGCCTCGTTGGAGTGCCAATTGGTGTCTTGGGCGGAATCTTTCTCTCTGAATATGGCAACAATAGATTTGGTCATGCTATAAGATTCTTTAACGATGTTTTAGCAGAATTTCCAACTATTGTAATAGGACTTTTTGCATTTGTTGTAATAGTACT
Organism: Nitrososphaerota archaeon; assembly: GCA_021323705.1. GTDB lineage: Archaea > Thermoproteota > Nitrososphaeria > Nitrososphaerales > Nitrosopumilaceae > Nitrosotalea. The sequence goes on from JAJPKL010000009.1 coordinate 44,405, forward strand.
AACACTTGGTTACTTTTCAATTATTGCAGGAATGTTCGCACTCTCAATTATCATGCTGCCAATTATAACAAGAACAACTGAAGAATCGCTAAAACTTGTACCTGTAACTTACAGAGAAGCGGGATATGCGCTCGGAATAAAAAGATGGACGGTGATATTCCGAATTCTACTAACAAGCGCTAAAAGTGGTTTGATTACAGGAATCATGCTATCGGTAGCAAGAATAGGAGGGGAGACGGCTCCTTTAATTTTTACAATACTTGGTAGCAGTGACTTTTTCACAGGCTTTGATCAACCAATGGATGCCTTACCGCTTAGAATATGGCGACTCTCATTACTACCATATGATACTGCAACAGCCCAAGGGTGGGGTGCAGCTCTTATTCTGATACTGATAGTTCTTAGCCTTAACATTGGCATGAGATACTTGTTCTTGCGAAAACGTGGTGGAGGTGGAAGATTTAGAATCACAACAGGTGGATAGAATGGAAACATTAACAAAAACTCCAATCTCATACAAATCTGCCGAAGAGCCGAGATACAAACTAATCGCAGAAAATATTGTTGCTACTTACAATGGAATTGAAGCCGTAAAGAACGTAAGCATGAAATTCAGGGAAAGAGCAGTAACTGCGTTAATCGGGCCATCGGGATGTGGGAAAACTACGTTTCTTCGTTGCCTCAATAGAATGCATGAGCTTTCAAAAGGAGCAAAAGTAGTAGGAAAAGTTTTGCTGGATGGTCAGGATCTCTATTCAAGTCGTGAGGACGCTATCATTCACAGAAGAAAAATAGGTATGGTCTTCCAAAAACCAAACCCATTTCCTACAATGTCAATTTATGATAACGTAGCTGCAGGACTAAAGCTAAACGGAGTACGAGATAAAAAAATTATAGATCAAATAGTTCAAGGATGCCTTGAGATGGTATACCTCTGGGACGAGGTAAAACATGATCTGAAAAAGCCCGGCATGAGTCTTTCAGGTGGACAACAACAACGTCTCTGCATTGCCAGAGCTCTTGCCATACAACCAGAGGTCCTTTTAATGGACGAGCCCGCATCTGCACTTGATCCCATTGCCACTCAAAAGATTGAAGAAATGATAAACGAATTGAAAAAAGAATATACTATAATCATAGTAACCCATAACATGCAACAGGCTGTGAGAATATCTGACTACACTGGCTTTATGTACCTTGGAGATTTGGTTGAGTTTGGGGAGACCAAGCAAATCTTTGAGAATCCAAGAAATGAGATCACAGCAAAGTATGTTCAGGGGCAATTTGGTTAGTTGACACGTCTAATAGATCCCCCCCTGCAGAAGCTCTCATCTCTGATGGAGAAGATGGGTTCACTATCTCTTCAATCCATAAACTTGGCTTTGGACTCTTATCTTGAAGGAAAAAATGTTCGTCATGAGGCACATAAGCTATCTCAAGAAATAATGAGCCTGTACGATGAAGTGGGTGATCTTACATTTGATATGATGTTACGATATCAGCCAGTTGCAAGCGATTTTCGATTAATCAGGTCATGTATCGAGGTGTCCTACGGTTTTACAAGATTTGGGCGCTATGCGTATGATATTACTGCAGTAAGAGACATGTTTGGAGATCTCTCAGAATGCAAAAACGAGGTAATCTATACACTTTCAGGAGAGATAAAACACATGATAAACTTGGCTATACAATGCTTTGCAACATTAGATTTGGAAAAAGCAAAACAGCTTAGAACTGATGAAGACTTGGTAGACAAGTATTACAACAAACACCTCCCAATGTTGATCAACTCAATAAACATAAAATGCGCTCTTGCAGACGCACTAGTTCTTCGATACCTGGAACGAATTGCTGATCATGCTGCCTTTATGGGGGAATCAGTAAACTACATAGTCACAGGACAAAGACGTTTTCACTAAAGCCTTCTATTCAATTTCTTTCAATTGGTTCCTTTCTATATAGTTACCATAGCTTACAATTGATTACATAAACTATTCCGGTCATACGTAAATAACTTTACTAGGTCGGTATTATCGATGAAAAAGATGTTCTTGGCAATAGCTTTCATGTTATTGCTAATAGTACCATCAACAATACTGTATGCAAGTGCTCAAAGTAGCCAGTCATATACCATTACAGGAGCTGGATCGACCTTTATCTTCCCACTGATGGATACGTGGAGAGTGCAATACAATAACCTGCATCCCAACATAAAACTAAACTATCAATCCATCGGAAGTGGAGCAGGCATCAAGCTTCTGACACAAAAGACTGTAGACTTTGGAGCCTCAGATGCACCTTTAGCACCATCTGAACAAGCGGCGGCACCTGGAACGGTGACTATTGCGGATTCAATTGGAGGAATTACAATATCCTACAACCTTCCTGGAATTGACAAAGGTATGAAACTGACAGGTCCTGTGATCGCCCAGATCTTTATGGGCAAAATCACCATGTGGAATGATCCGGCTATCACAAATCTGAACCCGGGAATGAATCTACCTGCTCAGAAGATCTTAATAGCTCACCGTGCAGACGGATCTGGAACAACATATGCATTTACAGATTATCTGTCCAACGTCTCTCCTGATTGGAAGGCAACAGTAGGTCAAGGTAAGACAGTTCCATGGCCTGTTGGGACAGGTGCGCAAGGAAATGCTGGCGTAGCAGGCATAGTGAAAAGCACTACCTATGCAGTAGGATATGTAGAACTTGCCTATGCATATCAGAACAATATGACATATGCATTTGTCCAAAATGCTGATGGAAATGTGTTTGTTGAACCAACAATAGCGTCAGTGGCTGCCGATGCAGCTGCTGGAGGGACAAGCCTTCCGGCACCAGACGGGGATTGGAGCAAGGTATCGATTGTAAATGAGCCAGGAAGCAACTCCTACCCAATATCTACCTTGACGTATATCATGGTATACAAAGATCTGAGTCAAATAAGTGGAGAAACACAGGACAAAACACAGGAAGTAAAAAACTTTCTTAACTGGATAATCCACGATGGACAACAATATGCATCTCCTCTACTGTACGTTCCGCTGCCTGATGCGATAGTCAAGGCAAACGAAAAGGCAATTTCAGAAATACAGTTTGGTGGTAGCGCAGTTCCAGAGTTTGGACCTGTCACAGCCCTAGTACTTGCAGCTGCAATTGTATCTATAATTGCGTTTTCTGCAAAGACCGGACTAAGAATAGCTCCAAAAATCTAACTCTCTACTTTTTTATTTTTTAAATTCCATCTGTCCGAAATTCTGAATTTTAACAAGGTAAGACTCTGATTTTTAACAATTATTTCCTAATAGTAGATAGCACAGTTCTAGAAATCAAAATCTCTTTGTACTGATAAAAGAATTTTCGACGTTTAGAGGAATGCTCCCCAAATCTAATATTCTTCTCTTGAAAAAATTTCACAGGAGGAGATAATTATAGTTGTTGTACATAGTTATACTACGATTATCTCTTCCTGTTAAAACCAACCAAAGATTAATCCCGACGTCAAATATGCAGTACTATGAAAAAATTATGTAAAAAATGCTGTGATTACAAATTAATTTATGGAACAGACAAAGTATGAAATTGCTAGTAGAAAAAATATTATCAAACATAAACAGGATTCTAACTGGCTACGAGAAATTACACCACTACGAAGAACATGGATGCACGTATGCGGAAATAAAAAAAGAATTGGTTCAATTGAAGAACACAAGTGAGGAACTAACGCCACTAATGAAAAGTCTGTTCAAGGATAATCCGACTCGCATTCAAGGTATAACAACACTATCTAATATATTCAAAGTCACGTTCTTGCCCACATTAAAGGTGCATCTACTTTATCTGAAACAAACTGAAGGTCTAAATGATAGCCATCTCAAAATTCAGGCCCGTTTGGCAATTACCTATCTAAATGTAGATGGTTGTATTGATAATCTGAGAATAATTCGTTCCTATTTGAAATGATAAAAAATTCTATCATGCTTCACTTGAAAGAGAAAGATATCTGTTTACTAGTTTGTTTGACCAGATATTCCATTCATTAGTGTAGTAGTCTTTGAGAAATTTCACAACAATATCTGTATTAACTGAGATATGGTATCTTCTATATCTGCCGTCTCTAAATTCAAATACCACTCCAAGATCGGATAAACGGTCGACATGCCACCGAACAGAAGCATAGGATATCTCAATATTTTTGACTATATCTTTTAGAGTAGGGTTTTTTCTTTCCATTATAAACATCAATATCTTACGCGTATTTTTGTGGTACAATGCCTTTAACACATTCTTCTCGTAATCACTGTATTTCGAAATCAAGAAGAAGTACCTGAACGACTCGTTCTTTTCAGAGGCTATTTTGCCCCGTTTTTCTAAAGAATGTAGATGATATCTCAAAGTACCCAACGCCAATCCCAAGTCAGTTCTCATCTTGCGTAGGTGGCTACCAGGATTTCTTTCAAGATACACCAAAATCTTTGATTGATTTTCTATCAAGTCAGTCTCTTGTGATAATTTAGACATCATCATACCATAGCTCACATAAGTGGAAATTTTCATCACCGATTTTTGAAATTAAGTACAACCCATATTTTATCTCGTTGACCTTTTCATAATTATGATCTATATTGATTCAATAGTCTATGTGTGGTTCATAGAATAGTATTGTACAGTATTGAGTCTCAATATCACAAAAAACTAGCACAATTCTATTAATGAAACTGTTAGAAGGATAAAAAATCAACCCAAAAAATTGTAATTAATTTTTTTTATTTTCAAAAATGTGTCATATTTCTTATTAACAAAAAAATTACCGTGCATAGCAATAACATGAGTAACAACACATTACGAAAAGTAACTAGTCTATCACTATTAACGATCCTACTAGCGAGCAGTGCTGTTATCGGACTGCCAAGCGCAATCCCATCAGTACATGCTCAAGTAGCTTCGCATCCAAACTTGTTTGTCTCTGCAGAAAACTCTCAATACAACAACTACTTTGCCGGCCCACAAGTGGTCCAAGTCGTAGTATCTGATCCAAACATAAACAGATTGGACCAGAAGTACGGTGAACCAGTTGTAACCGTCAACGG
>JAJPKL010000023.1 GCA_021323705.1 Nitrososphaerota archaeon
GTTGATGGAGAGTCAGTTACGCTTACTGTATCCTGTATCATGTTACCATTCTCTACCTTGTCAGACAGCTGTGACGCAAGCGAGTCTTGCACTGATACCGAATTGAATGTGCTAGTGGTTACAGTAGGATTGTCACTTATTGCTACTGTATCCTTTACAGACGAACCGGTAGATGTGGTAATACTAAAAGAAATTGAATCCTTTGGTTCCTGTCCTGTAGAAACCTTCTCGCTTGGTTGTATGGTATCTGTTATTGTAGTAGCTGGATCGTTTGCAACAAACCAAGGTCTTGATTCAGTAAAGCTCTGGTTATTACCGTAGGTTATCTTGGCTGGCCCAAATACATAGAGTTTTGGAAACTCTAGGGGCACAGAGTATGAATACTTTACAGATGTTTTGTTGCTAGAAGGGATAAGGTCCCATGTCAACACCTGAACACCACTGGAGTTCTGTACATTTGCATTAGTTACAACCTTGATGTCGGATGGGACAAATTCCTGGAATCTGATTTTTCCAGCATTTACATTGGATACTATATCTATCTGCGCATTAAACAAGTTTGGATTGTTTATTGGGTCGATCTTTGAATCCATCGTTCTTGTTATATCAAACGGATAGTTCTGTGCTACAAGAAATGATGTTGAAAAGCTTGTCACACCAGAGGGAGTACGTGCTACCACATTTACTGTATAGTTTCCTTCAGAACTTGTTTGGTATGTTGCATGATACAGACCACACTGTGTTCCCTGTTCAATCCCCGCTCCTGTTGAAAGGACGGATATGCCATCAGTGGGACTTTGTATCTGCATAGCTATGTCAGAATTGCATACTGGATGACCACCGTTGTCTAGCACTACAATTGTAATGTTGGCAGTCTGTCCTGGTTTGTAAGTGCTCTTATCTGTATTTAGCGATACTAGCCCCCACGTGTAACTTTCTTGCGCCAAGTATGTCTTGCCTCCTTTGTTTAACAACATCTTGATAACATACTTGCCAGGTGTCAACTCCCGTAATGGAGATACCAAGATTGTATATCTTCCGTCTGCTATCTGAGATATGACAGGTTTTACTCCGACTGGTTTGCCGTGAGGATCTTCAAGCTGGACTGATACAGTCTCGTTTGCAGAGATCCATTGTCCATCTTGCACCATGTAATTTGTCTCATCTGTACGGATTGAACCAAGGGAATCATGAGAAATTACATGCTTAGTTCCAAGATCATGTATGAGAGAACGAACCTCTTGCTTTATCTGCATTGTGTTGTTCATTATGGAGTCTAGTTCAACCTTTGATGTACTGTCTGAACCATTAATTTGCTCTACCAAGCTTGCAAGCTCTTGTTTTATCTGTATAATTTTTTGATGTATGTTTTGTGTAGAGTTTGTGGCAGTACCGTTTGAAATTACTGCATCAATTTTGTCTAATTTTGTAATCTCTTTTTGCGCATAGTTTACCGTTTTGTGAAGTATTGTCGAGTTTTGATAGTATTGGAACACAAATTGAGGGCTTTGTGTTACAAGATAGTTTGCTTGTCGCGATTCTACAACCGGATTTATGGTATAGTTTAGTTCCGCGGTATCATTGAGGATGGTGGAATTTGCTGTTATACGTGACACAGTTACCTCGTCATTTAGTAATAATCCATCAACTAAATGCTGATCCTGTGCTACGCTCTGCCTTGGGTAAAATGACGGCAATTCTTGACTGAATATCTGGTAAACTTGATTTGCATCAAGCGTAGATTCGTAGAGGTCTATGTTGCTTATGAGGCCTGAGAACTGGTCAAGGCTCTCCTTTCTTACGCTATCGTAATAGGCACCAATCACTATGTTACCGTTGGATGTTATGTTCCCTGCAGTCTTTGTGCCAATCTTTCCATCTACTTGAATTGTTAATACGTTGGTCAATTCAAGAGAGGATCTGAGTGTTCCGTTGACATAGAGCTGCATAGATGAGCCATTGAAAGTAGCCGCGATATGTGTCCAGTTTCCAGAGATTGGAACAGTGGAATTTATCGTATTCCATTTAATGCCATCAAATATAGAAAATGTTGCAAGTTTTGTTGGTGGGACTATATTATTTACGGATAGGCTGAACTGCTTTTCTGCGCTGATTATAGTAAATTGAGGAGCTCCTTGGCTATAGTCTGGTTTTACCCAAGCTGAGAGTGTCAGATGGCTTAGGTTTCGAGTGGAGTTGAGGTTTTCAGTGAGATATCCATTTCCCTGCAACGAAAGTGCAGACTTGTTTTCGACATTTTGTATGGTCACCTCTCCTACGCTATTAGTTCCGTTATTGTTATCTGTAAATGTCCAAGACTTGGTAGCGTTTGGAATTGTTATGATAGAATTTGTATTTGTTTGTGTTGCATTTTCAAATCCAGAGAAATTCAGAGGTTGTGTAGAATTTGAAAAGTTATGAAGATCAAGTGTCTGAGTAGCGTTTGAGAATCCAGTAAAGTTTAGAGGTTGTGTAGAATTTGAAAAGTTTTTCAAGTTTAGTTGGGTTGAGTTTGAAAATCCTGATGCGTTAAGCGTGTTGTTATTTTCCTCTTCTGCAGATGCCTGTTTCATGTAGATTCCAGAGATTGAAAGCGGTGTCGTGACAGCAGATGTAACAAGTATTATCATAAAAGTAAGAGAGAAAAAAGATTTTGATTTTATTCTGGTATTTCCAGAACAAATAATGACAGATCCCGAGATAGGAACGAGTATCAAAAGTACAGAATATTTTTCGTAGTTTGTATCAGGAACTAGTTTCAAATTGTTGTTATCCATATTTTTCTGTCCCAACATGTTTGGTGTCAAATTAGGATTGGAAAAGAGTACAGACAGTACATTGCTGATTATTCCTCCAAGATCAGAATTTTTCTTGTCGCTGACATCCAAAACTGCAATACTGTTTCCCAGTTCAGAAAATTTGCCAGTCTGTGATTCTATCATTGGATCGTATCTTACAAGTGCTTTACCGTTAAATCGCAGTCTTTCAGCGTTGAATATCTTATCCATAGTTGTAACTGAGTTTGTGTTTCCTTTTACAACAATAGTGTTTAGCTTGTCAAACTCTCCAAATTTGGAATCGTCAGAGATGTTCTGTGTATAGTATGGTTTACCATTAACTGTAACTGTGACACTTTCAGAAACCTGTACCCTGTCCCCTTTGGAAAATGCATTAGCGTCATGAACCTTCAAATCAAAATCGTTTGGAAAAGACGCCTCAATATTTGCAAATGGGGGAATTGCTAAAAGTACCATTATAACAAGGCAAATTTTTGGCCACCTAGCCATAGGTATACTTTAGGTTGACAAATCATTAGATGGACGGAAAAATAGGGCTAAAAGATGGATCCGGACTGGAAAACACTCGTGTAAGACTTTCCAGATTGGAATTACTAAAAATGACCTAAATTGTGATTTGCCAAGTTACCTGAATGGTATCTCCCGGATTAAGGGATACGGCTGGTGACAAGCTTGCCTCCGCGACCAGTATAGGGCCTGTAGGACCAGCCGCAGTTGCCTTATTGTTTCCACCAAACATGGCAAGTCCTGAAATGACCAGCTTTTGACTTATGTTATTTGTAAACACAACTGTCTGTTGATCGTTGACACATGTTCCAGATGACGGCGCTGTGCCATTGCTATTTGGACTGCAACCACTAAACAACTGTGTAGCCAGTACATATGTGCCTGAAGCAGTGTCTACTACTCCAGATGAAGCTCTTAATTGTCCTGTACATGATGTTGCACTAACACAAAGTGTTGCAATGAAATTGTTTGTTCCAGATGGATACTGAGCCGGTGCTGAACCAAAATTAACTACACATTTAGTTGTGGAACCAGTTCCAGTAGTTTGTCCCACTAACTGGTTGGTACTTGATACAGAGCAGTCTGCTGCAGTTGGCTCATTTGTGTTTGCTGCAGAGCCGTTGATAAATTGAATCCAATATGTTGGCGTTGCACCTACTATAGATACTGTTGGGTTTTGTATTGCACCAGTAGCACTTCCTGCACAAAAACCTGTTTGAATGCAGAAAAACGCGGCGCCTGCGGTAGTGATTATGTTGTTAGTTGTATGTGTCCCAACCAAGTTTCCATTTTTATCATGAACTGTAACTGTGACAATATCTTTTGGTACGGGTGCATCAGTAAGTCCGCCAGTTGCAAGTGTGCTGGACATAACTTGACCATTCGAATGTACTGCGATAACAAAATAGCTTACAAGACCAGTCGTAAGTAAAGAGACAGCTATCAAAATTAGTAGGTATCCCTTCTTTTCCATTTCTTCTAGCTTTTGACTTTGAAAGAAGATAAAGGTTATGTTAAAAAAATTTAACACACACTACATAATATATTGAAGACTAGATTGTTTGCTTTACATTTGATACAGAAATCCCTTTAGGATATTTGATTAGGTATATTTTTTGATTATATGCAGAGGGATATACCTAAGGGCGTTTTTATCAAACCTTCATTTGAAACCAACAAAAACAACTTACAAGTTAAATTTGTCATAACCAATTCGCAAGCGTGGCAAAAATAGCAATTTTTGATTCAGGATTAGGATCCATCTCCATAATAAAACCAATTCAGAAAAAACTAAAGTCAGAGATAATCTATTTTGCTGACCAGAAAAGCTATCCGTATGGTACAAAGTCGTCAAAGGAACTTGGAAAAATCATCAAATCAACTATCAAAAAATTGGAAGAAAGGTTCGAGCCAGATTTGATAGTGGTTGCATCAAACACTCCCTCCCTTTTGCTAAATCCAGAAAGGCAATCAAAAATTTTAGGAGTTTATCCACCTCTAAAGGAAGCTACAACGATGACATCTACAAAATCAATTGCAATTCTTGCAACTAAAACAGTTATCAAAAGCAGAAAATTACAAAATTATATCAATCATCAAGTTCCTATGAGAATAAAAGTTACCAAGATTAACGCCACACCGCTTGTAGATCTTGTAGAATCTGGCAAGTTTATTTCTGAAAAAGAATTTTGTAAAAAAAAGATTAGAGAAAATCTAGATCTAATTCAAAAAAGAGGAATCGACACAGTAACATTGTCTAGTACTCACCTTCCGTTTCTTTTGCCACTCCTTAAGGAAACTTTTCCCAATGTAACATTTCTTGATCCAGCAGACTCTGTAGCTAATAAGGTTGCAAGTTTGCTAGTTAATAGAAGATCAAGTGTATCTCAACTGAAGATTTTTGCGTCAGGAAATACCAAAACATTTCAGAAAAAACTTCAAAAATTGGGAATCAAGAATAAAGTATTTCAATTATGAAAGTACTTTGGCTTTTCTGTATCCATGACTAAAAGTTTTGTCGTATAGCCTAGAATATTCATAGTGTTTTGGATTTACTATGTCACCAATGATTATGATTGCAGTCTTTGTAATTTTTTCGTCCCTTATTTTTTTTGCAATGTCTCCAAGCGTTCCTGTTATCACCTTTTCATCCTTCCAGCTTGCCCGATAGACGGCAGCTACCGGAGTTGATTTTTCATAGCCTCCCTTGATAGCATCCTTCACAATATCTGAGATTAAATGAACACTAAGATAGAATATCATTGTGGCTTTATGTTTTGCAAGCTCTGAGATCTTCTCTCGTGGTGGAACCTTTGTTCTTGATTCTGCTCTTGTTACTATGATGGTTTGAGTAACACCCGGCAGAGTAAGCTCACATCCCAAGGCAGCAGCAGATGCAAGAAACGAGGTGATTCCTGGCACTACCTCGTATTCAATTCCTTCTTTTCTAAAGTTATCAATCTGCTCTCGTATTGCGCCATAAATGGATGGATCGCCATCATGCAACCTGACAACTAGCTTTCCTTCCAATGCGTTGTCACGTAACACTTGAAAAATCTCTTCTCTTACCAATTTTGCAGCATCATACAGTTTGGCCTTTTTGCACAGCTTGACTATCTCATGTGGAATCAACGATCCGGAATATACCACAACATCGGCTTTCTGGATTAATTTTTTGGCCTTTACCGTTATGAGTTCTGGGTCTCCAGGGCCGCACCCTACAAAGTATACCTTAGATACCACGCTTTACCACCATGATTGAAAAATACTTGCTGGTCAGCGTGTCCTTTGTGACCTCGCCAAGAGTTAGTTTCTTGACAATCTCTTCATTTGTTCCAACATCTTGGGCTATAGCAAAAAGCGAGCTGTCAGGAAAACCAGCCTCCTTTAGTAAAGAAATAACCTGATCAAAGTACCTTCCATCCTTTAGAAATATCATGGTGTCACAGTTCTTTGCGGTTTCCTTGACCCTAGACAAGTCATAGCAGGCAGGTATTACTGCGACCGTTTCATCGCCTTCTGCTATGCTTATTCCCACCTTGGAAGCAAATGCAAACATGGATACTATTCCTGGAATGACTGTTATCTTGATCTCGGGATATTTTGATTTGAGTTCACGTTGCAGGTATATCCATGTGCTGTATAACGAGGGATCTCCTACTGTAAGGTATACAACGTTCTTTCCTGTTTTTACTCTATCAGCTATCACGCGCGCATTGTTTTCCCAAGTGTTTTCCAGAGTCTCCCTATCTTTTACCATGGGAAATACCAAGTTTTCAACAACGGGTTTTTTAGAGCTGTCAATTAATTGTGATATTATAGAATATGCAATGCTTTCCTTACCTTCGCGCGAGGTTGGGCACATTATTACGTCTGCATTTTTAATGGCCTTTACCGCTTTTACTGTAAGAAGATCGGGATCACCAGGACCGCATCCTACACATGTTAGTTCAGCCATTTGAAGAAAAACCACACATTACCTAATTAAAATCTAGATTCGTGTGGCAGAAACTATAGTGACTGGATTTCTGGCAAGCATCATGGTGCCTGTTGATGTCCTGCGACTCTTTGATATTGTGACTTGGGTGATATCAACTGATGAAAATGAAAGTTTTTCCATGGTTGAAATCACTGAATATAGAGTTTCAATCAAGATAGTCCCTATCACAATGCGTCCACCTTGCTTGAGTTTGCCTTCACAGAGTTTTATTATCTCAGAAGTTTCTCCCCCTGTTCCTCCTATAAATATGACATCAGCTAAAGGAAGGTCGGTTATTTTTTCTAATGCATTTCCTGAAATTACTGTAACGTTTGAGATGCCAAATTTGTTCAAGTTTTTCTTGGTAAGTTCGATTGCTTTTGGATCAATATCAATTGCAAAAATTTTTCCTAAAGGTCCTATTTGATAAGCGGCTTCTACAGACACCGATCCGCTTCCACATCCAATATCATATACTATCTGACCTTCACAAAGCCTACTTTTACTAATTTGGATTACACGTGCCTCTTCTTTAGTGATAGGTACTTCATCTGCTCTGTCAAATAATTCATCCGGAATGCCTGGTGTTTTGTGTTTCCACATTTACCTTGATGGATCCTGGCTTTGCTATTTAGCACTAACTAATGGTTCTGACTTTATGAAAGACCTACACTAATGCACGACGATAGAACTGACGTCAGCATGAATAATCGTGTTTATCAAAATCCAGCTGAATATGAACATCAGAAAATAGCTTCCATATCCAGTAGTGACAAGTTTTCGTTTGTCTGATGGCAAGAGAGGCACTCTAAAGGATTTGGCAATCCCATATGATACGATAAACAATACAATCATTATTCCAAATCCCATTAACATCCTCTGGGTTACATCCATTGGGCTTCCAAGTATAGCAGAAATGGTTCCGGCCAGTATTCCCAAGCCTACACGTAGCCAGAATACCTTGTTAAGACCACTTCTCATCTTTGATTCGTCAGTCTCAGTAACACTTGGCTCCTCTGGAGGAGGAGTATCCTTTGTAGGATTCTCGCTTGGTTCGGGTTTTTTGTTATCGTCTTTTTTCTTTGGATGTCTAACCAATAAATTTTCAAACTCATTCAGTAATGCCTGTGTAAATATTTACCGTTGGATGTTCAGGCGTGAATTATTGGAATTTAATGCAAAATAGTGCAAAGTTCATAACATTTGCTATCCATAATAGCAAAGAGTATAATTTTGGATGGATAACGGAAAAGCATGACTCTTGCAGGAATTGAGATTTGTTATCTGGTAAATGAGATAGCCAATAAAACACAGGATTACTATGTCAGCAATATTTACGGTATAACACGCAATAGCTTGCTCTTCAAGCTGCATCATCCTGAAAAACCAGACATATTGCTCATGTTTTCCACATTTGGACTCTGGATTACTGGTATAAAGATAAGCCAGATGGAAGAAAACAGGCTGGTTAAGAGACTCAGAAATGATCTTTTGCGTGCAAAAATCATTGATGTTAAGCAGATTGGCAGTGAAAGAATAGTCCAGATCACTTTTAGTGGCTTTAATCAAGAATTTGTTCTAATTGGAGAATTTTTTGGCGATGGAAATATCATATTGTGTAACAAAGACTTGAAGATCTTGTCATTGCTTCACTCAATTGATGTAAGGCATAGAAAACTAGGGATAGGTCTAACATATGTTCCTCCCCCGTCGAGCGGCTTGAATATATTTCAAGTTACACAAAAAGATCTAGAAGAGATAAGAGCTACATCTACTGCTTCTGTACGATGGATTGGAAGAACTCTGGGTCTGCCCTCAAAATATGCCGAGGAGATAATGAAAGTTGCTGGCATAGATGGCCAAAGATTAGGTAATGCGTTATCTGATGATGAAGTTTCCTCAATATATCTTGCCATGAAAGAGGTGGTTGAGAAGGTTGCATGCGGCAAGCATGATGCATACATTGTTCGAGATGATAAAGGTGCGGATGTATATCCTATACCGCTAGGTGATTTTTCAAAAAGAAATGTTAGCAAGATATCCAGCTTCATGGAAGGTTTGGATTCTCTATTTTCTGAAAATCTTTTGGAACAAGGAAAAACAACGCGTACCGATACTGTAAGTCAAAAGATAACAGAGCTTGAACACAAACTTGAGGAGCAAAACAAAGCAATTTCCCTAGTCAAGCAGAGGGCCGAATCCATATCCAAAGTTGCAAAAGCTCTAATGGATTCTGTATCTATTGGAGTCACCACGATTGACGATTCAAGAATTTTATCACTATTGCAAGGATGCAATTCCTCATTAGTAAGAGAAAGCGGTGTATTCATGATAGATGTAAATGGAGATAAGATAAAGATCAATCCAGAGGCGTCAATTCAAGCAATAGCTTCAATCTTATTTAATGAATCAAAGCGGCAACTAAAAGCAATCGATACAATAGAGATGGAAAAAATCAAAACAGAGAAAAATCTGGATGCGTTCAGAAAACAAGCTTCCATAGCACAAAACTCTGTTGTTTTTGCAATACAAAAAAAGAGGGAATGGTATGAAAGGTATAGATGGTTTTTTACTTCAGATGGCCTTTTGGCAATTGGCGGACGTGATGCATCCTCTAATTCTTCAGTAATCAGAAAACACTTGGCTAAAAACGACAAAGTCTTTCATGCTGAGATAGTTGGATCACCATTTTTCATTCTAAAAGATAGTGAAAATGGCATAGCATCTAGCATAACAGAAGTTGCACAGGCTACAGTATGTTTTAGCCGGGCTTGGAGAGAGGGACTATACGGTCTAAATGCATATTGGGTAGAACCAGATCAGGTAAAGATGGCTGCACCAACAGGGCAATTTCTTGCAAAAGGTGCGTTTCCAATAGAAGGCACTAGAAATTTTATTCAAGTTTCCAACCTCCAGCTTGCTGTTGGGTTGTATCAGAAAGGAGAAAATTATGCAATAATGTCCGGCCCTCCCTCTGCAGTAAAAGTTCAATGCTTGTTTTACGTGATCATAGAACCGTCAGGAATTGATATGACAGAGCTTGCAAAAAAGATAAGATTGGAATTTCTAAAACTTGCAGAGAATCAAGATGTTGTCAAGGCATTTAATATTGATGATTTTATACGGGCGCTTCCTGCAGGCGATAGCCACATAGTGGAGTCAGGTATTGGTCAAGGATATTGAGCACACATAAGCCTAGTTTTGTTGTAGATGCAATGCTTGGAAATTTGGCAAAGAAGCTACGCCTTCTTGGTTATGATTCCAAGTATGACTCTTCAGTTGAGGATTCAGATTTAATTAAGATCGGCGAGAAACAGAGAAGAGTTATAGTCACAAAAGATGAAAATCTTTCCAAGAGTGCTGAAAAAACAGGCGTCATGTCAGTTCTAATAAGGGGAAATGACGAGATTGAGCAGATTGTTCAGATTGCAAAAAAGATCGGTCTTTCTGATTTTATAATTGATACCAACTCTGCAAGATGTGTAAATTGCAACGGAAAACTTGGATCTATTGATAAGATAAGAATAATGAACAAGATTCCCTCTGGAATTTATGAAAGGCAAGAGAAATTTTGGATGTGCAATGATTGCAAGAAAATTTATTGGGAAGGAACCCATTTTGAAAAACTTCAAGAGTTTGTACAAAAATTAAATCAGAGACTGAAATGAATTCCATTTCTGATTATGACGGCCATACCCTTGTAAAAACTGCCAGAACCGCTGTTACAGAATATCTTAAAACTGGAATAAAGATATCACTTCCGGATGAATTTAGAACGAAATTTTCTTTTAACTCAGGAGTATTTGTAACACTAAGCAAAGGCGAAGAGCTTAGAGGATGCATTGGATTTCCTACTCCAGACAGAAAGTTGTACCAATCTCTTCTAGATGCGGCAATAGCATCAGCTACAGAAGATCCCAGATTCCTACCCGTATCATATGACGAATTAAACAAGGTTTCCTTTGAAGTAACTGTTTTGACCCCACCAGAGGTGATAAAAGTGCAAAACCCTTCTGAATATCCGTCTAGAATTAAAGTTGGAAGAGATGGCCTTATTGTGAAATGGGAGTTTGGTTCAGGACTTTTGCTTCCCCAAGTTCCTGTAGAATATGGATGGAATGAGGAAGAGTTTCTTGCCCATACCTGTCAGAAGGCAGGAGCGCCCAAAGACCACTGGAGACAGAAAAGTACCATGATCTTAAGATTTGAGGGAATCGTTTTCAAAGAAACAAAGCCAGAAGGATCTATAATTCGCGTCAGTTTATAGAATTTTTCCCTCTATTGCATCAATTAGAATTTCTTGACCATCTTTTAGTGATTCATAGTCTTTTTTTTCTGCCACTACTAGCGGAATATTTGAAATTGCGCATCCTGATGCAGTAGTAATGTCTGCATGCAGGCATACCATTGCAAGCGGTGCAGATTTGTTATATTTTAGAGAGTAAATGGTATAAGCACCAACACTGCTTCCCACACCGTTTGGAAAAACAAGAATCTTGTCTCCTATGAATTTGCCAAAAAGATCGTGTTTTTCATCCCTTACCCTACCTGTCTTTTTATCAATGCCACCAAGAAAATTCACTGGTTTTTGTGCACAGAGTACAGTACCTTTAACTTTGCCACGCACAATCACTTTTACATTCATTTTGTTTCCTCCTCAATAATTTTGTGCAAGCTTTTCAGATTAACACCCACTCCGTTTGATGTTCTCAGATAGTATGCTCCTTTGACACTATTTGTGATAACAGCATCAACATCATGCTTGTCTACAAGTGGGGTTAGACACGTACAACAATCATACAATATTTCTCCACCTGCTCCGCCAAGCTCTTTGTCATAACCCAAGGTTCTAATTTGACCCTGTATTGCCCGGGGACAGAAGATCATGCAACGTTTTTTAAATGATCTTCCTTTTAGCTTTGCAACCAGATCTGATATCTCTTCAAGCCCAAGTTGTGGACTGCCAAGTGTGATAATGTCACCAGACTCTGATGTATTCAGTTCGTCTTTGACCTTTGTCATCTCGGTATAATCAAAATCTATCTTTTCACCTTCTCCCTCACCAAGAGTGAACATTCCGCAACTTCCAGACGTGCCCATCCCAGCACATAGCGACTTGCAGCTGCGTTTATCAAGCCCTTTGGTTCCAGATATGGCAACTGAGCTTTCCGCCTCTTTTCCTGCAAAATATCCTAGCAGCCCGTACGTGAGTTCATCCACTGGCTCAGTTTTCATCCTAATGGTAAGCTTTGGATTTCTATTTTCTTCATCCCTTAGGTCAGAATGTGGGCTCTTGCCTGTAAGCGCACTGGCAAGAGCACTGAAAGCACTTTCTTTGTTAGTTTTTAGCGAAGAGATTGAATTTGCATAGATTGCTGCGTTGCTTTCTGCAAAGGAAACTTGAGTTCCCTTTTTTGGGAGTTCAAAGATCTCATATGGAATACATGAAAAGGATGGAATTACTCCCATCTTCTCATATGATTGCCTGATGCTTTGCTGTTTTGTTATAAACTCTTCATCAAGATTAAACTTTGAAACAGTATCAGAATCAAATCCCATAGGGTTTACAGTAGTTTTTATCTTAAATTTTGCATCTTTACTAAGATGTGAAAGAAATTCTTGGCCTGCATCTCCTATGGTATTGTAGTTTACTCCAGAAAGATGTGCCCATTCCACTGGGATTAGTTTGTCAGCCCCAGTGGCTTTTCCTATTGCTACAAGTATTCTGTATGCAAGTGCGAGGGTCTCGCCGTGTTTTCCGTCAAGTGCAGCCTCTTCTTCTTTTGTTAGTTCCAATGTTACGTCTTTGTTATAACAGATATAATACTTGTTTGATTAATACGGCATCAGTTGGACAAGATAAAAAAGATTCTAGATGGGATGTTGAGAACAATGAATACGGTCAAGCCCCCCAGAATGACTGCGTTACGTGAATTGCGCGAAGCTGAAAATGGAAGTCCTTTGAGCATTCTCATTGGCACCATACTTTCTGCACGAACAAGAGATGAAAACACATCTGCCGTAGTCAGGAAGCTGTTTACACGATACAAGACCGCACGTGCGTTGGCAAGAGCCAAAGTTTCAGATGTAGAAAAGATCATCAAATCTACGGGGTTTTATCATGTAAAGGCAAGGCGCATAATCAAAGTAGCTGCAATAATTGATTCAAAGTATTCTGGCAAGGTACCCCAAACGCTGGACAAGCTAATCGAACTGCCAGGAGTAGGAAGAAAGACTGCAAACTGTGTTCTAGTTTACGCGTTTGACAAACCTGCCATACCTGTCGATACTCACGTGCATAGAATTTCAAACAGGCTAGGGCTAGTTCAAACAAAGACTCCTGAGGATACAGAGGTGGAGCTTATGAAAAAAATACCAAGAGAACACTGGGTCCGGATAAACGATATTTTTGTTATGTATGGTCAAAATATATGCAAACCAATATCTCCAATGTGTAAAGTGTGTCAGATAAAGAAAGAGTGCGGCTACTACAAGACTATCTCTTCTTAGTCTTTATCAAAACCCCTATCAAGGCACCAGTCACAGCAACTGCAATAAACGGCATGTAAAAAATTGGATTTGCTGCAGGATCGCCTGAGACAATATTTATTGAAACACTTCCAGAGGAGGTAGTCGGAGGATCAGAAGAAGAATCCAAGCCAGCCACCTCTACATCTCTTACTGTAAATCCTGCCACATCTAGGTTGTCAACAAGTACTTTCTGACCAATTGTTGATGAGAGCCCACCGTTACTAGAGTGTTGTACTGTGACAATCTGGCCCGGACTCCAACCTCCAGATTTTTCTTCATGAATCAAAAAGTATCCATCTTCTGGAGTGTTCACGGCTAGCCACAACTTATGATCTGGTGGACTACCCATCCCAACTTCGATGAATTTTGCTTCTTTTGGATCCTCATATAGTCTGATTATTGCACTTCCATTTGGATTTGAATATGTAAGTTTATTTTCCATAGTAAGTTGCCAATTGGTAACGTGTTCATGGGGCAGTTTGATGATGGTAGCGTTGTCTCTTACAACATTAAATGCATTGAAAGGAATCTCCACTGTATCATAATGCACCGATTTATTCATAGTGGATTGTTGAGCATATACAGGTAAAAGTGGAGTCATTAGTAAAAGCACGAGTATTATACTTCGCACAAGATGAGCTGGGGCCATTTCAATAAAAATCTAGTCTACAAACGGATTATCATAGTTCATAAGGATCTTGAATACCTCAGGCCTAATCATGTATTCTGAGGGGCTTTGTTTTTCAAGAATCATTGTCCTAAGTTTGGTACCGCTAAGTTGTTCCTGAAATTCTTGCCCATGTGGACAATTTCTTTCACTTGCAAAGGAGAGGCATTTTCTACAGTAAAAGAATGCCGGATAGAATATGGGCTCAATTCCAATATCAGGATAATCGTCAAATATACGCTGGGAAGCAAAGGGATCATAATAGCTCCCTACACCAGCATGGTCTCTGCCAATTATGATATTAGTGCATCCAAAATTCTTTCGCATGATAGAATGGTGTATGGCTTCCTTTGGGCCGGCATATCTCATCTCTGTATGCAAGGTGGCAAGATTACATCTGTTCTGCGGATAATAATGTTTGATGAGAGTTTCATAAGCCGAGACTATAACCTCATCCTTGTAATCGCCTGATTTTTTCTTCCCTATCAGAGGATTGACGAAAAGTCCATCATGAGTGTTAAGCGATGCTTTTTGAAGCATTTCGTGAGCAACATGTGGCACGTTCCTGGTCTGAAAACCTACTATTGTCTTCCATCCAGCCTTCTCAAACATCTCTCTAGTCTCTCTTGGTGTCTTTCTGTATCTTCGAATCGGCGTTTCATCAGGCCTTTTGATATAGTCAATCTTGCCTCCAACCAAAAATTCATTCATGGACATAGTTTTTGCTACTCCTGGATGTTTCTCGTCATTTGTACCGTAAACTCCCTTTGCTGTTAGGCTCTTATCAAAAGTATAAACTTCTTCTACATGCAGAACTGCAAAATTTGTACCGTTAACACTTAGACCAACATCTTTTGCATCTTTCATTTTTGTAGCAGTTTCTTTGTCAACATCTAACACTATTGGGATTGTCCAAGGAAGGTCATTTGCCAGCCTTCCTTTTTTTATCACATTATCAAAATCTGCTTTTAGTAGAAATCCTTCAAGCGGACTAAATATACCATCAGCTATATTTTCAATGTCATTTGCCAGGTCTGCATTGACTTGTACTGAAAAGAGATTGTTTTGGCTTTTATTTGTAATTCGGTTTACTAGTTTACCGCCATGTGGTTGTGCAGGGCCCATATCATTTACCTAGTATAATATTATTTTCCATGATCCGCGTGCAATCCGCATTCTTTTTGTGGATCTGTTTCCCACCACCATCGGCCTGCTCTCAATGGTTCTCCTGGTTTGATTGCACGTGTACAAGGTTCGCATCCTATGCTGGGATATCCCTTATCATGGAGTTTGTTGTAAGGTACATTATTTTTTTTGATGTAGTCCCAAGTTTGGTCCCATGTCCATTCAATTATTGGATTTACCTTAACAATGCCATTATGTTGTGGATCAATCTCAATTTTTTGTGAGTTGGACCTGACTTCTGTCTGATCAGCCCTTAGGCCAGTAATCCAACCGTCAAGGGTTGAAAGCATTTTCTTGAGTGGATGAACTTTTCTAATACCACAACATAATTTACGATTTCCTATGCTTTGATAAAATAGGTTCATTCCATTTATACGAACCATTTGTTCAACTTCATTTGAATCGGGAAACATCACTTCGATGTTTGTGTTGTACTTGTTTCTTATTTCGTCCATAACGTCATATGTTTCTTGATTTAATCGTCCCGTATCAAGCGTAAAGATCCTAGATTTTGGGTTTATCTTCATCATCATATCAATTACAACAACATCTTCTGCTCCAAAGCTTGATGCCAACGCTAGTCTTGGATGAAGAGAAACTATTGCCCACTTGAGAATTTCTTGTGGGGTCGTTAGTTTTTTGTTTAGCTGCTGTATCTGCTCAGCAGTAAAGCTATGCATGAGAAAAAGCGTCAGTTTTGGTCATATAATTATTTAGGTTGATTTTCCATCCTAGAATTATAAATGAGTCAAAACATTGAAAACAAAATGAGCGAGAAAACTGTACTAATTGTATTTCCTTCTGTTTTCTCCCTAAACAAGATGGACGATTTGGAAGAAAGTATCACACGTATTCTGAAAATCAAAAAACATGGTTTTGTTCACATACGAAAGAATGAATCTTTGATAGTGATAGAAACAGCTGATCCCGTTCTTGTTTCTTCTACAATTGGTTCATTATTTGGGGTTGACCGCATAGCTATTGCAAAAGAAGTTGTGAATCAATTTGAGATGGTGCTTACTACAATTGTGAACACTAGCATGAGTTTGTTATTAAATGGAGATAAATTTTACATCAAGGTTGAAGGAAATTCTCCAGATTATTTGCCAAAAGATTTGGAAGTTACAGCAACTGCAAATTTAATTGAAAAGTCCACAGACCTTGGAATAAAAGTAGGTTCGGAAGTAAATCATAACAGATTACTATACACTTATCTTACTAAAACTCATGCTTACATTTGCATTTTTGTAGATAGAGGGCTTGGAGGCATCCCATACAATTCCCAGAGAGAGTCCATCCTTTGTTGTATGTTTGACGAATTATCTGCAATAGCATGTTTACAAAGTATCAAAATGGGTTTTGATGCAAAAATAGTGATAGGATATTCAAATGATGCGGATCTTCTCAAGATGGCAAAAATGGTAAACAGGATATTGTTATCAATAGTTCATGAAAAAATTACACTTTATTTCTGTAAAGTACACAAGACTCAAGATTTGCTAATGAAAACTCTGCTAACTACTTACCTTGCATCATCCATTGCCAAATCTAAGAAAATCAAACATGTTGCATTACCAATTCTGCCTTTTGTGCTACCAGTCTGGTTTGTAGAAGATAATATCCAAGCGATTTTTGAGAACGGCCTAACACCCTGGCTTCCACTTTCTGGCATGGATGCTAGCATTATTGAAAACTCTAAACAGTTGGGATTGGAGAGATATCTTACAAATCTAGAGAGTTTGTGTAAATTGAAATTTGTCAAAAAAAATATCTCAAAAAAGAAAATTCGAAATGAGGTAGCTAGAACACTGAAAAGTTTCAAGTCGATCTCTGTCACAGTAGGTCCAAAAAGCGTATACGACATTATTGATTCTCTGAGAACCAATCATTGAGAATTTAAGTGGGAATAATCTAGTCGCATCCATGAAGAAGATAGGCGGATTCATCAACCCGTGGGGTAACGGACATTTTACCAGAATGATGGCTCTAGATGATGCAATCCGTAAGAACGTAGATGATGAGTTTGAAATTCATTATTCAAGCAGTGGAGAAATCTACCAAAAGCTTCTCAAGAGGTTTCCTACAAAAAAAGAGAATCTACACAACATAACAATTCCTACACCGGTTGATGGCAAATGCGGTCCAAGTGTCACTTTATCATTATTCAACTTTCTTCTTCCCGTTAAAGGAAGGCCTCCTCTTGTTTCAGTTATGGCAAGATATCTAATGGAAGAAGGAAAATTGTATGATAAGCAAAAATTTGATCTGGTAATTAATGATGGTGATGTAGGTTCAAACGTAGTAGCAGAAAAGCGGGGTGTCAAGTCAATCTTTGTTACAAACCAATTCAGACCACGATTATGGAAATCAAGGTCTTTTCTCTACCCTGGCTTGGTATACATATCAAAGCATATGGCCAAAGCTTCGAAGATAGTTGTTGCTGATTCTCCTCCTCCCTATACTATATGCGAATACAACCTGAATTTTCCTGAAAATATAAAGGAAAAAGTAACATATGTTGGACATTTTTCAAACGGAAAAGTAGTAAACCATGGTCCCAAGTCCGACCTGGAAAGATTAGTTGAAAATGTTGATAGTTTTGGGTATTGGATGATAACAGGCAACAAGTCAACAAACGAGACAACTTCTAAAAAATATAGAAAAATCTTTCATACTGCAGAAATGAATAAGGAGAGAAGGATTGTATCGCATGCAATAAACGATCCTTCCTTGGATAAAGTTCTAGGTAAGGACGGCAAGACATATTCAATTTCGGAAGCGTTTGAAAAACACGTAGATTGGATTCAGATAGATGTGGGATTTCTTTCCGAACAAGAAAAAGATACCGTCCTGAATATGTGCAAATATGCAGTGATAAATGGTTCGCACACAGCAATGGGAGAGATACTAGGTTCAAAAGCAAAGCCCATCATAGGCATTCCAGTTTATGATGAACATACAAACCAGATAAAATGGGCTGAGGAAAAAAATCTTGGCATTCTTGCTACCAGTATTAAGCAAACTACAAAGGCAGTTTCTAAAATACATGATGATTACAACGTGTATCAAGAAAATCTGATAGAATTTGCAAAGAATTATGATAGTAATGGAACTCTTAAAACTGCAAAGATTATTTCAGAGATATTCGAGAACTAGAAAGAATTATAATTTTTGAAATCATATTTCATAATCTGGTACGCGGCATTTTTCGATGGGCGAACTGACCACAATGGGATGAAGACATGGACCGCGTACCAGAAACTAGCCAAAAGCTTTTATGGATAACTCTTGTGATCGCCGTCATTGACTGAGTGTCCAGAGTGTGCAGCCAAACAAGTTCAAGTAGAAATGAAATTTGATCCCAACACGAAGCATTTCATTTGCAAAAAATGTGGTTTATTTGCTACTAGAGAACAGATAAGCGATATAAAATACAGATTAAACAAACGTGAGAAGACTCGGGAAGACAAACATGATGAATATCGTGACTGGTGGCAGTCAAGTAAGAAGGACAAACAAGGCTAGTTACAGAGGTAGCAAAAATGAGTAAAGAAATTCCAAAATGGGCGCAAGATGAAATTAAGAACGCAAAATTTGGCAAGCCAGATGCACTTACGAGAACTGGCTACATACTTGAGATATATGACAAGGAGATGAAGATAGATGCTCAGATTTACGAAGCATTAGAAGATGGAAGAAAGATTATTGAAGGTATGAATCTACCAAAAAAGATCAGGCCGACAGATCTTATGAAAGGTGTGGTGTATGAATTTACAATAAATTCCTCCAAGGCACCTCTAAGCAAAAAACTCATAGAATTTCTTAAAAAAGATATGGATGTGGACATGGATGCAATATATCAATTTGAACTGGCTAATCTTGAGCTGATGGATGTAGATTCTGATTCGGCAGGCTCTGATGATTCTGAAGAAGAATAGTGTTGAATGTACCTTTAATTTGTTTTTGATCTTCTAAAAATTTTTCCTACTATTGGATTTATCAGATAGGGCAGAGTCTGTTTGAACCATATGGCTATTCTCACTATCTGCGGAGTTACAATTTCAAGTCTGGGTGAAGAGGATGCTCTAACAACTGCCCTTGCTACCGTAACAGGGCTAAGGGCAGTAGTATACCTCGGCATCTTGTTAAATGAGCCATGTTCAAAGAAGTTGGTCCGAACCATTATTGGACTAACAACTGTTACCCCTACACCACTTCCTTTTAGTTCATGATATAACGACTCTGAAAAACCCAACATTGCAAACTTGGATGCGCAGTAACCTGCCATTGCTGGAATTCCAAAACTTGCAGCAACAGAGGCTACGTTCACAATATGACCAGACTTTTGCTGTAACATTTTTGGCAAAAAAGCCTTTGTGCAATATACCATACCAAGATAATTAGTTGCCATCTGAGATTCTACGTCCTCTACTTTTAATGTATCAAAGTTTCCATAGATTCCAAAGCCAGCATTATTTACAAGTATATCAACAGTGCCAAACTTTTCCAGTACTTGATTGCTCAATTGATTCACCTGATCTTTTTTTGACACATCACAAACACAGACAAGAACTTTGGTTTGATATTTTGAGAGTTCTTCTGCTACCTCATCAAGTTTATCTTTGTTTCTTGAAACTAAGACAACAGATGCACGTAATTTAGCAAATTCTAGTGCAGATTCTTTGCCTATACCACTTGATGCTCCAGTTATTACAACTATTTTTCCAGAGTAATCCAATAACGAAAAAATAAAGTGATGAAAATAAAGTGCTTTCTATGAGTGTACAGTGGGATATGATATAGGGAGGAACGCATAGGCGGTATCAAATCTTTGTATAAAAATATGCCTTGAAAAACTAGGCTGCTTTTTGGCTTTTGATGCTGGGGTAGACTACTTTCATTAGAAACAACCAACTTATTACCAATCCTACATGGTAAGTTGCAATTCTCCAAGCTATAATGATATTCCACTGAAGACTGTCCTTTGCAGCTTCATATGTTAAAGTATTCAGATGTCCCAAATAAGCCCATATGGCAAATTCTGTCAGGCCTGAACCGCCAATAGTTACAGGCAGGTTCCCTACTGCATTTGCTGCCATTGTAGCCATAAGGGAGTGAAAGAAGTTTATCACATATCCTGCCCCATTTGCAATTATCATAAATGAAAGTCCGTAGAGAGACCAAGTAAAAACCGAGATTATCATTGATACTACAAAGGCTTTTTTGATTTGTTGGTTGTGTCTAGTTTCTCTACTCATGTCACAAATTTCTTTCATCCAAAGATTGGTTTTTTCAATATATTGCAAAGAGCGGTCTTTTCCCACTCTTGCAGCAATTTTGGAGATCCACACTGGTACTTGAAATGTTCTCTTAGATGACAAGAAAAATAGTGAGGCCCACACTCCTGTGATAGGCAAACTAACTGCAAGTATTGCTATACCTACGACATAAGCTCCATAGGTAAAAGAAAAAGCAGCTGCTGAAATAGCAAATATTCCCGATACTAGAACCTCTGTTACTATTTCTACAATAGTTACATAGGAAGCCTTTCCCACCGGTATGCCTTTTTTATTTAACCACATGATCCTTACCAATTCGCCCCCTACAAAAGACGGCGTTGTAGATGTAACAAACTCACTGCCTATTCTCACCGAAATCGTTTTCCAATTGGCGTCTATAGGTCCTAAAAACTTCCTAACCAGATAATTGAATTTCAAACCTTGAGTGAGTAGCTTGCATGCCATAGCAATGGAAGCACCAATGAATGGAACCATGCCTACTGCAAGCAGATTTGCAAGACTAACATTAAACGTAGCAGCGATGATCAAGAATGGTATTATACTTACAGGTATTGCCAATAGCTTCCAATTCATTGCCTGCTCTATCCATGGATGGAAATATAAGCCCACCATAAAAATAGCTGATCTAAAATGAAAGCAATCTTCATTGTAGGAACTGCAGGATCTGGAAAATCTCTTTTGGCCTCAAAGATTTTTGATTATTACACTAGAAATGGTCATTTTGTCGGCATGTTAAATTTGGATCCTGGTGTAGAAAATCTTCCATATACATGTGATGTTGATGTGAGAGACTATGTAGATATTGTATCAATAATGAAACAATATGATCTTGGTCCAAATGGATCTATGATTATGGCAAATGACCTGATTGCTTCCAAAATTGATGAGTTACAACGGGACATTGATGATGTTAATCCAGATTATCTGATAGTAGATACTCCTGGTCAAATTGAGTTGTTTGCATACAGAGCTAGCGGACCATTTTTTATTCAAAATCTAAATACGGAACAAAAGACATCCATATTTCTTCATGATGGCTCTCTTATTACGACAGCTACTAATTTTGTCTCAATAGCATTACTTGCAACATCTGTCAAGCTCCGACTTGGCTTGCCACAAATAAATGTAGTAACAAAAGTTGATCTTATCGAAGATAAAATTAAAGACATACTGAGGTGGTCTACAAATATGGCAAGTCTTGAAGAAGCAATTGCAAAAGAGTCAGATGGCGAAAGTTACATTCTTGCTACTCACCTTTTACGGAGTCTAAACGTGGGAGGGTTTGCTCAAGGATTGATTCCTATCTCAAATGTTACAGGTGATGGTATGGTCAATCTCCACGCTGCATTAAGCAGGATTCTAAGTATGGGAGAAGAGATTGAAGATTAATGGTTGAAAGTGTAACGGTAAGAGCTCCATGCTCTACTGCGAATTTAGGTCCGGGTTTTGATGTTTTTGGTTTGGCTCTTGATGCATATTATGATCAAGTCCAGCTGAAAAAAGAAGGCAAGGAAATCAGGATTCAAAGTATGGATTCCATTCCAACAGAATTGGAAAAAAATTCTGCAGGACTTGTGATAAAAGAAATGGCCAGAAAATTCAAGATAAAGAGTGGCCTAGTCATAAAAATTAAGAAAGGTGTTCCACCAGGCTTTGGAATGGGCAGTAGCGCTGCATCAGCTGCTGCAGCAGCGGTCGCTTTTGATGCACTCTTCAAGTTAAAACTAGATGGAAATAGCCTAGTTCAATATGCAGGAATTGGAGAGAGAGCCAGTGCGGGTTCTGTGCATTATGATAATGTGGCCGCCTCTGTATTGGGAGGATTTGTTATAGTTAGAACGGCCCCATTCGATGTAATTAGAATCTCTCCTCCAAAAGATTTGGTTCTCTGCGTAGCTGTACCAAAAATTCCGGTACCACAGAAAAAGACGGAAGTATCAAGAAAAGTTCTTCCTAAACAAGTAAAATTGTCAGATCATATCAAAAATCTTTCAAATGCATCTGCGTTAACTGCTGGATTTATGAAAAAAGATGTGTTTTTGATAGGTAGTTCCATAAACGATATCATAGTAGAACCCGCAAGAAAACATCTGATTCCCGGTTTTGACAAAGTAAAGAAAAATGCACTCAGAGCAGGAGCCATGGCAGTAACAATCAGTGGTGCTGGACCATCAATGATTGCCTTCACATCAACTTCCTCCAACCCTAAAAGGATATCAGATTCTATGAAAAAGGGATTTTCTGAAGCTGGTATAGATTGTACAGTAGCCATATGCAGGCCAAGTAAAGGAGCTACTGTTATCTAGCTATTTCTTATGTAGAAAAGAGCTCATTCTTTCTTCTCTTTCCTTAGTTGCAAAACATTGAGCCCAAGAGTAAATTTCTAGTTTGAGTCCAGTATCTAAGCTCGTATCCATTCCCCTGTTTACCAACATCTTCGATATGCCAACTGCAAAGTTGCTATTTTTTGCAACATTTTTTGCATATAATTTAGTTTCAGAGATCAGGTTTTCAGATGAAAAAACTTTGTTAACTAATCCCATCGACATTGCCTCTTCTGCGTTAATTCTTCTACCTGAAAAAATCAAATCCTTTGCTCTTGCAGGTCCCACTATACGCAATAGTCTTTGCGTTCCGCCCCATCCCGGGCATATACCTAAGGTAACTTCGGGTTGTCCTAGTTGTGCATTGGATGATGCAAATCTTATATCGCAAGAAAGTGCTAGCTCGCAGCCTCCTCCAAGTGCGTATCCATTTATTGCTGCAATTACTGGTTTTTCCAGTTTTTCTATTTTGTTTAGAACTTCATGACCCCTAAGGGCATATTTTTCTGCCTCTGTGGGTCCAATCTTACTCATATATTCAATGTCTGCTCCTGCGGAAAAGGCCTTTTGTCCAGCACCGGTAATTATAATCACTTTTGAAGAGTCCTTTTCCAATTCGTCTAAAACTGAGATAAACTCGTTCATTACTTCAAGGCTCATAGCATTTAGTTTATCTTCCCTGTTTATGGTGATCTGAATAACTTCATTCTCTTTTTTTACATTCAGGTATTGCATACCAAAGAATTACGAGTCGGCAAATTAAACTTTAGAGTAAAAGGAAAATAGAAACCGAGTTATACGGCATTTCAAGCAATGGAATTGTTTTGAATCCACTAGGCTTACTGCCTGCAATTGGTGCAGCAATATGTTGGGGAAGTTTTTTTGTTCCTGTCAGAAAGGTCAAAGTTGTTGACATTTGGCAATTACAGGGAGCCACTGGAATAGGAGTTATCCTATTTGCCGTTCCGATTGGATTTTTGACAGGATTTCAAATTTTGCCATTTGGCCTGCTAAGCGGAGCTATATGGACAGCTGGAAATATCCTTGCACTTTATTCTGTGAGATTGATTGGGCTTTCCAGAACATCACCATTCCTTGCTGGATTTAGCATTTTAGTATCATTTTTGTGGGGAATTTTGTATTTTAATGAGAAATTCAATTACATGATTCTTGCAATAATTGCAATAGGGTTGCTACTTGGTGGGCTGGCCTTTATCTCAAACACATCGAAAAATTTACCCATACGAAAGAGCGGGTACCTTATTGCAACGGCTTCAGGGCTCGTTGGCGGTTCTTACGTTGTTCCTCTTCAGGCTATCCATTCTCTTCAAGCCGGGTTCTTTTCTTCAAGTCTTGCTATTTTTGTAATAGGAATACCCTTGTTGCTGATTTCAAGAAGATTTACAAGGAAAGAAATGTTGGCAGGGGCTCTTTCGGGAGGTTTATTCAATATAGGAAGTTTGACTATTTTAATAGCTGTTGGACTGATTGGAATTACTGTTGCATATCCCATATCACAGACTGCAACACTTTTTGCAATCTCTTGGGGAATTTTATATTTTAGAGAAATTGTTCATAAACAGAATATTCTCAGGGTTATAACTGGAAGTGGTCTGATCCTCTGTGGTGCTGCGCTCATTACACTTGCCTAGTCAAGCAAATTTATTTGGTCAAGAATTACTGCACTCAAATTGAAGGCAATTGTAGTTTTTAGTGGAGGCATAGACTCGGTCTGTACTGTGGCTTATTTACAGAAAAAGTACGATATTTACGGAATCACGTTTTCATACGGCCAGAAGGCCAATCAAGAACTAAACATGGCTCGTTATTTTTCTAAAATATTGAAATTTCAAGAACATAGGATAGTCAATATAGAGTTCATGAAGACTTTGTATGAAAAGACAAACGCACTGACATATTCAAAGATGAGCATACCTTCCAAGTTTGACTATTCTATAGTGGTTCCAATACGAAATGCCGTTTTTCTTTCCATCGCTTCGGCTTGGGCATTTTCAAAAAGTGCAAATCTAGTTGCATATGGCGCTCACAAAGATGACCGTAGATATCCAGACTGTAGACCAAGATTTGCCAAATTATTAGCAGAGTCGCTAAATGAAGGAGAAGTTGATGGCATAAGAAAAGGTTTGAGAAAGAAGATAAAAATTTGGAGCCCCTTTATTGGAAATCTTTCTAAGAGCAATCTTCTCAAAATCGGCTATGATCTTCTTGGAGATGAGATATTCAAAACTTGGAGTTGTTATTCTCAGTCTAAAATCCAGTGTGGAGAGTGTGAATCTTGCAACAACAGAAAAATAGCTTTTGAACAAGCTGGTATGGCGGATAAAACAAGATATAGGTTTGAAGCCTAGATTTTTAGTGCGGGTCGTCTAAATAAGAGCGGCCTTACTATCATATAGTATGCAAGAAATGGTATTCCGACAATACCCCAAAAGATCCAGTTTGTCATGTCTTGACTAAAACCGAGTTTTGTAAAATAATCCATTGAATTTACTGCAACCAGTACTCCTACTGCCATTACAATAAAGAATTCAATCGCATACCATGCAAAGGCCGGCCATGAATCTTTTGGAACATGAACATTGTTATGTACGCCCATAACCGTCGTGAGTTGTATGTTATTATTTAATTTTTTAGATTTATGCTATGTTCGAAGGGGAACGTCCGCTATAGATCATACTCAGAACGTCGGTTCTTGCTTCTTTTTTATCGTATATTCCTCTTGATGCAATAGTTGTTACCAGTGCATCATTTCTTACACCGCGCATCTTCATACAAAGATGTTCTCCTTCTGCTATGACCAAAACTCCCTTTACTCCTTCTGAGTGCAATTCATCTGCGATATTTTTTGTGATTCTTTCCTGAATCTGCAGCCTTGCCGAGTATTTTTCTACTAAACGAACTAGTTTTGATATGCCAAATACCTTACCGTTTGGAGCATATGCTACTGTGATTTTTCCAAAAAATGGTAACATATGATGTTCACACATGGAATAAAATTGGATGTCTTTGGCTATAACAACATCAGAATCCTCAGAGAATTTTACTGAGAGTTCCGATTCTGCATCATATCCTTTGAAGATCTCTTCATACATGTCTGCTATTCTACTTGGGGTATCTGCTAATCCTTCTCTTGTCGGATCCTCTCCTATTTCAGCGATTAGTTCGCGAATTAATTTTTTCACTCTTTCTTTATTCATCATGGAGCTCCTATGAATTTGTGCAACTGAGGTACAATACGTACTTCTTTATAATAAATATGAACTGCATCATAAAAGTCAAGAAGCTGTTTCAAATCAGGTTCTGCTATTCCATATGTAGGCTGTATTATAAATCCTGCAATCTGAGTCTTCATCGGAATATCAAAAATGCTCTTGAGAAGATTTTTGAATTGTTCAAGTCTAGTTCTTGAACTTACAACTATTTTGATATATGTTATTTTACCAGAATCAGTAGCAAGTTTTAAACATTGTAATTCATTTTCCAAAAGTTTAGAATAATGAGCTTGGTCTACAAATTCAGAGTCAGGTGTTTTGAATTCGATTTTAACGACATCAAAATATGGCAAAACCTGAGCAAATTTTACAGAATCAAAACATGAAGATTCTAGATATGTCATGATCTTCTTTTGTTGTACAAATTTTGCCAATTCAGATACTGCATCAGATTGAACAAGCGGATCTCCTCCAGTGAAATTGACCTTGTATGTATTTTTTATTAGGTTGTTTTCAATTAGCTTCTTTGCGTCATCAATTTGATACTCTTTTCCAGACGACATGGGCAACGACTCTTTTGTATCACAGTAGTAACATTTGAAGGGGCACCCTGCCAGCCTGACAAAAAGGGTCTTGGTGCCGTAGAGAATTCCTTCTCCTTCTATTGAAGTAAATATTTCATACAGTCGTACTTTCAAGTGTTCGATCTCTGTTTATTCATTATTTATTTAATTGGATTCTATGATGAACATATTTTACCAAAACGATTTATCTGATTAATGGAGGAAATCACATAGTGAGAAAAACAATTTTTTTGCTTGTTATTATAGCTGCTGTGATTTTTATCAGCTATCAACAAGCAGATGCCGTGACCATAAGTGCTGTTCCCAAATCTTCTGTTTTTGGTCCAAATGATTGGATAATTGTGAATATCAAAATTCAAGGATTTCATGGCGGTCCTGTATCTTGGATAGCTCATAGACCAGATAATTCTACAATATCAGGTAATCTTACCCAAGTAAAATCAGATGGAACCTTTACACAACAGATAGTGAGAAATGCGTTTGACAATTATTTCGGCAATTGGTCTATAAACTACCGCTATGACAATGTAAATCAAACAGTTAATTTCAAGGTAAATCCCATTGTGTTAAATGTTTTCACTGACAAAGATACCTATTATGAGCCAAATGTAATGCATGTTAACATTACCACGTCATATTACATACCGGTTGCAAATCAAGCAGAATTTTTCCATCTAAATTTTTATGATCAAAAAGGAAATATTGTAAGTGACATTCCGCAAATTGATATAAGAGCTTTTCAACGTAGTGTAATTTTCAATTTTCATATGATAGGATTAGCAGACTATCATCCGCCTGGACTGTACAAACTGAAGATCCAGTATTATAATACGATAAAAGAAGTACCATTTCTTTTAGGCAAATATTCTGAGCTCATGCTAGTATCTTCGCACACAGATAAGAGTACGTACCAAGTAGGAGATGTGATTAATCTAGCACTTTCAGTCACTAGAGTTACACAGTCAGAAGGTACCTTGAAAATAACGGATCCGTCTGGAAATGTCATCACCCGACAATTCCAAGTATTTTCTGTACATACACCTTTGGTGTTGAACGGTATAACAAAGAGTATCGGCACATATAGCTATGTAATACAATATGCAGGAGTTAGCAATTCAGGTTCGTTCAATGTAATCGCAAGTCCAAGAACATTGCCTAACATTGAATTTGGCATATTTCCTGATAAATTCAACTACAGACCTGGAGATATAATTCACCTTAAAATTCATACATCAGAGATAGTTGCAAATTCAGTAAACCTTTGGGTGATAGACCCAAATGGTGTAGAATATCCCAGAAAATCGTTATCAATGACAACACTTGATACAATACTGCCGTACAAGATAGGCAAGAACTATACAACTGGACATTGGGAAATTTATGCAGATTATGACGGAATAATTAGAAATGCATCCTTTGATATCAAGGGATCACCGGTTGGCGAAAATGAGTTATTGAACGCTAATCAATTCAGCATACCAAAGTTTGTTTCCTATTTTGGTACGTCAACCTCTTTTAATGATCCAACTGGAATAGCTATAGATTCAGATAATGATGTTTATGTTGTTGATTCCGGTAATTCTCAAATAAAAAAATTTGATTCTAACGGAAAATTACTAGTATCTTGGGGAAGCGCAGGGTCAGGTAACGGTCAATTTATTCACTCAAATGGAATTTTTGTTGGAAAAAAGTATGTCTATGTAGCAGACACTGGGAATGCAAGAATCCAGATGTTTGACAAGCAAGGTAATTTCATTTATGCGTGGGGAGGTTATGGAGATGAACATGGTATGTTCCATATACCAGTAGGATTATCTGAAGATGTCGGGCGCTATCTATTTGTTGTAGATTCTGGAAGAGATACCATACAGATATTCAATACAGAGCGTCAGTATACTGATCAGATAAGACCCCTGCTCACAGATGGAGCTAATTTTACATCACTTAATGACATTTCCTTTGATGCAAAGAATGATTTCTATATCTCTTCGTCTGATAATAAAATATTGAAGTTTTCAGACATTGGAGATTTCATAAACTTTTTTGGCTCTAGTGGAACCGAGAATGGCAGATTCAACAACCCCACCGCAATAGCCATAGATGCAAAGGACAATTTTTATGTTGCAGATACCAATAATCATAGAATTCAGAAATTTGATTCCTATGGAAATTTTCTTCTAAGTTGGGGTTCGGAAGGAACTTTAGCTGGTCAATTTGAAGAGCCGATTGGACTTGCAACAGATTCTTTAGGAAATATCTATGTCGTAGACAAGAAAAATGACAATATACAAAAATTTTCTCTATATGGAACGGAAAGTCGCACTGTACCTCATTGGGTTAGAGAAAGAATACTTTGGTGGTCTGAAAAAGCATTAGGCAAAGACGAGTTTGTATTGGCAGTGAAATTCATGATAAATCAAGGTTTGATAAATGCCACTATAACAAATGACACATCAACAGATGTTCCTGATTGGATAAAAAATGTGGCTAATTGGTGGGCAACGGGTCAGATTGACGACAAAACGCTTGCTACTAGTCTTCAGTACCTTATTTCAAAAGGAATCTTTAGAATTTAAGAAGCGATTTGTGGTATTTTTCTAGCAAATAATCCTGCAATGAATATCATCACGCCAAGGATTCCTATTAGGCTTCCAATAAACTCTATAGTATCACTAAGATCTGGCACTATTGGAGCAAGAAATACAGCAAGTATTGCGCCCACCACAATCATTGGAATGCCTATACCTATTGAGATCTGCTTTGATGCCATACGATGTGCTGCCATTAAAAATCTATATGAATTTTATGGAATTTTCATCAGATAAAGGGTCAATTTTAGAAACTATAGGAATTCGATCAGTCTCTACCGTGTTTTTCCTTTTCTGATTTTTTTGTATTTTGATGGTTTTTTTCATGATCATTATTTTTTGAGTCATGTTCTTGCGTTACATTGTAGTTTTGGTGTGTTGGTGGTGTAGGTGTTGATACTGTAGTGTTCTCAGATGGAGGTGTTGGTGGTGTAGGTGTTGATACTGTAGTGTTCTCAGATGGAGGTGTTGGTGGTGTAGGTGTTGATACTGTAGTGTTCTCAGATGGAGGTGTTGATACCTCTGCGACCCTTTCAGCCAGTTTTGCTTTTTGGTAAGTTTGGATAATTTTTATTAGATTTATTGCTTGGTCAACTTTTCCTTCTGCTACTAAATGCTTAAGCTCTGCCACCATGTCTTGGGGGCTACTGTTTATAGTAATATTCGAGTTATTTACAGTAGTATGAGGCTGGTTTGTCGGCATAGTGTTTTTTGGTACATTAAACTGTGTAGCGTTGTCTGGTTTGGTGTTATTATACTGAGTAGCATTATTTTGTTGTACAATATTAGATTGTGTTACATTTAGCTGTGCGATCTGTTTTTCTGTGAAATCTTTTGCTCTTTGTGAAATTTTTTCTTGTGCAGCTTCAGTAAGTGAATTGTGTGTAGCAGCAACAAAATCGTTAGCACTTTGAATTTGTTTTGAAGCATCGTCAAGGTTTCCTGAATCAATGTCTTGGTTTGCGCTTTGGAGCATTTCATCAAAGTTTGTAAAATTGATATTCACATTATTTTGTAGTGCAATAGATTTTAGGAGGTTCCCCATATTTTCGAGCCTTATTATTTCACCTCGTAATTGATTTATCTCTGCTCTCTGTTGATCATTTGATGTTGATGTTGCATTAAGCGAATTTATTTTATCATTTGTTTCCTTGAAAAACTTCATGGCTGCAAGAAAATGTTGTTTAGCAGCACTAACATCTTGCTGAGACACAGCCTGTGATAATGCGTCAGTTTCATTGGAGCCTTGCTTGTAAAGCTGGTTAATGTCATCAGTCACATTATTAATTTGTGATATAGTAACCCCAAGGTTATCTCTTGCCTGAATTGCAATATTGAGTAGAGTATCTAGTTGGGGATCGGCATAGGACTTCATAGGAATAACAGAGATCATCGTTCCAACCAAAATTAAGAGAAATATTGATGATATCCTCATTGTCTATCCTCCTCAACTTTTTGTAATTTTATTAGATTTTGTTGATCTACTTTTTCTATTTCGACAACTCCTTCCCTTTCTAATCGTTTTACCGCTCTCCATGTTGTGGTACGCGGCAAAAGGAATTTCTTGCGAAGTTCGCTTTCAAAAACTCTTCCTCCCTTTTCAGAGATAAATGCGATGATTTCCTTGTCTTCTTGTCGGAGCTCTGGTTTTAGTCTGAAGATTGTCTCTTTGTCTGGAGGGGTATAGTTATTCTGTGGGATTTGTGGTACTGGAATTTCTTTTGTGACAGTCTTTGTTCTTCTTAGTATAATGAATACAGTCGTTCCTGCTGCAGCGGCTCCGGCCGCAACCAAAATTGGAGTTGTGTTGGTATCTTCGGATGGTTTTGGTGTAGAAAGGGCAGTTTGTTGCTCCTGTACGGCTAGATTTTTAGCATCGTTTGCTAGCGCTTCTGCATCAGAATACCTTCCTTGATTGAAAGCTGTATTTGCTTCATCTAGTTTTTCAGAAGCAAGTGGCGTCTTTATGTTCTCAGAGTTTACTGTATTAATGAAATCTCGAGCTTTTTGAATTGACAAGGTTGCGGTCTGACTAGTTCCTAATACTCCAAATATGTAGCTGATATCTGCAGGACCGCTTGGAAGCGAGATTAGAGATTGTCCGTCTACAACTTGTAAGTTTGATGGTGTTGTACTCATACCTACAATTACGGTATTTGCAGGCAAAAGCACAGAATAATCAATAGGAGAATCTACTCGAAATGTCCATGTCTTTCCATTTTTGGAAACGAGATCGGGTGTATCATAGTCCACTTTAATTGAAGAAGCCCCAAGAGTTTCAATGTCTGCATTATTTCCGTTCATTTTGCTTGAAAGCAACGTACCATTTTGATCTCGTATAACGAGGTTCTCAGTAGTGTTTCCATATAGGCCAAGTACAAAATCAGGAGATTGTGGATCTACATCGCTTTGATAGAAGACATGCGTAGTGCCATCTGCATAAATGGTAAATTCAAGCGCCTTGGATGAGCTTAGTGCATACTGGATACATGAGCAAAAAGCAAGTGAAAAAAGGCAGACAGCAATAATTGGAGCCTTTAGCATTGCTGTCAGGATATAAGTAATCCTTACAAAAAGCATTGCTTCTGCTGGCGCTTCTGCTTGGATCACCGAGATTTGCTGGTACATTCTTCTAGTACCTTAGGTTAAGTCCTTGGACTACACCCTGAAATCTCTGGAATTCCTGAAAGAACCTAATGCCCTTCTCTGTAATCCTAAACAGTCTATTTCTGTCAGCCTTCATTGATTCTACCAAGCCTGCATCTATCAGCTTCTGGCATTTTTCCAAGACTGCATAGTGAGAAAGATTTGCCCTTCTTGAGATGGCGGAGACGATGACTCCTTGTATTCCACCATCCATAGTTACACCCAGGATATCAGCAATGATGCCCATTTCTGACCTGTATTGTTGTTTTGACATTGGCATCTTATAGGATTGATATTTTATGAGGGACAGCATGAAACATCGTAGCGGAACGCCTAGCGGAACGGCTGTTTCATACCTTGAAATGGCCAAAAATGTGAGATTTACGAAGCGGGGGAGATATGTCTCACACATCATGTTGAACAGATTTTATAGGGTATAGTTATAGGTCTAGTAACAAAGGAGGTGCAACGGTGAGCTTTAACGACTCTGGTTTTGGTGAAAGCCCAAGCCAAGGATACAGTGGAAATAGAGGTTATGGTGGAGGTCGAAGATTCGGCGGCGGACGACGATTCGGCGGCGGACGACGATTTGACGATAATAGACCAAAACCAGTAGAAACTGGAAAAGAATACGATGTATCCATAACAGAAATCAGTAGAAAGGGAGACGGTATCGCAAGAGTAGAAGGTTTTGTCATATTCGTCAAAGGCGGGCAAGTAGGCCAGAACGCAAAAGTAAAGATTACGCAAGTTGGCGGACGCTTTGCTACTGCTGATGTAGTAGGCGAAGGAACCCCCCAACCAGCAGCAGAATAAACTGTTGCCTGAAAAGGCGTTCTCTGATTTCTTACAAATTACGAGTTTTCTTTTTTATTTCTTCTATAATTTCTAATTTCCTTGCAATATCCATATTAGGTTCCATGGTAACATACACCGTTTTGCGTTTTGGATATACAACTATTTGTGTAACCCTTTGGCGTTCTATGTGCACATAATTAACAGGCCCTAAGCTTTTGTCAAATTGTTTTCGGATCTTTCGTCTTACAGCTACCTGTTTACAAAAATGTTCTTCCTCTTTTTGGGATTTGAGCGAAGTTTTACCCTCTTTCATTATAGCTTCTGATATATTCCCTTTAAGATCTATTATTGCGGCAAATCGCATCATTGGATCTAGTTTTAATATAGATTCAACGATGGGAAGAAGATTTGCCTTGCTGTTGCTTTTTTTCAATTAACGAAAACCAATGCCCTAATTCTAAATATATCTTGGTTTAAACTGTATGATCGCCAAACATGCCTAAAAAGGGCCTTTTTTCCGTCCTAAGCATCTAGTTCATCTATTAACTTTTTATATATTACACATTACACTAGTCATAAGCAATATGTTTGAAAAATTCCGAAAGAAAAAGGATGAATTTAAGCCAGATTCTACTAAAAAAGATGGGGAGGATTTTTCGACGCAGTACCAGCCACAGGAGGAGCTGGAACCTGAAAAAACAGCCG
This sequence comes from Nitrososphaerota archaeon, assembly GCA_021323705.1. Classification (GTDB taxonomy): domain Archaea; phylum Thermoproteota; class Nitrososphaeria; order Nitrososphaerales; family Nitrosopumilaceae; genus Nitrosotalea. The sequence continues at coordinate 33,345 of JAJPKL010000023.1, forward strand.
AAGTCATAGAGCAGTCACGCCCAGAACCTCCCAAAGTTATTGAGCAACAACCTCCAGAACAAGTAAAAATACCGGAGCCTATGCAGCAAAGGACAATGAGTACAGAAGACATAGGTATTAGAGCCCTCATGGACAAGCGAACCAAGCTTGAAGAGGCAATTGACTACGTAGGATTAATGATTAAGAATTTGAAGGACAAAAGAACGAATTTAGAGAAAAACATAGAGGATGAATCTGTCGATATTAAGAATTTGAAAGAAAAATTGGTTAAGGTTGGGCAGTATATTGACGAAGAAAAGCAGGGAATAAAGGCCTTGCAACAAAAGAGAAGCGAGGTAGAAAGGGAAGCAGATGATGTTGCCACTATTATCAACAGCCTTCGTGAAAAGATATTAGGTATTGATAGAATAGTAAACGAGGAAGGCAGCAAGATAGAGAAATTCAAGGACTCTAGACCAAAGTCAGAGTCCTCTTTCAGCTAAAAGGTAAATCCTTCTTTTAGCATATTGCCCAAATTGTCTTTTATCTCCTCTTCTGAGGATAGCGAGTCTAGATCTCTGATGAGTACCTCAGTTGCAAGACACTGGTTTTTTGAAAACTGGTAATAACAATCCAGTTTTTCCTGATAGGTTTTTGCATTATAGTACGTAGACCAAAAGTTTTCGGTAGAATGCTGCACATATAGTAGAAATTTTTGAATCACAGTCTCAATTTTGGGAGATGGATTATCTTTCATCAAACCAATTAGAATTTGTTCCAATTTACTATCCAAGTTGGACTCGTAAATTAATTGGTAAATGTCTACATTTTTTGTCACAGTTTCTTTATGCGACTGTATCATAAAAGCTTTCATCAATAATTTTCAAAAAATTCTCTACTAACATGTAACAACTCCATCTATTGTAAAGAAAGAAGAATTTCAGCTATGAAATAGTCACAATACTTAAATAATTTGCATGTGTATATATTGTCCCTGCAAAGGAATATCCTCCCAAGACAGGCATCATGCAGCAAACGTGTGATACGGTAAGGCAAACCCTACCGTAAAAGAACCCAGCGGAGAAATCCGAAGGGAATGACGACAATGGTCGTCTGTCTTTGAATGCTTGCATTCTCACGCAGTGTGTAAATCACACACAACTGCATGATAGAGTTTTTTCCCAATTATCACAAAATAGACTAAATTATGCAAATTATTCAAATAGATTATACAATAATGCCATCTCTATAACTGTCTGAACGTGCAACCAGTACAATCACAAAAGTGGATGTGGTACATTCTTCCAGGCCAGATTTCTGTACAAGGTCTGAATATTGTAATTCCTTTGTATGTAATATCTCTTGGTGGCGACATAGGAGAAGTTGCAATAATCACTGCTCTTCAGAATGCTTCCATTGCCACAGGTTCTATTTTTTGGGGCAAGATAATCGATAGATTTCACGCCAGACGGTTTATACTTCTCATATCATTCTTTGTTGTTCTGCTTAGCAGTGTTGGCATGTATCTGACTACGTCGATTACCGCACTTTATGTCATTTCGCCCATACTTGGATTTTTTCTAGTTGGCAGAAATCCTGTAACTCAATTGCTTGTGATGGAATCTGTGCAGAAGAATCTTTGGAGTTGGCTTTTTGCAAGAACATCAATAATTAGTACTCTTGGAATGTTAGCTGCGATGATAATTGGAACCGTTGATAGTCTCTATCTTGATCTAAGGCCATATTTTTTGATCTGTGCGGCATCAAGCGGAATAGCGATGGTTCTTAGCACAAGTGTTAAGGGTGCAGGATTCCATCTTGAGCGAAGTAGCGTGGCCCATTCCATACATGGCTTGCGCTACATAATGAGTCACTATCATTTTGTCTTTCCAAAAATTCCCGAACTATATGATTTCAAGCACATAATTACAATATTTAAGGGAAAGATAAGCAATGAGATTGGAATTTTCTATATTGCAATATTCTGTTTCAATCTTGGGAGCAACATGTATTCAACAGGTTGGAGTCCTTTTCTTGTAAGCCGCCATTTTTCAAATTCTGGAATTTTCCTAAACTACATGATTCAGATGGCTACTATGCTGCTTATCTTTTTTGTAGCTCCTAAAATAATTTCCAAGGTGGGGGAAGAACGATCTACGTTAATGGCATTCATGCCTAGAATTTTAGCTGTAGTAATTCCTGCTGTAACAATTCCAATAATGATAGGGAGTGTAGGTACATTGTTGGCCATCATTTCATCCTGTCTTTTAGTTATTGGGTTTTCTATTTTTAGTACATCAAGCTCAGTCATCTTTTTCAAAAGCATACCACAGGGTTTTGAGGGAAAGTATCTTGGAGTCAACAGTGCTGTGACCGGAATTGGCGTTTTTATGGGGGCTCTTATTACTGGAAATCTTACAAAGGCGTTTGGTTACTCTGCGCTGTTTTTCTCTTCTGCCACAATACTAGTTGTTTCCTTGATTTTATTTGGAATGTATTTCCGCTACAGACTATCGCACAAGATAGCCTAGACGTAGCGGGCAGAAGCTGATTGATCGCCTGCAGGCATGGAAGGCAGCTTATCATTTACTGCTGCCTCTGCTACTGCTGCCGCTTCCTGGATTATTTTCTCAGATTCTTCGTCTGTGACTCCAGAGTCAATTCCAAAGTCGCCGCTGTGGAATGTATCTGTCATCAATCCACTGAGCATATCAGTCATTCCAGATAGTTCACGGTCTGCTTCTGGCATAAATTGTACTAGGGAGGATCGCAGGCTCTTCATCAAGCCAATAGTTGGCATGATTGTCACTACCGTATCTCCTAGATCGTGGAAGGTGCTGAGCCTGAGCTCGATTTGTTCAAGTGCTATTCTAGCATTTCCAAGTAGTTTGGTAACTTTTCTAACTTCAGCTAATTCTTTTGATAAAACTCTACTAGCAGTAAGATCATGCTGTTGAGTGGCAACTACAATTCTTTTGAATAACTTTTCATCTCTTTGTTTTAATTTTGTAATCATTCCGTCAAGTTTTCCAATTTGAGTTTGGAGTCTTTTTACTGCTTGCTCCATTCTTGGCTTTAGAGGGCCTTTTGGTCTTAAGGCGTCGTTGATTCTTTCACCAACGCTTGGTGTCTGTGGTTTTTGCCAGTTCTTTGCAAATGTTGTCATGTGTACGACTAAAAAAATCTGTTATTAATTTCAGGTGTAAAATGTGGTTCACAGTATGCTAAATTTAGCTAACAAATTGCTTGCTTGAGATAGCCACTGCTGGATTCTTGCTAAAAAATCAAAATTTTCGGATAATCTAGCTGGATATATCCTAGATTCAATCCCCACTACAAAGATTTACTGCATTACTGGTATTGCAATATTTCTTTGTGGATGGATTTTCTTTATGTGAATTGCAAGCGCACTGCTTGACGGTTGCGATTCACAGCAAAGTGGACATTTTTCCATTTTATTTATTGCCTGTCATCCAGAACTAACGTATTTAAGGTTTTGGTTGAAGTGTTTTAACAACAAAAAGTTATCAAATTTTAAAAAATGTTTTTTCTGTTTTTGAAAAATAATTCTTATCTACTCATTCATTTTTTAGAAATGATTTCATCTCATCTCTTTTCAAAACACAAAACTGTTTTCAAGTTACATTACAAAAAATTTGTTGCACCGATTTACGGAATTGCCTTTCTCCATGAATCAACTAACACTGATCTAATTATTTCAATTATTATATGATAAAAAACAAAAAATTAGAAGTTATTCAATATATATTTTAAATTTTAATAATTTCACTTATAGTTAAACCTTTTTATCTATGTTAACCGAAATTCTTATAAGATATTATATGACTCGCGAATCTTTTGGCTCTGGTGGACGCTGTCCACGTTGTGGAAAAGGTCCAATGGTTACAGATAGTACCACAGGCGAAATGTTTTGTGGCGGATGTGGATTTGTTATGACAGAACGCGTCGAAGAATCTGGACCAGAATGGAGATCTTTCTCCAAAGAAGAGCACGAGGACAGAAGCAGAACAGGAACTCCAACATCACTTGCAATGCACGACATGGGATTAGCAACAATCATTGGTCCTGCAGACAAGGATGCATCAGGAAAACCACTTTCCGCATCAATGAAGAGTACCATTGAACGACTTAGGACTTGGGATAGCAGGAGTCAAGTTCATGAACCAGTAGACAGAAACTTCAGACAGGCTTTCAGTGAGCTTGATAGATTAAAGGACAAACTTGCACTGTCCGATGCAGTAATAGAAAAGACTGCATATATCTATAGAAAAGCACTTGACAAAGGTCTTGTAAGGGGAAGATCTATTCCCGGACTCGTAGCAGCTGCACTTTATGCAGCATGTAGAGATACAGAGACTCCAAGAACTCTAACAGACGTAGCAAGCGGAATTAATATCAAAAGAAAAGATGTGGCCCGATGCTATAGACTCTTACTTAGAGAACTTGATCTCAAGATGCCGGTAGTTGATCCAATAAAGTGTGTCGCAAGAATTGCAAGTAAGGCAGGATTAAGCGAAAAGACAAAACGAAAAGCTTTACAGATCCTAAAGGATGCAGCTGAGATCGAGATTTCAGCCGGAAAGGATCCGATGGGACTTGCTGCTGCTGCTTTGTATCTCTCTTGTGTAATGAATGGAGAGAACAAAACACAAAAAGATGTTGCACAAGCTGCTGGAGTAACTGAAGTAACAATTCGAAATAGATACAAGGGACTAAAAGAATCCCTAAAGCTCTAAATTTTTTTAAAATTAGTTTCTAATTTTACTACTGTCAAATGAGTAATCAAAAACAATCAAACAAAAAATTTTTCAATATCAATGATTCCAGAATTATTTCATCATAGTTATAGAATGAAAAAGGGCGTGGCCCCAATCGCAGACATTCAGAGATTACCTCTTAAGAGCCGCCCACAGCGGTCACATATATGGTCTGCGAAGCCACGCCTACCGAGCAGTAGATTTTACATCTTTCTGCATCAGTTAATATATAAGATCAAAGTATTTAGGATTTATTATATAATTTTTGATATTTTTAACACAATTTATTAAATTTTTTAAAATAAAGGTTGTTTAAACTATAATTAGAAAGTATAACATTTACAATATTTACACAGATTGAAAATACATGGGTCTGACTGTCCTTTCTTGATTTTATTTTCTTGCAACAGATTCCAATTTTTCCAATTCTTGTTCTATACGCCCAACTAGCTCAGACAACGAACAAGGTTTTGGGATAAAAGTTCGTTCATCTAATTCGGGAAGTGCTTTATGAAATTCATCTCGATATTCAAGATCATGTGCAGTACAAAAACACATTTTCACGTAGTGATCTAATTTTCGTATCTCTCGATACAACTCAAAGCCATTCAGTTTTGGCATCCTGATGTCAAGAAGGCACAGGGAGTATTCAGAAGGTTTGTAGTTAGCCAACGCCAGAAGAGGATCTGTGTATGCATCAACAGAAAATCCTCTTTGTTCTAGCCCGTTTTTCAATGAATAAACAATATCATCCTCATCATCAACTACGAGAATTCTTGGTTTGTGTGTTTCCATAGTATTTTTTGATCTAGATGGATCTAGAAAAGCACAACGACTGATTCTACTAGTATAATCTACTATAATGGAGTATCGCGAATAGACATATAATATTCCAAATAAAATTCTAAACAAATGAAACTTTCTGGAAAAGTAGCCATTGTGACAGGTGGTAGTAGAGGAATAGGAAAGGCAACTGCTAAGATTTTTGCAAAGGAAGGAGCCAAAGTAGTAATTACAGCAAAGGACGATAATAGACTCCAATCCGTAGCTAAGGAATTAGGAATAGTTAGTTTTTCTGGGGATATAAGAAAAGAACAGGATGTTGAAAATGTTGTAGCAAAAACTTTGAATAAATTTAACAAGATAGACATACTAGTAAACAATGCAGGCATATTTCCAGAAGTTAGGCCGTTACATGAAACTTCGGAAGAAAAATGGAATGAAGTTATTAATGTGAACTTGACAGGCCAGTTCCGTTTTACAAAAGCAGTTATTCCTCATATGATGAAAAATGGGGGATGCATAGTTAATGTCTCATCAGATGCTGGACTCAAATCATTTGAAAATTTTGAAGCAGATTCATATTCTGTAACAAAGGCAGCTCTTATACATCTGACAAAGGCTTTGGCAATAGAGTATGCCAAGTACAAGATTCGCATAAATTGTGTCTGTCCAGGTATTGTTGAGACGGATATGACAGAACCCTACCTTAGAACAGAAGCAGATAGAGCAATGGCCATGGCTGAGCACCCCATAGGAAGAATTGGCTCCCCAGAAGACGTTGCAAAGGCTATACTATATTTTGCATCGGAAGACTCTTCGTGGATTACAGGTGCAATATTGCCTATAGATGGCGGAATGTCAGTAAAGTAAATCAGCCATATCAAATTAATAGAACCTTGCTCACACTATTGTGTGGATTCTAAAAGAAAACGCTCACTTAAGATAATCATTGTGTTAGGCATAGTCTGGTTTGCTGCTGCCTTACCAGTGCCGTTTTTGTGGTCAAATCCCGATCCACAACATCCAGAACAATACAAGACATATCTAGAAATTGCTGCGATAGTTTCCGTTCCCTTCATTGCTATGGGGGTAGTGTGGACACTAAAACCAGAGCTTGCAACAAGGGGCTCTAGTTAAGAAATTCAACTGCGCCATTTCCTTCAGGTGTAATTTTTATCCAACGTGTTCGACCTATTCTTTCAACATCAATGAATTTCCATTCGTTTAAGAGTGGTTGTATGATGTTTTTGTCAAGACTTGCAAATCTGGCCTGATCAAAGTTTTCTTCTTTTGCTTTGACCACAATTAGTTTTTTCTCTTCTGCAAGTTTTGCCATTTCCTTTTTTGTTATCTTGCCGCCGTGTTGTTTTATTATCTTTAATGCCTGAATCAAAGCTGGTTTTGGGGTATGAATTTCATATGCTGGGAGTTTCACTACTGTTTTGACACCAGAGGAAAGTTGTTCTCCTTTAACGCTCGAGTAGCTTTCAGGCTCGGCATAATAGGGAGTAAGCTTTGTCTTTCCCTGAAACATCATGCAGGCCATCATACAGGCGATTGCCTGAATTTTTGAACCAGAAGAACAATTTACAAAAATGTCGTTTCCCTCCTCTTTTTCTACGATTTCCCTGACTGATTTTAGTATCTTAAAGAGATCAAATCTATCTGAATATTCTGCATGAACTTCAACCTTCTCCTTTTTGAGTTGCATTCTTATCTTTTCCATGTATCCTTGCGCCTTGTCTTTTGAGGGGTCGCCATGCATCAGGAGCCATACGCGGTCTGCCTTCATTTGCTTTGCAGGTATGGCAATCCTATCAATTTCAAATCCTACTGGAGCAATATGCACTCGAAGGTTTACAATAGTCATGATATTATGTATAGTTAACATACTAAGGTGATGATATATAATAATTGTTGATTCGCACACATAACCATGCAACAAAAATATGAACTAGAGCAAAACGAAGCCTTGTTTTATCCAAAGGTAAAGTCGATCTTCGAAGAGTATTAATTTTTCATCCATTCAGTCTGTTCTAAAGAATCTATTGACTTGATAAGTTCATCAAGTTTTGTTACAACAGCATTGACTGCACGAAATTCTTCATACATCATTTTTTCTTCTTCCGGTGATAATACTTGTTTTTCTGCAATGTTAAAGAATTCATCTTCCTTTTTCATATGATCATCTAGATAGACTGCATAGGCTTTGAGAAATCTTGCAACAGGCTCTCTTGCATCCTCCCCTTCCTTCCATTTTTGCAAGTGTTTTGAGATGTTGCCTGCAATGCGACGGCTAAACTCATGTTCTATCATAAATGTCCGGATCTCTTCTTTTAAGGTACCATAACTTCCGACACAGGCAAAATATGCATCTTCTTCTCGTGAATAGTGAATGGCATCGAGAAATTCGAACATTATTGTGATCATTTTTTCGATATCTTGAAATGGAACGTCCTCCCCCGCATAGAGCTTCGTATAACATTGTACAACTATCTTTTCGAGACGACGAATCTGTCTATGATCATTGCGTAGTGTTTCAGTGGCGCTCATTTGGCTTTACCATATGTTATGTATGTAAAGAAAATAAAATCACCTTTCTTGGTTCATGTTGAACAATTGCAAAATGTGGAACCTCAGAATTTTTTACATAATGTCCTTCAGGACCTGCTATTCCCACTCTGATAAGATAGTTGTTGTCAGAATTGATTTCAATCTCCTTTTTCTCTAGAATATGACCTGAAACCTTTTCTCTTATTGGTTTGAGAGCAGGATAAATGCGATGAATGATGCCATCTTGCATTATGGCCTCTTCCTGGTGCTGATGACCGCAAAAGATGATATGATTCTCTACATGCCTTTTAGCCTCTTCAAAAGCAGAAGAAGCCCTATAGTGGTAGCCAGCATAGGTAAAGAAATCAAATTCTTCTTCTGTCAGCCTCTGCCAAGACCTTTGGTACAACCATGCCTCATCCCGTACATTTTGTGGCATGATTTTCCTAGGATCAAGAGGGCCTCCGTGTACGCAGAAAAGATTGTATTTTTTATCAATAAATTCTTGATTTCCAAAAGTACCGTCGCTATTTTCTTTAAAAAAAGAGATATCGTCTCTAGTTAGTTTTGCGTGAGCATCCATAGATTCAAGTGAGCATGCACTGACTAGGCGGTTATACAGGAAACCCTCGTCGTGGTTGCCCATAACTGAATAAAAAGGATAATTTTCTTGAAGTGCTTTTAGTCTGGAAAGAACCTCTCTCGGGTGGGTTCCTCGCTCTAAGACATCACCCAGATTTATTACTCGAGAGAACTCGCCGTATCTCTTTTTGAATTCTTGACTAGAAACCATTCCCAGGATGGCATCCAAGGCATCAATGTCTGCGTGAATGTCAGAAAAAACTAAGTCCAATAGACTAATTTGGAATCTATCCTAATTTGTAACTTTTCTTGTATGTCTTACCACAAAAAGGCTTCCGCCTATAGCAGAAGCCGCACCCACAGATGCAATGATTGTAATCATGGCCCACAAGTTATTTTGTTGATTTTGGATTGTTGTTGTGATGGCTCTTTGGGGGGTTGGAGGGGTCTGCTGGGATGACAAATCTACTTTATATGGTGTAAGAGATTCTGCGGTTTGTTCTTCTGTGACTGGCTTTGTTTGTTGTATTGATTGTGTTGATGGCGGTGGTATTGATTGTGGCGACTGCTGAGCTGATTGAGAATTGAACTGCTGAGATGCCTTTTGTATCCCTCCCTGAATTTGTTGCATCTCATCTGGAACTGGGGCGCCCATCTGGTGCGGGAGCTTACCAATGGTTGCCAACGCCTGCCTTATTTGCTCTGAATTCCATCCAGTGCCGATAATTTGCTGTAAAAAACAGATTCGCTTATCTGTCCATTTTGATATGCTTGTATGATTGAATTACCGTTGTCAGCTTCTTGTGGTGCGGATGGTGAGGAACCTGGTGTGACTGTAAATTGTACTGTTTTTACAATATAGTTTATCTGTGGTGCATTTTCTTCAGCCCAGCCAAATTTGATCTCATACGTACCGATAGGTTGGTCTTTTGTGTTACATAACGTAGAATATCTTTCTACGGTTTTGCCATTTACTACAACATCACATACGGAATTTTCAAAACCATTAAGATAAACTGGATTGGGATTTGTTGTACTATAATGAAAAGGTAATGATTCTATCTGCAAAATCATGATTTACTGCTTCACCATGAGTGTAAATTGGAAAACAGTCTCCTCCTCCACATTGGCTTTGTGGAGTGACTCCAAACGATTGTGAGAATGGCAGATAAATGTAAAGATCAGGGTATGGGTAGGACTCCTTTGAAATGTCTGGAATGTTCGATACTGTGATGGTTATTTGAGTTCCAGGCGGACCAGATGTTGGCGATATGGTAACTTGTGGGCTTCTCAGAGTGCTTAGATCTGATGTTGCATAAACAGAATTGAGAAGTGGTAGAACCATTACACCCATCAATGCAAAAATGGTTAGCCTTCTCAATTCTAAAGAAAAATTTTGCACCATAACTAATAAGACTTGGGAAGAAATTATCAGCGAGAATCTTCTATACGAAACCGCAAGAGTTTTAGATTTTTTATACATCACTTTCTATCTTTAGGATAGAATTTTTTGGAACCTGCAAATCTCGGAATGTATCTGGGTTGATTATCTTTGCCAAGATTTCAAGTCCAGTTATAGTTCTTGGACCTGGTTTGCTAAAGTACTCATTTGCGTTTACTGCATAAACTTGGCTTTGTTTTACTGATCTGAGCGATTTCCATTTTTCCTTGTCTGCAATTCTGTCATATTCCTGAAGTGTGCGATTTATATCAAAACCACACGGCATAAGCACAATTATGTCTGGATCAAACTTGACTACCTCATCAAGATCCATTCTTCTTGATTGCTCACCTGTGACACTAATGCCGTTTATTCCTCCTGCAATCTCTACCATTTGTGGAACCCAGTGACCTGCAGTAAATAGCGGATCAAGCCACTCTATGCAGAGAACTTTAGGTCGTGCACCTTTAGAAATATGTTGAATGGTTTTGATTCTGGCCCTCAGGTCAGACACAAAGCTTTGTGCTTTGCTTATCTTTCCAACCTTTCTTCCAATCTCAGATATATTGTCAAGTATATCATCTAAATTCTTTGGGTCTAAGATTAGAACTTCGGGTTTATCTTTAAGCAGCGCAACCGCTTTGTTAATTTCCTTGGTAAAAGGTGAACAAACTTCACAAATTCCTTGTGCTACTATGAGATTTGGATTTGCGTTTTTTAGTACTTTCTCATCTAGAACATAAATGTCCCGTCCTGTCTTCATTAGATCTACCACTTTGTTGTCTATTTCTTGGCTTGTCATTTTTTGAGGATTAAAGACGGAATGGATCACTTTTGGCTTGCTTTTTGTGTCTGACGGATAATTACATTCATGCGTAACTGCTAACACTCTATCTCCCACTCCAAGTTCGTATAGTATTTCGGTAGCACTCGGAAGAAAAGAAACTATGCGTTGTTCCATCCTCATTTATGTTGTCGATGGCTTCTTTAAAGATACTTGAAATTGCCAAATCCTATTTCCTCAAAACTTAAGAATAGCCCTTTGCTCGATGAGTCTGTTGGCTAGCTTTACGGTTATTGGTGGAACATCATCTGAGAGTCTTGCAAGAAAGATTGCGTCAAGATTAAGATCAAAATATATCGGATGTGAACTTCGAGTTTTTCCAGATGGTGAGAGTAAACTTACTCTCAAGGCAAAACCTAGTGGCAAAATAATTGTAGTACATTCTGTGTATCCCCCCGTTGATACTAATCTAGTTCGTGCTTTAGCTCTTGTTTCCCAAGCAAGAAGATATTCTTCCCAAGTGTCTGCGGTAATACCGTATATGGGTTATGCAAGACAGGACAGAGAATTTTTACCAAGTGAGGTAGTTACCATGTCTCTTGTTGCAAAGCTGTTCAAGGCTGCAGGAGCAAGAAAAATTGTAGTGGTCGATATTCATAGTATGATAGCATTAAAGCACTTTACAATTCCTGCAAAAAATGTCAGTGCTATAGAGGAACTTGTAAAACATTTCAAAAAATCGTCTCTCAAAGATCCTCTTGTGGTATCACCTGACATGGGTGGCATTAAGCGAGCAAAAAACTTTGCAAGTCTCTTAGGTGTGGACTATATCGCATTGGAAAAACACAGAGACAGAAAGACTGGCGAGGTCTCAATAAAATCTTCAGAACATCGCGAGGTAAGGGGAAGGGACCTCATCTTGGTTGACGACATGATATCTACTGGAGGTAGTATAGTAAAGGCTGCAGAGTTTTTGAAGAAACAAAAGTGCGGTAGGATCTATGCATCGTGCACCCACGCACTTTTAATTGGTGATGCAGAAAAGCGAATCAGAAAAGCTGGAGTTACAAAAATAATTTCCACAAATACCATCCCTGGCAGAACAAGCATCATCGATGTATCACCTGTAATAGTCAAGGCAATTAGTTGAATGCCGCATAATTTCTTTGTGTTATCTGGTGAACATCTAGAGCTTGCCCAAGACGAAGTTGTTTCGATTTCAAAAATCTATGATCAGTATACTGAACACGAATCAGAATCAAGACTGGTTATAACAAAATCTACTGTACCATTTGAGAAGATAGCTGGGAGAGCTGCTTTTGTAAGAATTGCCGGAAATATTTCAGGTACATTTGATGATATATCAGAGATCGAATTGCATGTCCCAAGACCTGATGCATTTGCTTGCAGGACAATCAATCTTTCTTCAAAGAAGATAGACGGTGTTACTTTGGAAAGAGAAGTTGGTCCCATACTCAAGAAAAGTTGGGGCGCCAGAGTATCTCTTTCCAGCCCCTCTCTTACAATATACCTTATCCTAACAGATACTAAGAGATACGTGGGCTATTCAGACATGATACTTGAGCCGAAGAGGCCGGAGAAGATATTCAAGTATCCACATGAACTAGAATGGAAGCTTGCAAGATGCATGGTCAATCTATCAGGCTTGAGGGAAGGCAAGACGCTCTGTGATCCATTTTGTGGGACAGGCACCATTTTGCTTGAGGCAGAATCTATTGGAATACGCTCTATTGGAATAGATTTTGATGAAAAAATGTGTTATATCTCAGAGAAAAACCTGTCACAAAATGGATATGAATCAAGAGTTATCAATTCTACTTTTGATTATATACAAAAGATCAAGGACGATGTTGATGCAGTAGTTACTGATGTTCCATACGGTTCTGCTTCAAGATCATCTGTAGCTCCAAAAAAGCTAATCCAAGATTTTATTTCAATACTGCCAAAGAAGATGAAATTGGTCATGGTATACAAAAAAGGAATCGATCTTGATTATCTTGACAAAGCAAAGAAATACGAGGTCTACAGACATAAGAGTCTCACAAGGGTGATTGCAGTAAGATGAAATTGGTGTTTTTAGGAACGTCAGCGGCCCAGCCAACTGTAGAACGGGGTATGACGTGCATCTGTCTTGTATTGGACAAGGAAATACTCATGTTTGATGCAGGTGAGGGGGCTCAGATTGCATTCCAAAAGGCCAAGCTTGGTTGGAACAAAAAGATCAAGATCTTTGTTACCCACCTGCATGGGGACCACTGCGTCGGAATACTGGGTTTGCTGCAGACAATGTCGTTGCAAAACAGGACAGAATCAGTTGACATCTTTGGTCCCCAAGGAATTGACGAATTCCTCGCAGCAAACCTCAAGATACTAAACTTTGGTCTTACTTTCCCTGTTAGAATAATGAAGGTAAAGGAAGGCCTAGTCTATGATGATACTGCATATACGATTCATGTCTGCGAAGCAGAGCATTCCATTCCAGCCTATTCTTACCTCTTTATTGAAAAAGACAAGCCAGGCAAGTTCTATCCCGAAAAGGCAAAAAAACTAGGTGTTCCCGAAGGGAAACTTTGGCACGAACTCCAACAAGGCAAGGAGGTAAATGTGGGAGACAAGACAGTAAACCCCTCAGATGTAATGGGCGAGAAAAGAAAGGGAAGAAGGATAGGCATATCGGGGGATACAAGACCTACAACAAAGCTTGAAGAATTTTTCAAGGGGTGTGACTATATCACCTTTGATTCGACATATTCTGATGTATTGCAAGACAAAGCAAAGGAAAATTTTCATTCAACATCAGTTGAAGCTGCAAAGCTTGCAAAAAAGGCCCAAGTGTCAAATCTTATTTTGACACATTTTTCGGCAAGATATGAAGATGCAGAAGAACTGGTTAAAGAGGCAAAGTCAATACATGGTTCAGTAATTGCTGCAAAAGATCTACTAGAAATTGAGATCAAGTGAAATGTTTGAATCTCTTGCTGATAAATTAAAAGATTCAAAAAACATAGTTTTTGTTACAGGTGCTGGAATATCGCAGAAAAGTGGAATTCCAACCTTTCGAGGAAAAGACGGCCTGTGGAGAAAGTATGATGCAATGAAGCTAGCAACAGTAGATGCATTTTATGAAAACCCAAAACTCATCTGGGAGTGGTATGAGGAAAGGCGACGTAATATCATTGCAGCAAAACCAAATGCAGGTCACCTTGCAATAGCAGAGCTTGAAAAATTCAAGACTGTTCATGTACTGACACAGAATATTGATGGCTTACACCAAAGAGCTGGAAGCACCAAAGTCTATGAGCTTCACGGAAGCATCATTACAATCAAGTGCACATGGTGCGATTTCAAAGATGCCATAACATCGAGCTTTTCAGAGCTTCCTCCAATTTGCAAGTGCAAAAATATTTTACGACCAGATGCAGTATGGTTTGGAGAGCCTCTTCCACAGGACATATGGCAGACAGCAATACAGCAAGCAAGTTCCTGTGATGTAATGGTAATGGTTGGAACATCTCTTGCCGTATCACCTGCAAACCTCTTGCCGGTATATGCAAAACAGAATGGAGCAATCCTAATTGAAGTAAATCCAGAAGAAACTATGATGTCTGCAAACGTGGACCTTTCAATTCGTTCCTCTGCAGCAAGGGCTCTCCCCGAGCTCTTATCAGTATTTCAGAGACAATAATACAAATTATTCAAAGAATTGGATAATGTTTTCATTGAATTGTTGTTGTGAAATAAAGAATTATTGAAAAAATAGAAATTATTTGTGATAATTATGATATATTGTTAAATATCATGAAAACATACAATAATCAATGATAAAATACGCAAATTCTGGTGACTGAATTTGCGTGGCTCTGCGAAAAAGAGTACATGGTAGAACGCACAAAGGTGCGTGAGTGGCAAGAGAATGCTTTTGCCTATACAGAGCCACGCCGTTACACCTTTTCTTAAAGTCCTACCAGAAAACAGGAAGGGCCTATTTTTTGGCAACACAATTTTTGTCAGTCTATAAATTCAGGAGCAAGCCAGTCGGCTATCTTTTCCAAATTTTTTGAATGTAAAATTACCTTGATTGGTCCCATTGGAGACTCTTCTGCTTCATCACATACAGCTACAACATCTACAAATGCTGCTTGCTTGTTGAGGTAAAACCAAGTAGTATCTCCCTCCGTGTTATATCGCATTTGTCGTCTATAGACTCTGTTTACTTTGCGCCTCCGTATAGTCTCCTGAATCTTTGACAGCGAATTCAAGTCTCTTGAGGTGGCCTTTATGCTTCCTTCCCTGTATTCATAATTTGCATCCAAGATTACATTTGATATGGCAGCCTTGATCTTGTCGTGGTCTTCAGACGGGTTGACTGCCGCATATGCCTCTATCTTGCATGCAACTTTGGGTACGGTCACTCTGTCCAACCTTTAATGATATTATATGCGTTATCTACGAGTTGTTCGATTGTTAGGTTGTTATTGGAAATTGTCTCATCTGCAAGAGCAATTGATTCACTCATCCCAACCCCTATCTCCCTAGAATCCCTACTTGCAAATTCTTCCCTATCAGATGGAACATCAGATCTGCCACGGCGTGTGAGAAACTTGAATCTAGTATCACCAGATGCATGAATTGCCAAAACTTTGACTGTACCAATATTTTTTAGTACGTTAACTTCTGCAAGTGACCTTACGCCATCAACAAGTATAACATTGGATTTTGAATTTAATATATTATCTTTGATTAGCTCAGCCACTGCTCCCGGTCCATTCTTTTCTCTAAGCTCAAGCATTAGCCTTCCCAGATTCTCACCCGTAGGTTCTATCTTTCTTCTTGCTGCTTCTGCCCTTACTGCATCACCCATGGTTATTTTATCAAACCCCTTTGATTTGAGGGCCTCAGCTATGGTAGTCTTGCCGGCCCCCGGCATACCAGTCAGACAGACAATAAGTTTCATAGTCACAGACTAATTCTTCCAGTCTATCAAGCTACCGGAAATCATTATAGACCGTGGGATCAGAGACCATCTAATGCGTACATTTGTGGCAGTTGAGGTTTGCAATAAAGACACACTTGATGCCATAGCAAAACTGCAATCTGATCTGCAGATAAAGGCAAGCCCCGTAGCTAAGCAAAACATGCATTTTACACTACTTTTTCTTGGTGAGATAACGGAACAGGTGGTAGAGGAGGTAAAGAAGGCCCTTTCAAGCATTGTCTTCAAGCCAATACAGGCAAGTTTTACACAGCTTGGAGCATTTCCCAACCTCAAGTTTCCAAGAGTAATTTGGATAGGCGTTGATAAAACAGCTGAAACATATCTTGTAGACCTTGCCTCTCAAGTTGAACAAAAGCTTGCGCCCCTAGGGTTCAAGGCAGACAAGCCATTCAAAGCCCATATTACCATATTTAGAGTAAGAAACAAGGAAAACGGCATTTCAGGCAAGATAGCAAAATACAGCAGTCTAAGCCTTGGAACAGATACCATCACGGAGCTCAAGTTCAAGCAAAGTGTCTTAACTTCAAATGGGCCGATATATTCTGATTTACTGGTGGTAAAGGCACAATGAGCCAAGTTTTGGAGCAGGCAAGGAAGATTTCGATTCCTACAAAACAAGAAGAGGAAAAAACAAGAGAGCTTGCAGATCTTCTGTTAAATCAGGTAAAAAATGAATCTTCAAAGTATCTAGAGGTAGTGTCAGTTGAGCTCGGCGGATCTTATGCAAAGGGTACTTGGCTTAGAAACCAGATGGATTTTGACATATTTATCAAGCTAAAAAATGACACCGACGAGAAAAACTTTGAAGATATTGGGAAAAAAATTGGTTTTAATTCAATGAAAAAGTTCAAGCCGCGCGTCAGATACTCTGAGCATCCGTACGTGGAGGCTGAAATAAAGGGAACAAAAGTAAATGTTGTTCCATGCTACAATGTAGAAAAAGGCCAATGGAAGAGCGCAGCTGACAGATCCTCATTTCATACCAGATTTATTTTGGAAACATTTGACGAAGCCAAGAAAAATGAGGTGAGACTTTTGAAGAAGTTTCTAAAAGGAATTGGGATTTATGGTGCAGAAATTGCAAAGGAGGGCTTTGGAGGATATGTTGCCGAGGTTCTTGTTCACAACTATGGAAGTTTTCTTGGAGTTCTTGAGGCAGCATCCAACTTTGTTCAGGGGCAGGTAATAGGCAACCCCACAAAAAAATTTGAAACTGTTCTGGTATTGGTTGACCCCATAGACAGTAATAGAAATCTAGGTACAGCAATTTCTGCGCAAAATGTAGCAAGATTCATCCTTGCTTCCAGAGCATTTCTGAAAAAGCAGTCCTTGTCGTTTTTTGTTGGTAAAAAAAGAACTCCTAACAAGAAAAATTTGAAAAATACTCTAATTGTGAAATTCAACTACAAGTGGAGAAGCCCAGATATAATTTGGGGGCAGGTCAAGCGCGCTACCACTTCACTTGCAGGACAGCTTGAGCTTGGAGGGTTTGAGGTCATACGAAAAGCTGCAGTAACCGACGAGGAGTCGGAGGCTGCCATGCTTTTTCTTTTGCGTCTGCCCGTAATTGAGAAATTTATAGTTAAAAATGGCCCAGATGTCTACAGAAAGTCAGATTCAGACACTTTTATTTTAAAAAACTCTAAGAATATCATGACGTGGATTGATGAAAATGGACGAATACTTTCCATGCAGAAAAGAGAATTTTATGATGCAAAAAAATTCCTAGAAAATCTCTTGAAGAAAAAAACATTGCAATCAGGGATACCTAGCGGTATAATTCCAGATATCAAGCGCGGTTTTAGAGTAATACGTGGAGACCAAGCTGTAAGCAAATCCATTAAAAAGGCATTGGCAGAGGTTACCTCTACCGATGGACTCGTTTTCAGTACCGGTAAGTAAACTAGTCAAGGAACCGTATTCTCATATCCTAGGATATCCCAGGGCTACGGAAAAAGAGCTCAAAAAGCGGGTTTTGGAGCTCAAAAAACTAGGAATTAACAGCGTTACATTTGGAGGTCCTACCATTCTAAACAACATTCCAGTCTTAGGCAAGGGGTATGTTGGCGTTGTAGTGCTGTCTCGACATGGTAAGGGCCATGCAGCGCTGAAGATACGCAGAATAGATTCAAGCAGAGACGAGATGAAGAGCGAAGCAAAACTTCTAAAGATTGCAAACACAGTAAATGTGGGTCCCAGAGTAATTAACAGCAGTAAAAATTTCATAGTAATGGAGTATGTAGAAGGAGAGAAGATAATTGATTGGGTAAAGGAACTAAAAGGAAAAGGCAGTGCTAGAAAACTCAGAGGCATAGTTCGCAAGATATTAGAAGATTGTTACAATTTAGATAATATTCATCTTGATCACGGCGAGCTAAGTTACATACACAAACATGTCATCGTTGGAAAATCTCCATGCATAATTGATTTTGAGAGTGCAAGTTTGAATAGGAGGACATCTAATGTGACTTCGGCAACGCAAAGCATCTTCATTGGTTCTGGACTCTCAAATATTGTTAAAAAAATTATAAAAATTCCAAATACGAAGAAGATGATTGAGTCATTAAAAAAATACAAGCATGATCAGTCTCGCAAAAACTTTGATAACGTACTGAAAATTTTGGGGTTGGACAAGGTATGAATTTGCACAACATCAAAACAGATGCACTAAAAATTTCCTTGGGCATAATACTTTCTGCTTTTGTGGTAGAACTTTTCATTGGAATCTATTCAAACAGTCTTGCGCTTGTTACTGATAGTGTTCATGCAGTGCTGGATTCTGTTGTAACTGCCATACTGCTTGTAACAGCAAAATGGTCAACCAAGCCTCCTGACATAGAACACACCTACGGTCACGGCAAGATAGAGACTATGGGAAGCTTTCTTGGAGGCATCATAATACTCATCATATCCTGCTTTTTCATCTTTGAAGCAATCTCACGATTGCAAGAGCCTCGGCCAGAGATCTTGCCTGGCATGATGGCAATAGGAGCTGCGATTTACACGCTCTGCTCAGATGTTGCAAGGATTGGAATCTTGAGCAAGGCACTAAAAAAGACAGAGGGGTCTGGACTTAGAGTCGATTTATACCACGCATTCATGGATATGGGGTCTACCTTTGTGGCACTTGTAGGCATAGTGCTTGTCATGGTTGGATTCTATCAAGGAGACTTTATTGCTGCATTGATACTGGGGGTCTTTCTTGCTGCATTGAGTTTAAAGCTCATCTACAAAACCGCAATGGAACTTACTGATGCGGTTCCAGAAAGCATGGTGAGAACTGTTCGTGACATTGTTAGTGGTACAGAAGGAGTTATGAAGACAGAATCTGTACAGATGCGAAGATCTGGAAGCGATATTTTTGCAGAGGTCACAATATCTTTGAAGGGTACATCCAGTTTTGAAGAGGCTCACAGGATAAGTGCAAACGTGGAAAAAAACATCAAAGACCGCATTGCAAACAGCAAGGTTACTGTACACTTTGAACCTACTTGGAAAGACGTGCCAATTGATTACACAGTAAATAACGTTGCTTCATCGGTTGCAGGTGTCAAAGGCATACATAATGTTAGCTATTCCACTGCAAAAGATGGCGTCTTTATCAGCCTGCATGTGATGGTAGACAGAAACATGGCGCTTGAAGATGCGCACAAGGTTTCAGATGAGATAGAGGAGCAGATCAGAAAATCTGTGGAAAATGTGAACCACATAACGATTCACCTTGAGCCATATGTATCAATTCCAAAAAGTGTCCCCATAGAAGACCTTACGATAGAAGAACAAGTAGCAGACATTATCAAGAAATATCCAACTGTCAAAAAGATTGGTCGAGTGATTACTTTTCAGTTGCAAGACATTTTCAAGGTTGACATTGATTGTTCTTTTGATGGTAAGCTTACAATAGAACAGGTGCACGACATTATCTCTGAAATAGAATACAAGATCAAAAATCAAGTTAAAAATGCCATAGTTACCATACATCCTGAACCAAACTGATATGTCTATACATGAAGGAGTGAGGTTTCTAAAAAGAGACCCCATAATGAAAAAAATCATTAATTCCGTGGGAGATTATACCTTGAAGAAAAGGAATCATCATTTTGCAGTACTGGTTGAATCAATAATATCGCAGCAGCTTGCAACTAGGGCAGCAGAGGTAATCTTTAACAGATTCAAGGACCTTTATCCCAAGTTTCCAACTTCAGATGAAATTCTTGCCACAAACAAATCAAAGCTTCGCTCAGTAGGGCTTTCAAGTATGAAGATAGAATATCTCAAGGACTTGGCAAGGCAAATAGGTCAAGGCAAGGTAAGGCTTGACTTGTTATCAAAGATGACTGACGAGGAGGTGGTGGCTCATTTAACGCAGGTAAAGGGAGTTGGGAGATGGACTGCAGAGATGTTTCTTATTTTTTCACTCAACAGACCTGATATTTTACCTATTCATGATCTCGGATTGCAAAAAGGTGTCCAAAAGGCATTTTCGTTGCCTGAACTTCCACAGCCAAAAGAGGTGGAAAGGTTAGGTATGAGATGGAAACCATACAGAAGCATAGCAACATGGTATCTTTGGAAGAGCCTTCAGAAATTCGACAAAATAGGATGATCTTATTAGGAAGGACGATCATTAGTATGCCACGGCGTCGAATAATCTCGATACAGAAGAGGCAATACGACGTAGGATAGAGTTCTACACTAGTGATATTGTAGATAATTTCATCAAAAAACACGGTGCTCCAAAGACTAGAATTGCAATGCAGAACTTGGTTGCCTTGGCAAATGGTAGGTCTGATCCAGACAATTCGTCAATAGAACTGATTAGCCATGTTTATTTTCAAGTGCATCCGCAACAAGTAAACATAAGAGACAAGGCAAACGGCAAACTCATTGTATCAATTAGAAAATAGCAAACTTGCAAAACCAAATAAATTTTTTAAAAATTAATGTTTCAATCAGATGTCATAGTTTGAAAATTCAAATGAGTTAAGTAGGTACCGCTCTAGCAAGATTTCATAAGCCTGAGATAAAATGAGTAACGTTCTAGAATATTTCCCGGGGGAGTTTGAGCCAAGACAGATACAAAAGGACATATTGCATGCAATAGAGCAAGAGCTCAAGTCTGGCTACAAGATTGTAGTACTGTCGGCACCCACTGGAGTTGGAAAATCGCTAATTGCTGCCACACTTGCGAGGTATTATGGCAAGTCATTTGTGATTACTGCCTCAAAACAACTCCAGGACCAGTACTCAAAAGACCTAAAATTCTTCAGTCCTGTCAAAGGCAAATCCAATTTTGCCTGCCTCAAACTAATGGAACACCAAGGAATACCAAAGAAAGACACCAAAAGAGCAGTCCAAAAGGGATTAACATGCGAAAAGGGACTGTGCGAAGAGACCATAAAGGTCAAGGGAAAAGAAGTCAAGGAATTTTGCAAGTTCAAACCTAGAATTGGCGAACTTGAGCCAAATTCTAAGAGCCCTTACTGTTTCTATTATGAACAAAAATACCACGCGTTGGTCTCTGACCATTCCATATGGAACTATGCGGCATACTTTCAGCTCATGAGATTTGGAAAAAAAGTATATGCGGATTATATCAACAAACCAATTGCAATATTTGACGAGGCGCATAAGATAGAAGATCAAATAATCCAGTTTATTGGAACAGACATCTACAACATACACATAACAGAGTGCGGAATTGATATCAAAAGCTACTCTCTTGATGATATTGAGCTTGTCATCCAGTTATTAGATGACATAGCAAGGTCATATGCCAAACAGATAAGAGATTTACAGGAAAGCAGATCATTTCAGATAAATCCCGATTATATGCTTCTTGCAAAACTAGAGTCGCGTTATGAGAGGATGGCAAACGCCCATGCGGAACTAGAGTCAAACAAGGATAATTTTGTCATAAATGATCCCTATTTTGACGAAAGAGGAAACTTGAGGTCACTTTCCATCAAGCCACTTGACATATCAAAGTATGTCAAGGCATTCTTTGGTATAGACACCCAAGTTTTCATGTCTGCCACAATTGACAAGGCAAGTTTTTGTGAAAACACGGGGCTTGATCCATCAAAGGTTGCATTTGTAGATACACCACGATCTCCCTTCTTGCCAGACAAGAGAAGAATCAACTTTCTAAATGTTAGAAAGCTTAGCTATTCGGCAAGTTGGAATGACGAGCGTACAGTAATATCAAAGATTGATGAAATTTTGTCTCAACATGAGCATGAGCGGGGCCTCATACTTACATCATCTGAAAAGCGATGTCTAGACATACGAAATAATCTCTCAGAAAAAAATAGGAGTAGAATTAGAATTTGCCACAGCAGAAATGAAAATGGCATGACGCAAGATGAGATAATCCAAGAGCATGCAATGGATGAAAATGGTGTGTTATTGTCATCATCATTATGGGAAGGTGTTGACCTCAAAGATGATCTGTCCAGATTCCAAATCATAGCGAAGGCGCCATACCCCAACTTGAGTGAAAAAAGAACCAAGATCAAGATGCAGAAATTTCCTCTGTGGTACAAATCCCAGACGTTAGTAAAGCTATTACAGGGATTTGGCAGGTCAATTAGAAACGAAGATGACTGGGCAGTGACATATGTTCTTGATGAGGCCGCAAATGATTTGTTGTATCAATGCAAATCAATGATTCCCAAATCATACTATGACGTACTGGGATTCAAAAGCTACGTAGAGTCGGCAAATTAATAATTCCCAATCTAGAATCATTCAAAAGAGAAAAAGCTAGTGAGCGATCTCTATAGGGTTCTCAAGTTCTGATAATGTGAACACAAATCTAGATCCTTCGAATTCCGTTGTACCTTCTCGCTCCCAGTTTATCTTGTATGTCTTTGTTGTGTGCCCCCCAATTATTGAGATGTTTTTGGGTACCGCAGCATACAGCTTTTCGACCTTGTCCTTGTCGCGTGTCATAAGGAGGGATCTGCGCCTCTTCATGAGATATTTGACTGCCACGTTTTTGTGTTGGTGGCCCTCAACCTCTATCTTCTCATTGCCGAGGTCTATGGTAAATTTCCTTTTTCCCATGCTTATCTAAATAGCAATTTTCCTCAAAAAACGGCTTGACAAATTGGCATTAGCTTCTGCATTGAAAATAATGACAAAATATCATGAGACAATGGTGGGACCGGCCGGACTTGAACCGGCGACCTCTAGCACCCCAGGCTAGCATCATAACCAAGCTAGACTACGGTCCCTCAAGTTGCTGACTAGCATTGAAATTATAAATGGTAGGATCAGGATTGTACAAAAAATCTGTTTGTCACAACCACTTTTCTAGTCGTTCTTTTTCAAACTTTTCCTTTTCAGCAAAAGAGTCAGTTGAGGGGGGCTTGAGTTCTGTTACGGGTGTTGGGTCTGCGTACATGTCTACCCTAATGTATCCAGCAGTTTTTTTCCCTATCTCAAGATAACACCCACCTTTACCGTCAAAAGTGGCTGTTTCAGCTTCTTTTTTGATCTTTGAGATTATGTTTCTTGCTACAGTTATTCCCTCGCCTTCGGCAAATATTCCAGCCTTTGGCACTGCAATCTTATCTGTCACCATTATCTGATTTACATCACCTATTGCATACACGTTGTCAAATTTAGTCCTGCAAGTTCTATTTACTTCAATAAATTTGCCTAGCTGTGCCAATCCGCAATCTACTGTAACAAATGGAACCTTGTGCGGAGGAACTGCAATTAACAAATCAAAGTCTGCCTCTCCTGATTCAAACTTGAGTTTATTTTGTTCTACTGAGATAGTTTTACAATTTCCATGAAACTCGATATGTTTTGATTTTAGGATTTGCAAAATGTCTTCGCTTACTTGTGGGCCTCCTGCCGGAAGCGTGATAGGAGTAGGGCTGTAAAAGTCCATTTGAATGGAATTGCTTGTTCCAATCTCTTCTAGGACTGATCTTATCAAAAGCGCAGCCTCATATGGAGCGGGAGGACACTTGTATGGAAGGCCGGTAATTGCCATTGCTAGCTTACCTGATTTGAGATTACGAATTGCGTCACGAATCCTTGGAACATCGTTGAGGTCATACAATATGAGGCTGTTCTCTTTTAGACCCGGAATCTGCTCCGGTGCAAGCTCAACTCCCAGCGAAATTATCAGATAATCGTAGTGTAATCTACGATAACTTGTCCTTACAATTTTGTTTTGCAAGTCTATCTTGGTTACATTTTCATTGATGAACTCAATTCCCTTTTTTGTAACATTTTCAAGTGGTTTCTTTGATGTCTCAAACTCTCTTGAACCTGCAATTATCCAAAGTTTTACCAAGTCCATCATGAACCAGTCTTTCTTGTCTACAATTATGATTCTGGTATCTTGAGTAAGATTCTGGCGTAGTTCATTTGCAGCTGCAAGACCGCCAAATCCCCCGCCCAAGATTACGATGTTCACAGGTCTAATGCCAGAACGCCCTCCTATCTTTCTTGAGTTGTTGGCCTAATTGTTATCTCGTTGACATTCATGTGCGGGGGTGATTCTATTGCAAAAAGTATAGAGTTTGCAATGTCTTCTGCCTTCAATGCCTGCATCTCTTTGACAGACTTTACAAAAGCCTCAAGCGATTTGTCAGTAATGGTGTCTGTAAGTTCTGTTGCCACTACTCCAGGTTCAATTGTAGTTACACGTATGTTATTTCGGGTTGAGAGTTCCTGCCTCAATCCCTCACTAAATGCCCTTACAGCATATTTTGTTGCACAATACACACTTCCTGCAGGGAAGACTACTCTCCCGGCAATTGATGAGATGTTTACTATATGACCAGACTTTTGTTTTAGCAGATGAGGAACTGCGGCTGCGGTACAATACAACACGCCCTTGATGTTTACGTCAACCATTCTGTCCCATTCATCAACTTTGAGATTTTTTACAAAGCTCAAGGGCATTAGGCCTGCGTTGTTAATTAGAATATCAATACGGTTCCATTTTTTTATTGCAGCATCGATTAAATTTTCACAGTCGCTTCGCTTTGTCACATCACATGCAGTGGTAATGCATTCGCCACCCGCTTTCTCAATCTCTTTTTGTAGTTGTTCCAGTCTGTCTTTTCTTCTTGCTCCTGCAACAACCTTTGCTCCAGCCTTTGCAACTGCCAAAGCTGTAGCAAACCCAATTCCACTGCTTGCGCCAGTTATCACGACAACTTGCCCCTTTATCATGCTAGAAGTCATTTTTCATCTGACCTTTTTGCGTAATTAAGTCTTGTCAATTAATTCCAATGATTATGAAAATTAACTTTGCTTCTTAACATTGATTTAGGATCATGCACGAATAGAAAATATGGAACAAGTCGACTGCGCATACTGCGGAGAAAAAACCGATCTGCCATTTCAGTGCAATTACTGCAGTGATAAGTTTTGTTCAGAACATAGGTTACCAGAGGACCACAGGTGTGTCAAACTTCATCAGATCAGAGCAAAAAGATTTGGAGAAAATAAAATTCAGAGAAGAAAAGGCATTGGAAGACAGGGTTTCATAAAACGAGTCTTTGGCAAGCTAGGTCAGTAAAGGGCTTTTTGTGGGTTGAGTTTTGACAGTTTTGCTTGGTAAAGCAGAGCAATTGCTAATGCTAAAAGCACACCAGCAGTGAGCCAGTGGGCCACATGCATGACAAGATAGGCTATTCCAAATCCAATGCATGATACTGCCTGTGTTAAGAGTTTTATCCAGTTTGGTATCTTGGCTACCCTGCTTATCATTTCTATGGCAAACAAAGCTACAACGGGATAAATTATGATTTCAAAGTAGACATCAAGGTCTATACCATTGTGCATGCCATATCACCTGCATTTACCCAATTTCTAGTCTTCCCAACTTATCTTTACTGCTACTTTTTTGGCAATAAGAGCTCGGGCATTCTCAAACGGTAGCGTTGCAACATCCTCAGCCTCAAAAGGGCCATATGTTTGAAGATCTGTTCCCACTATCTGGTCTATTGGTTTGAGGAATCTAACAACAATAGTTCTAGAACGGTGGTTTTTTGCTACAGTTTCAAGAAGTTTTAACCTTCCATTTAGTGTTGCAGAAAGAATTGTTTCTTTTCTTTGTCTTAATTCATCTTCGGAATCAAGGATGAATCTTTCTTCATCAAGTAGGTTGGAATAATCAAGTTCATCCATCCCTACTGCTTTTTCAATTCTAATTTTCAAAAGAAGTGACGTCATGTCAGTTATCATTTTTACAAGTGAGTCTTTGATCTTTGATTCAACTCCATCATAGTCTTGATTTTTTAAATTTCCAAGAAATTCTGCTATGTTGTTATACAGTTTGGAATCAAGCTCTTGCACTGTATCATTTTCCACTTCTCGAAGTAGTAAGGCATACAATGAGTTTGCATCAATTTTTTTTATTTCCGACATTTACACACCCAACAATACTTAAATCATAGACCCCTTTGTTTTATGATCAAGGTGCAAAATTGCCATATAAAGTGATTGGTGGAGAACCAGTACCAACTTCATACTCTGCCGACGAAGTTTTTGCAAAAATCAAGCACGATCAAATAAAATTCATTGATTTACAGTTTACAGGTCTTAGGGGTAGGTTTCATCATACAACAATCTCAGCCAACCTCTTTACCCCTCAGCAAATGCAGGACGGCCTGCCAAAGCTAGATGGTTCCTCAATTGTTGGATTTGCATCTATCCAAGATTCAGACATGGTGCTAAAACCAGACCCCAACACCTATGCAGTAATTCCATGGATGACAAATTCCAAGACAGCTAGGTTGATATGCGATGTGTATTGGGGATGGGGAAAGGGTAGGCTGGAAGCTGACCCAAGGGGCGTAGCACAAAAGGCAGAGAAACATCTGACTACACAGGGCTTTGACACAAGTTACTGGGGGCCGGAGGTAGAGTTTTTCGTTTTTGATAGGATTCATTGGGATGTATTGACTCCCTACAAGGGCCAATCGTATTCAATCGAGTCAAAGGAAGCGCCGTGGAACCAGGAAGGAAAGGGATATCCCATGGCATTGAAAAAGGGATACTATCCAAGCACTCCCGCTGACACACTTACAGAATACAGAAATGATTGTGTAGAATGTTTGAACGAATATTTTGGAATTTTATGCGATAACCACCATCATGAGGTAGCAACCGCAGGGCAGTGTGAGATTGACATAAGATACGATACCTTGACTAATGCCGCCGATGGAGCTCAGACCTACAAGTATGTGGTAAGAAACATTGCGACAAAATATGATAAAGTAGCTACGATGATGCCAAAGCCAATCTCAATGGATTCGGGCTCTGGAATGCACACCAATGTCAGCCTTTGGAAAGATGGCAAAAACGTATTCTACGATAAGGATGATAAGGATGAGGTAAGCCAAGTAGCACGATATTACTGTGGCGGAATCATGAATCATGCAAGAGCCTTATCTGCAATTGTTGCGCCCACAACAAATTCTTACCATAGGCTAGTGCCAGGATATGAAGCACCGGTGTACATAGCGTGGAGCGCAAGTAACAGATCTGCAATAATCAGGATTCCAGCTCATTTCAAGGGGGAGAAGTATTCCAAGATAAAGAGGTTAGAATTCAGAGCGCCGGATCCATCTTCCAATCCATATCTAGTATTTGCTGCAGTTCTTGCTGCAGGACTTGATGGAATTAAAAAGAAGATGGATCCTGGAGACCCAGTTAATGAGGATATTTACAAGATGACCAAAGAGCAGAGGGATGCAAAGGGAATCAAAGACTTGCCTGCCACTTTGGGAGAGGCACTTGATGAACTTGAAAGCGACAGAAAGTTTCTCAATTCAATATTTTCAAATGACACAATAGATAAGATAATTGAGATAGAAAGAGCAGACGATCACGAGATCTCAATAAGACCTCATCCTCACGAGTTCTATCTTTATTTTGATATCTAGACTCTTCCTATCGCGGCATAAATCAAAAACATGGCCAGTGCCATAATTACCAGACCGATGATGAGATAGGCACGTCTGTGTCTATTGCCAGTTCCTCCCTTGTAAAGAGAGACTGCGCCTGCCATGCCTATGAATAGAATTATTGTTCCAACTATGACTGGATCCCAAGCACTACGAGTAATAACTGGATAGAAGAGCCCGGAGAGCAGCGCAAAGAAAACTATTAGGTAGATGTATTTTGCGCCAGCCAAAATTTTGTTGCTGCCCAGCTGCATATGGTTGCCTATCTACACTAGTCAAATAAACTTTGAGAAGAGAGTGGATTTGCTTATTCCATGCCCATAGGTGGCATGCCCATACCGCCCATGCCTCCCATACCGCCCATTCCTTCCATGCCTCCCATACCACCTGGTGGAGGTCCTCCGGCGCTCTTGGCTACTGCAATTACATCATCAATTCTTAGAATCATTGATGCTGCTTCTGTTGCAGATGAGATTATTTGGTTTTTAACAGCCAAGGGTTCAAAGACATCGGTTGCGTGCATGCTGGCTACTTGGCCTTTCATTACATCGATGCCAGTCCACTTGTTTCCTTTAAGTTGTTTTGAACGTAATGATGCAAGTGTGTCTATTGGATCCATTCCCGCATTCTCTGCAAGTGTAATTGGAATCACTTCAAGAGAATCTGCAAACTTTTCAACAGCCAGTTGTTCTCGTCCTTCAAGCGATTTTGCCCATTCTCTTAGCTTTGTTGCAGCATAGGTTTCTGGTGCACCGCCACCTGCTACAATCATAGGATTTTCCATCACATCTTTGACAACCATTAATGCGTCATGAACTGATCTCTCAACTTCGTCAACAACTCTTTGAGAACCACCTCTTACAAGAAGTGTTACTGCTTTAGGATGTTTGCAACCTTCTACAAAGACCCATCTATCAGTTTCTACTTTTCGTTCTTCTACTATTTCAGCAGAACCAAGATCTTTCTCAAATAGATCATCAAGATTTGTTATTATTCTTGCACCTGTTGCTTTTGCAAGTTTTGCCATATCGCTTTCTTTTACTCTTCTGACTGTAAGAATTCCTGCCTTTGCAAGGTAATGTTGTGCCATATCGTCGATGCCCTTCTGGCAAAACAGGACGTTGGCTCCAGATGCAATGACTTTGTCAACCATGTTCTTTATCATTCTGTTTTCCTCATCAAGAAATGACTTCATCTGTTGTGGGTTCTGGATGTTTATCTTGGCATCAAATTCTGTTTTGTCAATCTCAAGTGCCGTATTGATTATGGCAATCTTTGCCCTCTCAATCTTCTTTGGCATTCCACTGTGGACTACTTCCTTGTCAAGAACAATTCCTTTTGTAAATATAGAGTCTTTAATTGACCCGCCTGCTTTCTTTTCTACCTTGATGTCATCAATGTCTACTAGATAACCATCGTCTGTTTTTTCTGCAACGGCTACTACTGCCTTTACTATCATGTCTGCCAAGTTTGCAGAATCTCTTCTTACAAGTTTTGTCTGCATTGATGTTCTTGCTATTCTTTCAAGAACTTCCTTATCGGTTGCAGTGACCTTGTCTGCTATCTTTGCCAAAAGCTCTCTTGCTTTCTGGGCAGCCTTTCTGTAACCATCAACTATTATGGTTGGATGAACATCCTGTAAAATGAGAGATTCTGCGTTCTCCAAGAGCGCACCTGCAAGCACTACAGCAGATGTGGTTCCATCCCCCACCTCATTGTCTGTTGCTTTGGAGATCTCAACTAGCATTTTTGCAGCTGGGTGTTGAACATCAATCTCTTTCAGAATAGTGGCACCATCATTTGTAATTGTAACATCGCCTAAAGAATCCACAAGCATCTTATCCATTCCTCTTGGGCCAAGGCTGGTATGAATAATCTCTGCAATTAGCTTTGCAGCTGTAATGTTATTTTTCTGAGCATCACGACCCTTGGTTTGGGTTGCGCCCTCTTTTAGTATAACAACAGGAATTCCTCCCGCTGATGCTTGAACTGACATGTTTTAGTTGAGAACGATTTTCCCTTATTATTCTTTATGTAGGCAGTTTGTGATGGATTGAATTTTCTGCAATTTTGAACGATATTTTAAATTAGGAAAGCCAATCGAACAAGTCATGTCACGTTCTTCACCACGTCTTGCTTACAAAGAAGTGCTCTCCATGCTCAAGACCCATAACCAATGGTTTGCAGAATCTATCCCATTAATTGCAAGTGAAAACATTCCAAGTCCGGCAGTCAGAGAAGCAACCATTTCTGACTTTGCAAATAGGTATGCAGAAGGGTGGCCAGGTGAGCGAGTCTATGCCGGATGCGTCTACATAGATAAGGTAGAATTCAAGTGCATGGAACTTGCTCAAAGACTCTTCAAGGCAGAGTTTGTTGATGTAAGGCCGATTTCAGGAGTTGTTGCTAATTTGGCAATTTATTCAGCATTTACCAACCCAGGTGATGTGATGCTTGCACCATCTATTCCCTCTGGCGGACACATATCACATGGCAAAAAAGAACATTCGGGTACGGCAGGACTGGTACACGGATTGGATATAGAGTTCTATCCATTTGATGCAGAAGAGATGGCAATTGATGTAGATAAGACAAAGCAAAAAGTGCAGGAGCTTGAGAAAGCGGGCAGGACTCCAAAACTTGCGATGTTTGGAGGTTCGGTGTTTTTGTTTCCCCATCCTGTAAAGGAACTTGCGGATTTTCTGAAAAGTTACAAGATGTTCATAAACTATGATGGGGCTCATGTGGCTGGACTTATTGCAGGAGGCCAGTTCCAAGATCCGCTCAGAGAGGGAGCTGATGCGATGACCATGAGCACACACAAAACCCTCTTTGGTCCACAGGGAGGAATGATCTGCTCCTTTAACAAGTATGGTGAAGAGATCAAAAAGGCAACATTTCCAGGCATGACAAGCAATCACCATTTGCACCACATGGCAGGAAAGGCCATTACGTTTGCAGAAATGTTAGAGTTTGGTAAAAAATATGCAGCCCAAGTAGTCAAGAACGCAAAGACTTTGGCAGAAGCTCTAAGCTCAGAAGGATTTACTGTACTAGGAGAAAAGCGGGGATTTACAAAATCACATCAAATTGTAGTCAACGTTCTTTCATTTGGTGATGGGGGTACTATAGAGGCTGACCTTGAGAAAGCAAACATCATTGTAAATAGACAGCTTATTCCAGGAGACATCAAGGCAGGACGCAACTACTTCCATCCGGGAGGAATGAGGCTTGGAGTCGCAGAGCTGACAAGACTTGGAATGGGTAGCTCAGAAATGAAACAAGTTGCCGAATTCATAAAAAATGTAGTAGTAGACAAAAAAGACAAGAAAAAGATTGCAGCAGAGGTAAAGCGATTCAGAAAGAAATTCCAAAAGGTCCGTTATTGCTTTGAAAGCAAAATGGGTGGCTATGACTATGTTAAGCTTCGTTAGGCATAGTCTGTAAGCAGAGCCTGGCTGCCATCTTCCTTACCAAACACAAGTTCAAGCTCGTCCAGTAAAGAGAGAACCCTTCCTCTCAGATATGGTTCTATTCTATATTTGCCAAGCATCCTTTTTGCAAGTTTTAGATATTTTTGAACAGACGGTCTTGTCATCGTTTGAATCAGTTTGTTTCCGCACTCTAGACATTTTCCTGCCAAGGGAATTCGCCTATAACTTGCGCCACAAGACGTACACCTAAATGACTGTCCTGAATATGCCCTGAGATTTCCCATAATGTCAGGCAAGAGATGAGTGGTCATGACCATGGAGACCACCTCGCTTGGGTCCACTGCGTTGATAATATCAGCAGTCCTGATCTGCATGTCAAGTTTTTCAAGGACAGAGCCAAGTGTAGAATATGCACTGCGAGATTTTGATGTGGTGAGGGTGCTGGTATTGTGTGTGAATCCGTAGCCGTAGAATTGTTTTTCAGTTTCTAGTCTTGATTTTAGAATCTCGACTTCCTTTATCTCACTTGCTTTTGCTTTTTGTAGAGTTGCTTCAAAAAACGACAGAGGATAGCTTGTTACTACCTCAAAGTTGTGTGCTTGTCTTTGAACCTCTTGTGGTATTACGATTGGTTGCACAAGTAGAGGAGCATCCATCAGTCCACCAATCTTGTCGGACAAGAATAATCGTGAAAAGTTGAGCAAGCTGTCCATCAACAACATTAACGAGTCTGCATCACCGTCAGCGTCTCTTCTTTTTGCGGAATGCCATACCGCAGTACCAAGACAGACTTGGGTGTTCGTATAACCAATTATTCTTCCTACAATACCAACAGAGGTATGTGGTGCAAGGCCGATTATCAAGTGCCCAATGAGGTCATCAGTATTTCTTACGTTATAGTATGGGGGATGAGCAAATAATTTTTCAAGCTCCTTGTCAAGATACTGGCAGACAAGGACCAAGCTATCACCACATTCTTTTGGAATTATGACGTCTTGTATCTTTAGCTCAACCAGCTGGTCATCATTTTCAAGCGGCTTGCCGTCAATGTCATGGGCATATCCAAGGCCTGCAAGTTTTTCCGGTGTCGTGCCAATCCATGAGGGTTTAAAATGAGAGATTGGTGCGTTGGTCGCGTCAAATCTAATAGTTCCATCCTTGAATACGTTGAGGTTCAGACTTTGTCTGATGAGCCCTTTTTCCAAAGGTTCTGGAACCCTGTCTTGATTGATTAGCTCCTTTACTCCCTTGAATGGCTCTTGTGCACGAATGCTTGTTCTTTCTTGTGCCAAGTAGAGCAACTCCTTGAGAGGAAATGCGCGGTAAGAGTGAGCAGACGCTTTTATCTTGCACTTTGGACAATGGGATTCTTCTAATTCATTACGGCATTTTGGACAAACAAACGTTGTAGAAGTCTTTGTTTTGCAGCGTGGGCACACTATGCTTATCGAAGGAAGGTTACAATTTTTGCACATTCTGTTGTTGATGTTGCAGTAAAAGTTGGGCTGCTTTGCCGCCTTGATGAGGTCACGTGAGGCACCCCCCTTACTTCCTACAGGAAATAAAGTATGTACTGGCGGTTTCATCTTTCTAAGTGATGCCTTTTCTGGTCTTCCTACCCGTACGCCTATAGCGATAGAGAACTTGGGCATTATCTTGATTCCGGAGGATATTGAGATTATTTCTGGAACTGATAATGTCTTGTCAAGATGGATTGGTTTTCTAAAAAGCAAGTTAAAGAAAATTTTTGCTTCCGTATCTTTTAGTAC
The DNA here is from genome assembly GCA_021323705.1 of Nitrososphaerota archaeon. Lineage (GTDB taxonomy): Archaea > Thermoproteota > Nitrososphaeria > Nitrososphaerales > Nitrosopumilaceae > Nitrosotalea. Next base: position 66,407 of record JAJPKL010000023.1, read on the forward strand.
GATTGCATCGCCTGCTACCTCATGGGGCACCCCAAGTTTTTCCAGAACTTCCTTTGCATCCATCTGATAAATTATTAGCTCAGATTCTATCTTGGTTGGAGTAAGGATCTTTTCTAGTTCTTCAACTGTTATCTGATCCCAATAATACAAATAGTGGGGGTGAAGCCCTATTCCAAAATTGAGTGATATTTTAAATGCCTCATCAAGGTCTGGGGCCTTGGTTACATAGCTTAGCAACTCAAGATCATTTGGTTCGTACTTGGCAAGTTTTTGTTTTAGGTCTTCAATCCAAAACTCTTCTACATATCCAGTAGGTACTAGTTCTGCGTTGTTCTCAAGAAAGTCGCCGTAGCTTATGAGAATATCTCCGAGGTGTAGAATTTTTTCAATATGTGGTTTTAGCTGAATTCCATGTGGGGTGTTCCTTATCTTGACTACATTTCCGTTATCTAGTCTAACAATTGGGGTATCAATCGAGTCAACAAATGCGATAGTGGAGGCTTTTCCTGGGATGTCAAGCTTGATCTGGGTGCCTACAGCAATTACATGGTCTAAAATTTCTGCAACAACTGGATGGATGCCAATTGATGCAAAGCCTGTGTTGTATGCACGACCATACCTAAGTCGAAATCCGCCAAGTTTTTTCGGTATTGAAAGAACAGATCTTCCTGTAATTACCTCTCTCATCCTATGAGCCGCTGCGTCCTCATCTCCTGTTTGGATTGCACCTTTTAGGTCTTTGAGCCATTCCCATCCATCTAGTTTGAATAAATCAATCAATTTTAGCAACTTGCGGGACCTGCCAATTAGTCCATCGTTGAGTACACGGAGCGCACCGCCTCGTACCCTGTTTGTGCTTATTCTTGTCATGTTTCTATGGCTTACAATCTCTACTGGGTCGGTGTCTATGCCGTCAAGTTCTACCGAGAGGTTTGAGATGACAGTTACCACATCCTCATCAGGAACATGGAATTGGAAGCTTCCTACCTCCCTCTCATAGAGACGCAGTTCCTCAACAAATCTACCGGTCTCATCATCGTACGAGTTTGCCTTGTATCGGCCAAGGCCTGCAATCTTGCGTACATGGTCTGCAATAAGCATGGTAGATGCTGCCTCTGTGCCTCCTGCAGAGCGTATTGGCCCTGCAAATGAGACAGATAGGTATTCGGAACCGTCTGCATTCTTCTTTATCCTGACCTCGCTTATTCCCTGAAGTGGGGCTATGGTTACTCCTTCGGTAACTATGGCTAAACCCACACGCACGGCCAAGTCTAGTTTTTCCTGAAGGCTTGTATCGGTACCAGAGTACTTGCCTTGTGCTATATCTTCTGCAAGCTTGAGGGCGGCAAGTTCCTTAGTTGTTGTTTGGATTAGTTTCCTAAGGTTTTCTGTAACATCGATGTCGTGCATTTTTGAGACACGGTCAGCAAGATCAAACGCAATCTTGGGCTCTACCATCCCAGAGGAATCTGACAAGGTTGCTTTGGCAGCAGCCGCCTTTTCAAAGATAGTAAAGACCTCATTTGATATCTTGTTATAATAATCAAAATATGATTTTGGCATTGGGACTTCTTTGAGCCTCAATGCTACGTTTTCAGACATGCTATTTCCTTATGGATTGGATGGTTTTTACGATATCGGCTATTGTTTTGAAACTTCCACCCTTCTCGATGAAGGTGCCTATCACTATGGCATCGGCTCCTGCCTTGACAATCTCAACAGCGGTCTTACTATCCCTAATTCCTCCCCCAACAATAAGAAATCCTTTGAAAAGTTTTCGAACAGCTGCTACCATCTCAGGCTTCACATTTGATTTTGCGCCAGAACCTGCTTCAAGATAGACAAATCTCATTCCAAAGAATTGTGCAGACAAGGCATACATTGCTGCTAGATTTGGTTTGTCAAAGGGGATGGTTCTCACAGAACCAACATGCCATACAGTGGTTCCTTCGCCAATAATGATATAGGCTGTGGGTAGAGGCTCTAATCCAAATCGAAGTACGTTTGGTGCTCCCAACGCTTGAGCTTGAGAGATAAAGTACGGGTTTTCAGAATTTAAAAGTGAACTAAATAAGATAGCATCTGCACCTGGAACTACTCCAGTAACGTTTCCTGGAAATAAAATGAGAGGGATTTTGACAGAGCTTTTGATGTTTTTTACAGTTTCGGCCATTGTTAGTTGATCTGTCGCAGATGAGCCACCTACAAGTATGACTGAGGCGCCACTTTTTTCGGCTTCTTTGGCCAACATTGCAGCCGATTTGGTCCCGTTGTTTTCTGAATCAATCAATACAAAAAGCAAGGCACCTTTGGCCTTTCTTGTGGAACGAAGATAATTTTCTACATTTTTCATATGACTGGTTTATAGCTATTCGTTAAAAGTTTAATTGAATGTAGTTATACAGATTTGTATAGCTTTGAGCGAACCTCCTAATGATAATTTAAATAATATTACAAGACAAATTATAAGAAAATCTTCATTTACAGAGCGTCAGTTTGAAATTATTTTAAAAAGACGAAATCTAACGACAAGGCAGTTTACTATAAGCAAGGGAGCCTTCTACAGGCAAGTCAGTCAGTGTCAGGAAAAGTTCCAGGCCTTATGCTACTCATGGATACTGCTCAAGGCCATGGGAGTCCTTCGTGAGGATGATATTGATGTGATAAATCGCCTTTCAGAGCAGGTTTCTGTGATAAAAAATAGTGATGTTTTCCCTGAACGTGAGGAACAAGTGATGTCTGTGATACAGGAGTTGTTAAACCGCATGTGTAAATTGTGATTTTTGTGTGTGAGATCGTCTTTTTCATGAATAATTTGTGATAGATATGTATGTGATTGATGTTCATTATGTAAAATTATTTTACCCAAACATGATAAATCACATTGGCATATGACATGCAGTGATGTTAGTAGACATAGATGTTGGTATGATTCTAGCGGTAATAGGTTCATTTTTGCTAGGTCTTGCATGCATAGTGGCCTATAACAAAATCAAACCACGCCTAAATTCACAATCAAATGATCTAAAAATTTTGGTAGATCGTCTTCAGTATTATGAAAATCTGTTAATAGATATGAAAATTAGGTTAGATTCATTAGAATTAGTCAAGGAATCTGAAGAACTTGCGCAGGCACAAATTCCAAAACCAAGAGAGGAAAAGATAGAGCCAGAAGCGGCAGTAGAGGTCAAAGAGGAAAAACCGAAGGCCAGAGTTCACAACATGAATTTTGGTAGCGCAACGGAGTATGTGTTGAGATTAATCACAGAAAAACCCATGACATCACGTGATATTCAAATCACAATAGGAAGGAGTAGAGAGCACACGTCACGTATGATGAAAAAGCTCTTTGAGGAGGGGTTGGTCGAAAGAGACATGCAGACAAAGCCGTTTACCTATAAGATAACCCAGAAAGGTCTTACTAGGATTGGGACCTTAAAGACGCCAACGATGCAATAGTCTATCAAGTTTCGAATATATCCTGTTTTAATTGGATCTCTTGTTGCCATGTTTTGTTGATCAATCATTTTCTGGTTTTTGGATCAAATTACTCAAGAAATTATCATAAGTTATTAATTTTATTTTATTATAAAATCTTAAATTATTGAATTTATAATATGCGGTATGTTAAGTGCAGAACAGCTTGTGAAGATAACTTCCGCAGGCACGATCTCAATCCCAAAGGACTTTAGAAAATATCTCGAGCTCCAGAAAGGGGGTTATGTGAAAATATCGATGGAAGGAGATCATTTGGTTATCAAGAAGGCTACCATCTCCTAAGTCGTGCTTCGTTCCTTCTGGGTCAGTCTAAGCACTTGGTAGTTCCATTCCTTTCCCTTTCGCTCTCTAGCTACTCTTCCCTTAAGGGCAAATCTTGAGAGATAAGTAGAGATCACACTTAGTTTGATAGGTTCCCCATATTCATCCTCGTATTTTTCGAGGATCATAGAGGAGGTAAATTTTCCCATAGGATGATGTTTGTCCACTATATTCCAAATCTTGGCTCCAATGGAATCAAGTTGTGCCGATTCCTCCGGTTCCTCTATATTCATGAGGTCCATTAATTCGAATATTTTGAGCATTTTTTCACGTGTTACATTGCCCTCCAGGCTAAGGTTGTATTTGGCGCCATCTGCGTCCTCTAGGTCTATTCGTATTCGTTTTCGGGCCATATGATCGATCCGGTTAACACCTTAACACTTGAACAGATCAAAGAAGAATTGTTAACAAGGGAGTTTGTTAACATTCACTGCGTGGCTCCCGAACGGGCCTTTTTTGGTCCTTAACACCCATTACTTGTCTCTCATATTGGTTGGGGGCTTATTCATGCCTAGAGTGGAAATAAAGGGGCGTCTTGGACATATTAACAGTGTTAAGGACCAACTTCATGCCTAGAGTGGAAATAAAGGGGTCATTTCTGACCTTTTAATGGTCAAAGTTCACAATAAGTTCACTGATTGTTAATTACAAATTAGAAAGACCCACACACCTTTCCTTCCACTCTAGCTTTTTTAAAAAAATTTTTTTAAAGAAAATAAAAATAATTAATGACATACTAAATTTGAATTAGTTATTCTATTCTAATCTAATTGGTATAGTAGAGTCCATATGTGTACAGAGAAGAAACAATGGTGTGTGGGTTAATGACCAGAGATCCTGTCGATAAACTACTTGATGATGCAACAAGTGGTAAATCATTATTCAAGAATCGAGAAGTATTACACTTTACCTATATGCCTGATATAGTATTACATAGAGATGACGAGCAAAAAAAAGTCACCCAATCACTTATTCCGTTATTGAAAAAAGCAAGACCTTCCAACTTGTTAGTATATGGAAAACCTGGTACCGGAAAGACCTTAGTTGTCCGGAAAGTTTTAGATAAAATACAAGAAAGAGTGGAGAAAGGGTCTTTTCCAATTCAACTACTATACGCAAATGCAAAGGAAGAAACTACTCTCTATGGCCTACTAACAAAACTAGGAAGGCAACTGGTAGAGGAAAAGGCAGAAAAAGAGTTTCCCACAACAGGGCTTTCTATAAGTGAAGTGTTCAATCGTATAATATCAGCAATTGAGAAAAATGGACTCAATACAGTATTTGTGATAGATGAAATTGATTACTTGGCCGAGCTTGTGTCAAAAACAGGTAAGGATGTATTTTATTCGTTAACACGTGCTAACGAGAGACTAAAGAAGGGCTCTCTTACGCTTATTGGAATATCAAATGACCTAACATTCAAAGAAAGGCTAGATCCTCGAGTCCTAAGTAGTCTCAGTGAAGAAGAGATTGTCTTTACCAACTATACAGTTAACCAGATTAAAGAAATTCTAACAGAGAGAATTAAGGAGGCCTTTATCCCAAACGTTCTGGACCCTGCAGCCCTCAACCTATGTGCTGCGATGTCAGGACAGGAACACGGTGATGCAAGAAGGGCAATAGACCTACTTCGGGTAGCAGGAGAAATAGCAGAACGTGAGCAGTCCGACATGATAAAAGAGGACCACATCCGTCGTGCCTCCCTGAAGATGGAGGAGGACAAGGAAACCACAGCACTCAATTCCTATCCACTTCATGAAAAACTGCTCATACTTGCAGTAATGAAGGCAAACGGCAACACTACAGGTGAGATATACCAATCATACAAAAGTCTCTGCAAGACAACACGACAAAAAGAACTCACACAACGAAGGGTTACACAGATGCTAAGCGAGATAGAAATGACAGGACTGATCTCAGGCAAGATAGTACATCAAGGAATGCATGGACGAACTAAGAAATTTGCTCTGACACTGAACCCGGAAACTGTTAAAAAAGCATTCAAAGAAGATTTGGTTTTAGAAGATCTTCTATGACTGTGTTTCAGTAAAGTCCTTTGTAAAGACCTTCATTGTTGCCAAATTTACAATTATAGCTATTCCAGGAGTTGGGGTGATGCCCACACTTGCTTGGTATCCTGTCTGACTTTGCCAAGCTCCTGAATTGACTATCAACGTTCCCTTGTACATATCAAGGTCAACAACATGAACATGACCGGAATGAAAGATATCGGGAACCTCGTTTATTACCATAAAATCCTCAAGCTCCGGCGCAATTGGAGTCCTCTTACCATAAATTGGACTGAGGTGTCTAGTCTTTAACAATGCCCGCATAGCCTTTGCAGGCTGAGCATAGCTTAGGCCCGGGGTAGTTCCCACCACATCATCAAGACTTTGACCGTGGAACATCAATACCTTGACACCATTAAGGTCCAAAAATGAGGGATTTCCCATCATGAAAAAATTCTCTCTGTTCCACAAACTCATGTTGTGTTTTTCTGGTATTGCAGGCTGCGGAAGGGCTCTTCTACCAGGGTCATGGTTGCCGGGAATTATGAAAGTCTTGATGTGTTTTGGAATTTTGTCAAGCAACTGGGCAGCTTTTGCCATCTGCTCATCAATATCGGTCAAGACCAACTCTTTATCTTGGTTTGGAAATATTCCAACACCGTCTATTATATCGCCACATATCAACAGAAATCTAACCTTTCTTGCCACTGGATCTGGACTTGAAAGCCAGAAGATAAACTCTGTAAATTCTTTTTCCATAAAATACTTACTACCAATATGAATATCTGATATCAGAACTGCATATGTCTCAGTCTTTGAGCGATTTGCTATATGATCTGGAATGTCTGGAACCAAGATCTCCCTTGCGATAAACCCACCATTCTTACCATTTGTGATGCCTACCATCACAAATTGGTCAATCAAGAGAGAATTTGCAGTTTCCTGCAACTCTTGGTTGAAAACCAACAACTCAAGAGACCCCGTAGGGTCGTCTATCACTAGTTTTGTTACGTCTCGCTCGCTCTTTCTATCCATTAAAAGACCTGCAACAAATATCTCCTCACCAAGCTTACCACCCGTCACATTTACAATTGATGTTAGTTTTTTTGCCTGCGACCGCTGCATCATTATTTTAAGCAATTTTGAATACCTATCAGAAAAGAGCGTCGTAAAACCATCTATTCCTTCTGCAGAGGTCACCTTTTTTGTGGGATCAAATAATATGGTATGACTATCTTCGACGCTACCGTCAATCTCTGACTCTACAAACATTTTCAGGTCATTTTGATTTATCAAAAAGAGGTTTTGTTTTGCCTTTTCGCGAACAACCTGCTTTATTATATTCTGGAGTTCCCTCACATCTATCCTCTCTAGTATCTTAAAAGCATCAGGATGAATTTGGAATCCCTTGCTTAGCGCATATGTTATTGCAGAAGATACCTCTTCTTTCACAAACTGTCATAATATAGCTTTTAATTAAATCTGTTCGAGTTGTCAACCCTCAAATAACTCCTTAAAACAAATCCGTTGTTGGCAAAAAGACGCATTTTGATATTTTTGATTTTTATTGCAATATTTTCAATTGCGTTTTCTTTGGGCAGCTCAAGCAACATGTCAGAGGAAGACTCCAAGTCGTTTATCAAGGAGTTTCAACATGCTGTGGAAGGGATTGACGCAATAGGGATTTTCACACATAATGCATCTGTAGCACTTCCTATGTTTATCCCGGGATTTGGGGTTGCATGGGGATCTTTTGCAGCCTGGTCTACGGGGCTTGCATTCCGAGCTCTTGTTTCAACCACACCGGCTCTTGCAAAACTCCCACCACTTGCAATAATCTATCTTTCACCTTTTGGAGTTATGGAACTTGTTGCTTATTCTATTGGAATGTCGCGAAGCTTTCTTCTTGTTAATGCAATTCTCAAAAAGAAAACTGCCTTAAGGCAAGAACTACGTCCGACATTAATCGAGATAGGCATTGCAGTAGCTCTGTTACTTGCAGGTGCATTCATCGAATATTCGATGATCCAAGAATTTGGATCGCCACTAGTTAATCCCAAAACACACTAGATTCGTTTTTATTTTAACAGAAGGTAGGCATGGTATTGCTTGGACTCAAGATTCACACACTTCCTAAATTAAACAAACCTGTCATGATAGCGGCGCTTCCAGACATGGGAAATGTTGCAGGAATAGGAATGGATTTTCTTGTAAAAAAACTAAAAGCAAAATTATTTGCAGAAATTTACGCTTTCTGGCCGCCTGCTGTCTCATACGACCATGGATTGATAAAATATGAACAATCAAGCTACAAGTTTCATTATTCTCAAAAAGAAAACCTTGTCCTCTTTTCTGGAGAGTTTAATCCATCTGATCCGCGACGCCTTTACGAATTATGTTATGAGGTAGTCAACATGGCAAAAAAACTCAAAGTAAGTACACTTTATTCTATCGGAGCAGCACTGCGACAACCAAGCCCTGCTGAGCCCAAACTTTTTGCAGCTGCTACCTCACCAAAATATTTGAGTCTGTTAAAAAAAGAAAAATTAGAACTTCTCAACGGGAAGGGTCAGATCACTGGCTTCAATGGATTAGTGCTTGGAATAGCAACGGAAAAACAACTTGATAGCGTCTGCATTTTATCAGAAATAGACAACCCAAACATTATCCAGCCCAAATCGGCTAAACTTATACTTGAAAAACTTTGTCAAGTCTTAGGGCTCACACCATTTGATACAAAAGAGTTGGAAGAGGAAGAAAAAAGAAAGCAGTTCATGGAGCAACAAATGAGCTACATGAATGGTTTGACTCGAAAAGACAATCAACCGGGAATTGCCTAATTGCGTTACTAAATTATACCCACTGATTAAATACAAGTTTTGGAGTTAGCTAATCAAATGATAAATCGCTTCTTGCCCCTAATGGCAATTGGTGGACTTTTAATTATACTCTTGTTACCTCACAACGCATATTCTGATTTTGGTTCGGGTAACAAATATCTAATTCAGGCCACCGGTTTTGTCTCTGGCTCGCAAGATATTCTTGATTCCACATTTGACATACAACTAACTACGGGCACCCAAAGTGGAAGCAGTATATTTTCTACTTTAGATAATGGACTCATTACAATTAGTGGTGATAATTATCTTAACACCGGAGGTTGGACTACAACTTTATTGCGAGATGGAAAATATCTATTGCTCCAAGGAAACGCACAGGACTCACGTGGCAACACTATTCAAGTCAATCTCTTTGGACGACAGATTGACAGCAGCCAAACTGGCCTAGTTTACAGTATCACAGGCAAAATAACTAGTTCTGAAACCTTTAGGGTTATTTACAGTGCAAAAATAACTAGTGGAGCATCAACTACAACTACCCAAACTTCTACACAAGCACCACCGACACAAAATCAAACCTCGAATGTTTTCAGAATAAGTATAGTTCCAGGCGCATCAAACAGCAATAATTTGGTCTTCTTCTCTCCATCAGTTTCCAGCGTATCTCCTGGAAGCATAATAATCTGGACCAATAACGATAATGTACCTCATAGAATAATGAGTGGGGTCGCAGCAGCAGTGAGAGGAAATAACTCACTGCCAATATTTTCTCCTGATGGTATGATCGATAGTGGAATCATCGTACCTGGTAAATCCTTCCAATATACAATAACCAGCTTTAACCTCAAAACATATCTGAGCTCTTCTGCAGCACAATACTTGAATCTGCCACAAGAGCAGACTGCAGGCGACATTACTTTCTTTGATCCAAACTATACTTGGATGATAGGGGTGATAAGCCCAGCTTCTGTTACAACTCCAACCAAGTCAGTGCAGATTAACATACTGCAAGGAGCATCTACTGCCACCAGCAATCTGTACCTCTCGCCATCTTCTGTACAAGTTACACCTAGTACTACAATAGTTTGGAAAAACAATGACTCTGTACCACATAGAATCCTGAGCGGTCAATCACAATTGATAACAGCTGGTACTAGTGGAAGAACGACTATGAAAGCTCCTGCATTTACTCCTGATGGTAGAATAGACAGTGGTTCAATAGCCCCCGGTCAAACATTTCAGTACACCATAAGCGGAACAGGCGTATTCTCATTTTATGATCCCTCTAATACATGGCTTAATGGAAACATCCTTGTAGTTTCACAAATATCGCAAATGCCTCCAGTGCAGGTAAGCATCCTACCCGGCTCATCACTGCCACAAGGGTCTGCTTCGCAGCAAAATCAATACTATATCAATGGATACTATTCCCCAGATCAAATCCAAATTGTTCCCGGAACTACAATAATTTGGACAAACAATGATAATGTGGCTCATTCAATATTTAGTGGGACAGCAACCTTTAGCACAACTAATCCTTACATCCCAGATGGAAAAATAAAAAGCGGCATGATTGAACCAGGTCAAAGTTTCCAAATTACTATTAATGATACTGGAATGACAAGGTTTTACGATCCGTCATATACATGGATGAATGGAATAATTGTGTCGCTTCCACCGACACAAAATCATATCCTAAACACTAATCCACCAACTAATCTTATCACGCCTACTCTTCATTGAGAAAAAATAGAATTATTTGAAATTAATATAAGACTCAAGCCTTGTCTGATCAAAAACCATTACGGAGAGATCAGAGAATTGTTTTCCTTCCAGATCTTTTACAGTACCGACAAAATGTGTTTCTTTGTCGGTAGTAAGGAATTCAAATACATGCACCTTCATCTTTGAGGTATCAAATCCGTGGTTTGTTAAATAAGCAGCAATTTCTGACTGCATAAAGTGCTTTGAGGGCTCCTTTGGCCAAGGACGCGGTACTAACACTACACTAAATCCGTCAATAAGCGCTTTTTGGAGCTCAACTTTTTTTTCTTCTATGCTAGTGGATACATGCATAGTTATGACCTTACTTTTATCTAATGGAACTCGTGCTTTTGAGGCGGCCACTTGTATTGAACTTATGCCGGGAACTATTTGCACATCCCCGAAAATTTCAATTAACCTATCTACAACCTCAGACTCGGAAAAGTTCACATCGCCCGTAAACGGCACAACACACGTCTTGTTTCCAAGAAACTTGGAGACCTTCTGATACGCATCTTCTTGGTTCTGCATTGTAATCTCATGAATTTCTTTACCTCTGATTAGTTCCTCAATTGTTTTGAGGGTATACTTGTAACCTATCACTATATCGCATTTTATCACAATTTCCTTAACAATGTCGGTGACATACTTTGGAGATCCAGGACCTACCCCTACAGCAAAAACTTTGCCCATCAAGACATCTCTTGCAATGTTCAATATAATTCCAATTTGAAATCACAGTTGGCTTTTATTTGCGAGCGTCAACCCATCATCAATGAATAATAAAATAATGATCTCAGTTTCTCTTCTTCTAGTTCTATCTACTTCTCTTCAATATTCTTATGCAATCTCTCAAAACTCTACACTAGATTCTCAAGGGAACTATGCAAATCCATCTCTTGGCATAACGTTCCAGGCTCCGGCGGGATGGACAGTTCAGGAACCCAAGAAATCTCAACCTGATGCACCTGATGTTGCAGTAATCGCTCCATACTCAAGTGGATTTACTGCTTCAATTTCCTTTAATGTTGAAAAATCAAACGGAACTTCACTTGATACTTATGTAGAAAACAAAAAGAGCCAACTTATGACAGGCAATCAATCTCGCAACTTGATATTTCTATCAGAACAAGAGGACACGATAGCTGGATATGCTGCAAAGATATCGTTACTTGAAGAAAATTTTACTTCGCAAGACAGCAGTAGCATGATAAAATTCAAACAAGCAGTTGTATTGGCAAATGACAAATTTTATACAATAACTTATGCAAACGATGAAAAGAACTATGATGCAGATCTATCAAGCTACAACCAATTGCTAAGTTCTATCAAATTTGTAAATGGTGATACGTCGCTACCATTTGATTATACTTGGATTGCTATAATAGGAGCTGCATTGATTGGAGGCGCAGTAATTACAACAAAGAAAAAAAGGCATTTACAAAAAAGCCGTTCTACAAATCATAAATAAAAACTCTAATATCTAAAAACGACGCAGCAGATATAGCAAATAATCTTAAAAGACATCTTGTCTGTTTCGTACAAAAGGCCCGACGCGGCTCTTCATGGAACGGCGTTAACATGAAAGCCAAAATTGGCTAAAGCCATTATAAATACTGCCTCAATTCATATCCCTTCTGGAATTGAGAGAAAGATAAAATACAGTGTTGTGGGGAATTAGAGTATGAAGAAGGAGTATATTGTAGTAAGGATTGAGGGCTCTCCAGACGGTGCACCATATGTTATAGTCTCACTTTCTTCTTCAAAGGATTTCAAAGAGCAAAACAGCCCACCAATGTCTCCTTTTGGGTCTGGCGTTATGGGATTTACCAACATGGACGATATGATAAAAAGTCTTAACAAAATGATGGCAGGAGGAATGGGCGGCATGGGAGGAGGAATTACCTCAATTAAGCTAGATATGCATGAATATAAGGAACTTAACCTTTCTGTGGGAGATAAGGTGTATCTAGAACTCACAAGAGCCGAATCTCTTGGAATTTAAACTAGTTAATTTTGCCTAGAAATTTCACTGCGTAATATCTCGTATGCCCTTGCGGCATCCTTTTCATGCAATACAAGGACAATGTTGTCTTGACCAAAAAAGGCATTAACTAGCTCGATTCCATTATTGTGAAGAATTTCTGATACGTACGATACAATGTCTGAATTATTTTCAGCCTCGGGTATGCTAATAGTTATCTTTGCAAGCCCAGTTTGGAAAAAATTCTTGTGTGAAGAAAAAGACTCTAATAATTTTCTAACATCGCTGATATCTTCGGTCAGAAACCTAAACGAATCCGTAAGCCTAAAAAATTCGTAATCAGGATCTATTCTAGTAAAACTATCCATCAAAGATACCGCATCCTTCATTTCAAAATCCTGCGAGGAAAACTTGATGTCCAAAATTCCATCAGTAAGTGATAATCTGGCATTCTTCAGCATGGGTTCATTTTGAACATCTTCTTTTTTCTCAAAGGAATCTGCATATCTTTTGATTGCAACTACAACTGTGTTTAGGTTTACAGGACTTCCGACCTGCACTTCTACTTCCTTTTGGATCTTTACTGCCAGTGCTGTATAGTTTATCAGGTCCATCTTTATACAGTCATAGATCGACCTATTTCTCGTGATGATTTCCCGTACTGCATCAGGAACAGAAAGATTGGTTACGCGCATACGAGGGAATTTAGTCTTGTCAGCTATATTAGTTTATGTAAAAATATTCAATATATTTTCCTAAACTTTATATAATGTCATATATATTACATCTAATAAGTGATTATGACATGATGGAATGGGATGAATTTGACAACCTCTTCCAAAGAATGATGCGACCTTTCAAAGAACTAGATGACGTTTGGAACGAGATGAGGAGTTCTGCCAACATGCAGACATTTGGTCCATACTATTATGGATATTCCGTAACGGTGGGGCCGGATGGCAAACCCCTAGTAAAAGAATATGGAAATGTTCGACCAAGTCTTCTCCCGACCGCCGAAACAAGAGAACCTTTTGCAGATGTCATAATCGATGACAAAGAGAAGATTCTCAAAGTTGTGGCCGAGATGCCGGGGGTGGAAAAAAGTGACATCAAGATCGAAGTGGTCGGACGTGCCATTTTACTTGATGCAGAACACGGCGAAAGGAAGTACCACACCAAAATACCCATCAAACAGAGAGTAGACGAAAATTCTGCCAAGGCAACATACGCCAACGGAATTCTCGAAGTGAAATTCAATCTGAAGGAAGAGGATCGACCTCAAGGAAAGAAAGTGGAGGTTGAATAAACCCACTTTATTTTTTATGGTGATAAAATTATGAGTGATATTATACTAAAAATTGCAGAGGCAGCACAGAGGCATGTAGGAAAAGGGCTTGCTGTAGTAGATCCCAAAGTGGTAGAAGACAACAACTGGGAAGCTGGCAACATTTTAGAACTTACTGGAAACAGAAAGAGCCATACCAAACTTTGGCCGGGATCTATTGAAGAATATGGAACTGGAGCAATAAAGATAGATGGAATTACTAGACAAAATATTGGAGCTGGCATAGGCGAAAAAATTTCTGTAAAAAAAGTAGATGCAAAAGAAGCTGAGCAAGTAACAGTTTCTCCAATTGAAAAGCTGAGTGCAGAAGGTTTGCAAGAATACATGCAGGCAAACTACATGGGGCACGTGATGACTGCAGGAGACATCCTCCTAGTAACCACACATCTTGGAGGAAAAACCCAACTCGTAGTAACAAATACTACCCCATCTGGAAAACCAGTAATAGTTACAGCACAGACCAGTTTCAAACTAGGCTCTGTGACTAAAGCCGTTGATAATTCTGTCCCTAGGGTCACATATGACGATCTAGGTGGCCTCAAAAACGAAGTACAAAAAATCCGTGAAATGGTTGAGCTGCCAATGCGCCATCCTGAATTATTTGAAAAACTAGGAGTTGAAGCACCAAAGGGTGTCTTACTCTATGGTCCACCGGGAACTGGAAAGACGCTGCTTGCTAAAGCCGTAGCAGGCGAGACCAACTCCCACTTTTTATCCATAAGTGGCCCTGAAATAATGGGCAAGTTTTATGGTGAGAGCGAGGAGAGGTTACGCGAGCTATTCAAACAGGCAGAAGAAAATTCTCCAAGCATAGTTTTCATAGACGAGATAGATTCCATTGCTCCGAAAAGGGAAGAAGTAACGGGCGAGGTAGAAAAAAGGATTGTATCGCAATTGTTAACGCTGATGGATGGAATGAAGTCAAGAGGGAAGGTAGTAGTAATTGCTGCTACCAACAGGCCAGACTCGCTTGATCCTGCTCTTAGAAGGCCAGGAAGATTTGATAGAGAAATTGAGATAGGAATACCAGATGAGGCAGGTAGAAAAGAGATACTTGACATACACACAAGAGGCATGCCCCTTGATGACAAAGTAAAGCTTGGACAAATTGCCAAGGTAACTCATGGTTTTGTAGGAGCTGATCTTGAAATTCTTGCAAAAGAAGCCGCAATGAGGTCTTTGCGAAGAATTTTGCCTGACATTGATTTAGAAGAAGAAAAGATTCCATCCGAAGTCTTACAAAAGATAGTAATCACAGAAAATGACTTTAGAGAGGCATTAAAAGAAGTACGACCATCTGCACTACGCGAAGTTCTAGTTCAAGTACCAAACATTACATGGGATGATGTTGGTGGTTTAGGTTCTTTAAAGGAAGAACTTCATGAGGCAGTAGAATGGCCGCTAAAACACAAAGAAGCGTTTGAACATGCCGATGTCAAACCTCCAAAAGGTATCTTGCTTTATGGTCCTCCAGGAACTGGAAAGACCTTGATTGCAAAAGCAGTTGCACACACAACAGAATCAAACTTCATAAGCATCAAGGGGCCTGAACTGCTTTCAAAGTGGGTGGGAGAATCAGAAAAGGGAGTGCGTGAGATCTTTAGAAAAGCACGCCAAGCTGCACCATGCATAATATTCTTAGATGAGGTAGATGCACTTGCGCCAAGCAGAAGCTCTGGCAACACAGACTCACATGTAACAGAAAGAATAGTATCTCAACTCTTAACCGAGATTGACGGCCTTGAAGAACTACATAATGTACTAGTAATTGGAGCTACAAATAGGGTAGACTTGATAGACAACGCATTGCTCAGGCCTGGCAGATTTGATAGAATACTTGAAGTGCCTCTGCCAGACTCAGGGGGGCGCCAACACATATTTCAGATACACACCAAAAAGAAGCCGCTTGGAAACAACATAGACTTTACAAGACTTGTAGAGCTAACTAATGGATTTAGCGGGGCAGAAATCGAAGGAGTATGCAACAGGGCAGCGATGAGTGCAATACGTAGATATGTCGACAACAAAGAAAAGTCAGTCAAATCAATAAAAATAACGCAAGAAGACTTTGAAAATGCAATAAAAAAATTACGACCAGAAAATGTCAAACCAAGACAAGCCATTACATCATAACTTATATGATAAAATCAAGTAAAAATTAATGACGACAAAAGAAGCGGTTCTTTACCAGAAACTACCCAATGATAAGGTAAGATGTACAGCATGTGCTAGATATTGCGAGATTGGAAAAGACCAGATTGGTCTTTGTGGTATAAGAGCAAACAACAAGGGCAAACTTGATCTCTTGGCATATGGCAAAGTGATAACTGGCCATGTTGATCCAATCGAGAAAAAACCTGTAATTCATTACAGACCGGGAACAAGCATTTTCTCCATTGCCACCACCGGATGTAACTGGCTTTGTAAATATTGTCAGAATTATGACATTAGTCAGAGGAGAAAGATAGAGGGCACAGATATGACTCCAGAGGGAGTAGTGGATTTGGCCATAAGGTCAGGCTCTCAAGGAATCGCTTACACATACAACCAGCCGTCAATATTTATCGAGTTTGCAAGAGACTGTGGCGTCATTGCAAGGAAAAATGGCCTGTTCAATATTTTCGTATCAAATGGCTATGATACTCCAGAAACAGTAAAGATGATGAATGAATTTCTTGATTGCATAACTGTAGACTTTAAAGGAAATGCAGAGCCGCAATTTACACGAAAATACATTGGCGTTCCAGACCCAAAACCAATTTTTGATACACTCAAGGAAATAAGAGACAAGACAAAGATTCACGTAGAAATCACAGACTTGGTAGTTCCTCAAGTGGGAGACAATTTAGAACATGCTTCAAAACTTTGTAAATTTATTTATGATGAATTTGGTCCCAACACACCAATTCACTTTCTAAGATTTCATCCAGACTATAAAATGATGGAATTTGAATCAACACCAGTTAAGACACTTGAAAAGCATCATGAGGTAGCAAAAAAAGAAGGCCTAAACTATGTTTACTTGGGAAATGTGCCTGGCCATCCACTCGAACATACCTACTGTCCACAATGCAAAAACATTGTGGTAAAAAGATATGGCTTTGATATTCAAGGATGGTATCTTGACGACAACAATAATTGCAAATTCTGTGGTAACAAGATACCCATAACAGGAAAATTGGCAGAAAGTTACAGGCAAAGTAGATTCCAGTTTGTATTTTAGCTTGCCACAGCCCTTACAGGAGAACCGGTAGCACCTCTTAGCTTGAGCGGTAGCACTATCAACCTGAAAGCAGTTCTTTTGATTTTGTCAAGATTGCACAGATTTTCTAAAATCAAAATGTTCTCCTTTAGTAATATGTTGTGAGCTGAAAACTTTAGATCCTTTCCTAAATCAATACTAGGCGAATCTATGCCTACTAGGCTTGGTTTTCTCTCTGAGAGGTACTTTGCAGCACTTGGCGAAAGGCCTGGGTTTCTTGTGAAATAGTCTTTTCTTGATATATTTTGTGACCAGCCTGTTTCAAAAACTATGGCTGCACCGGGCATAATTTTGCCATTTCTTGCCTCAAATTTGACAACATCATTTTTTGTAATGGGCTCATCTGGCCCTTTTCTTATATTGCACAGAGTCGCATTGGTTATCAACCGGTTTAGGGGGATTTTGTCTATTTTGAGGCCATTTTCTATGAAATGATACGGTGCATCAAGATGGGTACCAGAGTGCGAGCTTAGAAAAATCAGTTCAAGATTATATCCCTCAGATTTTTTATCTGCCCATGAGATGAATTGCGGACGAGGAGAACCTGGAAAACTTGGGAGTTTATTTGAAATCTCAAGTGTTAGGTCAATCGGTTCCACTAAATTGGTTAGAAGTGGTCATAAATCAATTTTGACTTTGAAACTAGGCAAAGGCTAAATATTGTGCGAGTCGCATTATCTCATGCCAACTACTTACATATTGATAAATTCTGATCTTGGTTCTGATGTAGAGATTATCAAGCAGATCAAGGAAATACTAAACAAAGAGACCTCGGTACAATATGAGGTTCAAGGCGTCTACGGTGTATATGATATAATAGTCAAGATTACTGCGGACTCGATGGATCATTTGAGAAACATAATTACTAATAGAATAAGGAAGATAGACAAAGTCTACTCTACTCTGACAATGATGGTAATAGAAGAGCAGGAAAAGTAGCAACTAATCTCTCTAAGCATTTCTAAGCGCGTCAATTACTTGCAGAATTTCTGATTCTGTGTTAAAAAAGTGTGGCGAAGCCCTGACTATCTTCTTGGAAAAGACCTCTCTTACAGCAAGTATCATGTTTGCCTTTTCAAGCCTTTTGACTAGCAGTTCGGGATTCTGGTCTTTGATAGTAAAAGACACTATGCTGGTTCTTTTTTTGTCCTCTTGAGGCCCTAACAATGTAACGTTTGGCATCTTTAACAGCTCTTGGCGCATCAAGTTTGCAAGTTTGATATTTTGTTGCCTTATTTTTTCAATTCCTATCTTGAGAAGATAGTTAATGGAGGCCTCAAGGCCTGCCGCTCCTACCCAGTTGCGAAATCCTGCCTGAAACCTTGCAGGCATCTCTTTGTAGACAATCTTGTTGTCATGAAAAATAGCAGACTCGCCGCCTACCTGTAAGGGCTCAATCATCTCGCTTGATTCTTTTTTACAGAAAAAGACTCCCATGCCCATTGGACCGCAAAGCCACTTGGAACCGTTAAACGACATAAAGTTGCATTTTATCCTGTTTACATCAATATCAGGAATGCACCCGACCGTCTGAGCCGCATCAATAAAGTAGGGTATGTTCATCTGTGCAAGATAATCGCCTATCTCTTCTACCGGAAGTATGGCGCCAGTATTAAACAAGGCATGGCTGAGAACAACAAGCTGAGTATTGTCATCAATTGTTTTCTTGAGCAAATCATGCTTGAAATACCCCATGTCATCGATTGGCAGCTCCCTTAACTCTACTCTCTGGCCAGCCCTAACCCAAGGATAGTGATTTGCAGGATGTTCATGATTTGAGCCGCGCGTTATGATGTTAGATCTTGATTTGAACTTCATGCCGCTTGCAACAAAGTTTATTCCGTCAGTAACGCTCTGTGTTAGTACTATCTCCTCATGCCTGCATTTGATTAGCTGAGAAATTGCTTTGCGCAAATTGTTCAGACGCTCTTTTACATAACTGTCTGACAATTCCGAGTCAGGTCCAAATTCGTTGTACTTTGAAAGAAAATCGCTCATTGCCTGCATGCTTGACTTTGGCATCCTCGATGTGGACGCGTTGTTTAGATATATCCTGCCTTTGTGGGAAAACTCTTGTGAAAAATCTAAATTCATTCTTATATTACAACTTGATACCTACGCCATTGTTTAAAAATCATGATAATGAATCAAATAACTTGGGTGCAAATCTGTTAAATGTCATCTCTCAAAAACAGATCAACTCCATATTGTATTCTGATCCTTTCCTAAAGGCTGGCTTTATATCAAAACTTGTTAACGAAACAAAAACCGAGATATTGTATATTGATCTTGATCTGTTGTACAGTGGATATGTCACATCTGGTACACTTGTGCGACAAGAAAATCTTACCTTGTATCAGCCTACTGAAGATACAATTGAGGATATGTTGACAGAGATACTGGTCAAGGCAAGCATCTCTCAAGTATTGGTTATAATAGACTCTATCAACGGCCTTTTCAACACACTAAACTATAAAAAACAAGCAGGAAAGGCAGTAGCTTCAATTGTAATGCTACTTGCAAGTACCATCAGACAGACCAACTCCTCCCTTGTTTTAGCTAGTATGGCAAGATACAAGAAAGAGGAAGGCTGGATTTTATCGCCTACTGGAAAACGGCTCATTGAGACAAAAAACAGCAAAAAGATTCTGCTAGAGTATGGAAAAGAAGGAATTGTTGTAAGTCCACTGGATGGTTCAGGCAAATTTTTACTTCCGGCAAGTTCTATACTGCTTTAATCTAATCTCTTGATTATGTGATATCCAAATTGCGTTTTTACAATGTCTGATATCTGACCCTTTTCTAGCGCAAATGCAGCTTTTTCAAATTCCTTTACCATAACACCTCTTCCAAAAAGACCCAAGTCGCCGCCCCTCTTTTTTGAGACATCAATTGAGTATTGCTGAGCAAGTTTTGAAAAACTCTCACCGCTTGATAGTTTTGCCTTGATCTCTTGGGCTACACTTTGTTTTTCAACTAATATGTGCGCACAATGAATCTTGGTTACCATAATCCACATGTTGGTGTTAAATTATAAAAAATTTGGGTCGAAAAATAAAATCCTTGTTCCAAGTTTTTAGAATGAGAAATTTTGCTTTAACGCTGTTATAAAATTCCCAAACGCCGTTATAACATCGATTTTTTCAGCAAGTTATATTAAGATCTTTTCAAGTAATACCCAACATGCCAGTTGGAATTATTCCAGATATAGGCGAACAAATGTGCATAGGATGTGCACTCTGCGTAGAGATTTGTACATCACTAGGCCCAGACGTATTAAGAGTAAAA
>JAJPKL010000011.1 GCA_021323705.1 Nitrososphaerota archaeon
ATGTCCCTCAAATCTTCCATATTTGGACATCCTATCTCTACAATTATGTCATATACACCATAGACGCCTTGAATCTCGAATTTGGAAAACTGTTTGTTTGGGTTCATCATCATGTTTTTGATCTTGTTTATTATTTCAAGTTCGGCGTTTGGTTTTGTATTCAACAAAATGTATGCAGATGGCATAATATTCTTAGGGCGTCGTGCTATTTCAGGTTGAATATATCATAAAACCTAATTTGCAATTCTCGACATAACTTGGATAGCATGCCTCCAGAACCAAGCAGCTAGTCCTTTAACCAACTGTCCATCAGCTGGGAGTATCCATACCGATGTTTTTTCTGAGGGTTGATATCCAAGATATAATACACATCTCTAAAATAAAAAGACTCTCTCATATTACAGGAACCCAAAATTTTGATTACCTTTTCTATTTCTTTTAAGATAAAACAATTGAGAACCTAACTCATTAACTTTGTTACGGCAATTATAATGGCTGGACTCTAGAGAACGCTTGATAGCATAGACTCGTTGCCAATTATGGAGCCGTCAAGTGTTGCAATCTTGGCAGAGCTTGGGCCTTTGACTGCCTCAATTATTGGAGAGATTGACCGCTTGTGATTTTTCTTGTATGTGGCGTAAAAATACCTGTTAAATGACGGCATGATGGTAATCTCGATTTGTCCTTGTGACGAGGGAAAGACCTTGCTTTTTTCTGCCTTGATTGATACCCATACTCTTTGGCCGTCAAGCACCGAACCCTCTTGAAAGTATACTGGATGCACATGGCCCATCACTATCTTGTTTACTTGGGACAAGTTCTCAGACGGCATTACATGTCCATGTGTTAACAGCACATCGCCGATTACAATTCCTGATGAACTTGACACTGCAATCCAGTCGGGTACAAGCCTTTGTATGTTGGAATCATGGTTTCCTGGGACTACGATGGTCTCTATTTTTTTTCCAATCTCAAAGAAGAGGGGGACCGCACTCCACTCTATCTTGGATATTGATTCCACGCTTGATTTTACGTCACCTAACAATATCAGCGAGTCTGGCTTTGTCGCATCTATGATATCTTGCAAGGTTTGTATCATTTCTGATATGGTGTCCTTTGGGTCTACGTAGATGTTGTTTGCAGCAAGCTTGGACTCAAAGCCAATGTGCAGGTCTGTCACTATGAGGTAGCGTTTTGTATCTTCCAAAATGAGTGCAGGCTGTGACTGGACAATCCTAGTTGATACCATCAAAGATTATACATCTAGTTTTGAATTAAATTCTTGTGAAAGGCCGCGGCGATGTGGACTCGATTGTATCCTCGATGGGAGTAAAACTGCACTACTTTGAGCCAAGCGGAAGAAAGGTCTGGACCGTAGTAGGAAAAGAAAACGAGCACTGGCTTGACCCAGAGCTTGGGTTTTGCTCATGTGAAGACTATTACTATAACGTACTGAGCACTGGAGGCAAGTGCTATCATCTCAAGGCAGTACTTGCCGCACAAGAAAAAGGCAAGGTAGAGACTGTGAAATTTTCTGATTCAGAGTTTGAGAGTTTCATTGCGGCATTGGTCAAGGACTTGATCTAATCTCTTCCACTCGTATGTTGGCAATCTATTTTGTTTGGGTATCTAATGTCTGACAAATATGTCATAAACAAATTTATTATATACAAATATGTATAATATAACATATGGCAACACCTATTCTAAAGAAAAAAGATAAACATATCGCTAAGAGTGCAACCTACAAGACTCATGCTCCTACTCTGAAGACAATTCAAATGGTGGAAAATGTCCTAATGAAAGAAAAAGAGTTTAGCTCTAGAAACAAACTGTCAAGAGCCTTACCAAAGCAAGTCCAGCCAAAAACCATAAACGCAATTTTAGAGTATCTTGAGAGATCAAACAAAGTAATGCGTCCAAAGGACGGCTCTATAATGTGGATATTTGCAGAAAATAATCCAAAACTAATGAAACTGCATAGAATGTCAACAGAACTAAAGTGATCTAGTAGCCAAACCGTTTTTCATATTCTTTATGATTTTGGAAATATTCCAAAATGTTGCAATATGTGATATCTGACACAGAATAAATGGTATAGATTAATCGCCTGCCGTCTCTTAATTCGAATCTGTAGAGATTTTGTATGTTAAAATTTTGAATGTAACATTTCGGCCATCTGTCTTTTGGAATTTTATTTCCATGTTCACAATCTTCTTTTAAAAGCGCCAAGGCACCGTCTATCTCTACATAAAGATCGCTTGTTTTTGGCACCGAACTGTAAAATTTCATGAATTTCAATGATCCTCGAATCCTAATTTCCATAGAATGAAAATTACGTAACTTGAGAGAAAAAGATCTGGTTATATTGTTATTTTGCAATATCTGTAATTGCAAAAATACCGCAACAACCAAAATCTATAAACTTGTTTCTGTTTATCTCCTTGTTATTCTATTTTTTTGACACTTTTTCTATATTCTTTTGAATACATATCCGCAAGCCGTAACGGCTCTGGCATCCATTCCCTTTCTTTTACCAATGATTTTGTTATTTTGGTTGCAGTCTTCAAGCTAATCATATTTCCTATACTTACAAAGATCTTCTTGCCGTTATTCTCAATCACACTTCCTACAATTTCATCTCCAAGTGTAACAAACTTGTCTGATATCTTGCCGCAAAGCAGGCTTTTTGCCACGCCGATTGTTGGTTTGTCAAGAAGAATTCCAAGATAGCACGCAAGACCGCACCTGCGGGGGTGTAGCCTGCCGTTTCCATCAACAAGCAAGAGGTCATAGTCCTCCTTCAATGATTTGATTGCAGACAAGGCAGGTTTTGCCTCTCGCAGCATCATCAAGCCTGGTACGTACGGAATCTTGACCTTGGTCCTAGTCTTCACATGCTTCAAGACCTCCAATGTTTTCATATCTGCAAGTACGGCAGCAGCATGTGCATCTTGGCCTCTGTATGAGACATCTACCCCGCAGGCTGTACGTAATTTCTTGAATTTGTCATCTGCAATGACCTGCGGGGCTAGCTTTTCTTGGAGTTTTACCGCATCTGTATAACGAGACATCCGATCAAGTTTCCAGTCCAACACTGATAATGTTTCTCACATGGTACTGCACCAAAAATGAGACTGTATATGATATCAATGATCTACTGTATGTCATGTGAACTTGTAGTCACGTAGAAAAGCTACGTCACTCTTTTAAGAAAGAAAATACCGTTTTTCACATGGAACAAAGGCTGACGTGTGCAAACCATTCCGACGAGGAGGTACTTTTGCACCAAGTAGGATGGGCAAGTTTTGTCTGTCCAAAATGTGGTGGCGATTATTCTATTGGAAGAAAGGTAGTGGTGCTGGACCCAAAACCTGCACGCTGTGGGTAAAAGTAAAAATCAACTCTATCCTCTGAAAATACCCGTATCCTTTGGAATCATTTCTGTTATAGAATTACTCGTATAGTCCAAAAGTCACTAGATAGGTTGTTGCTATCAAGATATGCGTACGGCATGGTAAAGTATCCGCCCATTCCCCAGCTTGGTCCCCAAGAGTTTCTAACTATGAACCATTGGTTAGAGTCGTCGTATCCAACTGCAACCACTGCGTGGCCCCCTATGACCTTCTCGCCTGGCAAAGGCATTGTGGCATGACCTGACTTGGCTACCTGTTGGCTCTCAAAACCCTCATACACAGTAAAGCCAAAGACAAATGGATAGCCAGATGCTAGGCAGCCCTTGAACTGATTCAGATCCTGGATGAGGCGTTGATAGCTTACGGCCTTGTACTTTTTTGCTTGGTCATAACAGGCTTTTGGAGGCTTTTGTGTAAACTTGGTGATGTCATATGGCCATAATGTTTCAGGACAATCGCCCAATTTGGACACGCTTTTTATTCCATCGCGTATCTGTGCTCCCGAGTCTGTGTTTACATGTCCCTCTATTGCTCGTTCGTTGTAATAGATGAAAAGCCTAGACGGCACAAAGAGATTTTGGAATTTCTGTTTCATTTCATCAAACTGCATGGCTGCTGCTATGGCGTTGGCTGTACAACTTCCGAGTTGCCCCTGATCATATACGGGAGGACAGTGTGGTCTTAGGTCTACACTTGATGGCAGAGTTGTCATGACCTCTGGAAGTGTAGCGTAAAAATGATCACGCTGGTCTGGCAAATCTGGAACCCATCCGTATCTTGCTGTCTTTCTTACACTGTATGACAAATTTCCATCTCCAAGAAAATGCGTCTCTCCTCATTTGCGTGTGAATTTGCTTTCATGCATGAGAGACTTGAGTCCATTAGTAGATATGTCCGGTACACAATTATTTAAAGGTGATCCTCCTTAGATTGGCTGATGGTAAAATAATTTCATCTGAAACGTATTTTAAAATCATTTATTGAAATTGTGTTATAATTTTTATTGTTTTTTAGAAATAATTGAAAGTTACAAGGCAGGCTAGACCATTCCAGGACCAAAACCTAGTTGTGATATTGATACCAGAAAATCTTCTGGCTGGTTTGATTTTACAGCTTGACTGTAAACAGGTCTTCTTTTGATACGCCCTTCCACAATCCAATCATGCCTTCTGGCTTGACAGGCTCTACCTTTGTAATCTTTTGAATCTTGATGTGGTCGGGGTTTGGGGGCATCCAAAGCATTGCCATGTAATCTCCTACGGTACCCACTGCATCAGGCCTTGCAGAAACTATCTTGTCTTTTGCAAATCCTTGTGATACCAGTGCGTCTACTGCCTTTTGCTCAAGGTCCATTCTTCCATGGGAGAAAAGATAGACTGATCTTGCAGAATCTATTGTGCTCATATGGTAAAGTGTTTTAGAATCATTAATCAAGTTTGCTAATTATACGGAACCCTGATGCAAAATTTGCTTTCCATGGTATGTCTTTAGCTTTTATACAAGCCGCAAAAAAGAAAAATCGTTGATAAACGTTCTAGTTGTAGGCTCTGGCGGACGCGAGCATGCACTTGGGTGGAAGATAAGCTCAAGCCCAAAGGTCAAAAAAGTGTACCATGCGCCAGGAAACGGAGGAACTCTAAACAATGTGGATATTGGTCCAGACAAGATGGACCTTCTTGCCAAGTTTGCCTCAGAAAACAAGTGCCTTACTGTAGTGGGTCCTGAGGTGCCGCTTGCAGCAGGGATTGTGGATGTATTTACACAAAAGGGGCTTGAGATATTCGGCCCTACAAGGCAGGCGGCTCAACTTGAATCAAGCAAGGTCTGGGCAAAAAATTTCATGAAAAGAAACGGGATTCCAACTGCACGCTTTGAGATATTTGATGATGCTGTATCCGCAAAAGAGTATGCCAAGTCTGTTGACTTTCCGCTAGTTGTCAAAGCAGACGGGCTTGCTGCAGGAAAGGGAGTAATCGTATGTAATGATTCAAAGGATGCGGTCTCTGCAATAGATAAGATTCTAGTTGAGAAGAGCTTTGGCGATGCTGGACTGCGAATCATACTAGAAGAGAGAATTGATGGGGTTGAGGCGTCATACATTGCAATATGCGATGGAAACACTGCATATCCGATGGCCACAAGCCAGGATCACAAACGCATCTATGACAACGACATGGGTCCAAACACTGGAGGGATGGGGGCCTACTCGCCAACTCCTGTGATTGATGATACGTTATCCGAAAATATACAGAAAAACGTAATTGAAAAAACGGTATCTGCAATGAAAAAAGAGGGGATGCCGTTTAAGGGGTTCCTGTATGCGGGAATAATGGTAAAAGACGGCAAGCCGTATGTCCTGGAGTTTAATGCAAGGATGGGCGACCCCGAATGCCAGCCAATAATGGTGCGAATGGAGTCTGATCTTGTCGATTACATCCAGGCAAGCATAAACGGCACGTTATCTTGTCTTCCCAAGATTTCGTGGAAGCGCCAAAGTGCAGTATGTGTTGTATTGGTATCAAAGGGGTATCCCGACTCTTATCCAAAAGGCGAAGAGATACTGGGGCTTGGCGATACGGATGCAAATTCGTATGTGTTTCATGCAGGAACTAGCCGTGTTGATGGAAAGGTCTTGACAAGTGGTGGCCGCGTGCTTGGTGTTACTGCTTTAGGTGATACGCTACAGGAAGCAATATCAAACGCGTATTCGAGGGTTGCTCAAATCAGCTGGCCCAGTAAATATTGCAGGACTGATATTGGGAAGAAAGGACTTTGGTAAGTAATGGATTTCAATAGATTTGGATCCATAGTGGAATCCAGATTTGTAAGGATTCCAATCTCTGATGATTATCAGTTATTTCATAATTACATTTAGACCACACATGGCTTTGGATGGTAAGACGCCAACTGAGAAGGCAGATATCTGCCTTGATTTAGGTGAGGACAAAATCGAGAGTTTAATAAAAATAGCATCTTCCATGCTAGAATATAAAGACAGTAAAAATTTAAGTAACTAACGCCTATCCTAAATCCAGTTGTCCACTGTTGAATCTCAATTCCTCGAATCGGGTGATTTTTCAGAATTTGAGGGTGAATGGGTGGCTATATTGGATAAAAAGGTAGTTGCTCACGGTAAAACACTAAGCGAAGTTTACGATAAAGTGGTAGAAGCAAACTTAGTTAGAACACCATTATTTCATCGGATACCAAAGAAAGATGACGTAGATACATTCATTCTCTAAAACCTAGTTTGCGTAAATAATATTAGGCAAATTTTTGTTCGCTATTCATGGTAGATTTTGGTCGCGGTGCTGACAAACTTCATTTTCATTACAAGTCATTGCCCCATTGGAATAAAGAAGGAAAATTAGTTTATATCAAAAAACCAGCAATTGAAATAACTTTTAGAAAATTTTCCGAGATAAAAAGTTCCGAGAACAGAGAATTAAGATTAAATGCATTAATTGATTCTGGTGCGGATAGGTCGTTTTTACCAAAAGAAATTGCGGATGCATTGCATCTTGAAATACAAACTTCAGACCAAAGAATCTTAACCATTGCAGGAGATACCAATGTATTGGAATCAAAAGTATATGCTGAAATTCAACGGTATGGAAAATTACCTGTTCCTATAGGGTTTCTCAATGTATTTGTAATGCCACATACTGTTAAAGAAACCCAAGTACCTCATTTTGTAATTCTAGGTAGAAAAGATTTCTTTGAGAAATTTGAAGTGACTATTAATGAATCAGGACAACATATCACGTTGAAAGACGTTCATAAAGACAGAGAGAAAAAGACTAGATTTTAAACTCCCAAAAAACTAGCCAGAAACTGGCGAGAACTCCAAAGAAACTCGGAAATAACTCTTAAAAATCAGAGGGGAGGAATTTTGAGTCATCAGAATCAAAGAATTCAGGCATGGATTTGTACAGTTTTTCCACACATGAAGAATTCTCTTCCTTTTTGGGATGTCTTATACAGATTTTTTTCTTTATCGTACGTGACGAGCCTATGATACAAGACATGTTCTAGATATCTTGAAGCCATCTGATTGGATAACCGAGCCAAGAAAATGATCATTGTTTTGTTAGCTCCATTTAGTGCTACTTTCAAAATACGTGCAACCACGTCTATCTTGGTTCTGTAGGGATTCTTTGTCATCATTCATCTAATTAGAAAAATGAAATTATTAAAGACATGGGAACACGCCTCTTTACGTTTGTCTAGAAATGTAAAGTGACGTATTAGATAACATTGTTAGGTATGCTCCGATAATCAAATTAGTAAAATCTACTTGCGTTCTCCTCATGGGTGCGATCCACGCGAATAGTAGTAAGTCTTACCGTCCCAGATTCATGTGGATACGGACCTGTGAGAGTCCGAATTTTGTAGGATTAGAACATAGCATGATGTTGTACCGAAACTTGTAAAAGATTTGAAACATAATTATTGGCATGACTTTGAATTAAACAAAAAACACCATCCCGACGTTCGGTGGGATGTGGCTTTCCTTTGGAGCGACATTCACGGTTTTGCATCCCAGTCGCTGCTAGGTTTGCCCTCGCCAACACTCTTTGAGATTCCCGTGTTTTGACACCCAGTCTCCCGCGTTTGAGCGCTGGCGGACGATTGTCTGGCCAGAAGATTCCAAGCCTTTACCTGGTCTTCAAATCTGACAAGCGTATCGTCACCTTTGCCGGTCGGATGGTTTCATTATATCGATAGCAGCCATTAGGACGTGACAATCCGAAGACTGTCAATCCACCGCCCCTCCACTTTTGGGTCGGTGTTGTCGCCTATGTTGCTATCTGAAATATAATACGTGAACAAACAATAAAAATATGATCAATATAGTTCGCATATGTGATTTTCAATAAATTGCATCAAAACATATCTCGTATGGAAAAATTTTCATAATTGCAAACCAGATTCTCTACTAAACTGTTAGTGCAAATCTGCGCCAGTTTTTTATATCAAATCAAGTGATTCTATACCCATGAAGTTTAGGTGGTGGTATGTCTCCATGGGAGTCACTGCCGTAGTGGTTCTTGGAAGCATGATGTATCTTGGCAACATTCTCTGTGTGCCGATGGAAAACGCTCCGTGCACCTCATTTTTGCCACTTGAAGGCCAGATGATACCTGCTGCTCCACCAGAGACTACAACTAGCAGTCAAGTCTCGCCACCGCCTCAAACAAATACCGAAACCAGCACAGTCCCTCCGGGAAGCGGCGGAACCGTACAAGCTACTGGAAAGAAGGTTGACTTTACGTTATCATTTCAGATAAGCTCTGATTTCTCAAAGTACGGTTTTAATGCACCAATTGGTTCCTCTGGCGCAAACCCTGACATTGAGGTGCACTCGGGAGATACCGTAACAATCCATCTTTCAAATCCATCCAAGTCATTTCATGCGTTTGGCGTGGTAATTGACCCGCAAAACCCAAGTGCTGTTCTTTGGAACTCGGCCTACAAGACTGCTGACAACCCGATGAAACCAGGCGAGTCAGGCGATGTAACATTTGTTGCAGGAACTCCAGGTCTGTACCACTACATCTGTACAGTTCCAGGGCACGCCGAGCTTGGGATGGACGGCAACTTTATTGTAGAAAAGTAATCTGTCATTTTTTTTAAGCGATGAAGGTACCGCACATATAAGATATGACAATCTTACATTTTACAATAATTATAAAATCATATGCGACATACAGTTTGAATCATTGTACAAAGAGTATGTCCTGCCCTAAGAGCAGCAACACCTTGCGAATAAGATGTCTTACCGCCAGGTAATCTTCCAAATTATGTTCTCTGAGAATAGCAAAGATGTTCTGTACCTTCTCAAATATTGATGGTTCAAGGGCATCGCCAAATTGAATAATCACCTTTTCCAATTCAGACACCAGTTTATAATGCAACGCCGTACTGTTCCCGCACTTGCCTCCGTCTGATGACTTTGCAAGCTCTTCCAAGTTGTGCTGCAGCAATACTAGGATCATCTCAATCATGTCTCTTGCAAATCCTTTTCTGTTGATTCTAAAACCGTCTCCCTTCTCTATCATCTTTTGTAGCGATTGTTCATTTTGTGCGTCTGAATAGAAAATGTATTCTGCAACTGAGAGGCACACTCGTGCAGGAATGTTTAGTGTACCGTCATGCATGCGAAGGTATACCAGAGTTGGCAAATAATGCTGCGAAAGAAAACACCTTCTATAATCTACCTGTATCGAACTGGGAAGTGGAATGGAAATCAGAATACTTTCTAATTCCTGTGACAATACTCTCCAAACAGGCTTTTCCTCATTATCGTAGAGTTTCAGAGAAATGTCAACCGTATCCATGCCAGAATCAGTGGGGATGTGCAAGATAATCGAATCTGGTAAAAATCCATGCTCTTCTATTGCTACATAGCTTCGCTTTGTTACAAAGAATATCTTTGTCTCAAAGAATGCCTTATCATCACACAAGTAAAAAAAGCCACAGCCTGAACCTACCTTTGATTTCTTATCTTCATCTATTACATCAAATTTGGCTACTCGTCTGTAAATTTCCGTGATGGGAAACTCCAACATGTAATGTGAAATTACTTGGAGAGATATTTGATTTTCCATCTGAACGATTGCGATTGATTGCTGGATATCATATTTTTTACCTCTAGTAGGTCATTCCGTAATAAAATCATGGTATCATGTTCTATGATATCAATACTGTCTAGGAAACATACGTTATTTTTTTAAACTATCAAAGTCCAGTACATTTCAAAATGAATCGAGTTTATTTCATGTCTGTGGCTGCAGTTCTATGCCTAACATTTGCAACGGCTCATGCATATGGTCAAGAACCTGATTGGAAGTATTTTATCAAGGTAGGCTCGTTCTGGTATTCCAACCCTCAGCAGCCCTCAGAACTCTTCAAAATTCCTTACAGGATTGAAAACGGAACCATTACGACCCTTGAAACTGACAACAAGGCTGACGTTTTTGTTCAAATCAAAAGCGACAAGGAAGGCAAGTTTGAGTTACAGATTCCAAAAAATTTTCCCTACACAAACTATGACTTTGATTCACGAAATACTCTATTTGACATTTCCATAAACGATACGCAGATGAACACGCCTGCATTTGAGACTCAAAACGACTGTTACTATGTCTTTTCTCTTCCTTTCAAGGGAGACTCGCAAATCAAGTTCAGCTTTAACGCAGACTATCAGTCAAGAAAACCATGGCATGGGGATAATGTTGACCAAAGATGCATCCCTGAAACCACTGTAAACGATGTAAATAATGCACAAGACAGCTCTTATCTAATACCAATTAATTTCGCCTATCCAAAACTGGTTCAAGACTACTGGGCTGGAACCATCACCTTGCCAATAGAGCACGACCAGTACACGAACTTTTCAACCAATTTCCGAACTACATACAAGGGTGACACACTCCCATACCAGCCATCAGGACAGACAAAAAAGCAGCTAATTGACGAAAACTTTCAAGAATATCTCAAAAGAAATGGCGCCACAGTTCTGATTCAGGACAGAGTTTTTGAGCTCAACCGTACTGTATTTCACCTAGAACAAGAAAGGGAACGTGCAAAATTATTACATGACGACAACAAAGTAAAGAATATGTCTGACACTATTGATGTGTTAGAACAGCAGGTATCCATATACCAGCAAGAATCCAAAAGACTATGGGACGAGCTAAATCTCATTCAAAAATACAATGTCGACCTCTACAAGATGGATCCTCAAAAAGCCAAAGAATATGCCGACGCCCAAACCGTTATCACGCAAAAATATCTCAACGGAAACAGTATACATCCAAATTATATCACAACAGTATTTGTTGATTTTGTCAATGAGACCTTGGTAGTGGGCGTAAATATACCTGATAATTCAGTTGTTAAGAAAGAGTATGTTGCAAATCTATCAGATGGGATAAAAAAACTCGTAGGCGACAAGATCTCGTTTGAAATTCGGGATGTCAAGATTTGCATACCGGAAGACGCAAGCTGCATGGGGCCACCTCCAAAAACCCCCGTGCCATACCAGCAGTTCAAGCGAGGAATCGGGATTGATTCTGTGAAGTGTGACCCGCCATTTGAGCTGCACATCAAGGGACCAACAGAGCCGATATGCATCAAACCAGAGACATATGACAAGCTTGTATCGTGGGGATACTTTTTGTATCGATGAGGATCTAGATGAGAATTCTATCTCGCGCAATAATTTTTATCAGTTTTATCGCCCTGACGGTGTTTCTTGGTGCTTACACATTATTTTCACCCATCGATGCATATGCCAAATCAATCACGATTCGCACAGACAAACCATCCTATCATTGGGGATATAATATAACAATAACAGGTAAAGTGGATGGAACCGGCATGCTACATTTGAGAATACTCAACCCGTTTCAAAATCCTGTATCTTCCAAGTATTTCTTTCCAAGATGGGACGGAACATTTTCCCAAACCATATTGGCAAAAGGTCCTCTCTGGTCAGTAACTGGAAACTATACTGTAGAAGTCAGCGGAATTCCATCAAATACGCTTAGGACAACACTCTACTTTGATTCTAACCGTTCTAGCACATGGAAAAACATTACGAAACTGCAGGCCTTGCCACTTGACCAGCTCAGGTCTGGAGTCGCTGTAGAAAATATCCAGTGCAATGATGGATACAGCCTTGTAATCAGAGCCGAGGATGAATCCCCCGCATGTGTGACACCTCAGACAGCGCAGATCCTAGGAGCGCGTGGCTGGGCAATACAGGTTGGCACAGATATAGTACTTGAAAAGCCAAGCTCTTCTGCAAGGCCGTTTCCAATATGTAATTCCAATCCAGCAAAAGAGAAACGTGTCCGTGAAAAACAAGAGATTCTTCAAGAAGCGCTATCGCCTCCAGGAAAGCAGCATGGCAAATTTGGAAACATGACACAGAACTTGCCGTGGTCATTCATAGGCTATGACTGCCAAGATAACACGCTTGAGGTTGGAATACTTCCCAAATACTTTACCGAAGACTTGATTCCAAAATACTTTGAGATTATTAGAAGCATAGTGGGATACTCTATCGACATTGCTCTCTCACCACAAGAATATGCACAACCACTTTGATTCCGTAATTTATTCCAAATAAGGTTCAAGCCTTAAATCTCATCATCCAAGGAAAATATCGTGACATCAAATAATGAAATAGTAATGAAAATTCATGAACAATACCTATGAGACTAATGAACAGATTCTCCTACGACACAAAAAAAGAACTAATGAACAAGTATACATCGGGGTAATTCAAAAAAATATGGATGAAGTGCTTCGCATGATAAATAATGTTGGAAATTCTGGAAATAAAGAACAAGATTTACTTGAAATAGCCGCTCACATCCTAGGGGCAGTTACTTTGAAGCAACCATTCATGGATGGCAATAGGAGAAC
This sequence comes from Nitrososphaerota archaeon, assembly GCA_021323705.1. Taxonomy (GTDB): domain Archaea; phylum Thermoproteota; class Nitrososphaeria; order Nitrososphaerales; family Nitrosopumilaceae; genus Nitrosotalea. The sequence goes on from JAJPKL010000011.1 coordinate 12,855, forward strand.
TGGTATTATTGCTACAGGTAAATTTCTACGTGATAACGGATATGATTTAGATATTGATCCAGGAGAGGAGAATTCGGAATTAAGATCGTTGTTAAGAAAAATCAAGGACCAACTGTTAACTTTGAACCCGGAAGTCATGAAACAGATGTCTTTTTATATCTCGCAAAGAATGAGAAAACATGAGCCCTGAAGATAAGAAAATCAACGATGAACTTATTGAGAAATACTCTAAACTTTTAGATGATCTCGCTCATGACGACTAGTTTCTAACCTGTTTTGTTCTCTGGAATTAAATTCGAACAACTACTAACTGCAAAATTTTGATTCAATCCAAATTTAATCGAGGAAAAACCTTGATTAAAAACATAACAAAGTTCTGGTACCAGTCCAGAGCCAACAAGTAATTGGATCGTCATCGAACTTAATATTCTAAGGATGCGTAGGAATTCGTTGGATATTTATTATTTTGATAAAGATGTGGTTGAGCAGCTAAGGCAGTCCCTTGACCTGCTTCCCGAAGAGGCGCCGTATTTGTACGAGGGAGGAGTCGACTTTCTGCTGGATAGTGTCACTCCACGACTTGATAGACGAGAACGGACTGAGGGATTGGATAAAGGATAATATAGTTTACGAGACATAGAGATGTAGAGATGGCATTTACCGTAAGACAGATAGACAAGGAAAGACTCGGAAAGGTGTCGAAGAAATCTATTGCTGAGATTAAAGAGGATCTAGAACTTCTCAGGGCTTATGATGAAAAAATTGCCAACGGCCCCATCTCGGACGGAAGAAAGTACGTAAAGCAGCTGATGAATGCAGGGCGCACAACCTAGCAAGACAGAATTAGCCAACAAAGCATTTGATTATGTTAAAATCAAATTTAATATGGAACAAGGGTGTGCCACTTTTTTAAATCATTATGTCCAGTGCGTATTAAAAATGAAAATTTACAATCTTCCAATAATTGTGATATGCGTCTCTTCAATAGCTCTCGGTATCTTCCTTGTTGCCCAGTTTCATACGGATTATGTCAGTCCCATAGATATGGCAAGAAGCGTGCTGGTTCAAGTGCAGGCCACATCTGATCCTCAAACAATACAGAACAAACTTGTAACCGTAGAAAGACTCTTGCCAGTTACCGGTAATCCTGTATTGATATCACCTACCGAAGATACAGATTTTGGGCTGATGCAAAATGACTTGAAGTCTATGCTTGGGACTGTAAATCACATCACAAATGCCCCATCGTGGAGCTCAAATTTTCACACTGGAATGCTGAACGTGCATGCACAGGCAGCTACCCTTGTCTTCAACCTACTTGACACTACGCCATACCTCTATGCCAGCCCGCCTTTTGTACTTGCAAATATCTTGTGGTTGCTTGGTGCGATTGGGCTTGTACAATATGCAAGTATCAAGAAAAAATGAAAACTTTCTGTATAATTACAATCATCGTTTCAGTGTTTTTCATATTATTCGTTTCAAGTCCAGCATATGCTCCATGTGCTATTGGTCCAAATGGGACTCAGACATGCGGTGGTCCGCCACAAATCCACATGACCATAACACATGACAGTTTTGCATATGCTGAAAATGATACTGTCACAATTTTAGGCAAAGTTGACCAGTACATATTATCAAATTATGGTAGACACCTATCAATCAAAATATACAATCCGCAGATGATGTTATACAGATCAGACCAGTTCCAGACATCCTCTGACGGCTCTTTTTCATATTCTTTCAAAATAAAAGGAAACCTTGCCCTCAGCGGCTATTACAATGTATATGTTAGCCCAGATGAAAAAATAATGTCGTATGGAACTGCATTTGAGTACCAGGCCATTCCATACGATCTGATATTAGGTGACAAGCGTTATCCTGTTACGTATGTTGTAGATCCTGGGTCGTTGGATGAGATTGACGCAAGTCTGCAGGGAAAATCAATTGTTTTGCATGTTGTAAACGCGACATCGCCTAGCGTCCTAAGAGTAGACCTTCCAAGGACTCTCATAGACTCTGCATCTGACACTTACGATTCTCCATTCACTGTGTTGGTTGGCAATTCCCAAGAAACAAGATACATGAAACCTGCAAATTTCAATGAGACTCTGACTAATTCTGAAACAAGAAGGCTGGTAATTGATCTTCCGTACAACCCTTACATGAATCCTGGCAAATGGTATGTGAAGATAATTGGAACAAGTATCGCATCAGGATATGAGAATACTGTCAATTCTCCACTCAAGCAATTCAGACTGGGAGTATCCTCTTATGACGTAATCTGCCAGAGCGGTCTGCAACTAATCATTAAAAAAGACGATTCCCTGCATGTGTCAGGCCCAGTATAGCTGCCAAGCTGTGGATGCTTGGATGGATAAACCAATCTCCAGAAATATACACAAGGTTTGGAGATTCCAAGATCCAGTCAAGATTTCAGTCGGAGATTATCAGTAAAGAGAGAGCCTTGTCAATAGTCAATGATTTCATAAAACGTTACACCATGACATTGCATGTAGACAGAAACAATACCTCCTTTCACATCGAAACGTCGTTAGATTACATTAGCTTATCAAAGGATTACCAGAAACTTCTCGATGTTGACCCTGACACAGGTCTTCCAACCCAGATTATGCCACCTTGGTGGACAAATTACTATGAGAATCCTAGGTGGTGGACAGAGCTTGAAAAAGACTATCTTGGATTGCCAAGCAACAGGGTAGAAAACGGATATCTTGCATGGACCATAAGATACAGAGACTGTTCTGAATGTATAGCCCAATATCCCATTTTTTCGGTCGACGCTATAAATGGTAAAGTCTTGACTGCAAATCCAGGGTAGAAATCTACGTCAATTTTTTAAACCAATAAAATAAACTTCAAACTTGTGGAGAATTTACAAATTATTGCACTTGTAGCAATTGCAATATCTCTAGTCAGCATTGGGCTGGTGGTTGCCAACGTTTTAAATCTTCAAGGCACATTGATGAACCTTAATGCAAGCATAATTGAACAGTCACAGGGTACCAAATCTCTAAACCAGCAAGCAAATTCCACACAACAACTAATCAACGAACAGAAGAAGAATATCTCACAAATGGAATACGGCATAGGGAATCTAACAAACGAGATTAAATCATTGGAAGGGAGAGTTGCGTCACTTGAACATTCACGGCCGCATTGCTCTCCAGAGGGATGTCCTCCGCTCACCAACCAACCATCTTCTAGCACAAAATTTGTGCCAATTGCATTAAGAGATGACAAGGGAAACCTGTGGACATCATGGTTCATCAAGGAGAGCCTTTACTATCCTACATTATACAGCACAAGCTGTGACGCTCCTTCCGTAGATTGTTACGTTAACTTTTCCAACATTTCTACTCCAAACGGCACCGGTATTGAGGCAGACACCATAGGAGCTACCGTATATGGCTACTGGTTTCTTGGATATTCCCAAGAATACGTGGTACCAGAAAATGGAACTGTAACCATCTCCGGAAATTTCTTAAAAAATGATACCTTTTCACAAGTTTATGGGCTTGTGCCGCCACATCCCAGTCAAAACACGTCTGAAGGTTATGGCGCAATGATGCCTGCACCCTCTATGCATCAAAACTTGACGCAGGTTCCGGAGGGAAGAAGCCACATCTTTGTATTCATATTGGATAGGGATCCGAACATAATACTTGCACAAAAGGAAGCCGTGTTATCATCGGATAATGTTACAACGTGGTATGATAGGTCAGTAACCTTCAATTTACATCCGGGACAAGTGTTCAGGGTTGGCATAGGGTCTGAGAATAACTGGGCAAATGACTATCATGTCTACGTTGCATGGAATGGAGTAACAATTCGTGCTGAACCGGCATGGAGTCCATTGCAGTGAAGAATCTGTTCATAGACAAAAACGTTGGTTGCAATTGAGTACCGAAGAAACCCGAAGAATGCTGCGCCACTTTTTTAAACCATTGATTGTACCGTCCATATGGTATATGAAGATCATTTCACGCTCAAATTTGTATAGAAAACACAATAGGTTTCTACCACATTGCCAAAGTTCAAAAATATATTCATCACATTTGAAAACGAACGATTCTTGTTTTTTAGCACTTTCCATAATATCCATTTGTCTTTTGTCAGCAGTTCCGCTAATAATTCCAAATGTCAATGCAGCAACTCCACAGATTACATTTGGTTCGCTTGGTTCCGCGCCTGGCCAATTGGATCTCCCAAGGGGGATGGCAGTTGATAATGCCGGAAATGTCTATGTTGCAGACAACAGGAACCATAGGGTAGAGGAATTTGGACCCTCAGGAAAATATATTTCAGAATTTGACAAAGGCGGCATTCCAGAAGGCATTGCAGTCGATGGCTCTGGCAATATTATTGTGGTAGACAGGGAAAACATGACTGTAAAAAAATTTAGTCCTCAAGGGGCATTGCTTTCATCCTTTGGTTCTGCAGGTTCAGAGCCTGGCCAGCTTGGAAACGCAGAAAGGGTTGCACTTGACAGGTCGGGCAACATCTACGTTACGGATGCTAACACAGTGGAAAAATTCGACCCAAAGGGTTCTTTTATGTCGTATTTTTTTGCAAATGACACAAAAAACTGTTGCATGGACGCGATGGGAATTGCAACCGACAATTCGAACAATATCTATGTTGCAGACATGTTCTATCACAGAATAATAAAGTTCAATTCTACAGGCTATATCCTGTCAGTGTTTAATGCAACTTTTTCCGTTCCAAGAATCAGCAGTACGCCGCAAGACGTTGCAGTCGATACTGCAGGCAACATGTACGTGGCAGACACATACAATGGAAGAATAGTTAAACTCGACCCGACTGGGCGTCCATTGTCATCACTTGAGATATCTGGTGTGCCTGTAGGAATTGCAATCATGGGAGACAAAGTCTATGCCACAGATTTGGCAAATAATAGAGTTGAAGTATTCCAAACATCACAATTTGTGAACAACGGCACTGATATTGTTCAAAACAGTACGCAAAGAAAAGAGCCTCCCCTCAACCAAAACTCGACAGCGCTTGATGCCGCAATAAAACTTGCCACAAACTCCCCCCAGTTCCAGTCTCTGGTTGAGGGGTACAACTATTCATTTAGCAGTGATTTTGAAGAATCAGGCCCACTGTCCAAGGGTGGTATAGGATTAACAGCACACGGATTTGCCTTTGAGATATACTCTGGTCCTGTAAAACCAGGCAAAGCAGTAAAAGTTGTAGAAGTATTGGAAGACCCAACACTTAGCAAGATTCTAAACGTGACATCATATCCTGCAGTCTACATGGGGCCTGCAATGCCTCCCACTGCAAATGCCACTGAAAACCATGGGCAAAGCAATACCATACCATCCCCATTGAAGCAGTTCAAGTCAGGAATCGCTGCCGCAGATGTAAAATGTCAATCAGGATTGTTGCTAGTCTTTAAAACAACGGATGGTACTCCTGCATGTGTGAAATCCAACACTGCCAATATTCTGGTAGAACGTGGTTGGGCAAGATCCTCTTAGAGAAATGAAAACTCTGGGCCTTTCCATTATTCTAGCAGTGGCATCTGTAACTATAATGATAACACAAAATGTTATGGCAATGCCATACCTGTCACCGCAAGATCTGTACCGGCAAAGCGATGTGGTGTTTTATGGCCAAGTCATATCAAAACAAGTCGGGCCTGGACCAGATTATGACTATTATCAAATCAAAGTTAAAACATATTTCAAAAATCCGCAGACATCTGACTCGATAACCGCCGCAGGGCACATGCCTTCCGGAGGACATGTCACATACACACAGTTTGAGGTGGGAGATAAGGCTCTTTTTTACATAATAAAGGAACAAGGAATCAACATCATATCTCCATATTCTACAAAAGCTGGTGAAGGGTGTGATATACATGCATTTTTGGGACCGGCGCCTATAGCAGATGAGCCAATCATGAGGGGACAACAAAGTCCACTTGAGCAAATCACTGATGCGAACATGACAACGCGAGGCTCATTTGGGATAAACCAAACAGTCTTGGTATCATATCATGTATGGAACAATTTTCCACAATCAAAAAATTTCACTGTTGAACTATCTGCAACAAATCAGAATGATACAACTAATTCTTTCTATAAAAAACAAAACATCCGAGTTGGCGCATGTGATACCAGCGACGTCAAATGGCTCTTTGTGCCAACAAAAGCAGGAAATTATATTGTCAATGCCACTGAAAATGGAAAATTCAGAGCAGGGACAAGTTTTGAAGTTGTAAATTCCAGTCAATATAAAATTGCAGAAAACACAAACCCAACATTTGAATTAAATGATGACGGTATAAAATCATCAAACGAGACACAATTTCCGCTGAAGATAAACGGGACATTCACACAAAAGGAAGGCCCACTTGTATTCAAGATGACATTGCTCAATATTACTTCAGACTCGAGATGCCCTATTGGGGTAACATGCATCTGGCAAGGACAGGTCGCGATTTTGGTAAGAGCAACGCAAAATGGCCAAAGTCTTGGAAACTTTAGTCTCTCAAGTGAAAAAGGAAAGGATACTGTATCACTTGGCATACACACTTTACACCTAGTGCAGGTAAATCCATATCCCTCTGGTAAAAAAATATCGCCTTCAGATTACACTGCCATATTTACAATTTCGCGTCAGGTTCTGTCTCCTCTAAAACAATTTGATCTAGGGATAATGCCAATTGAGGTAAAATGTGAAAAAGATCTTGTTCTAATAATAAAATCAAAGGAAGGCTTGCCTGCATGTGTGAAACCTGACACTGTGCAGATACTTGAACAACGAGGATGGGCGGAGATGAAATCAATTCAAGCAAATCACAACTCAAATGTTAAAACTAATCCATTTGGTGTAGCTGGGCTTGTGTTATACTACGGCGGCGGTCCGTGCGGAGTAGGTACTTGCCCTTTTAACACATTCAATCTCAAAATAAACTCAAACTATACTGCATATTTACTTGGGTACAACATTTGTGACGGCAATTCGTGCACAAAGACAACTGATTTGAAAGTATTGCTACCGCTCAACCAGTTCATAGGCCCATATTTTAAAACAATACCACTACCTGAGGGCTTGCCATGGAAACACAATGATACATTTAGTATTCAGGTTTTGGTGTCCCAAACCCCTGACAACAAAACAGCGATATGGACAGATCTTGGAAATTCTACAATAGTTCCTTGAATACATGAAAACATTGCATCTCCTAGCAGTTGTTATCTCAGTAACGTTATTTGGTGCTCTTGGCATGTCAAGTGAACAAACTCTGATTCCTTCTTGGATTAAAAACACTGCCAAGTGGTGGTCTGAAGGGCAGGTAGATGATAGTGATTTTACAAAAGGTCTTGAGTACCTAATACAAAATAATATTGTAATAATACCGCCTACAAACTCAACTGCCATAAAGGAAAACAAGATACCGCTTTGGGTTAAAAATAACGCTGGCTGGTGGGCAGATGGAAAAATCTCAGATGGCGAGTTTGTGAAAGGAATCCAGTATCTAATCGGAAAAGGTATCATAAACGTAAGCTCAAACCCAGTTGTAAATAATACAAGTCAGTGCGATAACATCTCAACCCCTGCAGAAAAGGAGACATGTCTTGAACAAGCACAGCGTGATGCCAAGATCAAAAATGCGATTGCAAGCACCGTACCATATGGTATAGGTCCTGTCACTTTTTACTACGTTGGAAGCCAAGTCCAACCTGCTGATGGCAACAAGTCAATTGTCACACTACACTTTATGGTACAAGACAATGGAAGCAACCAAGTTACAATGTCATGCCAGAATCAAAATTCCTGCAATTACGTATTCAGTGATGGTACAAGGAACATCCAATTTGCCACAAACACGTTAGTTTATGGAAGCCTCACGCTTGTGCCAAAGGCGCCAACCTTTGTAGACTGGACATACTATGACACATTTGACACGCAAAGGAATTACACTTTTGATGTAAACGAGCAGTGGGGAACAGGTTCCATACCAATAAGGATCAATTGGTAGATAGGGCAGGAACTAGAAATTACTGACCAAATCCACCGTTGCCAATCATTGGGGCATTGGCAGGAGTGGTATACTGTTTTACTATATCGATGCCGTTGTCAGCAGTTACCTTGACTTGTTCAAGGTCGCTGCCATCTGGTGGCGATAGCATTACTCTGTCGCCGGGGTCTAGTACCGGTACAAAATCTGACTTTTGGTTGCCGTAATCCACTCTTACATTAGTTACAGGTTCCCTTCCGGTATTTTTTATAAAGACATGAGTGTAGGTCCCAAAATCTCCTTTGGACATTATTGGGTCAACTGAAAGCATATAGTCTTGTGTTGGCACAAGTAGAACAAATGCAATTATGGCTGCGGCAAGTGCTGCACCTCCACCCGATGCAACAATGATTATCTTTTTCAAACAATTGGATAAAAACACCATAAGATAAATGATTTAGCTGATCTATTGCCTTGCAAAAGAAGTATCATTTGTTTGGATAAATGACCTCGTCTTCTGTTACGATGCAGTCAACTTTTACGTCGTGACTGTCATGTGGGATTGATTTTATGACCTGTTTGGAAAAAGACAGCGCAATCTTCTTTGAGCGCTTGTCGTGTAGGTACCTATCGTAATATCCAAATCCGTATCCGAGCCTGTAGCCTTCGCGTGTTACTGCAATTGCAGGGACAAGTATTACCTCAAGTTTTTTTACCGTTTCACATCTCTCCTTTGGCTCCATCACAGAAAAGTTTCCCATCTCAAGGTCTGAAAAACTAGAGATCTTCTTGAAAACAAGGTCGTTTTTTTCAACCTTTGGCAAGGACAATTCCTTTCCTGCGTTTAGTATCTCTTGCAATATGTCTTGTGTGCGTACCTCGCTTCCTACTGCATGGTATCCACCTAACATTTTGGCATTTCTGTAATACTCTATCTTCCTTAGGTTATCCTGTATCTTGCTGCTTGCTATCTTGATAAAGTCAGGCGAGAGTCCGTCTCGCTGATCTAAAAGCTGCTTGCGGAGGCGAGCTTTCTCAACGCTGTGTGCCAATTCCTTTACTAATTGAAGTTGCAGTAACAGTGTTTTTTAAAAGCATCGCTCGAGTCATGGGCCCCACGCCTCCAGGTACGGGAGTGGCATACGATGCCTTTTTGATCACGTTATCATAGTCGACGTCACCTGCAAGTTTGCCGTCAAGCCTGCTTGTACCGACATCTATCACGACAGCGCCTTCTTTTACCATGTCTTGAGTCAAAGTAAACCTGCTTCTGTTGCCAACGGCGCTTACAACAATGTCAGCGCCAAGACAAAGTGATTTGAGATCACGTGTCTTTGAGTGGCATGTGGTTACAGTGGCATTTTTTTCAAGCATCAGGTGATACAGTGGCTTTCCAACCAAGTTGCTTCGATTTATGATTACGACGTGTTTTCCTGAAATGTCTATCTTGTAAAAATCAAAAAGCTCCATGATGCCTGACGGCGTGCATGGCTTGAGAAGCGCCCTGCCTGATGCCAAAAGCCCCATGTTGTATGGCGTTAGGCCGTCAACGTCCTTTATGGGGGAGATCTTGGTTATTACACCAAACTCGTCCAGCTGTTTTGGTAATGGTAGCTGGACCAAGATTCCATGAACTGTATTGTCATTGTTTAACAAGTCAATCAAACTTTCAAGTTCTTTTTGTGAGAATGTCTGTGGGAGTCGATGGTCTTTGGTTGCAATGCCAACTTCGGCACAGTCTTTCTGCTTGCTTGTAACATATGATGCAGACGCTTGATCATCTCCAACCAAGACGGTTGCAAGACAAGGCTCGATTCCTTCTTTTTTTAGCTCGGCAACGGCTGCCCTGACCCTGTCCTTGACAGAGTTTGCAACTGCAATGCCGTCAATCTTCTGCCCGGTCAAACATGATTGAGTAATTTGCTCGATATTTAATCTTTGGAACTTTTATGTCTCTGTACTTTAGAATATCTTGATGAAACACAGGGAAGCAGATCTCCTAGTCCGGGATGTACTTGGCAAAATTAGAAACCACGAAATTGAGTTGCAAAAAGAATGTGTAGCATGTCATGTAATATTTTCACTAAAACAAAACTCAGGAAGGTCTGAGCAGGATGCAGCAGACCTGCTCTCTGATATATTGACACATGATCCAAAGCTAAACTCCGAGTTCATAGAGGTGGTGGAGCAGATACACATGAGGGAAAGAGGGATGGGAGGCGCATTTGCAGCAAGGGAAAGGGAATCAAAGGACAGCTATCTTGAGGCATACTTTTCAAACGTACTTGACGAGCTTACATCTGACCTGCACTTTGCAACATATGATGTAATCTTGAGAAAACTGCTGCTAAGCTATCTTGCACTATATCTTGCTCAAACAATAGGAGTTGACTATCATGCGGCAACAGAAGAGCTGTACTATCTGCTACGAAAAGATGATGCAAAAAATTCAAAGATTGCGTATCTCATTGCAAAGTTTGAAGAAAAGATACGAAAACAAGGCTCAAGCAACAGTCATTAATCTCAAACCCCTGCCTGATTTTGTTGAAAATCGAGTTTGACACAAAAGAATACGTAAAAAACATTGCCAAATCAAAATCATACTTTCACACTTTCATAAACCGAGAAAACATTGCAGCGGGTGTGCTCCGATTATTGCCAGGAGAGGAAGACACGCAGGCTCCACATGATAGCGATGAAGTGTACTATGTAGTGCGGGGAGACGGCTTTCTGACTGTTGGAAAAAAGGACTATTCCGTTTCTGAAGGCATGTCATATTTTGTTGCAAAAAATGTTGAGCACAGGTTTCACGGCAACACCCAAGAACTTGTGGTTGTATACTTTTTTAGCGGTCCTGATTCCTAGGATATTATGGTCTTTCTGCCGCTTGTTTTTATCTTTCCTTCTGCAAAAAGTTTGACGGCTTGGGGGTATATCTTGTGCTCTTGCCTGAGGATGCGCTTTGAGAGGCTCTCCTCAGTATCATTGTCTTTTATCTCTACTACTGCCTGCAATATTATGGGTCCTGTATCTACTCCCTCATCAACAAAGTGTACTGTGCATCCAGAGTATTTGACGCCATACTCCAGTGCTTGCCTCTGGGAATGCAATCCAGGAAAAGCAGGCAAGATTGCAGGATGTATGTTGAGTATCCTTCCCCTGTAATGCTTGATAAATTCCGGGCTCATTATTCTCATGAAACCTGCAAGGCAGACAAGACCGTTTTTGGGGGTGACGTTGTTTTCTTCAAGAACTGATACAAGCTTCTTGTCGTATTCCCATCTTCCTCCCTTGATTCCAGCACTCTCAACTACTGCAGTCTTGACTCCAAGTTTTTGCGCAATTTTCAATCCTTTTGCATCAGGTTTGTTTGATATTACGATTGTAGGTGTGACTGGAATTTTTTTCTTTTTGACAGCGCGCAGGATTGCTTCCATGTTGGAACCGCGTCCTGAAATCAAGATTGCAAGGTTTATCATGTGTCGTGATTTGAATCCTGTCTAAATAAAGTCTCTTGCATTGTGAATGTATCTATATTGCCAACTCTTCACATCTTGTGCCCTAAAACTAAAGAGGCAGAAAACATCCAAAGGCTTGTTGGACAAAACAGATCCAAGCTATGCGATACATGCTATTGCAAAAATCTTTCGAGAATATATTGTTGATGCAAACAGTATGACCTCAGAAGAATCTTACAAACATGCATCGTCAAATCTTGACAAGGTAAACTTTTTCCTAAGTGATGTGCCAATTTTTGCACGCTTGATAAGCGGTGAGTATTTCACGGACAAGGCAAACTATTGGACTGCGGGCCTATTCATATCAGCTGCAATAAACAAGGTAATAAAAGAAAATGAGATTGTAACGCTTGGCTTTCCTATCCTGGGTTTCCCTGTTGATTGCATTGGATACGGACTCAAACGAGGCAAAATTGCACTACAAGAAAACGCAGGAGACTATCTGGGAGAAGGCATGTCTGGAGGTGAGATCACAATCCAACATAATGCAGGATATTACCTTGGGTATAACATGTCAGGCGGACGCATCATAGTACATGGAAACACAGGTGACCACATCGGCACATACATGTCAGGAGGCATCATAGATATCAAGGGCCAAATTGGTTCAATAGCTGGATCTTGCAGAGGCAAAATCTATCATAGAGGAATGTTAGTAAGATAATCTGTGTACAGTTTTACGTACCGTATCTGAGTGTGTGATCATCTTTGAACATGACTATGTGTTCAGGTTTGAATCACTTAGACTAGGTGTTGCACTCGATCAATCTTGTAACTTATATTCAATGCATTTCACGGAATTTTTAATTTGAAACAAGTTGTAAAGATGACACCTAATGGTATTGTATCAACTCACAATGACACAACAATCCATCTTGACCCAAAAAAAGGGACTGGAAACGGAATAACATTTGTATCGCACGCCCACATAGACCACCTCCACAAACAGAATGGCGGCATAGTTCTCACCTCAAAGCAGACAAGCGAGATTGCCAAGCTTAGAGGGTATGCGATTGAAAACTATAGTGAAGAGTATGAGAATTTCTCGATGATTGATGCAGGGCACATACTTGGAGCAAAGGGTTTGTTGTTTGGTGATGGAATATTTTACACCGGAGACATTAGCATACGCGAGCGGGCATTCATGAAGGGCGCCAAGGTCCCAAAGTGCAAGGTACTGATAACAGAATGCACATTTGGCATGCCAGAGTATGTGTTTCCAAAGATTGAGGATACGGTCAAACGGGTAAATGAGATAATATCTGATTCATATTCTAGAGGAAAACCTGTGATACTTTTGGGCTATGAGCTTGGAAAAGCTCAGATCCTCTCTTACCTATTCTCGCATTGGGAGCCATACTATCATGATTCCGTCAAGAGAGTAAACGACATTTACAGAAAATTTGGAATTGGACTGCCTGACTCAAAAGGACACTCGGAGGCAGAAGGTGCAGGGCTTCTTGACAAAAAGCCATGGGTTATGATTGCGCCCAATCTAAGTGGAAAAAACGCGTTTGTACAGCACATGAAGTCAAGGTATGACGCAATTACCGTAGGGTTTAGCGGATGGGCACAGTCGCCAAGATTTGCGTTTGCAAGACAGCATGATTATTCGATTCCACTAAGTGACCACTGCGATTACAACGAGCTGTTACAACTAGTAAAAGACTGCAACCCAGAAAAGATCTATACAGTGCATGGCTTTGTTGAAGAGTTTGCATCAGACCTTGTAAAGATGGGATATGACGCGCGGCCCCTGACTGAAAATGCCCTTGACGATTACTTTTGAAACTTGCGCAATGCCCTGTTGTATGTAACGCCAAACCTGTGAGCCTCATCTCTTGCATGCTGCAAAACTTTGAGTGCAGGACTGCTTTTTGGCAAAATTATTGGACTCTTCATATCTGGATGGTAGATCTCTTCATTTTCTTTGGCAAGCGATATTATAGGTATTTTTGTTCCAACTGACTTGAGTGCATCCTGTGCTGCGTTTAGCTGGCCGCGACCTCCGTCAATTAACACAAGGTCTGGCATCTTGGATTTTTCTTCTCGCAGACGCAAGTATCTGCGTTTTACTATCTCGTTTATCATGGCAAAATCATCCCTTCCAGATACGGACTTTATCTTGAACTTGCGGTATCCTGACTTGAACGGCTTGCCGTCCACAAGGCATGACATTGAACCTACTGCATAGTCTGCTCCCTGGTTTGATATGTCAAAGCACTCTATCCTGGTTGGTATGTGGTCAAGACCCAGTTTTTCTTGCAGCTCCACTACCGAAGGGTCAGCACCCTTTGATAGCACCAAGTCGATATTTTTCAAAATGAGATTTATCATCTCCTTGCGCTTGCCTCCTGTTGGAACAACGATGTTTACCTTGATTCCGGCAGTGCGTGAAAATATCTCTTCCAAGATCTCTTTTCTGTCTGGAATCTCGCTTACAACTATGTACTTTGGAATAGGGTTTGTGGAATAGTACTGTGACAGGAAATTTGAAAAAGAATTGTCGCCCACAAGATCAAACACAAACTTGTTTCGGTCTTTGATGACACCGCGCGTCTGCCTAAAGCTCATTACATGCGACGTCTGCTCTTTTGTTCTAATTCCAAAATATTCCTCATCTGTGTTTTGAACAGTTTCCATCTTTTGTCTTGTCTGCAAGTTCTGCAGCCTCTGCAGTGTCTCGTGAATCTCCTTTGCCCTTTCGTATTGGAGGTTAGATACGGCTTGTTTCATCTCAGACTCGAGTTTTTTTACAAAATCTCCAAGCCTCTGTTTTCCTTTCAGAATTGAATCCAATTCCGCAACATGTTCTGGATATCTCTTGCGCCCTTTCTCAAATTGACACGGTGCTTCGCAGTTGCCTAGGTGGTATTCAAGGCAGGCCTCTTTTGGAAGCCTCTTGCATATTCTTATCTTGAATGTCTTTCTTAGAAGCCCAATTGAGAGCATCTTTGAGCTACCATGCGTAAACGGTCCGTATACCTTGCCTCCTCCGAGAAACTCGCCTGTTCTTGTTCTTCTTGCAACCATGAGGCGGGGAAATTCTTCGTTTGTGATTCTCAGGTAGGTGTACCTCTGTTGGTCTTTGAGCTCGATGTTGTAGGGAGGCCTGTACCGCTTTATCATGTTGGACTCTAGCAGAAAGGCTTCTTCCTCGTTGTCGGTTAGGACAAACTCGATATCATGTATCTTTTCAACGAGTTTCTGGGTTTTGTAGTTTTGATTTTTTACAAAGTAAGACCTTACCCTATTTTTGAGATTTTTTGCTTTTCCTATGTAGAGTATTGCACCGCCAGAATCTTTCATTATGTAGATTCCGGAATGGGGAGGAATGCTTAGTTTTGATATATCAAGTGCCATCTCTAAGCAAGGGTTTGAGGTACTGCCCTGTGTAGCTCTTGGGATTTTGTGCAACTTGCAGTGGAGTGCCTGCTGCTATTACAGTTCCTCCGCCGTGACCCCCCTCTGGGCCCAAGTCGATTATCCAGTCAGAGTTTTTTATCACATCCATGTTGTGTTCTATTATTATGACGGTATTTCCCAAGTTGACAAGCCTGTTGAGCACCTCAAGCAATTTCTGGACGTCTGCAAAATGCAGCCCAGTTGTTGGCTCGTCCAAGATGTAAAGCGTCCTGCCGGTATCTCTTTTTGACAATTCGGAGGCAAGCTTTACTCTTTGTGCCTCGCCGCCTGACAGTGTAGTTGCAGGCTGGCCAAGCTTGATGTATCCAAGGCCTACGTCTGCTATGGTTTGAAGCTTTCTCTGAATTGCTGGAATGTTTTCAAAAAATTCAAGCGCTTCGTCAACTGTCATTGCAAGCACGTCAGAAATGTTTTTGCCCTTGTATAGCACTGCCAAAGTCTCAGAGTTGTATCTTTTTCCCTTGCACTCGTCACATACTACGTAAACATCTGAGAGAAACTGCATCTCTATTTTTTTTACACCGTCTCCTTCACATGCAAAGCATCTCCCGTCTGCAACATTAAACGAGAACTGACCAGGTGTGTATCCGCGCTCTTTTGAGATCTCTGTATTTGCATAAAGTTCACGGATTGGGGTAAACGCGCCTATATACGTGGCAGGGTTTGAGCGGGGCGTTCTTCCTATTGGCGACTGGTCTATCCCAATCACCTTGTCTATATTTTCAAGACCGTCAATTTTTTTGTGCTTTCCAGGTCTTTCAATCGAGCCGTAGAAATGCGATGCAAGTGCAGTAAACAATATGTCGTTTACAAGTGTCGACTTGCCAGAGCCTGAGACTCCTGTAACGCATATCATAAGCCCGAGGGGGAACTCGACGTCAATATTTTTGAGGTTGTTCTCAGACGCTCCTCTTACTGTCAGCTTGCCAGACTGGTTGCGGGTCTTTTTTGCAAGTTTTATGGCGTTGTGGTTGCGCAGATACTGGCCTGTGACTGACTCTCTACTTTTTTGAATGCCGTCTACAGTTCCCGAATAAACTAGATTTCCCCCATGGACTCCTGCACCCGGGCCCAAGTCCAAGATCCAGTCCGAATTACGCATAACTTCCTCATCATGCTCCACTACAAGTATTGTATTTCCAAGGTCTCTTAGCTTAAGCAGCGTCTTGATGAGCTTTGCATTGTCCCTCTGATGCAGGCCGATTGTAGGCTCGTCTAAGACATAGAGCACTCCTGTTAGGTTTGAGCCTATCTGTGTTGCAAGCCTTATTCTCTGAGACTCGCCTCCTGAAAGCGTGGCGCTGACCCTGTTTAGTGTAAGATAGTTCAGTCCGACATTTTTCAAAAACTCTAGCCTTGAGAGAACCTCTTTGAGAATAGATTTTGCAATGTACTTTTCAGTATCAGTAAGTGTTAGGTTGCTAAAAAACTCGTAACAAGAATCAATTGACAAGTCGCAGACGTCCATGATTGATTTAGAATTTATCAATACTGCAAGAGCCTCATTTCGCAACCTTCTGCCCTTGCAAAAGTTGCACGGCGTTTCCCGCATGAACTTGCTGAGCTCTTCTCGTTTTGACTCTGAATCAGTCTCGGCAAAATTTTTCTGCAAGCTTGGAATCACGCCGCTGAAGGTGTTTGTGTACTGCCACCTCGAGTCTGTGGTTTGTGCCTCGTAGGAGAACTGTACAAGCTCAT
Source organism: Nitrososphaerota archaeon (assembly GCA_021323705.1). GTDB lineage: Archaea > Thermoproteota > Nitrososphaeria > Nitrososphaerales > Nitrosopumilaceae > Nitrosotalea. The sequence continues at coordinate 29,514 of JAJPKL010000011.1, forward strand.
CTGTGCCATAAAGTATCACGCTGAGCTGTCGTGGAGTCATTTTATTTATTGGAGTCATCAAGTCAAAGCCAAACTTTTTTCCAACATCTCGCAGTGTTTGTCTCCTAAAGGACGAGAACCTGCCTGACCACGGTATTATTGCACCATCGAGAATGGATTTTGACTTGTCAGGGATGAGAAGGTCTGGGTCAAACTCCATCTTTACGCCAAGTCCATGGCATGTCTTGCACGCTCCAAAAGGCGAGTTAAATGAAAATGCCCTGGGCTCAAGCTCTCCTATTGTGAGCCCACAGTGGGGGCACGCATTATTTTGGGAAAAGATCTTTTCTTTGCCGTTGAGCACCATGACTGTTCCCTTGCTTGCTTTTGTCGCAGTCTGGATTGATTCAAAGAGCCTGCTTTTTTCTTCCCACGATGCCTTGAGTCTGTCTACTACGATCTCTATGTTATGCCACTTTTGTTTGTCAAGTGTTGGAATCTCGCCATTTAGCTCAATGACGTCTCCGTCCACTCTGATTCTTGAATATCCCAGTTTTTTTACCTGTTCGAACAATTTTTCATAAGTGCCTTTCTTTCTCTGTATAAGCGGGGCAAGAATCATTATCTTTTGACCTTCTGATTCCTTGAGAATTGATTCGCAGATGGATTCTACCGACTGGTTTGATATCTTTCTGCCACACTTGGGGCAGTGAGGTATTCCTATTCTGGCATAAAGCAATCTTAGGTAATCGTAAATCTCAGTTATTGTACCAACGGTTGACCTTGGGTTCTTGCTTGTGGTCTTTTGCTGAATTGATATCGCAGGGGAGAGTCCTTCAATGGAATCAACGTCTGGCTTGTCCATCATCTCCAAGAACTGTCTTGCATAGGCAGAAAGGGATTCCACATACCTTCGCTGACCCTCTGCATAAATTGTATCAAAGGCAAGTGTAGATTTGCCAGACCCAGAAAGCCCAGTTATCACTACGAGATTGTTTTTTGGAATCTCAAGATTGATATTTTTTAGGTTGTGGTGCCTTGCACCGCGAATTATCAGTTTGTCGTTCATTTTGCTAGTTCTTTTTGAATTCTTGTCAGTTTGTCTCTATATTCTATTGCTCGCTCAAAGTCAAGCTCTTCGGCAAATCTCTTCATTGCAGATTCAAGCTCAATTGCATACACCTCAAGGTCATGGCGCGACATGTGTTTTACCTCGTCTAACTCTACTGTCTGCTTGGGTATTGCCTTGATGATAGTAGTTGGAGTAATTCCCATCTTCTTGTTGTACTCTAGCTGCTTTTTGCGTCTTCTTTCCGTTTCAAGCGTTGCAAGCTTCATTGATTCAGTAGTGGTATCTGCATACATTATGACAGAGCCGTCCACATTTCTTGCGGCACGGCCAAAGGTCTGAATAAGGCTTGTGACATTTCTGAGAAATCCCTCCTTGTCTGCATCAAGGATTGCAACAAGGGAGACCTCTGGAATGTCAAGCCCTTCACGAAGAAGGTTTATGCCTACCATTACGTCAAACTCGCCAAGCCTCAACTGCCTGATAAGCTCAGTTCGTTGGAGGTTTTCAATCTCAGAGTGGAGGTATCGCACCTTTACCTTGTGCTTTGAGAGGTACTCTGCCAAATCTTCGGCCATTCGCTTTGTTAAAGTGGTCACAAGAACTCGCTGGTTCTTTTCTACACGCTTGTTTATCTCAGATACTAGGTCGTCCATCTGATTTTCGGTCTTTCTTACTTCTACCTTGGGGTCCACAAGTCCTGTCGGCCTGACAAGCTGCTCTACTATTTGAAAACTTTTCTTTCGTTCATACTCGCCTGGCGTTGCAGATACAAAGATTGTATTTTTGACATATTTTTCAAACTCGTCAAACTTTAACGGCCTGTTGTCAAAAGCGCTTGTAAGTCTAAAACCATAATCTATCAAAGATTTCTTTCTGGTGTGATCACCGTTGTACATGCTGTGCAGCTGGGGAAGTGTTACGTGGGACTCGTCTATTACAAGCAAAAAGTCGTCACCAAAAAAGTCAAGGAGGCAAAATGGCGGCTCGCCTGGTAGTCTCCCATCGAAATGTCTTGAATAATTCTCAATTCCAGAACAATATCCAAGCTCTTCTATCATCTCCAAATCATACTTTGTTCTCATCTCAAGTCTTTGGCGCTCAAGCTCTGGCAGCTCGCGAAGCCTCTCTTTGAGCTCTACTCGTATAGATTCGGTTGCCTTCTTTCTAACGTCTGCTGCAACAAGATAGTGCTTTGCTGGATAAATCTTGATTTTTGATATCTGTTTTTTTTCTTTGAGCGAGACGGGGTCGCAGATTGATATCTTTTCAATATCGTCTCCAAATATGGAAATTCTAACAATGGAATCAGAATATGCCGGTATGACATCAATGGTATCTCCTTTTATCCTAAATCTGCCTGGTGCAAGCTCAGTATCGTTTCTTTCATACCTTGCATTGACAAGCTGTTTTATCAGTGAGCCACGACTCGACTCAGTTCCTTTTTCAACTGTGATTGACATTACCTCCCAGTCGCGGGGAGAGCCAAGTGAGTATATGCAAGAAACTGTTGCAACTATGATAGTTGGCTCACCTGAGAGAAGCATCGCAGTTGCCTCAAGCCTCATCTTTTCAATCTTTTCGTTGATTTGGGTGTCTTTTTCTATGTAGGTGTCAGTTTGCGGTATGTAGCTTTCGGGCTGATAGTAGTCGTAATAGCTTACAAAATAACCAACATTGTTTTTTGGAAAGAACTGCTTGAGCTCAGAATACAATTGAGCTGCTAGCGTCTTGTTGTGGGAAATGACAAGGGTGTTTTTGCCAGTCCTTTGAACCGCGTTGGCTATTGTAAATGTCTTGCCGCTGCCTGTTACCCCAAGAAGCGTCTGAATCTTTTTCTTTCTTATTCCTTCAACCAGAGTTTCTATTGCCTGAGGCTGATCTCCTGTTGGTGCAAAGTCTGATATTATTTCAAAGGTTGGATTTTGTAGCAAGATGGTTCTTTTTTAGCCGAATCCTAACTAAAACTTTGAGTTCTCTTTGTTATTGACTAGATATGTACAGCACAAACTGCATCTGTGTCATCGTATGTGTTACCAGCTTGGCTCTTCTGATACTGCAAGGCCGTCTTTTGTCTCTTTTATGCCCATAGTTTTTACAGTATTTCTTGCTGTAGGCAAGTTTCTCTCAAGAATCAGCCTTGCTAGTTCAAGCCGCGTCTTTTTGTCCAAGTGCTGCCCTATCTTGTACTTGCCGCGCATTGTTTGCGGAGTTACCTTGATTATGGCAACCTCGTCTACCACACGCATCTCAGGCCTTATCTTCTCGTATCTTCCCTCTGGCTGGTATTTTTCCATAAGCGAGTTGAGCGCAAATGCTTTTTCATTTTTGTCAGTCACCAAGATGCCAGTCCCCTTGATCACCACGCTTATGTAAAGCGTGTCTGCCTGTGATGCATCAGTTGGATGGCTAAAGTATGAGGGCAGAAACTCTAGGCTTTGGTCCACCTCAAAGCCCACCTTTGAATTCCTTGCAATGTTTTCAAGCTTTTCCCCTTTGATGTGTGAGTGCATGTATATGGCATCTTTTGTATACACAAAGTTCATTGGAATTATTTGCGGATACCCATCCTTGTCTATGCTGCAAATCCTGCCTGTTTCTTGGCTGTTTAGAAATTCGATGATTTTTTCTCTTGATTTTATTTCCAGTCTTCCAAGCAGTTGCATAGTTTAGATTCTCAAAGTTAGTATTTTTGCGTATGGATTAATAGTTAAATTGGGGCAAGTGCCCTCACTTGGCATGAAATCTGCAGCCGATCAATCAAACATTCGGGCATTTTTACTAATTGGCTCATCTGTTGCAGGATTTTCAAGTTTTGTGTACAACTTGTTTGGAAACACGATACCCTCTGTCTTTTGGGTTCACCTCAAAGAGATCGGTGCCGCACTGATAATGATAGCAGTCTTTGTGTTTGCTGTCGCATGGCTGCTCAAGGCAAAGCCTCACAAAAAACCCCAGAGATATCTAATCAAGGTCTTTGACGTATTTGGCCAAGAGTTTGCACTAGACGGAATACGAACTGAGTTCAAGACTCATGATGTGGCATGGAGCTTTATGAAAAATTACAAAAAATCCTATCCCATGTACAACTTTGCTCTAGTGTCTGATCTGCCAAACTCTGAAAGAATGACCATTTTCAGATATCTGTAAAATATATCTGCAGGTTACTTTCTTGGGTTGTTCTGATCCTTAAAGTATGGCAATATGGTGGAGGCAAACTTGTCTATAGAGCCAAAGTAGCCAGAACCCCAGAATCTTACAATAAAGTGATTTACTCCAGCTTTTATGAACCTCTCAAAGACTGGAATGATATCGTCTGGTGTTCCCATGCCTATTGAGGAGCGAGCCACCTTGTCAGGTATTGTCTGGGCTGCTTCTCTCATCTTTACTATCCACTCTTGGTTTGACATTGAATATTCTGTAAAGTATTTCTTGAAATCAAAGCCTGCAACGTCTTTTATGCCATGCACCTTGAGAACTTCTGGTTTGAACAAGCTGACCTTTACAGCATTTTTCATCTTTGCCCATGCTACCTCTGCATCATCTGAAAAGTAAACGTCGATATCTACGCCATATTGGAAGTTTGAAGCATCTCTTCCGTTTTCTTTCATGGATTGCTTGATTGCCTTGACATGCTCTTCGTAAAGTTCTGGCGTATATCCAATTGGAATCCAACCGTCTCCATACTTTCCACAGAGAGCAAGAGTTCTTGGTGCACCTGCTGCCATGTAAATTGGAGGATGGGGACTTCGTATTGGTTTTGCCTGCAGACAAGCTTCTTCAAGCTGATAAAACTCACCGTTGAAACTTACTCGATGTTCGGGAGACGAACCAAAAAGTAACTTGATTACTTGGAGTTGTTCTTCAAACCTCCCTACTGGCTTGTCCCACTGGATCTTGAACTCTTTGATGTTCTGGGCCTCACCTGCGCCGATTCCAAGAGTTCCTCTTCCGTGTGAAACTCTATCAAGTGTAATGGTAGCTAGTGCAATGTTTGATGGATGTCGTCTTACTGCATCTGTTACACAGGTTCCAAGCTCGACCTTACTTGTTATGGAAGCGATGGCAGAAAGCATAACCCATGGGTCATTTACTATGGCATGGTTCCATTGAGGTACGTTACTGTGGTCCATGTACCATATAGAATCATAGCCCACCTTGTCAGCAAGTACACATGCTGTTAGGATCTGATCTTCTGTTAGCCCAAGTCGAGCCACATTCAACCCCTGTTGAATTCCAAACTTGATCATTTTATTTGAAACCTATTGCAATTTGGTCATTAAGAAGCGCTATTTAAGTTTAGTAAAAAGATGGTAAATGCTACATTTGGTGGTCCAAATGGAAACAAAATTTGGAAAGGATACATGTGAATTGGATTTTGCCCTCTACAGCTTTACTCTGTAATAATCCCATCTTTCGGGGTCAAATTGTTTCACAAACTCGATCTTTTCATTGCGCTTTATCCTTTCCTTTATCACATCGCGGAGCGCAAAACTTGAGAGGTACTTGTATCCCTTTGACTGGGCCTGCATCAAAAACAAAAGTCGCATTTCACGCCCCCCTCCCAATCCCCAGTATCCCATTTTTAGCGCCATTGGCTCCAAAAATACAGTGTCCTCCTTTCCAAAATGGGGGTCATCGATACCTAAACGAAGTTTGTATCTTTCAAGCGACCTGCCCTTTACAAACCCGACAATTGGTCCGTTCTCATCGCCGTACCTTAACGTGTTGAGCAATACGGTTGGATCGCGAACAGATTCTGCAAAATTTGATCTCATAAACTGCAGTGGAGATGGTAATTCTTGGAAGATCTCATAGAGCGCACTAACAAACTCGTCTTTCTCTCTTATTTTCATCGGGTCTATGGTGGGCACTAGCTGAATTTTATCATAAATTACAGATGCTTGATTTTGTATTTCAGTCTCTCTGAGTTTCATGAACCCAAGCACATTATCCATGAATGACTTGCGCATGACTCTTGGCAAAGATCCTAAAATTTGGTTGCACATTTCAGATTCGTTGTTTAAAAGATCTTCAAAGTATGCGACAGAACGTATGGCAATCAAGTAGGGGTGCCATGCTAAAGAATGCGCATTCTTTTTTGCCATCTCAAGCGCGTATGAAAAGTTACCAAGTGCGTATCCGCCTATTCTATCTGCTACTGAAAGGAACCATCCAAGTTTTTTGAAATGTTCTACAGATGAGGTGTTATCTCTCGTCACATCTGACAGTGAGTAGAAATTATCAATTAACAATTCGGCTTTTTCCTTTTTCTCGCCGCTCCATGGATATGTTGTTCTCAGTATGAGAGCTGCCACAATGTTAGAATCAATGTCGGCCTCTTTGAACAGGGATCCTAACATTTTGTCTGTCTTTACAAAATTCACTGCGTCAGGCTCATGTGGTTTGTCAACGCGTTTTTGTGGATCATAGTCATGAAACAGGGCAGATGCAAAGAGGTACTTTACGTCTTCTTTTGAGATGAGGCTCTGCTGGCTCTGCCACTGGGCAGCCACCAGCGTAACGTATGTCACCTCAAGCTCGTGGATGATATTGTGGTACCCGTAATAGTCAATTCCAAGTCCTTTTTGGTGGAATAGGTCTATTGTATAATCAAGTATCTTTGAATAGCACAACGAGTCAAACCCAGCTTCATTTAGGATTCCTAAAATCTTCTCCCGTAAGTCGTTGGTGTTGTATAGCTCTTGCATTGGAACTTTCAATAGTTTAGAGCCGGTTGCATAAAAGGTTAATCCGAACTATAAAATCCTGTTGTCAGTCTGAAACACTGGATAAAAGTGGAAAAGTAGGAAGTATGTGTATCTTCTCTACAGCTTGCCATTTACGATGTCCTGCAGTAGGACCATGACGTCTTGTTTTGTTACCGGGATGGGGTTTGGATCAAGATGACCCTTGTCTGTCATGACTACATCTGCGGCTTGATCAATTGGGGCCTTGAGTGTAAGCTTGTCAAATTTCAGCTTCTCAATTACTTCCTTGAACTTGTCATAGAAGACTGATTTGTTGAATCTGTGTGCAACAGTAGTGCATGACGAAAGCGAGTATCCATGTGGCACTCCCTCGTTTGAAAACACGTATGATAATGCATGTCCCAGTGTAGTTGATGCATTGCCAAAGCCAATTCCTGACAACATGGAACCAAATGGATAGTTCTCTGGCTTGTTGTTCATTATTGCATCATACAATACGTCAAATGCAGACTTGCACAACATCTTTGTAAACTCGTTGCCCTTTTTGCTGTCATATCCTTCCGTTGCTTGTGCGCATGCATCGCAGACAGAGTTCTTGACTATTGCTTCTGGTGTTCCTTCCATAAAGTATGAATCTATGACTGCAACATCTGCAAGGAATCGCTCATCTTGTAGAAGTTTCTTTTTGCCGTCAAACTTGAGCACACAGTATGTTGTCATTTCTGCTCCTGTGCCAAAGGTTGTTGGTATGAGAATTTTTGGAATCTTCAATTCAATACTTGCGTATTTTGCAACATCAAGCGAACTTCCTCCGCCAAGTCCAATTATTGCAGATGGATTTTTTGGCTTGTACTCTGCAACAACCTTGTTTACTGTCTCAATGGATGGCTCTGGTTCTACTTTGTCATATAGCACATAATCTGTAATCTTCATTTTGTCTAGCCATTTTTTTGATACTTCAGGAGGTGCTGTTGTAACAACAAGAGCATTTTTTGGATATTGTGTTTCGGATAATGCGTTTTTACCAAAGTTAATTGTTTTTGGAATTCTTACTGTATGCATAACAACATAAGATTTCCAATTATTATTATACTATGTGTTCTTTTTTGAATTGCAGAATGTAAAACAGGTAATTGTTTCCATTTGGTATACCGCACGAAGGGAACCAAGGGTGTGATTTTTATATCTAAAAACTAGGAGGGTATCTCAAGCAAATGAGCCCAAAAAACGCAGACGAGACAATCACTAAAATTGATTCTATGATACGTGTGCTGTCAAAAGCTACTCCTCATGGCAACATACTTGACCAAGATGATATCAAGTCTCTAAACAGTGTCGACTCTGAAGACCAGCTAAAACTAGCTGACAGGCTAGAAGACATGATTGTATTTCTAAAAGACGAGCCTGACAACAAAAGAAAGATACTGGAATCTCACGACCTGATAATGGACGAGTTTGGTCACGTAAACCCAATACGCGATTCAATGGATGCAGTCAAGTCGTACTTTCTCAAATAGAGTCTCTACAAGCCGATGCTGTTAATTGCAGCACCAGAGTTTGCATCAATTACCAGAATTATCTTCTTTCCCTTATGGTCGTACTTGGCAAACCATATTGGAACATGTAACAGTTCGCCGCTTGAGACATCTTCCTGAGTATCCATCTGCTGTATCATGTGATACTTGGAATGTGCCGTTTCCGACTGGAGCCTGTCTGCGATGGTCTTTGCCTGGTTTTTTGCAGAATCCTCGTTTATGTCACCATTTAGAATCTTAACCGATTTTGGAATCTTTTTTGGATCAAAGTCAACTCTGCTGTCTAGCGCAAACTCGTAATCGTGAGGCTGATACATCGTCAGAGCCTTGAGCGCAATTACCGGACAGTTATAGTTCTCATCTATGGTGTATGCCTTTTTTGTATTTGCAGAGCCCATCATCCCTCCGCCTCCAAGCACGCTGCCCATGAGCATGCCATCCATCATGCCAACACCCATTCCGCCGCGTCTGTCGCCAAATCCTCCGCCCATTGCACCGCCCATGACTCCAAAGAGCGCAGCAGTTGTAGCAATGCTTCCAACCTCGGCTGCAATATCTGTGGCAACAAGATTAGTTCGGGCAGCAACAGGAATTATCCAATATGGCACCATGCTTAGGTTGATCTCTTCAAGGGTTGATGACTCCTGCAGGTGCCTGTGGAGCAAACCCCTGTCCATCATCTTGTGCAATCTTGCCGTAATGTCGTCTTTGTCAAGAACTGTAATTGGAAGCATGGAATGTTTTGCAATGTTTTTCCATCCTGCATTTTCCAGGGTCACACTGCTACCGCAATATTCGCATGTTATTACCATCTCTCCAAATTTTGGAGCAATTGGTGCTCCACAGCTTGGGCACTTTATCTCTTTTACGCCAGATGATTGGTCTGTAGGCTGGGGTGCAGATTGCATTGTAGACTGGGCTGTGGATTGTTCTTGCTTGGGGGGCTGTGATTGCTGTCTTGCTCCGCATTTGATGCAAAATGAAGCGTCATCTGGAAGTTGGGTGCCACACTTGATACAGTACATTATATCTATCCCTACGAAGTCTTTAGTTGCTTGCCGCAGTTGGAACAGAACTTGGAATCAGTAGCAATATGTGCACCACATTGGGGGCATAAAATTCCCTCTTGCGGTTTTGGCTGTTGCACCTGTTGTTGGCCTGCACCACAGTTTGGGCAAAAGTTGTTAGATGAAGGCATCATCATTCCACATTTTGTGCACTGCTTCATCGGTGGCTGATACATCCCCTGCGCCATCTGGCCTGCCATGACGTATCCTATGCCAGCGCCTGCGCCCATCCCCACGCCAAGGCCAGTACCTAGGCCTGCTACCCCGCTAGGGTTTTTTGCAGCGTCGGTCATTGCCTGGCCTGCTTGATACTGCAAATAGTTGACGCCAAGCACAGACATTTGTGATCTCGTATCTATTGCTTTCTGAACCTCTTCTGGGAGGCTTATGGTAAGTCCTGATATCTTGTTAATCTCGATTCCGTATTGCGAAAAATTGGATGTAGAGTTGGCAAGTACTACCTGTTCTATGTTCTGAAGGTTGGCAGCCAAATCTGTTACCTTGAGGCCTTTGTCCTTCATCTTTCCTATCGCATTGAATACCAAAAGGATCATCTGCTCTTTGAGACGGGATTCTATCTCATCTGAGGTCTGGGCCGCAAATGTGCCAACAAACTGATTGACAAAGTTTTCTGGCTGGGATATCTTCCACCTGTACTCCCCAAAGATTCGGAGGTTGACTATGCCAAAGACTTGGTCTACAAACTGGTATGGCTGCGTTGAACCAAACTTGCCATCGATGTATCTGTTTTGTAAATAGTAAACCTCGGCTGCTTGCTGTACTCCAGTGAAGAATTTCAAGAGGCCCCCAACAATTGGAGCGTTAAAATCAGTAAGGGCGTACCTGTTTGGCTTGTCAAAATACGTCAGAACTTTTCCGTCTCTGAAAAATACCGCAATCTCGTCTTCTCTTACTACAATGTTGTCGTTTAACCTAATCAAGCGAGGAACCTTCCACATTATGTTGCCTTCTTTGTACTGCGAGTCCCACTCTATTGTAGTGGAGCCAACTACGCTACCTCCGCCAAAATTAGGGTCTTTTTTATGTCCGAACATCTATGATACACTTTTTGTCTTTCTTACTATTATTAGTTTCATCAATTACTTTGTCACCAATATGTTCTCAACAGATTCTAGTCGTTGCTTCCATGTATTTTTGAAATCTTCAATCATTGGACCAATCTTGGCAGCAATTGCTTGCGCAGTAGTTGTACCAGATGTGTAATCGCTGAATGCAGTGTTGACTGCAGAAAAGATCTGCTCTGCACTGTTTACAAAATTATAATCGTATTCGTATAGCTTGTTTAGTGTGTTCTCATCTATCCGTATATTTGGTGAGATGCCTGCTGACCCTTGTTGGGAACGAAATACCTCGCCAGCTATCTGTTGTATTTGTGAGATGGTAGAACCAATTGGAGTTATACTTGTAAAATCGCCCTTGTCTGACATTGCCTTTCTAAGCGACTCTAGCTTGCTTTTTGCACCGTCTAGCTTGTCAAAGACTTGTTTTCGCAAAATCTGGTCTGCAGCTCTGATGTCTTCAAGCTTGCGATACTCCCTGAGCGCAGGTATTGCAAGCTGTAGTTTTTTGAAAAAGCCTCGGCTTTCATCCACCTTGTCTCTCAGATCTGGGCTATTTCCTGACATGTGTGACTCCATATGATATAATATTGCTTAAGCATTGCGTAACTAAATTCATGACTTCTTGACGCACCCAATATGCAACTATACCACTATTATGCCATTAGTGACAAGCCACTGTATTCCCTTGACAAAGTCTTGGTCGCCAACTTGACCGCTTGACCACCATCCGGCAGTCTTCTTGACCCATGAAGGAATTGACTGTGCGCCAGACGGTGTGTTAGAGTTTGCTTGATGCGGTATCTGCATTATTCCATTTTGAATCAAGTATTGTATTCCTTTGATGAAATCAGAATCGCCGACTTGGCCACTTGACCACCATCCGGCAGTCTTCTTGACCCATTGAGGAATCACCACGTTTTGGGTGCCGTTTGGCGTAGTAGAGGTTGTGTTAGAACTTGGAGGGCTTGTGTTTGACGAGCCGCCACTTAGATCAACAGTAAATGTTGCGGTCTCTGGCGGAATTGGTTGAAACACTATTCCGTCCACCTCTACAATCACCTGATATTTTGCAGCGTCCGGAAACTGGCAAGGAAAGCTTATGGTGGGTTCCGTTCCTTTGTGCAGAGGAGGAGTGCCGCAGATCTGGTCACTTCCTTCCATTACTGAAATTTTATAATCTACATGGTCTTGGGATGTATGCGTCGACTTGTTGATGAAGCTAATGTTGAGGGTTGTCTGACTGCCGGGAGTGGGGTTTGCTGGGTCAGTTGCAAAGCTTACATTGATCGTGCCACCGCTGGTTGGCTTTACTACCTGATCTGCGAAGGCAGGAGTCATGATGACTGCAACCAGCGTCAAAAGTCCAAGGTAGACTGATAGTTTACTCTTGGATGGAAAATTGATATCTTTCATATCTCTTCCTTGTTACCGACTATATATAAAAAAACTGCAACAATGGTCAGCATTCCTTTTAAATTCAGATCTTTCTGGCACCACAAAGATTCAAAGATTTGACTACCTATCAGTACGAGTATTGAGGACAATAATCCAAAACTTCAAGCAACTTGCAACAAACCATGATAAAAAATTAGCACTTTCGATAATTGAGCGAGGGCTTGAGTCTTCTCTGCCATATGTTGCACTACAAAAGACTGTCAAGCAAAACTACCTTCAACTTGGTAAAAAAAGACTCTTTTTTAAAAAACATGATAATGTCTATGTTGTCGCCATAGGCAAATCGGCTGATCTTATGACAAAGGCGGTAGCCTCCCTTACTCATGTAAAGGGAGGAATTGTGGTAATGCCAAGCAGGATGCACCGTATGATTGATGCCAGCAAGTTTGTTATTGTAAGGTCTAGTCATCCACTCCCAAGCGGTAAAAGCGTCATTGCAGCAAAAAAGGTCATTAATTTTCTCAAATCACTAGATAGTACAGATTTTGTTATGTTTCTCGTCTCTGGAGGGGCATCTTCGCTTCTTTCACTGCCTGATGGAATATCGCTAAATGATAAGCAGATTACAACCGATCTGCTGCTCAAGTCTGGGGCTGATATACACGAAATCAACTGTGTACGAAAGCATCTCTCTAAAATAAAAGGAGGGCAACTCTTAGAATCATTAAGGTGCAATGCAGTTTCACTTGTAATGTCAGATGTAATAGGGGACGATCTGTCAGTGATCGCATCTGGACTAACATATTGCGACAAGTCAACCTTTCCTGACGCAAAAAAAACTCTGTTAAAGTACAACTTGAAAGATCGGGTTCCAAAGTCGGTATGGAATAGAATCGTACTTGGTACTATGGGAAAAGTTCCTGAAACCCCAAAGAAACCAAAAATTGAAAATTATGTAATATCTTCTAATAAAGACTGTATTGATGCCATGAAAGCACATGCAGAAAAACTTGGTGTGGCAACAAAAACTATCTGGCCAGTAAACGGACACGTAAAAAATGCAGCAGCCAAGATCTCAAAAATTTTTCCGCTCAGAAAAAATTCTTGCCTTATTTTTGGCGGGGAGACTACGGTTACAGTAAAAGGAAAGGGAATGGGAGGAAGAAACCAAGAACTAGTTTTGTATTTGTTACAAAAGATGCAGGCTCGAAATGAAAAGATGATTGCGATATCTGTGGGCACTGACGGGGTTGATGGAAACACAATTGCTGCAGGTGCAATTGTCGATCACACTATGCCAAAAGAGCAGATAAACAAGTATCTGAAAAACAACAACTCATACTGCTACTTCAAAAAATACGGCGGTGCAATTTTTACAGGGCCTACCCACACAAATCTAATGGACATAGGTTTGGTCTTACACAAGTAAACTTGTTGCCTTGTTTTCATGCTGCTCTATAGTATCATACCTGACTGTTATCTTTCGCTGATCTATTAGTTGCTGAATAAATCTGGTTCGCGAATTTACGAATGGATCGTTTTGCATTTTATTTTCTCCAAGATTCTCAAACATGGATTTGAGATCAAGTTTTACATTTACAGTATCTCCATTTTTTATTATGAATCTGCCAATTCCCCAAAAAATTCCAACATGTAGTGCAACATACTTTGATTGTTCGAGTGATATCTTTTCATAATAGTCTTCGATGTGGGTCCTCACCTGATCTATTCTTGCACCGTTTGTCTCAATTGTCCATGAGATCTTTTTCTTGTCTCCATCAAAATAATATGTGTGGTCCAATGTCAATCAAAAAGGTGTTGATTGTCTATATATTTTGAATATATGACTGAATAACAAAAACAAAAACTTGTTTTCGTGCTAGAAGCTAATTCATTTTTCACAAACATGGTAGACGAGTTGGTCGAGTTCTCAGCATACGATCCCGAACTTGCCGAGGGCTTGAAATGGATAGACCATGAGGCCCAAAAACGAGGAATAACTTTCTACGAGATGGTGTTCCACGTTCTTCACAGATATGACGTGGACACCCGCGCAAAGGACTGGCTTGCTAGGAGAAACTAAGCCATAAATTTATGCAGCAGGGGTACATCTCAAACAATCTTTAAGGTTCACCTAAAACCTAATCTTGACGTGAAAAAGAAATTTGCCAAAGCTCCAAAGAGTCTCTTTGACAAGTTCTCATCATATTTTCCGTACTCTACAGTAGATCTTGTGATACGTGATAACGGTTCTGTGCTTTTGACTAAGAGAACCATTTTACCCTACAAAAACAAGTGGAACCTTCCAGGAGGAGTAGTTTTCAAGACAGAAAAATTATCTGATGCTGCCAAAAGAGTCGCAAAAGAAGAACTTAATCTGATCGTAAAACTGGAAGGCTTTCTTGGCGTTTATGAGAATCCTGTGTATTCAAGACATGACATTTCGCATGTCTTTATTGCAACTATTGTAAGAGGAAATATAGTAAGGGATTTTCAGAGTAGCCAAGTGAAATTCTTCAAAGAAATACCACATGACATGGTACCATATCAGAAAAAGATACTGCGTGACGCCAAGACCATTTCCAGAAAAAGAAGATCAATGCAGAGCTGAGCAAATGTCGCCAAATATGTTTGGGTTATACTGACCTGCATAGAGTTTGACGCTGTTATCACGAGGGATATACTTGCAAATTACCTGAGGAATAAGAAAATCTGCCATAACGTATACTCCTATTAACAAGCATCCTATCAAAATGATGATGCCCCATGGTACCTTCATGGCTAGGCAGTGTATTTGGCCTGTATAATAATCATTTAACCAATTTTCAATTTGCTCATCAGGAGGGCGTTACTCTTTTTTCAATTGGAACATATTCGCAACCTGAAGGGCCGCAATACTTGCCAACATAGACTGCCTTTGGTCTGTACAACATGGGCTTTGGTTGGGCTTCAGCAAATTTTTCTTCGATTACATGGGCTGTCCATCCTGCAGCTCTTGAGACTGCAAATATTGGAGTGTTAAGATCCATCGGAATGCCAAGCATATAGTATGTGGAAGCGCTGTACAGGTCTACATTTGGAAAAATGTCAGAACCCTTTACTTTTTTCATCTCTTCTTCTGTTATGTCTTCGACTTTTTTTGTAATTTTATACCATGGCTGGCCTGTCTTTTCAGATAATCTTCGAGAAAGCTCTCGCAGCACCTCCGCTCTTGGATCAAAGGTCTTGTACACTGCATGGCCCATCCCCATGATTCTCTCGCCTTTTGCAAGTTTTTCTTTTATCCATTGTTCTGCTCTGTCTTCAGTTTGGATCTCAAGGAGCATCTTCATTACTTGGAAGTTTGCTCCTCCATGAAGCTCACCACTTAATGCACCTATGGCTGCACTTACCGCCGCATACATATGCGCACGGGTTGAAGCAACTTCTCTTGCTGCAAAGGTTGATGCGTTAAAACTGTGCTCTGCGTGCAATATCAAACAGATATCAAAAATTCTGGCAATCTCAGAATCAGGCTCCTTTCCTGTTAACATGTAAAGAAAGTTTCCAGCATGACCAAGATTCGATGAGGGTGGAATTATCTCCTTTCCAGTTCTGATTCTCTCCCAGTATGATATGATTATTGGAATCTTTGATATGAGATCGATTGCTCTGTTGTAATTTGCGTGCCTGTCATCTCCTTTTTCCTTGTCATAGGCTGCAAGCTCTGATACTCGGGACTGAACTACATCCATCGGGTTGGCAGTCTTGGGCAGGTTTTTGAGGTTTTTTTCTACGTCTTCGGGTATGTTTCGTGCTTCAGTCAACCTATGTGAAAAATCATCCAAAATCTTTTCAGTAGGTAGGTCGTCATTGAGAAGAAGACATGCCGTTTCCTCAAAGTTTGATTTTTTAACCAAGTCTAAAATATCGTATCCCCTATAGATGAGCTTACCATTAATGCCGTCAATTGCACAAATTTTTGTATCAGCTACTTCGATGTTGCGAAGGCCGATGTTCTTTGTTTGCACCTTATGATATTGCGAAAAATGCGTATTAAATAGTTCCGTCATACTTGTTGGAGGTTCCTGAAAATCAAGGAAACAGATTAGAATACTAATCAGTATCTTTCTGACGAAATTTACTTATTGAAAGTCTTGGTTTGTAACCCATGAAATTAAGATATGTACTAGTCATTCCTGCCTCGCTGGCTGTGATTCTTATCGGTATCTTTACCATACTTGACGAAAACCCGTTTATGCCTATCGATTCCAAACAGCAACTGGTTCAATTAGCATTATCCGATCAACGAGTAAAGCAAGCCCTTAGTGGTAGACCCTACCGCGTCCATTTTGTTGAATCTCTAGTTCCCAACGTTGGTCCTCCATTTACAGATACAATAATCAGATTTTATTTTAATGATGATACATATATCCAAGTTAGGGAAAACATCTTTCAGCATAAAGTAATTGACGTACAAAACGGCACTAGGTTTGCACTATCATGATTTCTCTAAGGTATGATGGCATAGTCTTGAAACGACTCAGAGAGTAGGTTAAAAAATTAAGCACTTGGTCTAATCTAACAACTCTGGCGCATATAGCGAAATTTTCAATGGACTGTATGAAATGGTTCAATTGGAAGAAGACTTCATAAAACTAGTAGACAGCTTTGTGGTTGAAACAACAAACCCAAAGATTTTGGAAGAGATATCTCAACTTGACAGGGAATCTAGACTGCTGGGAATCTCGTTTTATGACATGTGCTGTGTAATAATGCAAGATGGTGTAAAACACAAGATGCTGGTTTCAGAATTCAAAACTTACATGAATCTAAAAAAACCAGCAACTTTTGCAGTATAGATCAACTTGGAAAAATCCCGTTTTTAGTTTAAATGAGGGTGATTCTGCCTTGTTAATTCTATGGCAAGAACTAAGGTAGTTTGCATATCTCACAAAGAAGACGCTGACGGCATAGGTGCAGCGTCGCTAATCAAGCAGGCCTTTGGTGGAGACACCAGGCTTGTTGACTATCCGGGACTTATGACTGAGCTTGAACAACTCCGTAGTGACGAGTCTCTAAAGACCGTATACATATGCGATTTGGGTCTAAGCAAGACAAACCAAGACCAATTCGTCGAACTACTAAAAGACCTAAGAAAAAAGCGTATTTCCGTAACCTACATAGACCATCACGACCTTGACGAAACAATAAAGAAAAAAATCCAGTCTCTCAAAGTCAAACTGATTCACACAATCAACGAGTGTACCACCGTACAAGTTTACAACGCATTTAAATCAAAATTAAATGACCACAGCTCCCTGCTTGCAGCGTGTTCTGCGGTTACCGATTACATGGAAGACAGACCACTTGGCTCAAAACTGCTCCAAAGGTTTGACAGGCAGTTTATTTTACTTGAAGCTACAGTTCTCACCTTTACAATTGTCAGCCATCAAAAAGACAACGACTATCTCTTGTATCTTGTAGAAGAGCTCAGTCAAGCAAAATATCCTCACGACATTCCAAATACTTTTGAATTTGCTCGTATACAAGCAGAAAGAATTTCTGGCGTAATCCAAAAGGTAAAAGAAAACATGAAAAAAATGAAGAATTTGGCATACATGGAAGTTACAGACTCTGGTGCAAGCATGGTCGTTAATTTTGTCTTGGGATTGTCAGGAAAAGGTGTTGGAGTCTCGTACAAATTGCGAGAAGAAAAGGGAATCTATGCCGTATCAATTCGAGGCTCCAAGTCATGCAAACTCCATCTTGGAAGAATTGTTAACCAACTCGCAACAGATCTTGGTGGCTCAGGTGGAGGACACGACAAAGCATGCGGTGCAGTCATACCAAAAGAAAAAATTTCTCAATTCATAAAGAAATTCAACTCTAAGCTTGGCTGACTTCGGCCACCAAATCAATCTCAACTGTGGAATTTAGTGGCAGGCTTGCAACCCCTACTGCAATTCTAGAATGTTTGCCTTTTTCTCCAAATATTTCAAACAAGAGATCGGATGCAGCATTGATAACTTTGGGCTGGTCAAAAAAATCACTTGCACTGTTTACAAAGCCAGATACTCTGACAATTTTTGAAACCTTATCCAAGGTGCCTGTCTCTGACTTGAGCTGTGCCAATGCATTGATGATGCAAAGTTTGGCAGCCTTTTGAGCCACATCTATTGAGACATCGGTTGGTACTTTTCCTTGAAACTCTACCTTGCCGTCTTTGACTGGAATCTGTCCTGAGACAAATACCAAGTTGCCAGTCCTGACAACTGGAATGTAAGAGCCTGCAGGCTTGGGCGGCACAGGAAGTGCGATGTTCAGAGAAACAAGTTTTTCATCAATCATGGTGTCCTTGCTTAGCTTGCAAATCTTTTAACTTTATCTTGATATATGTGATAATCGCAGTCTGGCTGTGGAAAAATCGCACAGCAAGAAAATGCAAAAGGATCTTGAAATTATAGAATCCAAGCTCAACGCGCTAGAGGCTTCCTCTGATGATAGATACCAAAGGTCTATGATAAGTGCGTTAAAGGGACTGACTGAAAACCAAAAACAGATTGTAAATGAATTTGAACACTTGAAAAAGGCAATAGATCTGCTCACGCTGCAGATCTTTAAAGTAGAAAAAAGCCTCAATTCTAAACAATAGACTGTAAAATCATGAAATTCTGTGCCGAGTAATTTATAATAAAAGATTAAATTCAGCACCTATTTTTTGGACAACAAATGTCTGCATCAAACAACCCGTCAGATAACACAAAACCGGTTGTAAAAGACAAGAATCCACATAATTATAGAAAAGTGGGCTATTCCATGATAATAATCTCAGTATCTCTTGTAATAATTGGTCTACTCTCTTGGAACTTGGCTGACAATTATCATTTTTCATCAAACATAATGGCTTTACAAGAGGTAGATGCCATGACTCCAAAGTCTGGCTATGCTGTTGTTATGTTTGATGTATCACAACCAGTGGGTGCAAAGCTAAAAATGCTTGATGAGGCAGACACCATTGACGCTGCACAGGCATTGCAAACACAAGAGGAAAAACAAAACGCCGGGAATACAATTCAAGTATTGCTCTTTAACAGCTCAAAAGATTACAATCTAAATCTGATGTCAGACGCCGAAGTCTTTCTTAAGACACCGCTTAAGGGATACAACGTAGTTCTCTATGAGAGTGCTTTGGCAATTGGACAAAAACTCACACTAGGCCAACACTTTGACTTGCTTGATAATGCTACAGCATATCAAAAACAGCAAGAAGACAACTTGAAAGGAACTACAACCCAAGTTTTAATATTTACACCTGACTACAAGGCAAATCTAAAAATGATCACAGGCTCTGACGTGCCTGTTGAATATTACGCAGCCTTGGCACAAAACATGACTGCTTTGGCACAAGCCGCTATCCAAACACCACAAAACCAAACTGCCCAAGTAAATAATGCCACAAGCACCAACATGACCCAAGCGCCGTCCCCCACGCCACCTGCTACCAACCAAACCGTTGCAGTTTCAGCCAATCAATCAATGACTGGCAGTAACCAAACTATATCCAAAGTTGCACCCCAAATGAACATGACTGAAACAACAAACATGACTACAAACATGACGACGACAACTAACCAAACCAATGCATCTTCTAAAACAAATCTTGGCACAACAGCTACAAGTACTCCAAATAAACTAACTGTAATAATCAGCAAAGGAGCTAGCTCAACACAAGGCACTTGTGACGAAACAAACTGTTACAACCCACAAGAGATAAAAATCAATGTTGGAGATTCTGTGACTTGGATAAACGATGACACTGTCCCACATACTGCAACATATTATGATGGAAACATGTCAGACAGCTCAGTAGGCACTATCTGGGACAGCGGCATGATCAAAGCTGGCGGAACATACGCATCACCTGCATTTACAAAAGCAGGCGAATATCCATACTTCTGCCAAGTTCATCCATGGATGACTGGAGAAATAATTGTAGGCTCTGAAAGTTCGGGCGAATCAAGCAACAATGAAACTGGAACAGCAAAGACGGTTACCCTAAATGAGACAATAGGCGTAAACGCAACTGGTAAGTAAGATATCATATTAATTCCTCGTCGATTTTGTCTATGGGGTCAAGGTATTGCTTGCAAGTGCAAGTAGGCACCAAACATTTGCCAACCTTTAGGACCGAAAGGTTCTTGCTTGAAGGCTCGTGCGCGGCATCAGTATGATGGCAACGCTTGCAATTCATATTTGAATGAATTTCTGCCAGTATTTAATATTTGAAAGAGAGAAATGTCTGCCATTACGTGTAAGAAACAAATACTCATTTTTCAATTCTAATAAATGTGGAACCAAACAGGTTAGCTTCGGAATCAAGTCCTTATCTTTTGCAACATGCATACAATCCAGTCAAGTGGTATCCATGGTGCGATGAAGCATTAAAGAAAGCAAAAGATGAGAACAAACCAATATTTCTAAGCGTTGGTTACAGTGCATGTCATTGGTGTCATGTTATGGCACACGAGTCTTTTGAAAACGTAGAGATTGCCCAGGTAATGAATGAAAATTTTGTCAATATCAAGGTGGATAGAGAAGAGAGGCCTGACATTGATGACATTTACCAAAAAGTATGTCAGCTTACGACGGGAAGCGGCGGATGGCCACTGAGCGTCTTTCTTACGCCTGACCAGAGGCCGTTTTATGTAGGAACATACTTTCCACCACTTGACAGCTACGGAAGGCCCGGATTTGGCAGTGTTATAAGACAACTTGCCCAGGCATGGAAAGAGAAACCATATGATGTAGAGGCTGCTGCTGAAAACTTTGTCAGCTCTTTGAAAAAAACTGAATCAATTACTTTGCCATCAAAATTGGAAAAGTCAATTCTTGATGAAGCCGCAGTGAACCTCTTATCTATTGGAGATCCTACAAATGGAGGATTTGGACATGCACCAAAATTTCCAAATGCCGCAAACTTGTCATTTATGTTGCGCTACTCTAAGCTTTGTGGAATATCAAAGTTTCAAGAATTTGTGTTGAAGACCTTGACAAAGATGGCAAATGGAGGAATATATGATCAGATTGGTGGAGGATTTCATAGATATTCAACTGACTCTAGATGGCTTGTACCTCACTTTGAAAAAATGCTATATGACAATGCGCTTCTGCCAATTGTATATGCAGAAGCATATCAGATAACAAAAGATATGAAATATCTTGAGGTGGTAAACAACACACTCGGATACATCCTAAGGGAAATGACCTCGCCAGAAGGTGGCTTTTATTCTGCACAAGATGCAGACTCTGAGGGAGAAGAGGGCAAGTACTATGTTTGGAAAAAAAGCGACGTTCAAAAAATTCTTGGCGCCGACTCTGATGTGTTTTGTTTGTACTATGATGTCACAGATGGAGGAAATTTTGAAGGACACACAATACTGAATAACTCTATCAACTTGTCCTCTGCCGCATTTCATTTTGGCAAGACAGAGCATGAGATCAAAGAAGTTTTGGAAAGATGCAAGACAAAACTATTGGAAGAAAGAAAAAAACGCGTACCTCCAGGAAGGGACGAGAAGATACTTGTAAGCTGGAACAGCCTTATGATCTCGGGATTTTTACGCGGATACCGTGTTACCCAAAACGAAGATTTCTTGGCCGCAGCAGAAAAATGCATCTCGTTTATAGAGCAAAAAATGGTAAAAGACGGCGAACTGTTGCATACCTACAAGGACAGACACGCAAAACTGCGCGCATATCTAGATGACTATGCATATTTTGTAAATGCGCTTGTTGACTATTTTGAAATCAAACCATCAAAAAAGTACCTTGACCTTGCCACCTACTATGCAAACTATCTTTTAGAGCATTTCTGGGACGAGAATGAAAAAGGCTTCTTTTTTACTGCAGACAATCACGAAAAACTAATCATTAGAACAAAGAACATCTACGACCTGTCTCTCCCGTCTGGAAACTCGGTTGCGTCAGGAGCTCTGTTGCGGTTGTACCACATTACACAGGACAAACGGTATCTTGATGCGTCGCTGAAGGTAATGGAATCGCTTTCTACAATGGCTGCAGAAAACCCATTTGGGTTTGGGCAACTGCTAAATGTCATCTACACGTACCTGAAAAAACCAACCGAGATTACGCTGATAAACAGTACCAACAAGCAGCTCTGCTCATATCTTGAAAAAAAATTCCTTCCAGAAGCAATACTTGTAGGTATCCAAAACAAAGATACTTTAAAAGAGTTACAGCATTTGCCGTTTTTTGCAGGAAAAGAATTTCTTGACGATAAAACCCGAGTGTACGTTTGTAAGGACTTTACATGTTCATTACCGCTTGAAACAATCAGTGATGTAGAAAAACTACTCTAAATTTTTTTGATGTTGACTTCAAGCCTCTGGCCAACCTGAGGACTGCCCATCCTCTCATACCTGCGCTTTGGCATGGTTATTGTTATTGCAGTCTGGGCATAGCTCTTGATTGCAATGGTTGGCTGTGCTTGAAGTATGGCTTCTAAAAATGGTAGGATTTGGTCTCTTAATTCGGGGTCTAATTTTTTATTGATTGCCTCAAGCATGAGTTGCTTTTGCGAAACAGGCTCTGTTTGTACGTCTTCTACCAAAGAAAGCTGTACTGTTTGGCCATTGTCAACCAACTGCTGAATCTGATAATGTACTATTTCAGACATCAATTGTGGTTCATAGAATTAGGATTTATCTGTAGTGTCCAGTTTTATCCGAAATACCTCCTGTTACAATTTTGCACTAGAGATTGCCAAGTGTGATTAGTTTGGACTTTGCTGTTACGTTGAATTTGTCTACAAAGCCTGCGGTTACTTCCAAGACGTACTTTGTGTCCTGCCTCCCTCCATCGTACACTTGACATGGCATGTTATCACTGCAAGGAGACAGGCCTTTTTCTATGTGTATGACATTGCCGCTGCTGTCAAACCAAATCATATCTAGAGGAAACTGCATGTCTTTCATCCACATTGCAACTACCTGGGGTTCTTCAAAGACAAAGATCATGCCTTGGTTATATGGCAGCGGTTGCTGAAACTGCAACCCCTCTGTCATCCTCTCTTGGGTATCAGCAACCTGCACATCAAGTGTCACATTGTCGAGCTTTATCTTGCCTTTTGAAAAGTTGTTCTCAAGCGTATTTGATTCCTGCACAGACGTATTGTCTTTGCCAGGCACCAGTTTTATTTCACCATTTGAAACAAGATATTGTATGTCAGAAATGAATTCATAGTCTGATATGTTGCCATCTGCCCACCACATGGCAACGTCTCTAATCCACGATGGAATTGGCTTTTGTAAAACATACTCCGAGTATTCGTGTGGAAGTGACACAATGTTATTTGCCACAATGTACCTTATTCCTAAAATGAACTGCGAATCCTCAAGTTTTCCATGTGCCCACAACCCAGTATTGTTTTTGATCCAGTCTGGAATGGGCGATGCAATCACATTGTACTGTGAATCAACTGTATTGTTAGATGAGGGCTGGGCAAACACTGCGTGGATTTGGTTTTGTTGTGCGTAATCATTGATGCTGGATATGGCTACCACAAGCACAAGAACGCACATCAACATGTACACAAGGCGACTCACAGTTTTTGTTTTCTTGTTGTCATATTAAAAAGCTCGAATTAAAATGCTCACGTCATGCTTCTGCATCGAGAATACTTCGTTTTATCTGGGGAGCTCTTTTTTTGACAATCTGTGTAAACTCTTGTATGTCTTCAAGCGACGGCTTTTGCTGCTGGTTTGCGTATGATTGGATAAACGCAGAGTAGATGGAGCCTATTATGATTCCAAATGCAGTGTCAGACGAATCCCCTACAACCTCAGAATATGATTTTGCCATCTGTTTGTAGGACGAGGCTTCGCTTATGTAATAGTCTACCAGACTGTCAATAAAACTACGCGTCGTTGCAGAAATCACGAACTAGAGTTTCTCCTTATTCTTTATAATGTTTAGTTCCGTTCTGCCATCCCAAATGTATGGTAAATATAATATATGATTTTAGAGAGATTGCAAATATAATTTGACCTCGTTTCTTTTCTAGAAAAGTAGGAAATGAACATAATATGCCAATTGAGATTAACCGTATCAATCGAGAATGCCCTCAGTGCAAAAACTCTACCGTATTCAATACTGGCAAGAGTTATTTTTGCGGAAAATGCCTCAATACAGTTACAATATCCTAATCAGATAGTTGTTTATTGAAAGTACCATGTGGAAGGTAGAACTAGAGGGTCATTACTACAAAATATACGATAACAGAAAGAACATCGCTGGGTATTTTGCACCAGAATATGGCGAAATTTTTCCTGAAGAAAAGGCAGACGAAATAATAGAGCAGATGCACAAAAGACACGAGAAGATAAAAAGCGGTTATCTGATGACACCGATGATAAAGTTTGGAATATTCAACGAAGGCCAAGAGATGAACCTAGAATATGTCATAAAACAGATAGATGACGTAAAAATGCGTCTAGCATACTGGGCAGACTATATCTCAAGTAACGGTATGAAGCAACATAGGATAACTGTATCTCATACAGATCATGACATGCTTAGCATAACAATACATCTGGCATTTCCTAACCCCATTCCACTTGACAAAAATGTCATACAAGATGAGGTTGGAAAGATACTTGGCCCTCTACAAGAAATGGGTTTACTGTGAGCTGCCTGTTTTGGCATTGTTGTAAGACTGGAGCGCATTCATCTCATACTGGAATGACTCTTGCAGAAGTTGGTCTGACTTTGCCCTGGTGGAGTTGTCTCCTGTCTGAACCCATTCTTTTAACATCTTATCACTTTCTATCTGCGTCTGCGTTGACAATCTGAAGAGCTGCAGCGAGGCAACAAATGGTTCAGGCGGATTCAAAGTGTCATATCTAGTTAGAATGTTTTGCATCTTTGCGATGTGTGAATCAGTTAGGTTTAGCATTTGGTCTTTTGGTATGTGGCCCTTCTCATACATGGTTAGCTTGGCATCAAAGCTTGAAGTCTCATTGTTCAAATCCGACTGTATCAAAGACAGATTGTCTCCAAACCTTTGCCCCTTTAGATTTGCTTGATCCAAATTATAATTGACAGCTATGACTGCTGCAACTATTGCAATTCCTCCTACGATTGCAATCTGAACCTTCCTCTTTGGATTTGGCGCTTTTGTCTTTACTTTCTTCACAAGCCGACTAGGCCGTTATGTGGAATAAATTGTTTGTTAAAACTTAGTCGATATAGTTTCCTTCAGGATCTGTTTTTAACTCGATGATCTTTACGCTGCCGCTGATGTAGGAATCGTTTCTTACTGTTCTGACACGCCCCACATCTAGATGGTATGGCCATACATTTACTACTACGGTTCCAATTTTTACATTGGACGGGGCGTCCGTTATTACAATATCTTCTTTTTTGATGCCGTAATCGGTCAACTTCTTGACGCAATGATCAAGTAACTGCTGGGGAAGACCATGATTGATTGCCCAAACAGTTCCCTCGTAATCTATTTTTTCCAACTGATTATCACCAAGTCAGCGTTTTTTTAAAGCTATCTGAACCAAAGATTACCGAGGATCTGTTACCTTCAGAGTCATGGTGCTCTCAACCCTTGATATGTTTCTAATCTTATGTGATACTGCTTTATCAAATTCTTCAGACGTGGGAGCCTGTATCTCTGCTACCACATCGTAGGCACCAAATGTTATGTGAGCGCCCTTGACTTGGGGCAAGAGCTTTAGTTCCTCGACTACGTATTCCTCCGCACCAATATCACAATTTATCAGAACAAAGCCCTTTTCCACAGAATTCTCAACTCTCTAACTTACTTAACTTTGTCTATCCTATTACAAGTTTGCGAATTGTAATTCTAAATTTTCTTTTGATGTCTTTTATCTCAGGACTAGCTTGACTTTAAGAAAAACTATACTCCAAAGACAAGTAACGTGAGACAGCAGTTTCACAGTTGACTAAACATTGGAGTATCTATACGATGTTGTTAGGACTTGCAGAAATTTTATCAAGCCAATGGAGGGATTTGGACCCTCGACCTTCTGCTTACAAGGCAGATGCTCTAGCCAGGCTGAGCTACATTGGCATTAGGTTAAAGGCATTTGGAGGGTGGTTTAAAATGTTGTCACGCCAAATTACTTGAAGGTTTGCCAGATAAAGATCCTTGGATATAGCGTGAATTTATTTACAGCACGTCTTGAGAAAAATTCTTTGTTAATGCAGCAAGGTGGCGCAGACCCCCGAAAGAAACGACTAATTATGATACAAATTCAAACAAAAAAAGTGAAAAAAGAAAATTTTAACAAGATAAAACTTGACAAGTCTCTACTAGCTGAAAAACGAAATTATTTCTTTGGAGACGTAGTTTTGCATGATATTTCCAAAAACATTGGTGTCCAGGACCAAAAAGTTTACTATGCAGGCTTTAAAAATGGTGCAAGGACTAAACTCCATTATCACGAAGGTGGCCAAACGCTGGTTGTTACAGAGGGAATTGGCATGCTTGTCTTGTACGAAAAAGCAAATCTTGGCTCAAAACATGTCAAGATAAAACAAAAAGCAAAACAAGTGCTAAAGGTGGGAGATGTGACTTACATACCAAAAAACACGCTGCACTGGCACGGTGCATTAAAGGGTAAAAACTTTGGGCATCTTGCATTTAACGGATTTTCATCAAAAAGAAGAGAGGCTATGACCATCTGGTACGACTCTAATTTCAAATCCCATGCAGTAAAGATATCCTAGTTCTAATCATCAAGATGCAGACGATATCAGAACTGTCCAGGGAAAGATTATTCTGCCTTCTCTGATGTGCGGTGATACGTTTTGCCTAGACTCTTCTTTGATTGATGACATGATGTTACCTCCCATGCTCTCAATCTTTGGCCTTATCGAGTTGGCAGTCGAACGCATATAGTCTTGCCAATATTCCTCAAACGTACCTGCATCATAACTGAAAACATGTCTTGTAGTTTTGATGTCTGCAAAGCCTGCATCTTCAAGTTCTTTTTTCAGGTCTGAAACATTTCCAAATCTGTGAACCGTAGGTGTTCCCTTTGGCCTGATGTCTGGAACGTACTTTAGTATGGGCTTCATTATCGAACTAAAGTATGGAACCTCATCAGCCGTACCGTGAACTGCCAGAGCGATACGACCTTTCTTAGATAGCATCTTTTTTGCAGTGGCAAGCACATGGTTTACGTTTGGAAAAAACATGAGGCCGTATTGGCAAAGTATCTTGTCAAATGTAATGCGAAACTCTATCTTTTCTGCATCCATCTCAAAAAAGTGTGCCTTGTCTGAGTTTGCAAATTTTTTTGCAATATTCAATGCAGTTCTTGACAAGTCTATCCCAACAAGCAATCCTTCTCTGCCAAGGTGGCGCAGGACCTGATGTGAGACCGCACCTGTGCCGCACGCTATGTCAAGAACCCTGTCTGCGGGCTCTATCCCCGCACTTCTCACTACTTCTTCAGTGGACTTGAAAGGCCCTACGTGCTCGTTTGCCCAATTCTCGTGGTATTGCGGCGCTACAGTATTCCAATTTGCTTTAGAGTTTAGCTTGTATTCAATCGGATCAAAAGTTGGTATCGACTCTTTGCTCAAGGCTTAAATTTATTATATTTTGTACCGATTTTATGCCTTCTTTTTTGGTGAGCGTTACAATTGAAAACAAGCCTGAGATAGTCGATCCTGAAGGCGATACAATTCTAAACGATCTCATACTAAAAGACAAAAAGACTAGCGTGAAGAAGGTAAGATCTGCCAAGATGCTAAGATTTCAGATAGAGGCAAAAAGCAAGGAATTGGCAGAAAGGCAAGTCATGGACTTGTGCAACGAATTTAGAATCTACAATCCTCTCGTATCCAGAGTATCAGTTGAGACCAGAAGCATCTAGCCGTTCTTTACTACTTTTCTATTTAGCGCTGTGATGTCATCAAGAGCTCCGTCTATGAGCAGCTTGCTTCGCAGGTACTTTGCAAGATCAGTTTCTGTTATGATTCCTACCAGCTTGCCGTTGTCCAAAACAAGGAGTCTGCGTATGTTTTTGTTTGTCATCCTTTGTACGGCGTCTTCGATTGGCGTCATGGGCTCCACCCACCTAAAGTTGGCAGACATTATCTCCGAGAGTGGCACTTCGGAGCTCTTCCTGTCAGTAGTTGAAACCTTTCTTACCAGGTCTCTTTCAGTCACTAGCCCTATTGGGTTGCCGTCCTTTACCACCACTAGGGAACTGATGCTCTTCTCAGTCATAAGCAATGCAACATCCTTTGCTGTCTTGTCATGCTCTATGGTAATGACATTGTTGACCATGATGTCGCGAACTAGGCCCATAGCCAGTACCAAAGAGTATTAGAATAAAAACGATTTGCTCAATTGTTCCTAAAATTATACCGCGTTCCAAATGCACGATCGTACATTTGGTTGATGAAATGACAACGTTTGCAGTTATTTGCTTAGTGTACATTCTTCTTAATTATGTAATTCTTGCAACGATATGCAAGAGACTGCGGAGCATACTCTTCCTACCAAAAGTGTTTCCGCAGTTTCCTTTGGTTCTACCGAATTTTGCTGAAATTATGTGGAATATGTGTTTGAGCGCCAGTCTCTTTTTCGCCGCTCAATTGATATCATGACCTTTGTAAGCACAAGCCCTGTGAGAAATCCGCCAACGTGCGCCATAAATGCTATTGAGAGCGAGGTAAACGATCCAATGAAAACATACAACACTTGGATTGCAAGCCAATAGTACCCTCGTATGTCTCCAAGTGCGGCAGATACTCCAAGAATTCCAGAAATTGCCCCAGACGCGCCAATCAAGAGGGTGTCTCCGCTTGACAAAAGATATGATGCCACAACTCCATGCAGTAGCCCTCCTCCAAGTCCTGCAACTACATAAAGCAGTATGAACCGGGGGATGCCAATCGATCTTTCTGCAAACCCTCCCATGTAAATGAGCGCAAATAGGTTAAACGATATGTGTGCAATGTTTGCATGTATAAACATCGAGGTAAACAGCCGTAAAATACTATCTGACAAAAGTGAGCTGTTTGCGCGGAAGAGTTCGTCGGGAACAAAGCCATAGTGTGCTATGATGTCATGTTGCGTCTGAGTTGCCATCCCGTATGCAAAGATTAGCGCATTGATGACAGCCAAGGTAATAGTTACAGGTGGAAGGTGTCCAAGTGATCTTAGCATCTCAAGTTGAAGGTTCAGGTGGCATAATAAATGGTTTAGAAGTCACGAATCCGTGTGCGAGTCTACATGTACTGGACTGTAGCGGCATCTTGCGATCAGACCTTTGCCAAAAACGTTCTGTACTGCCCGCGATTCGATTTAATATTGCTTGAAAGTAAGGGTATCTGTGAGGGTTGCAGTAATAGTTTTTCCAGGGAGCAATTGCGATCGAGACATGCACCATGTCTTAACCGATGTCTTCAAGCTAGAATCGCAGCTAGTGTGGCATACTGACGAACTGCCAAAAAACATTGATGCCATAGTGCTGCCTGGAGGCTTTTCGTACGGTGACAGGCTGAGAGCGGGAGTGATTGCGGCTCACAGTCCAATCATAGCGCAAGTAAAGAAGATGGCAGAAAAAGGGATGCCAATATTGGGTGTTTGCAACGGCTTTCAAATATTGACCGAGTCAGGACTCTTGCCTGGGGCACTCCTGCGAAACACATCGCTTAGCTACATCTGCAAATGGACTGAAATAATTGTAAAAAACAACAAGACTCCGTTTACAAACAAGTTCAAGCTAAACCAACGAATCCCAATTGCAATTGCAAATGGAGAAGGGCGTTATTATGCAGACAAGGAGACACTGCATCTTTTAAAGAAGAATAACCAAATCGTTTTCACTTATGCCGAAGATGTCAACGGCGCCACAATGAAGATTGCCGGAGTATGCAACAAGGAAGGAAACGTTGTGGGCATGATGCCTCATCCTGAAAGGTCTGCTGAACAAATTCTAAACCCAAAAGATGCCAAGCCAGCATCGCTTATCTTTGAATCTTTGCTCAATACGTTAGGTGTTATTGCATGAGTCTTACTCCGCAAGAGTTTGACTATCTTGAAAAGAAAATAGGGCGAAAACCAAATCCTGTAGAACTGCAGATAGTTGCAGCAGAGTGGTCTGAACACTGCTCTTACAAATCATCAAAAAAATATCTCAAAACGCTTCCAAGGGAAGGAAAACGAGTCATTTCAGGACCGGGATATGATTCCGGAGTGTTGGATGTAGGTGATGGATATGTTGTTACGGTGCATATCGAGTCTCACAACCATCCTTCTGCGGTCGAACCATATGGTGGGGCCGCAACAGGTGTTGGCGGAGTAATACGGGACATCTTGTCTGCAGGAACAAGACCTATTGCAATCTTGGATGGTCTACGGTTTGGAGACATTGAAAAAGACACTCATGCCAGATGGCTTTTCAAAAATGCTGTGAGGGGAATTGCAGATTATGGCAACTGTCTTGGAATACCAACAGTTGGAGGAGAGATAGAGTTTGACAAGTGTTTTACAAATTATGCGCTAGTAGATGTTGCCTCTGTGGGATTTGGAAAAAAGGAGAAGCTCATACAAAACAGGGCAGACGGAGGAGACTATGTAGTATTGATTGGAGGCTCTACAGGAAGGGACGGCATTGGCGGCTCGCAGTTTGC
Organism: Nitrososphaerota archaeon; assembly: GCA_021323705.1. Taxonomy (GTDB): domain Archaea; phylum Thermoproteota; class Nitrososphaeria; order Nitrososphaerales; family Nitrosopumilaceae; genus Nitrosotalea. Next base: position 60,039 of record JAJPKL010000011.1, read on the forward strand.
ATCTGACAAACTAGAGTCTGAGAACCGTTCTGCAGTGCAAATTCCAGACCCCTTTATTGAAAAGTTGGTAATTGAAGTAATTTTGGAGGCAAGAAACCAACACTGTATCAAAGCCATGAAAGATTTGGGAGGCGGAGGGCTTTCATGCGCAATCTCTGAAACATCTGATGCGCTCTCAGTTGGCATCGAGCTTGACTTGGCAATGGTTCACAAAAGGGAGCAGGACATGTCCCCCACCGAGCTTATGGTTTCTGAATCTCAAGAAAGAATGCTTGTGATAACGTCTCCTGAAAAACTAGAAACACTAAAAGAAATCTGCACAAAGTTTCACGTCCCATTTTCTGTTGTGGGTAGAGTAACTGATGACAACTTGATGCAAGTCAAGTCACAAAATGATCTGGTAGCAAAGCTTCCAAGTAATATAGTTGCAAACGCTCCGCTGCTTGACAGGCCTGCCTCCATGCCAAAGTATCTGCAGGCTATAACCTCAATTAAAAAACCAAAAACTCCTAATCTCTCAAAGACACTTCTGGAGATGCTTTCAAACCCAAACATTGCAAGCAAGCGTTGGGTGTACACTCAGTATGACCACGAAGTGGGCATTAGAACTGTTATCAAGCCAGGACAAGACGCATCTGTCTTAAGGCTTGACAACGGCAAGTTTCTCTCAATTAAGATTGACGGCAACTCTAAGCACTGTTACATAAACCCAAGACAGGGCGTGATGGGTTGCTTTGATGAGGCGTGCAGAAACGTTGTATGTACTGGAGCAACCCCAATTGGAATGGTTGACCATCTACAGTTTGGCAATCCAGAAGACCCTGAAATATTTTGGACGTTCAAAGAATCAGTTGAGGGAATAATAGAATATGCAAAACATTTTGAAATACCATGTGTTGGCGGCAAGGTGAGTCTGTATAACGAGACTGATAAGGGACCAATCAAGCCAACTCCGTTGATAGGAGTGTTAGGTCTAATTGAGGGCAAGCCACTTATTCCAAAAAAAGCACAAAAAGACGATCTTCTTGTACTTGTAGGAATCACAAAAGACGAGCTTGGTGGCTCTGAATATTACGAATACGTACACAAGATTGTTGGGGGTGTGTGTCCTGCAATTGACATGAAGTCTTCTAAAGCCAATCAGGAAGCAATATTGAAAATTGCACCACAAGACTTGGCAAAATCAATACATGACTGTTCCAAGGGAGGACTAGGCGTTGCAGTATCTGAAATCTGTATAACAAACGAGATTGGGTGCTCTGTTATGCTTGACAAGGTACCTGCAGAAAACCTACAAGATGACGAACTGCTCTTTTCAGAAAGCCATTCTAGATTTTTACTGGTAGTGGACCCATCAAAGCTTGAAAGCGTCATATCGATACTTCAAAAACGTGGAATCAAACATGGCATAATAGGCAAGTTTTCAGGCAGTAGCATTGTATTCAAGAATAAAAACAAGCCGGCTGCAAGTATAAGGGTTGATAAAGCACAAGAAAAATGGTTAAACTCGTTGGGGTTGCTGGTAAGCCATGGTTAAAGAAAATTGCGGTGTAGTGGGGATCTTCAGCCTTGATGGCGCAAACGTTATTCCTATGGTTATAGATGCATTGCGTGCACTTCAACACCGAGGACAAGAGGCATGGGGCGTGGCAGTTCCAAAGAAACAACCCCACAAGCAACTTGGCCTTGTTTCTTCTGCCGTATCAGAGTTTGACAAGATTACCCGGGATTATGCATCCTCTGCCGCTATAGGTCATGTCAGGTATTCTACCATAGGTAAGAGCAACCTAGAAAACGCCCAGCCGCTTAAGGTAAAAGACCTGTGCATTGCCCACAACGGTACCATTTCCAACGTAGAGGAGCTTGCAGGAATGGTAGGTGGGTGTACGTTTACGCCACAAAATGCAAGCGACACACTTGTTGCAGCTCAGAGGCTTGTCTCACTCATGTCAGAAAACGGCAAACTTGGAAGTGCACTTTCAATTTTAAAAAACGAGATGATTGGCTCTTTTTGCTTTACCTTTGTTTCTGACGATAACGCTGTATACGCTGCAAGAGACCCACGTGGGTTCAGACCAATGGTAATTGGATACAGAAAAGACAACAACTCTTACATTGTGGCATCCGAATCAGTTGCTCTTTCTGCAATAGGGGCGCAACTTGTAAGAGATGTAAAACCAGGAGAGCTTGTCAAAATCAGCAATGCGGGTCTTGAGTCAGAGATGTTCTCTGACGAAAAAAAACCAGCTCATTGCTCCTTTGAGTTTACTTACTTTGCACATCCTTCAAGTGTTATGGAAGGCTCTAACATCTATGTCGCAAGAAAAAGAATAGGGCAATTCCTTGCACGCAAGTTTCCAATAAAAGATGCAGACATTGTAGTTCCAGTTCCTGACTCGGCAAGACCAGCAGCTCTTGGCTATGCTCAAGAACTCGGAGTTCCCTTTGAAGAAGGGCTGCTCAAGGACCGATACAGCAGAAAAGGTCCACTGCGCAGCTTCATCGAGCCACACCAGAGTGACCGTGTCGAGATCAACCGATGGATAATTCCAATAACCCAAGTAATCAACGGTAAACACGTTGTAGTAGTAGATGATAGTCTGGTACGCGGTACCAGTTCAAAGGCAATCATCAAAGCACTGCGAAGAGCAGGTGCAAGAAAGATAAGCATGGTCATCACTTTTCCACCAATCAAGTTTCCGTGTTATGCAGGAATCGACTTTCCATCACAAGACGAACTTGTTACGTTTCTTGGAGACGGAAAAAACTACACCGAAGAAGAGATAACCGAAAGAGTCAGGCAGCTGGTAGGTGCAGACTTTCTTGGATACAACGATTCCAAGAACCTTGCAGAAGCGGTAGGGATGGATCACAACTCAATGTGCTTTACGTGCTACACCGGCGATTACTCTACGCTTGGGATAAAACCCGCCTTTAAGAGCAGAGCCGAGATAAAGGGTGAATGAGTCTGGAACTTGCGTTTGTTCTTGTAAAGAGCAAGATGGGTCATGAAATGGAAGTGATGCATGACTTGCTAAAGATTGACGGTATAAAGGAAGCCATGGGCACTTATGGCCAATATGACGTCTTTGTCAAGGTCCAAGTGCCAACCCGTGCCGAGGTTGAAAGAATAATTACAAAAGAGATACGCAAGATACCAAACGTCGTCTCAACAACAACCCTGCCTGTAATTCCAGGCACCAACAAAAAATAATCATACCCTCTTGATTCTATCAACTTAAATCCTAGTCGGTTCAAATGACGCCTGGTTGAGGTTTTTACGATCAGGCAAGGTCAAAGACATTTACGAACTAGACGATGAACATGTTTTATTTCATTTCACTGACAGGGTTTCTGCCTTTGATGTCAAGTTTCCGACCCCTATACCACGGAAGGGCGAGGTTCTCTGCAAGTTTGCCGAGTTTTGGTTCAAAAAACTGCCAGTCAAAAACCACTATGTGAGGACCGAGGCAAAAGACAAGATGGTAGTTAAAAAGATGCAAATGGTCCCAATCGAATGTGTTGTTCGCGGATACTTTTACGGCAGTCTGGTGCAGCGATGGAAAGAAGGACAGGTAAAACTTCCAGAAGGAACTGACACAAGAATTGCGGCAAAACTTGCAGAGCCATTCTTTGATCCCACTACAAAATCCGAAACCCATGACATTCCAATAACCCGGCAAGACGTGCTTCGCATGAACCTTTCAACTCCTCAAGAATATGACTGGCTTGAGATGGCATCGCTTGAAATCTACCAAGAAATGTACAAGACTGCTGAAAGGGCAGGATTCATACTTGCAGACCTCAAGTTAGAGTTTGGAAAGATTGGAAACGAGGTTGTCTTGGGTGACTCGATAGGCCCTGATGAATACCGAATGTGGCCAAAAGAATCGTACGCCATAGGAAAGACGCAAGAAAGCTATGACAAGCAGCTTCTGCGTGACTGGCTGGCAGCTCAAGGCATTCAAAAGAAGTTCGAAGATGAAAGAAAGCAGGGAAGAGAACCTGTTGCTCCGCAACTTCCACAAGACCTATGCAACGAACTGTCGTCAAGATATCTGGCATCCTACGAGCGCATTACTGGAACTCGTCTTTAACTCGAATTTTGTTTTAGGACCCTTAGCGCAAATCCTTGGACTAGACATCATTTTGCCTCCCAAGGGAATCTTTTTTCCAAAAACCAAAAAATTTTGCCATTTTCTAGTTTTATCATAATGTTACGATATATCCAGTAATGATATCAGTTGCATCATACTGGTAGTATTTGCATCATCTCATAATGATGTATATCATATCAAAATATGGAAATTAGAATAATAAGCATCTTGATTGTAGCGTGAAAAAAAATTACGTATTGAACTAAAAAATTATGATCTCGTGATCTTTTAGGTTAAACTAAAACTGAAATCAGGAAATGTCCACTTTACTACAAAAAGAAATCAAAGTAAACAAAATTCTTGCCACAAACATAGAGCAAGCCAAAGCCCTTGACGACTATGCTAGAATTAGAATCCTGCAGATATTGTACCACAAACAACTCTCAACTGAACAAATTGTAGCGGAGCTACACAAGGAAGGGTACAAGAAAGCAACTACCACCATAAGGCATCATCTTGACGTTCTCAAGGATGCAGGATTGGTAGAGATTGTTAAAATGGAGGAAATTCGAGGTGCAGTTTTGAAATATTATGGAACGACAGTCAAAGTTCTCGGCCACAAGCTTCCACCAAATTTTGAAAATGAATTTTCTAAAACCATCACTGATGCTTCAATCAAGCTGGAAAAAGTAATCAAAAATATCGCACAGACTGCTGGTTCAAAAATGAAGAAAAAAACTTCAAAAATTGCTGCAGAGCCAAACTATGAAGAATATCTTCTAGTCGAAATCATGAACAGAGCTATGACCAAAGTGTTTGAGGAAAACAATATCGCGCTTCAGAAATAATCAAGTCACTTCGATAACAAAGGTCCCTTTTGCATCCGGGTTCTGCAGTATCTTTATCATCTCCCTTGGAATGGTATCAGACGCTGCATCGCAATTTGTGGCCAAAGTTCTCGGGCACACAAAAGAACTCTTTCTTATGACAATATCATGAGGATTTGTCAGCGTCAACTTGTCGTCTCCTCTGCCTGTCACTTTGAATGAAAAATCCTTTACTACAATTGTGCAGCTTACAGTAGATTTTGAATTTTGCAACAGTATCTTCATTTTTTCTGACAAGTCGTTGCATCCTGAATCTGCATTTACTCCAACAATGCAGTCTCCGTTTGTGGTAAGATGCGACTCGGTTGTTATCTCAATTGTTTTTGGATGGAGTGATCTTATGTTTTCATGACCAAAGAATGGGATCTCAAAACGCATGATCATCAACTTGTATAAACTTAAATTAAACCTTCAAAGCATGGAATTTTGAAATGCTTCCAGCAGCAGCAGGTTATGATAGAGCAATTACTGTATTTTCTCCTGATGGCAGACTATACCAAGTAGAGTATGCTATTGAAACGGTCAGGCGTGGAACCCTTGCAATAGGTGTCAAGAGCAAAGACGGCATAGTCTTGGCAGTAGAAGAAAAACCACGAAAACTACAAAATTCTGATATTACTCAAAAGATATTCCAAGTCGATGACCACATTGGAGTTGCAGCAGCAGGATACATTCCAGATGCGCGATCTCAGGTGGATAATGCACGATTCTTTTCACAAAGTAACAGAATGATCTATGACGAACCAATCGAGGTAGAGTCTGTTGCCAAGCATCTTGCAGACCAATGTCAACAATTCACCCAGTATGCTGGTGTGAGGCCATTTGGTGTAGCACTAATTATTGCTGGTATTGACAAAAGCGGAAGCACGATATTTCTGACTGATCCTAGCGGCACTTACATTTCATACGACGCTGTTGCAATCGGCGCAGGTTCTGACCAAGTAACAGAATATCTTGAAAAATATTACAAAAAAGATCTGCCCTTTGAAGATGCGGCGGCGTTAGCAATTGAATCAATCTATCTTGTGAGCGAGGAAAAAGATGGCGTAAAGCACATCAAGATGGCTCAGATTCTAAACGACACAAAAATAATGATGCGAACTCCAGAAAAAGACATAGAAAAGTACGCAGCCAAAGCAAAAGATAATTTTACAAAGAGACAACAAAAGTAACTAGTATTTTATAACGCATCTGTAAGTATGTGCATTATTGAAGATCTCAGTTGCCATTCCAGACTCGTCTCTAATTGA
>JAJPKL010000012.1 GCA_021323705.1 Nitrososphaerota archaeon
ATACCCACATCTTGTATGCGTAACTGGAGGCCTGTGAATCATGCGATGGTACAACACCAAGTGTCATCACAAGCGCCGCCTTGCTGTTACGTATGCAAACAGGTGATCAAAGGGAAACAATATAAATCATGCACAAATCTGCCTTCAAAACTGCATTTTTTGCGATCGATAATATGTGTCCAGATATACCACATTGTTGATTGTCTTCTGCAGTAGAGATTTACAAGAAAAAAACACCCAAGTCAGCCAAGATTTTTGAGAGATCAAAAAAGTATCACGTCAACGGAGTATCCCACAACATACGATTTTTCAAGCCTTACCCGTTTGTTACCAAGTCTGCAAAAGGCAAGTATGTGACAGATGTTGACGGTAACAAGTATACCGATTATTGGATGGGCCACTGGAGTCTAATCTTGGGCCATGCGGCACCCCCTGTTGCAAGCCTTGTAAAAAAACAGTTGCCATCATGCTGGATGCATGGAACCGTAAACGAGATGACGGTTTTGTTTTCCGATGTAATACAAAACGCAGTTCCAGTGGCTGAAAAGATTCGATACGTATCCACTGGTACCGAAGCTACAATGTATGCTGTGAGGACTGCAAGAGCGGTTACTGGAAAAAAAATAATTGCAAAGATAGACGGCGGCTGGCACGGTTATACAACAGATCTTCTCAAGTCAGTCAACTGGCCTTTTGAGCAATCAGAAAGTCTCGGACTGACAGACGAGTCACACATCATATCAATACCATACAATGATCTTGAAAAATCAATTCAGATACTTGAATCGGTAAAAGAGGATCTTGCCGGCGTTATCATAGAGCCGGTACTTGGAGGCGCAGGCTGCATCCCTGCAACAAAAGAATATCTTACAGGAATCCAAGAGTTTGTGCATAGACACAATGCACTCTTTTTGCTTGATGAAATAGTGACAGGGTTTAGATTTTCTTTTGGATGTCTGTACCCCTCAATGAATCTAGACCCCGATATTGTAACTCTTGGAAAAATTGTCGGCGGAGGTTTTCCAATTGGTGTAATCTGTGGAAAAAAAGAGATAATGGAGGTTTCTGACACCAGCATGCACTCCAAGTCTGACAGAGCGTACATTGGAGGCGGAACATTTTCTGCAAATCCCATGACCATGACATCAGGAAGAGCAATGCTTCAGTTCCTCAAGAAAAATCCCAAAGTTTACAAAAAAATTGGCAAGCTTGGACAAATCGCAAGACAAGAACTTGCAAGAGTCTTTGACGGCAAGGTTGTCACAACTGGAATGGGCTCACTGTTTATGACACATTTTTTGGCAGATGGGGTAACTGAGATTAAAAATGCATCAGACGCTGCAAGATGCAACACAGAATTGCTGCACAGATATCACTTTGAGATGATTGCAAGGGATGGAATCTTTTTCCTACCCGGAAAACTTGGCGCAATATCAAATGCCCACAACGAGTCAGACATTAGAAAATTAGTACAGGCGACAAGCAGATTTTCTTCAACGATGTAACTATTACAAAAAAACTGAAGATCAATCCGTATCCAAGTTCTATTTTTCATGCCTGTTTGCAATCTATATGCTTAGCTGTTTCAGATAAACACGCACATTATTTTATAGGGGGTACGTGTAAAAAGAGAACGGTACACAGTATTTGGAATCTCTAAAGACTACGTTTAGTACAAGCAGGATTACCCTTAGGCTGCCAAGTATGCTGTTTGAGGAATTAAGAAAGGAAGCAGAAGAAAAGGACCTTCCCCTAAACTCGTTTGTGACCAAAGTCCTCAGCAAGCACATATCATTTGACAAGCGTTTTGAGATGATGCCAACCATACTTACTTCCCAGATACTGTTTTCAGCAATACTTGAGACCATGGATGAGGCATCCATGAATGCGGCCGCAAAGCTGGCACCAAGGATGGTAAAAAAGCAAGCCGCGCTTGGCGGATGGGAATACAACATTGACAATGTCATAGAAAACTACTTTTCAGTCATTGGGAAGTATTGCGGATGGTATCAGTTCAGGTACAAAGCAGACAGAGCAAACTATACCCTTACTTTTGAAACCAGCATGGGTCGCAAGTGGACTAGATTTGTTTCAAAATACATCAGATCAATACTGGAGTCTCTCAAAGTTCACATTACTGACGAGTCTGTCGATGACGAGGTCATAGTATTCAGGTTCCTAAAGTTAATAGTTTGGCAACCATCAGCCTAAATCATAAAGTAATCTCATCACAAGCTACTTTCACAAATCCAATCGTATAATTTAAGAAGTGTTTGACAAGATGGTAATTTTTCTCAATAACCAGATTTATTAAGTAATATTTCAGATTCGTTTTCGTGTACAAGATAGCAATAATTGCATCAATGCTGGTTTTACTAATTCCCCTGGCGTCTCACTCATTTGCCTCAAACATCGAGATTGACATTCACACAGGCTCTGCGGATCCAAATCAACACCTCACATTTTATCCTCCTTCTTCATCGGCGTATGTTGGCGATACTCTAGAATTTGGAAACGGTGATACCGTTCCCCATGAGGTGGTTTCAGGAACTCCAGATTCTGGCGCAGACGGCAAATTCGATAGCGGTATGTTGAATCCAGGTCAGTACTATTCTTACACCCTCACACAATATGATGTTGGCACGTTCAAGTTTTATGACAAGACGTACCCATGGATGACTGGAACAGTATTGGTCCAAGAATCACCCACCGGATACAAAGTAATACACAATGTTGGGGCAGATGCAGGGGACGGCAAGACAACGTTTGATGTCCAGTACCAATCAGTTAAAAACATAATTTCTGCCAACATCGGCGCAAAAGACAAGTCACTTAATCTAGTGCTGGTAGGCCAGACAAACCAGAACAGCAACCTTACGCTCAATCTTCCAACAGGTCTTATCACCCCACCGTTCTTTGGAGTACAGCTTGACGGTCAGTTCACAAAGAACTTTACTGAAACCCCCGAGCAGGGAATGACAGTTCTCACAATACCCATCACACCGACTACAGAACAGGTCAGCATTGTCGGCACACATGTAGTTCCAGAATTTGGACCAATCTCATTCCTAGTTCTTGCAATATCGGTCATTACAATAGTGTTGTTTGCAAGACTTAGGCCAATCCATAAACTGGGATAGATGCTCCAGTGATAGGCCTTGCGTCATCAGAGGCAAGGAAAAGAATCACATTTGCAATGTCAACTGGTTTAACCCACTTGGCATAGTCTGCACCAGGCATTGCAATCCGGTTTTCCTGCGTATCAATTATGCTTGGCAGAATGCAGTTGACGTTGACTCCTTTTGATTTTACTTCCTCAGACAGTGACTCGACCAACCGTATCACGCCAGACTTTGATGCAACATATGCAGCATCAAACCCAGTTCCCTTCAGTCCCGGCCTTGCAGCAACGTGAATTATTTTTCCACCAGATTGTTTTACCATTTGTGCTGCAACGTGTTTGCTTAGCAAGAATGCAGTCTTGAGGTTAAGGTCCATCATCTCGTCCCACTCTTTTTCATCAATCTCTGTTACCGGCTTGCCTGCAATGTATCCTCCTATGACATTTGCAAGTACATCTATCCTTCCGAATCGCTTTAGCACTTCGGAGACTAGAATTTTTGCGTCGTCTTCTTTTTTAAAGTCACCCCGCAGTAAGAACACATTTTTTGATTGACCACACATCTTTTGCAGCAGTGGAAGGGAATTATCAGAATAGTATGTCAAAACAAGCGATGCGCCAGCCTTTAGAAATGCTTGGCCGACATCGACCCCTAGGCCTCCGCTGCCTCCCGTCACAAGCACCACCTTTCCTGAGAAACTAAGATCTTTCATGATACAACGAACCATATCCCCAATTAAAAAAGAATCTTTTTCACTTGGATCAAGTTTATCAGATGATACCATGATATGATATCATGTCAAAAACCAACAAAACTAACGATTGGGATACCCTATGGGCAGAATACACAAAACTTCTAAAAAAGTGGATGCAGGATTTAGAGTCTCTGCAAAAGACAAGTTCTGAGGTCCAAGAAAAGTACAAGGAAGTCATGTCAAAAGCAATCAATGAATCAAGCCAGAAGACAATGAAAGAGTTTCAAGAAAACTGGCAAAAGGCCATGACGCGGGCAGGAACAGAAGCATTCAAACAGTTTGGCGAGAACTGGCAAAAATCAATCAGCGAGGGAGGGCTAGAACAGCTAAAGACATACGGCGACATGATGAACAAGTTTGCCGAAACGTGGCAAAGAATGTGGAGACAAAATTAGGCAGGAAATGAACTGAATACTAGTCCACAGGTTTTCCGCCAGTCTTTGATTCTACCTCGTCTGCCATAATGTCAAGTTCTGATGTATCCCCTAGTTTTTTGTATGTCATCTTCTCAAGCGTCTTGATTATGCTTTTTGCAGAACGATACTGCGGTAGCTTGGGTTCGTTGAGTTCAGCATACAGGCCAATGCCCTGAATCCCATTCATCTTTGCAAATCCCAAGATGAGGCCGTTGAAGCCGGTGATTATAGAGGCCTCAGGCGTTGTTGCAATTCCAAGCTTGCGCACTTGGTCTGTCATCTCTTTTGATGTTGTGGTGACAAAGGTTGTAGGATCTTTTCCTATCGATTTTGTAGTGTGAAAACCTCCAAGTGTATAGATGAACCTTGTTGAATATTTTTTTGCCACATTGATGACATCTTGGCACAATACGTTGAGCTCCTCTGTAGAAGAAGGCTGGCCTGAACCACCTCCAAAAACAATAGTATCTTTGCCAAACCTGTATTCCCACTTTTCTTCTGGCAGGTCAATGTATCCGCCATTATCTATCACATAGGCAGGATAGGACGGCAGGACTTCACGAAAGACTGTAGTATTGAGATTCGTATTGATGAAATCTATCACTATGCTTCCAACGTCACCCATGTCCTGCATTGCAGCAATCATGAGCGGTTTTTGAAGATCGGGTTCTTTTATTTGAGAAAACTTCACACCGGTTCTTTATACAAAATATGATTAATACTTTCCAATCATTACATTATAAGATATAAATGGAATTTTGAAAGATTGTGTCATGGGCAAGTACGAACTTCCACCTTTACCATATTCGTATGATGCTCTTGAGCCGTACATCGATGAGGCCACCATGCGAATTCATCACACAAAACACCATCAAGCATACGCAGATGGGCTAAACGACGCACTTGCAAAGATAAACGCATTGTCTCATAAAAAGTACATAATTAGAATCTTGTCTGATCTGGCTAGTGTCCCTGAAACATCAAGAGATGCCGTCAATTTTTACGGCGGTGGATATGAAAACCACCGAATGTTTTGGGAGAGCATGAAACCAAATGGTGGTGGCAAGCCCAAAGGAAGATTGTACGATGAGATAGGAGTCTATTTTGGAAGTTTTGACGAATTCAAGAAAAAGTTCTCGGAGGGGACCATATCTATCCAAGGAAGCGGATGGGGATGGCTCGTATATAACCAGACATATTCAAGATTGGAGTTTATGACAACGCCAAATCAGACAAGTCCCTTGACTACAAGAAAGATACCTCTCTTAGGACTTGATGTCTGGGAGCATGCGTATTATCTCAAATACCAAAACAAGAGAGCAGACTATGTTGAATCGTGGTGGAATGTTGTTAACTGGTCAGAAGTTGAAGAAAGATTTCTCAGAGTAGCATCATGATATACCAATATAGATATGATTAGTCTGAAACTCATATTTTTATAGACTTTTTATCGCCTAATGAATAATGGATGCCTATTTGGAAGAAGAGTTGTACGACCTGATGACCTTTTGCATCCAAAATGATCCATCCTCTCCTGACTATGGCGCCAAGAAAGATAGAGCGTACCAGATAGGAAAGGAGCTTTACAATGATGGTGGTGTAGATGCGATGGAAAACATGTACTTTGCAATACAAAATAGGATAAGCGAAGAGATTCAGAAAGATGCCAAGCCCTACAGGTCATGGTGGAACGGCATCACAGACGAATGGAAGTATTAAGCAGCGGCAACCAACGGTTCTTCTTCCATCGGTGTTTCGCGCATTTCCTTTCGTGCTTTGGCAAGCGCCATTCTCATATGTTCAATTTCTATCTCATCAATCATTTCGCACATGAGGTAAATTATCAGAATCAAATACTTAAGTTCTGTGAAAACTTATGCTATGGTTCTAGAAGATGCGTCCTCTTTTACCGGACTCAGACTTGAACAATAATCTTTCCATTGATGAGTAAACAAGATCTCCTTGTCCCCGTACACATAGCAACCAAGCACAAATTTTTCGCCGTTCTTTATTGGAACATCTACAACAAACCTTTCCTGCTCGTTTACTTTTCTAAAATACGTAGGCTTTAATCCCATAGAATAAAGTTCGAGTACAAATTCAAATGGATTTGGGTGCTGCATCTTGTCTTTTACGGATTCGTATACAATGTATCGTGCCGCATATTTTGCCGCATCGCGTGCAGCATCTCTTGCACTCTCACCTGACACATATCCTCCGCCATACCATCCATAATTGTCACGTGCACTATAGCTTGCCTGCTTCCATGCATAGTCCCATGCAGAATCCCAAGTGTTAGTTCGGCCTGATTTCATTGCGGCAACTCTTGCAAGATCCCATAACGAGTCGCTTGCATGTTGCAGTGAGCTGGTATCTTTTACCCACGGTATCAGGGCATTGCCGTACCTTTCTATCAACTCGTTTATCTTTAGAAGAATAGAATTTGCTTCCTCATATGTTCGTGCAGGAGTGAAATATTTTATTGATTTGATCTTTGAGACTTGGTCATTTATTGACAATACATCATTTGGTTGTGACAAATCAATTATCAAAACTTTTTTGGTTTAATATTAATCTGTTTTTTCAGAACCTTTGTTATCGGAATCTTGTTGTTTTTTTGTATCCTTTGGAAGCCACAACCTAGCAACAGCCCCCATCATGAACCCACCAACAACTACTATTGCAATTCCGCTGATTATCAAAACAAATACTTTGACAACCGACTTGATAGAGACCATGAATTAGATTAGCTTGTCGCCCATTAAATACGGATTGGCCTAGTTCTAAACATATTTGATTGTATGACGCAATTACGAAGTTTCTGCTACTTTACCAAACTGGTCCATTACCTCTTCCACGCTTTTTTCAATCTTGCCCTTTGCCATAAACCCGACCAGCTTGAGCTTTCCTGCAAGCTTAAAGTCACCTTCCACAGTAACTTTGGTGCCTTCAGGAATAGAAGCATATGTTGTAACTATGCGACTGTCCTTGGCATCTCCAGAAAGAAGATAGACGTCATCTATTTCGGGTGGAGTAAGAATGTGTTTTGTTGTCTGGTGTACTTCTCGTCCTGCCATTACAGCGTGATCCTCAGTGGTTATTGTGTTGCCTTCTCTTGATATCACTTTGACAGACTTGAAAAACTGTGGAAATTTGCTTGGCAGACTCTCAAAATCTGTAACAATATTGAAGATCTTTTCTCGATCTGCTTTGATTATTTTTTCAACTTTGATTTTTGGCATATTTCCCTTAAAGATTTTCTAGAATTAAAAGGTGTAGTTTGGAATCACTTGCTTTAAATTGAGTAGATCTGACTTCAACGCAAATGTCAGACGATACAATAAGAATGGTTCAATCCCTCATTGATTCTAAAAAAGGAGATGTTTCAAGATTGCAGCGCATCTTGGATACATTGAAACAAGGAACGCCTCTTGATATTTCTGATCAAGACTATTTGCATTCAATTGCAAATGAATCTCCTTCTGAAACTTCATCACCCTCTGAAGTTTTGGAGAGCCAAGATGCAGAAAAATTAGATTCTATCGATTTTTCAGAAAATGAAGATAAAAAACAAGAATCACTTGACAAAGCAGTAATTGATGAAGTTAAAAATCCGCCGTCGAGAAAAAAAATTGCAGTAATAACATCGGTAATCGCTGCAATAGTGATAGCGTATGTGGGGCTTGACGTTTATTCCATAGGTACGCTTGAGTTCAGACCGCATTCTGGAAACCAATATCCAATCTCACCCACGGAGATTCGCATACAAGCAGATGTTTGCAACCCTTCGTTCTTTCCTGCGACTTTTAACAAATATGAGATAAGCGCCTTTTACAATTCAGACTTGATAGAAAAGGCCGAGCTTGATGGCGCCACGGTGTCGCCCAAGTCTGCATCCACATTGGACGGCATATTTGCATTAAATGCAGAGGCAGTGCTCAAACTAAAACAAGAGAATGTTACTTTCGATCCCAGCCTTGCAAAGATAACTACTACAGTAGATGCTCCCATATTTGGCGCAATTCCATTCTCTGTAGTGAAACAATACAGCGCAGAACAATTCCAAGATGTGCTAAAAAACGGACCGCCTGGATCTTTTAGTTGCTATTGAGACTTAGGCTTTTCCTCGTTCTTTGAGTCTTTGAAGCATTCTCTTCTCGCCTTCTGCAAATCTTCGCTTGTCATCTTCAGCCTCAAGTAAAAGTGGGGGAACCTCAGTGGTCTTTCCATCAGGCCCCAGTGCGACAGATGTAACATACGCAGTGTTTGTAAGCACCCTCTTACCAGTCATCAGATCTTCTGCCTCAACCCTTATCTCTATCTCCATCGAAGAACGATGAACATAGTTGAGTCTGGCATTAAGAATCAGGGCGTTTCCGACATAGACAGGTTTTAGGAAATTAACCCTGTCGATGCTAGCTGTTACCGTATTGGTTTTGGAATGTCTTTGAGAGACCAGCCCTGCAATAAGATCAATTTGTTTTAGTATCTCACCACCAAAAACATTTCCTGCCGGATTGGCATCAGACGGAAACATTCTGACAGTCATTTCTGCTTTTGATTCGTTCGGACTCTTTGGTGGAAGAACCATTGGTTGTCAGAGATTAGGAGGCGAATTTATGAGTTGTTCTTCTTTGAGTCTTTGTCTTCTGACAAGCTTGGCTTGGATTCATCATATGAGTACAGCGAGTCATCCCTCACATAGGTTCCATTATCAGCAAATTTGCCTGAACCAGTTCCTTTCTTTTTGTACCAAACCTTGACAATCACTGCAAGCGGACCTCCAATTACACCGATTATCAGCGGTATTGTCCAATCTATGAACATGTATCACAGTTGTCATCCTAATCATAAATATCTTGACACAGTTCAACTTTCACGATATTTAGTGTAAATCAGTCTTATATTGTCGACATAACAATGACGAACAGATGAAGTATTTTTGGTGGAGATTGATAGATTATGCCACGGGGGTCTTTGCAGGAGGCGGAATAATATTTCTCATCTCCAAGTTCCTATGTAACAAGTGTCTTGGCTCATACACCACAGTGCTCTTTCTTGCAATATGGATAGCATTCATGCTTATCGTAAACTTTATCTTCCAAAGGATAATCCCGAAGAACGCAAAAAACTAGCGACTGTTTGCAGTGTATTGCACTATATTCCTAGGCTTTATCATTTCTGAAAACCATACAGTATCATGCAGGCAAAACTTGTTACTGGAGATTATGATCCATACAAGGTAAGATATTCGCTTGACAGACTTTTGATTAATAGAGGCAATGAGTTCAGAGAGATTGCAAATGCAATAGGCTATCCTGTCTCACAACCACGTTGGGAAGAGTTCATACTTAGATTCTGCCTTGAGTTTGACGACTGTTTTCATATGTGGTCTGACAAGGAAGACAACATCGACCACAACAAGGTACACAAATGCATGACAATGATGAGGCAGATATCAATAGGCAAGACAAACATGACTGAAGTCACAAAGCTTCAAAACGCAGCATATAGAATTGCAGAAGACTTTAAGATACTGTATCAAAGGCTCAAGTGATTCTTTCAGAAAGCAAATATAGCTACGTCAGATATGTCTATTGAATGAACGTATTTGAAGAGTTTTGCAAAAATGTTGTTGCGTTAGATCCCAAAATAAGATTTGCAGGAATTGCAGATGGGGATGGCAAGCTAGAGGCAACCGCAGACAGAAAAGGGCTTTCTCCCTTACTGAATTCCGAAGAGAGAGCGCAGTATGCAATTACTGCTGCAACAAGACAGTATACCAGACTGAGATGGGAGTATAGACTTGGAAAGATATTGTATGCAAGCTCACATTATACAAAGTTGATAAGAGCAACAATTCCTATCGCAGACGAGAACAGCAGGCTTGCACATGTTTTGCTGTTGTCGTTTGATGCAGATGCAGACAACTTTCACCAGATAATCACAAAGAAGATAATTCCACTTGTTGCAAAAAATATGGCCAATTTTCTCAAGGCCACTGAGAAATAGCAGAACCAATAATTACCAAATACTACCTTAGTAAGCCATGTCTACACCCACAGATGGGGCTCCAGAAGATATTCTAAGGACAGAGCAGATCGTCAAACCAAATCGCAAGACATTCCACAGAGAGCTCTACACCCTTTCAATAAAGGCAATCATAACCGTAGCAGGGTCATGGATAGCTCTTCATTTGTTTGAGTCATTTGTAGCTCCACTAGTTGGTGTAACTCATCTTCACATACAGATTGTAGGAATAATTGCTACAGTAGTAATTGCGTTTTTAATAATTACAGCAACAGGACGCTTACTCAAAAAATTCACAAGCAAAACGCATCCCCAGTTTTCTGCAAGCTTGTCATTTTTTACTATAATAGTAATTTCGCTCATTGCGAGCCTTTCCATACTTCACCAGCTAGATGTCAACCCACAAGAGATCCTAATTAGCGGTGGTGTAGCTGCAATCATAGTAGGTATTGGAGTATCCACCATCGTAGGAAACATACTCTCAAGTGGATTGATACTCACGACATATCCAGCCAAGATTGGAGATTCCATTCATGTTGTAAATGATAACATTCATGGAAAGATTGCTGAAATCAACTTGATGTATACTACAATACAGACAGATGAAGGTAAGGAGTACATTGTTCCAAACAATGCAATAATTCAAGGCAACGTCAGAGTGCTAAGAGATGTCTCCATGACAGAACAGCTCCCCTATTCTGAAGGTGACCAGATAGAACTAACAAGCGCAAATGAAAAATACGTTGGAATTGTTATCAAAATTTCGTCACGGTTCACCACAATACTAAATGAAGAACGGACCAAGGAGTATATCGTATCAAACAGTGTCATCTTGAGCGGTAACTTTACCATAGTAAAGCACCGTCCACGATCTTAAGAGCTAACTTCCACTACCGTCATTTACTGTTATCTGTGCCATGTTTCTGTTATCAATATACATCTGTACTCTAGAATCTGTACAAAATGGATAGTTTTGTTCCTGTCCTTTATTTTGTTCACAGAATTTTGATACCTGCAGCATCTCTTGATCACAGTCAGATGACGGCGTCGTAATGCAGGAATCTATGTCGCTTGCAATTGTACTTATTGTTTGTGGGGATTGAATGCTGTTAGTAAATGGCGACTCTATCTGGTCTCCTGATTGTTGATTGAATAGTGGAAATCCGATGAAGATGAAAAATAGTGCAGAAGATGCAGCAAGAGCGACACCTGTAATAAGTCCGTTCCTTTTATTCATCAATCTACTTTTCTTCTTCCTAAATTATAATCGATGTGGAACTATGTTACTGCAACGCAAACCTAGGTTACTGCAATCTTCAGCGTAAGCGGTGGAGACAAGGCGTCAGGATTGCTTATTCCCGACCAGACAAATATCTGTGCGGTATAATTTCCAGGAGCAGTTGGTGTCCAAGACTGGGATGGATTAAGAGACTGGCCCGCACTAAGGGTGCCTGTGAGCCATGACAACTGAATCACAACTCCGTTGTTATCTACTATTTGAACAATATAGGCAAACGGCAGATCTCTGTTTACGCCATTTGTTACATCTGCGGCAATCTGAACCTGCTTGTTTACATGCACTGTCCACGTTCCATTTTGTAAGGAGGATGTAACGTCACCATAGTTTTGTGCATGAGCAAGTGGAACTGCGGAGGATGCCACAACTGCTGCAATTACCAAGAAAACAAGGCGGATTTTCATCAAATGTTCTTGTGCCGACCTATTTTTTAGGATTGTTATTACAATTACTCCTTTCTTCTCTTAATTGAGAGAGTCTTCTGTACTTCATTAATGCTGCTTAGGAACTTTTGTTTTGCTTCATACTCATCTGTTACCTTGATTACAATCTCTGTTGGTGAAAACATTACATCTTTAACAAGTATGGGCGAACTTAACCCCAAAAGCTCGCTTAGTATATCAAAAATACTCTTGTATGTGTTTCCGCTCTTGTATTTGAAAAAAGTATTGCCGTCTGCAACCAATGGGTTTGATTCAAGCGGTATGACAAGGTCTGGCGATGTAAATTCAGAAATAAATGTGGAAATGTCATCATTTATTTTTGCCGTTAGAGTTTCTTTCTCTTTCAAAAGCCTCTCCTTTGCAGTCTCCAACTCTTGCGTTGCATCCACATATTGTTCGCCAATCATTTTTGCAAAGGTCGATTCTGTCGATATCTTCAGAGGTATTTCATGAATCCTAAAGTTTATTGTAGAAAGTTCGTCCTCAACGTCAGTTAACTGCTGCCTATTTCGCTTTATTTGAGTTGCAACTTGTTCTAAAAAGTTAAAGTCAGCCATGTCCTATGCACTGAACTGGTGAACAACATCCATCAGGCTTTGCTTGAACTCTTCAGTTGTAAGCCCCCACTTACCATACTCTTCCTTGTAGCTATCCCATGACGCTTCAGCTTCGCTTGCAATCTCCAAGATCTTCGGTCCAATCGCCTTGGTGTTTACAAGGATTGTGACATTGGCTTGTTCTGTGTCCAGTATAGGAATCTTGACAAATATCATACGTGATTCTTCAATATGGAATCTATCTTTTATCATGTTTTTGAGTACGCTTCTTTCTTTTTCGTCAAACTCGCCTTTTATCTTAACTAGTGCTACACAAGAGTCTCTCTGTCCACCCTTATCTCGTATATCATTCTCGTCGATATCAAACAAAACAGCATCGTTTCTCTTTCCAATGTGTTCTACTATAGAGTCCATGGTATTTCCTTTTCCTCCCGACATCAAGTCTGTTCCCCATTGTTTTTCTTCTGGAATTACAGGAATTACCCACGGTATTGCAAACCTTGGTTTCTTTGTTGCAAGCCATGTCCTATAGTTCGACATGTCCCACTCTGTCTCTCTTGCAAATGATGCAATAAACATTGATATTGCATTTGCTGCAATAAGGTTCATTCCTTTGTAATCCTTCCATCCTATTTCATGTTCTTTTGGAAGGTCGTCTATGATTGATTGCAATTTATCAGTCTTTTTTTCGTGCTTGTGTGCAAGTTCTCTCAGCCTCTTGTTTGAAAACAGAATGGAACAATCGCTATACTTTATTTGGTGTTCAAGGTTCATCACTATGTTAATCGCAGCAGCTTCAAAGATGACTGGGTCCCAGCCAAATTCTGGCAAAAGCCCAAACGATGCAATGGTTGCGTGTTCCTTGGTATCTTTCTTGATGTATTGCATAAATGCACTTGCAAAGGAACTTCCGGTTCCCCCTCCCATTGCAAAAGGTACTGTAAAGCCCCTTACTGGTTCAGGCGATAGCCCAGCCAGTTGTTTTTGCATGTCAAACTTTTTAGTCACTTCGTTGATGAACCTGCTTCTGCCCTCTGCCCAGTTTCGTGCAGCTCCTCCTGCACCATGGATAACATGTTTGTCCCGTAGTGCAAACAGATCAGGATATGATTGCAGTATAAGGTTTGCAGCTCTTGGGTCCAGATCAACCAGTAATGCTCGTGGAATTAGAGGAATTTCGTTGCCTCCATAAGAATTAGGAAATCTCAAAATCGTGCTGCCGTATCTTTTCAAGACACGTGACTCGTCCTTTTCTCCTTTTAGCGTCGGTTTGAGAGGATCAGCTCCTACATCAATCAACAATCTCCTATAGGCTTCTGCACCAAGTCCTATGCCACAATGTCCAAAGCAAGTCATCAGAACAGGAGCAGGTGGAAGAGGAGCGTTAATAGTAGCCAATACTAATCACCATTATAACAGAGAAATGCTCACTTTAATCCTAGAGTGTAAGATTGTAAAGCGCATACTTGATTGTTCTAGACATGAAGATATCATCACGAATGGTTTCTCCTTATACGTAACAGGGTCAGTTTTTGGATTTAAAATTTAAGAAGAAATCATTCTTTTGTATGGTTCAAAAATCAACTATTGCCTTTTTCAAGTCCCGAAACTCTTCTATCGTAATCTTTCCCTCTGCTAGTCGTATCCTAAGAAGTTCCAAAGGGTCTTCCAATTTTATTCCTGCCAGAACGTCTGCGGTTTCTACTTTTTCTTTTCCAGATTCCTCAGAAAATAGATTTTGTACGTATTTGTAGTCAGACATGTAGACTGGATGGCTTTGTTTCATAGAATCAAGTATTTCACGCAGTCGTTTGGAGTCTCCCTTGCCTGAAGCAAGCAGTGTTTTCACATTTTTTGCAAAGTCTTCTGACATGCTACTTCACAACTGCCTTGAACCGCAAGTCATCTTTTAGTCTATTAAATGCAGAGTCTTTTACCGCCCATCCCTTTATTGTCTTTCCATAGTACAGTATTGCCTGAGCAAGTAGCTCTAGTGCCTCATTGTCTTCTCCAAGCTCTGCTTTGCTTCTTGATTTTGAATAAATCACGGTTCCATTTTTTGGACTATTTTTTAGAACTTTATCAAATAATATGATTGCATCAGAGTGCCTTCCAAGCTCTGCAAGACTTGTTGCCTTGTAGAATATGGCTTCAAAGTTTTCTGGTTCTCTTTCCATTACTTTGTCAAAGCATGATAACGCATCCTCGTGTTTTTTCTGTTTACCAAGTACAAGGCCTTTAAAGTATGATGCAGAAATGTTTTCAGGCTCAGCTGACAAAACATGGTTAAAACACTTTAGTGCTTCATCATATTTTCCTATACCAACTTCAGCAATTCCCTTGTTGTACATTACTGGAACATAGTTTGGATCGACTTTTAGGGCCTTGTCATAGAAACTCAAGGCTCGTTCAAATTGCTGTTGTTCTGCATATAGGTTTCCCAAGTTGTTCAAGGCCAAGATATGGTCAGGTTCTTTTTGGATTATTTTTTCAAAAGATTCTATTGCATCCTTGTTTTTCTTTAGATGGATTAACGACAAGCCTTTGTTATATAGAGCGTCCAGATTTGTTGGATCTGCCTTCAAGGCCTTGTCAAAAAACGATATGGCGTCCTTGTGCTTTCCAAGTTTGGCATAGCTCTTTCCTTCCGATACCATTCCAATAGATTTGTTTGGGTTTTGTGTCATTTGTTCTATTTTCTGATTATTATCGAATACAGCAATTGATTTAAGTTTACATCAAATCAATTTAGAATGCTCAATACGTGACAATATCCAGATATTCTCAATGTGTGATAACTACACATTGAAAAATTTGTTGATGAAATAAGGTATGATATCAACAAATTAGAATCCCTGATCTGATCAGATTGTAAAAATTGTATGATAAATGACGAATTTTATGGAATGCAAGAATACAGGCATATTTGTTTTAATTTTTTGATACAAATTCAAAAACGATAACGCCGTCATGTTGTGACTCGTTTGTAATTATTACTTTTAGCGATTCCAGAATGGGTTTTACATAATAACTCAAGAAAGAAATCCATTTGGGGATAGTAGAATCAGCACAGAAAACTAATCGGTACTTGTTGTGTGACACCTTGTGCGAAAATTCAAACCATTTACAGTACTTGCCTATCACTGCAAAGTAATTATGAATTACATGATCTACATCATATTGCATTCCTATGACATTAAATAATTTCTTAACAACTCCAGGACCTCGGTCTGCCAATTCTTCTATATCATCCTCATCCAACTTGTCTACAATTAAAAGAAAGAAATCATGTGGAAATACCACATTTAAAATTGCGTTCACGTTTTCTTCATAGATTACATTTTTGTTTAGGATTTTGTTTATGAAGGCATTAAGTGTAAGATCTGTCTTGGATGCTTCCTGCTTTAGAATTTCTAATAGATCAGTTTGTAATCGTAGAGTTACTCTGTTAGTTGGCTGCCTTTCTAAAAGTTCCAATTTTTGACCTCCCCACATACAACTGCATCAGGTCTTAAAACGATCATTGTGTCAGTTAAACTGACAACAGGTAGCAGGTCTTTTCTAATCAATTATAGCGCTCACTGCCTCTATTTGGGACTGCTTGGTTAATTTGCAATCTATTTGCATTTAAATATTCAAATTTTTTAGATAAAACAGGCCTAGTCTTATCTGCTTTGGTGCTTTCAAATCTAGAACTAAAAATTTTGTAAGAGAAGGATTGATGCAAGGCTTTCATTTTAAAAAAGACAAATTCCATACATATTAAAAATTGCGTAGAAATTCTTAGTGTTGTAGTGTGACAAGATGCACATATGAGTAAACCCTAACTGTATTTTACTGTTAACTATATTTGGATTGTGTAAAACTGATACAGAAATTTCTTACCATGATTTCTTATAGTAGATTTCCCTCTCATCAACAATTGTGCAAATTTCAATGCATTAGAATCTAATTTTGTATAGTTTCTGGAAATGCTTTCTTTATGTATCGTGACAAGATAGGATATTGCACTATCAGAGATGAGAGGACAACACCAAACGTGATGGGTTCCAAAATATCCTTAAAGTTGTTTTCCGGGAGCGTGGCAACCAATGCAACGGACAGCGCTCCACGCATACCTCCTATCATTATTACATGTCTCCACGCATTTGGCCATTTTTCTTGAGTGAGCCTGTGTGTTGCTGCAAGAATTGGATATGTAGATGCGGCTCTTGCTGCCAAGACCGCACCAAATGCCATGGCTATTAGTGGCAAGTTCTTTCCCATGTTTAGTATATCCATACTCAATCCCAAGTACAAGAAAGCTACAGAATTTGCAAAAAATGCAATCATATCCCAGAAATGTGAGCTGTACATTTGCGCCTTTTCGCTCATTATCCCTTTACCTTTCATGACGAGGTTTCCAAAATAAAGTCCGGAGGCAGCCGCTGCAACAAGACCTGAAAACTGTAATGCGTTTGCAACAACTACAGAACCAAACAAGACAGCAACAGAAAGTGCAGTCTCCGGCAATGGTTCATTCATAAGTTTTATCAAGAATCTGGCTGCTATTGCAAATCCAAGACCAATTGCAATTCCTCCAAAGAACACAATTGCAAAATGCTCTAGTTGTCCTAAGATATCTACATTTATCTGATTGATTGTTTCGGTTGCTTCCAGCGCAGACCCCTGTGCAAGGGCTATTGCAATTATAGAGGAAAATATGACAACACCAGTAGCGTCATTGAAGCTGGCTTCTGACTGCATAAGTACAGTCAGGGGCATTGGAGCCTTGATCTTTTTGAACACCTCTATTACTATAGCAGCATCAGTTGGCGCAATTAATGCAGCAAATGCAAAGGCAACGATGGTCGGCAATCCGGCCACATACGAAAGCAGAAAACCTCCCACCAGAGTAGCTAGAACTACACCGAGGGTAGAAAGTAACAATGATGAGATTCGCACAGTTTTGAATTGTTCTCTGTCTATCTTCATCATGGCTTCAAAGATTAGAGGAGGCACAATGAAATACAGAATTAGTTTTGGGTCAACTTGGAATCTAGTTTTATCTATTAGCCCAATACCTGATACGTGTGCAAGCGATACCACAATGCCTACTCCAACTAAAACCATGGTGTAAGGTACTCTTGTTTTATTAGCAAGCAGGGAAGCAAGGAATATCATGCCAAGAAATATCGGAATAATCCATTCCGTTCTAAGCAATGAGCTAATGCTAATGTCAACCATCCCTAACTGTCAGGGTACCAAATTATAAAAACAGTTCCAAAATGTAGTTTGTTGTCGTTATTTCTCTTTTTTTCTGACATTGGTGTCTTTATCTTTTTTTAGTTGCCTAAATCCTAATAAGATTCCCAGTACTAGATTTACTACTCCTAATGCAGTGAGAGGGAAGATTGGATTTGCAAAATAAAACATCCCCATCCCAAGCCCCCATGCGCCAGCAACGAGAAACATGATTGTGATGGCTCTTAATTTTTGAGGGGATGGGTTTTTCATCAGCGTTGCTGACTTTATGACATTATTAAACATTGAGGATTTTTTACAAAAAACTATTGACCGAATTCTTTTCTTGTGTTTTCAACAAATTTGGCGTGTATCCTTATTCTTTCCAGACTTTGAGCAAGTTTCATTTCGATGCCAGGAACATGGTGCTTTGCAAAGAAGTGCCGAACCTCTCTTTCTTTTTCTAATGTACTCATTACAGATACACTACCAACTATTCTGTTTAACAGTGGATTTCCAACGCCAAATCTTGCTACCAGATTCTTCCAATTCTTTTGAATCCATGGCCACACCAATTCCTTTCCGTACGGATTTGCAACCATTCTTGCAACAGGTACAAACAGATTTTGCGTTCTAACGTCTTTTGAAAGAGTAAAAGCCAGAGTCTTAACAAGCAATCGTTTTTCTTTAAAGTTTGCAAGCGAACCAAGGAGTCTTACTTTCTCTTCTTGTGTTGATGCGTTACGATACATCCGAACTAGCTGTTGATAGATTTTCAAGTCTCCTCTCCATGCTACAGTCGAATACACGGCGGTTCGCAGATCAGGGTTTAATGAGTTGTGTCTGAGCAGATTCGAAAACCTTAGCGATGCCTCGTCACCTATCTCTTTGTCATCAAGTTTTCCAAGAGAGCTTATCAGCGTGTTTCTCAACAGAGCTTGCGTAGATCTTTCACCCTTTACTGGATCCCAACCAATTCTTTGGAATACCACATTCATGAAATATTGATTAAATTCTTTTATCTCATCCCAGAATTTCTCTTCTGATAATGTGACATACAAGAAGTTCAAAAATCCAACTATATCAGACAGTACTACATAGTCGTCCTCTTCCTCATAGTGCCTGACAAAGTCCAGATAGTGCTTGAGCGGATACTGGTTTGAGAGCACAAGTGCGGTAAGGTCGTTGTGTATGCTCCATCGGTCGAGATTGGAAATTTTTTTCTCCTCTACTAGTTTACCCAATCTTTCAAGTGAAGACTCGTCATATCTTACTCTGTAGAACCCTTTTTGGCCATCGTTTACCTTGAACCAGTGGCCTGTATACGGAATGGTGACAGGACCACGCATCATCTTGGTTATTATTTTATTTTCCATCCTAATTGATATTGGTATTATCCATCTTCCGTGTTGCGATGTGGTATTGCGTTCAAGCAAAAACCGCTTTTGCGATAATTTGATCTTAGAATCCATAGTAGCTGTTTCAATTATTGGATATCCTATCTGTCGTACCCAGCTATTCATCATCTGTCTCACTGGTTTTCTTGACGCAGAGCCAAGAGAGTCCCATAGGTCTTCAGTGGTTGCGTTAGCATATTTGTGTTTTTTTAGATAGTTATGAAGACCGTTTCGAAAGTTTTCGTGTCCGATGAAGTTTTCTAGCATCATAAGTACGCTTCCTCCTTTATTGTAGCTTATCTCATCAAATATTTGTCGAACATCAGCAGGACTTTTTACATCAACATCTATTGGATGAGATGATTTCAAAGAATCAAGGCTGAGTCCCCCCGTCATCTCAGAGATTAAGAATTGGTCCCAAAAATCCCATTCTGGATAGATCTTGTCTACTGCCTTTGTTGCCATAAAGGTTGCAAAGCTTTCATTGAGCCATAGATCATTCCACCATTTCATTGTTACAAGGTTTCCAAACCACTGGTGTGCAAGTTCATGCGCTACCACTTCAGCAATGTGTTGGAGCGTATCAGTAGAGGAGGTCGTGGTATCGTACAGCAGTACAGTCTCTCTAAATGTAATTGCCCCCCAATTTTCCATTGCGCCTGACGCAAAATCTGGAATTGCAATCATGTCAAGCTTTGGAAGTGGATATGGAATCTTGAAATAATTTTGAAAATATGACAAGAATTGTTTTGTGAATACAAGTGCCATCTTGCCTTGTTCTTTCTTTCCCTTTGTTGTAACAATTCTAACAAGGGTCTTCCCTAACTTGCCTTGAAGGAATTCAAAGTCTCCAACTCCAAGATATAATAGATATGTAGACATGATTGGAGTTCGATCAAATCTAAAAAGGATCTTTTTTCCAATTCTTTTCTTTGCTATGACTGGCATGTTTGAGATTGCAGTAAGAGAACCGTCTACCAGAAGAGATACATCAAATGTTGCCTTGGCCTCAGGTTCATCCCAGCACGGAAATGCGCGTCTTGCGTCTGCTGCTTCAAACTGTGTAGTTGCAAGATACCTCTCTTTTCCCTTGTATTCATATTTGCTCCTGTAAAACCCCACTAGTTTGTCATTTAGTGCCCCTACAAAGTCAATTAGAATCACTGCATTGCCAGAAATTTTTTTTGGAAGAGACAGCACTAGTTCTTCATTTTTCTCATCAAGTCTAATTTTTGCCTTGAGTTTTTTTTCATTTGCTATGACGGTACACTCGTTGATTTTGAGTTCAGCCGCATTCAATACGATTTGTCTTGTAGATTGTGATATTTTGACTAGAATTTTCTCTTTTCCTTTGAACGTGAATTTATCAAAATCCGGCTCAAATTCCAGATCATAGTTAATCGGTGTTACTGCTTTCACAGAATTTGATTCTAAAAGACGAGTAATATATCTTTGATCTATTTTAGGACACTGAGCAACCAATTCAAGAAATGGACGCTAAAAAATACTATTGCTACTGATTTTATTATTTTTCCCGCTATCATCGCAATAGAATATTTTACAATATTGTATTTCTTGGTGCCAGCTATAATGGATACAATGTCGCCTACGATTGGAAGCCAAGGCGAAAGGAAAATTATTGTGCTCCAGCCATACTTTGACATTATAGTGACACTCTTCTTTTCATATTTTGGAGTAGATTTTCGAAATTTGCCTATCAGTCTACCGTTGTATCCGAGATAATACGCAATGTATCCACCAAGTATAGAACCAGTAGTCAAGACCAAAAATACATCGACGGGATTTGCACCACCCAAAAGCAGAGTACTAGTGGTAAGCTCAGTCGGAATTGGAATAAACGAAGAAAACATTCCATTGAAAAAAAGTTCAATAAGACCATATTTTATGAATAGAGCGTCTCGAAATATTTCCTGTATTATGTCAGATAACATCGCCTGACCTTGCCCCTAGCTTGTTTTAAATGAATTGGAATATTTTTCGTCATAATCATAAATTGCGATAGAGATTTTCTTGAGAAGTTTTGTTTTTGATTTCTGTGCTTTTTTATCATGACTGTAATCTTTCTGCTCTAAGAGATGATGAAGGCGTTCAAGCTCCTCTCTTGTGAGCGCGTGAATACCTCTATTCATAACGATATCCAAGAGCTTTAACCGTTCCAGATCCTCGCTTGACATGCAGTACTCACAGTATTGTTTAATATTTGTCTTGCAAGATATTACTTGCAGTTGTTCTACAAGGTCTCAGTCTCCTTTCATAGAGACTATATCAAGGTAAAAGACAATCAGATAGAGATAGGAATAATGGCAAAACCGCAAAAGGGAGAAGCCAACGCAGAGATTATAAGAAAGATTGCAAAACACTTTCAAGCATCTCGTTCTAGTGTCAGACTGGTCTCAGGGGAAAAGTCAAGAGACAAAGTAGTACACATTGCAACTGAGATGGACCAGCATAAGATATAACGAGGTAAAAACTGCCCTTTTCCTGTGAAGAAGAGCACAAAAAAGATTATAGCGATAGCGTTTATGGCCGTATTCGTTCTTTCAACCATTGCGGTTGTAAGTCCCAGTATTTTCAGGTTTAACAATCCAGATAATTCTCAACAATCACTTACAGGAACGCCAAAGGATAACTACACTCCTGACAAATGGACAACATTTTGCCAAAGTGAGAATGAATCTAAATCTACCAAATACATCGCAGAGTACAAGATACCTACACTTTGTACACAGCCCCTATCCATTACAACAGATCCATCAGGAAAAGTCTGGTTTACCGAAACTAATACAGGCAACATGGCAGAATTTGATCCAACTACTAAATCATTCCAAGAGTTTGAAAATCCCTTATGGCAGAAAGGAGAAAAATCAATGATGTGGGGAATATACTATGAGCCAGATGGAAATATCTGGTTTAGTGATTCACAGCATAATTTAATTTGGAAATTCAATACGCAGACAAAGAATTACTCCAGATTTGTGTTTCCAAAGACACTAGGTCAATCAGAAGCATTTCCCCAGATGCTCAAGCCTGTAGGCTCTGATCTAGTTGTAAATGACTTTACAGGAAGAAAAATTTCCATCTTTAGTACGGTTCAGACAGGAACCAACTTGAAGACCATAGACATCAATTCTCCGGAAGACTATAACTTTACAAGCGATGTGACGGCAGATCCTTCGGGCAATATTTGGTATACAGTGTGGAATTACCAGCTCGGAGGAGAACTTGTAAAATACAACCCACAAACATCGCAGTTCTCAAACTATACACTTCCAACTGGCATATTAGCACCAAACGGAATCTCGATTGGCCCTGGCAATAAGGTATGGATAACTGATACTGCAAGTAGCATGTTCATCAGTTTCGATCCACAATCACAACAGTTTACCAAGTATATCACATCCCCACCACAGGTATCTACATATGGTAATGCATCAGGCTTGATCAAAACTCCTATTACCAGACCATATTGGAATCAATTCGATGATCAGGGAAGATTATGGTTCAATGAACAGGTAGCAAACTCATTAGCAGTGTTTGATCCTGTAAAGGGATCTCTTGTGGAATATCTAGTGCCTTCGAAGAACCCTAACTGGTCAGATTGCGGTACACTCACAGATTGTGGTGTAGCCCAAGTACTTGACTTTACAGTTTCCCACAACAAGGTGTGGTTCCCAGAATGGGTTGAGAACAACATCGGCGTGCTTGATTCATCAGTGCCTCTACCACTATCTCAAAATGCATCTGCTTCAAATATCACACTGCACAGGGGACAGAATGAAACTGTTAACGTAACTCTGGTTCCAAATGAACAGCTAAATGGACCAGTTGACATAATGACTCAGCAGACAGCTAGCTCCCAAGACCTTAGGGTCACAACATCTGACAAATCAATAGTATTAGATAAACAAAAAACAGTAACAGTAAACATTTCTGCAGACAACTTTGCTCTTTCAGGAACCTACAAATTATTGATTGGTGCAAGATATCAAGACGTGACAATATCACAGTTCGTTACTGTGACCATAGCATGAGAAGTGGTTCCAAAATTAGATAGCTCAATTGGAATTTCCCTCTATTGTACCAAGTTGGATGGTAGCGGAGGCAGAATAAAGACATCTTATGACCAGTTTTTTGTCTCAGAAGTACTACGGGAAAAAACGCTTGATAGAATATCCAAGTCTGGAACCTATGCAGTTTATAAACTAAAGAAATCAGGAATTGACACAAATCATGCTCTTTCAGAGATATTCAAAAAGTACGGCCTCAGATTAAAGGCGCTAGGCCTAAAGGACGCAAACGCTACAACAGAACAGTATGTCTGCGACATGAATGTTTCACGCGGATGCAAAGACATAACAACAAACAGGTATTCCCTTGAAAAAATTGGTTTTGTGCAAAAGCCTCTTACAAAAAAAGACATGGTTGGCAACCACTTCAAAATAAAGATAGAAGGAGCTGATTTTGGAAAGGTTAGAAGTTTTGATCAACATGGCATGATATTAAATTTTTATGGATATCAGAGATTTGGAAGTAGAAGACCAGTCTCTCATCTAATAGGAAAGGCAATAGTGCAGAGATGCTTTGAGCAGGCAGTAGAGATACTGCTTTCAACTACATCGGACCATGATCTTCCCGAGAATAACAAGATAAGAGAGGAATTGAAAGACAAAGCAAATTATTCCAGAGTCTTGAAATACATACCTCCTCAAATGGATGTTGAAAGAGTTGTTTTAAAAGAAATGACTGAATCTAACAATGCATTAAAAGCTTTATACTCAATCCCAATTTCACTTCGAAGATTTTTTGTTGAGGCGTATCAATCATTTATCTTCAATCACACAGCAAGCATGTCCTATGAGGCTGGAGAAGACTTGGTGCATCCGCAAACAGATGATGTATGTTATGATAAGGACAATAATTTGGGCAGATATCAAAATGATCCAGCGCAAAAACTGGCCATACCTATAGTTGGATACTCGTATTCAAAGAAAAACAGATTCGAATACTATATATCAAAAATACTTCAGGAAGAACAGCTAAACCCAAAAGATTTCTTTGTCAAAGAGATGCAGGAGGTAAGCAATGAGGGCGGCTTCAGACAATCAGTCATGCATTGTAACAATTTCACGGTAGACGAACCGTTTGTTAGTTTTACACTTTCTCGAGGCTCATATGCAACCATTTTGTTAAGAGAAATAATGAAACCCAATGATCCTATTGCGGCAGGTTTCTAATGAGGCCCATTCATTTAACATCAGAAATTAGTTGAAATATGATCTGTAAGAACTTTTATTGTGAGAGTTGGCAACATAGAGCATGTTTGATAGTTTTTTTACCAAAATAACAAGAGCGCCAGAATTTCCAACTGATTTTGACTGGATTAATGTAGATAAACCTCTTTCGCTTGAAAGACTTCGAGGCCACATAATTGTACTAGATTTCTGGACATACTGTTGCATAAATTGCATGCATACTTTACCAGTCCTTGCCGATCTTGAAAAAAAATACGAAGGTAGACCAGTTGCCTTTATAGGCGTTCACTCTGCCAAGTTTTTTAATGAACAAGATAGAAAAAACATAGAAGAGGCAGTCAGACGGTATGAGATTTCGCATCCTGTTCTAGTAGACAGAAAGATGACGGTGTGGCAAAAATACGAAGTATCGGGCTGGCCCACAATTGTAATTATCGATCCAAAAGGAACTGTTGTCTACAAGCAATCCGGCGAAGGTCAGAAGGAAATGATAGAAGACACCATCGACGTTCTGCTGGAAAAACATGCCAAAGATGGAACCTTGGCTAAAGAGTCTATCAAAATGGCACATTTTACCCCAAGCGATAAGGCCACTCTTTCATATCCTGGAAAACTATCCATATCAAATGACAAAATAGCAATCTCTGACTCTAACCATAACAGAATCATCATAAGCGATATGACTGGAAAGATCAAACACGTCATAGGAAATGGCACTAAAGGGTTTTCAGATGGCGATTTTCAAAATGCGTTGTTCTTTAGACCTCAGGGAATAGTTTGGAGGGATGAAACAATATTTGTTGCAGATACAGAAAATCACGCAATTCGAAAGATAGACTTGGTTACAAAGACTGTAGTTACAGTAGCAGGTACAGGCAAGCAAGGACCATGGATGTCAAAAGGAGGAAAAGGGAGAGAAACCTCACTTTCATCACCATGGGATGTAGCTATAAAGGACAATGTAGTTTTCATTGCAATGGCAGGAAATCACCAAGTATGGGCATTTGACACTGAAACTGAGTTGGTGCGTCCTTTTGCAGGAAGCGGTTATGAAAACATAGTCGACGGAAATAGAACGCAGGCACAGCTTGCACAACCAAGCGGTCTTTCAGTTTTTGGTGATAAAGTATACTTTGCAGATAGCGAGACATCATCAATTCGTGAGATAGACTTGAGATCAAATCATGTTAAGACACTTGTTGGACACGGTCTTTTCGTTTTTGGTTACAAAGATGGGAGTCTAGACGAGTCATTATTCCAACATCCGCTTGGGCTGTGTGCCACAGGCAATCAAATTTTTGTTGCAGATACCTACAATTCTGCATTAAGAGAGATAAACTTGGAAAATGATACAGTGTCAACAATAATTGGAAAACAAGGTATTTCAGGCGTATGTAGACTCGATGATCCAAATTGCGATTCACTGGGGCTCTATGAGCCAAGCGATGTCAAGTTTTACAAGGATAAACTGTATATTTCTGACACGAACAATCATCTGATACGCGTCTATGATCTTAAAGCGAATATTCTCAAGACTTTGGAAATAAGCGTTTGATTTTAAATTAAGAAATCAATCAAAATAATCCTTCGGCACAATTCCTTGATTCGTTGCAAAATCCACGACTTGCTGAAAATTCACATTTCCTTTCTTATATTGTTCCCAGATAAATTCCAGGTATTCTGTCCTTTCCAAGCGTTCATTTTCCAGTAATTTGGGGGATCTTTTTATCACATCAGCGCACAACTTCTCAAGATGCGGATACTCAAATTTATCAAATAGTATCTTTAGCTGTTCCACATTCTTGTCTTTCTGCTTTGCTTTACCAAAAAATCCCATATTTCTTGTTAAATAGAGGCATTTAAAAACTCTAGAATTGTTTCTTGGCCTACAGAATTTTATCCAATTAGCATCAGAGGAACATGGTTCAAGTAAGAATTTAAAGCTGGATTTAGATTATTACAGTATGGAAAAGGCATACATCTTGATCGGATGCGAGCTTGGGGCAGAAAGCGAAATTGTAGAAAAAATAAAACGCATGGACAAGGTCAAAGATGCAAGGGTAGTCTATGGAGATTACGACATTGTAGTGGAAGCTGAAGCAAGTACAGATACCCAGCTTGATAATCTGATCACAAAGAAGATTAGAAAGATGGACAAGGTACGTTCTACTATGACCTTGGGTGTCGTAAGCTAGTTACAATTCCCAACACTACAATTCCCGCACCTACAGCGTCAATAGATGTGCCGTAGACAATCCATTTTGGATTAGAATACATAAAAGATGAAGTTGGTCCTACTACTGAGTTTCCCTGTAAAAAGAAGAGCGTTCCAAAAGAAAGCATGGTTGCGCCCACTATAATCAGCACAATCCCAATTCTCACACTGTTATCATAATCCTCTTGAAATAAAGGCAAAATGAATTGATAAATTAGGCAAAATCATTTGGATTTCTTTCTTTAATGCGCTTTCATAAAGCAAATTTCAGATTGGATGAGTGGGGACCTGACCTATTTGAGATTAGGCATAGTAGAAACTGGCTAGATATCAGCATATTCGTTGGAGCGGCAGTGCTTTCATTAGCGGTTTCTCTTCTATTTGGGGCAGAGATCAACAACGCCATAAAGCAATCCCCTATAATCATAGACTTGATGTTTATTCCTTCTTTTTTGATTGGTTTACTCTATGGCATAAAGATGGCAGAACGGGTAATGTCGCCTACCGCGCCTCGAAGTCCACTGCGAAGAGGAATAATCAAGATATTTCTGTTCATCTTCATGATGGGTTCCATATTTACATCAGTTTCATTTGCACTTCACGGTGGCGCTCATCCCCCTCAAGACTCGATTTTAAAAGAAGGACCTATACAATGGATAAATGAATTCGTTACAGCAAATGGCGGATTAACATTTCTAATAGTATCAAGCATAACTATGATGGCCGCTGCAACCAAGCGCATAGTTGGTATGGATGGTTTTCTAAGTAAAATTTTCACATTTGTCGGTACATACATTTTCTTTACAATGGTTGCATTAAGTCTGACACACAGCGATCCTACGCATTCCCAAGTCTACTTGTATGCATGCTATCAAGCCGGAATAGTTGGCGGAATATTTTATCAACTAAACAAGTTCACTACACGTTCAAACATGTGGGAAGACTACATGAATGGCTATTACTAGATCCTGCGGTATCTCAGGGTCAGAAATAAGATTCCAAAAGAAGCCAGCATTATTGCAGGTACGATGCCAGAAAACTCTGGCATATAGGTGGTTCCTGCAATGTCAGTCTTTATGTTCCCAGAATCATTGAATTTTAGAATCACGGTTGTGAGATTGCCGTTCTTGAGTATGATCGGTGACACTTGTTTACCATCTTGGTAAACAGTATAGTTTCCCCCAATGAGGTTAGATGGTATCTCTATTTCTGCAATGTTTCCAGTGTGAGTGCTATTGCCTAGAAATGTCAGCGTTTTTGTGTCTTTGTTAAATGTCACGTTTTGTACGTTGTAATTTGCTGTGGTATTTACTGTGAATGTGTATTGATCAGCCTTGATAGGCCATCCCCATTTAAGACCCGGATGGTCTAGACCATGAAATTGTACTTGCCCCAAGGCCTGTACGGAAAACAATACCGAAGCGAACACTAAAGCTAATACCAACGTTAAGAAAATAACTGATTTCAATTCTTCAGACCGGCAATTTTGCCACGCAGTTCTTTATCATTAGATATTCTCGGATGTGATGGATCAGCCAATATGACTTCATACCACAGATAGACGCCATCTTGATAAAGATAGTATGAACCAAGAAGTTTCAGGTTAGGAAATCTTTCAAGCACTCTGCGTTCAGCAACTTTTTGCATACTAAGTGCGGGTTTTATTCTCAGTACACCAAGATGTTTTGGTCTTCTTCCTGCAACAGGTCTCTTTTTGCGCATGTTGCCCCTACCAACTCTCATTCTTACTACTACAATGCCTTGTTTTGCCTTGTATCCAAGCTGTCTTGCCTTGTGCAGCCTGCTTGGTCTTTCAATCCTTTCAAGCGCATGCTGTTTTCTCCATTCTACAGCCTTTGCTCTAAGCTCAGTAGAGTTTTCTTTCCACATTTTAAGCCAGACCTGTTCTTGATGACTGGTCATATACTCCGCACTACCAAATTCCCCCTTAATATTCTGTTACAACACTAGGAATCATGTTTCAAAACCCTATTATGAAATAACATTATTGCAAAAATCATGGGAAGATTTGCTGTCATTCTATTTGTGACAATATCAATTTTGATTCTAACACTAATTGGTCCATCATATGGATTTACCCAGATCTCCATTGTCACAAGTAAGCCTGTTTACAAATATGGCGATAGCCTCTCCTTTTCAGTTACAGTTTCAAATGTTACCGGAGATATGGCTGTTTTAGAGATCGTTGACCAGTCGAATCATTCGTCGTCTCCCATCAACCTAATGATTACAAAACCAGTCTCAAATATCACTGCCCCCGTTCCATTTTATAGAACAACATTTCCACCTGGCACTTATTTTATCAGAATTCAATATGACGGAACCAATGCCGTCTCACCCTTTCAGCTAGTGGACGCTGAAAATATTGCAATACCGCCAGCATTCAAAGACGTAGCAGATTCATGGGTTCACAACCAAACATCTAACAAGTTATTTGGTGAACACATTGCAGAGCTCATCAATGCAGAAGTAATAAAGATAGATAATTACCAAAAACCAAATATGACAGTGATTCCATCATGGTTCAAAAATGATGCAGTGTGGTGGTCAAGTGGTTTTATTTCAGATAATGATTTCGGGCATGCAATAGAATATCTCATCAAGCATAATATAATGAAGGTCATCTGACTTTTCGTGATAGTTTTGCAGGTCTTCTTCTTGCGGCACTTGCAATTACAATTATTACAACAAGAGATATGGCTCCGATCACAGACAGATCAACATAGCTTAGGCTGATGGTTATGTTTGGCATATATGGTATCTTGAAAACAACATTTTGCGTCATGTTTACCTGAGTTGTTGCATTTTCCAAAGTAATGTTTGCCTGTGTAGATTTAGTTGTAGATGGAGTCATCGGGTTTGTGCTTGGCATTTCCGTAGTTGGTGGCAGATGACTGACAGACTGATTTGTTTGCGGCTTAGATGGCGTGGTTTGCGACGGAGTAGAAGATGTCAATGGGGCTTGAACGTTACTGCCAGCAGGTCCTGAGATTGCAACAAAAGTTCCAATTATCTCAATCTGCCTATTTCCAGGCGTAAGTTGAATCGATATATTTCTTGTAGTCGAGGTAGGATTTTTTTCTTCAACGTTTTCAAGCGTACCATCAACTACAACAATAAACGGAATGTCATTATTTCCTTGTTTAGAATCCAGAAGAGCTCGAGGTATGGTAAGTTCAAGATATGAATTGGAGTTTGATACTTGAACAGTTGCAATTAATTCATCATAAGTAGGATTTGTCTCCATGCCTTGCATATTAACTCCATTTGCAGTGTAATTTACCTGAAAAGTTTTTCCTGCTACAACGGACACAGTTCCCGAATCAGCAAAGGCTGGAATTATAGACAGCATTACAAGAACTATTACAGCAACTGCAAGTACTAGGCGTACCACGACTAGATAACGCCACGAAGAATCATTATTATCTTTTCTGCTATAACATTTGCAGCTAAAGCCTGAGCTTCTCTTGTCTGAGCTCCTATGTGAGGAGTACAGATAACGTTTGGCAAAGTGGCAAGCTTGTTTCCCACAGCAGGTTCTTTCTCAAACACATCCAAGGCTGCTCCTGCAATTTTTCCTTCCTTTATGGCATTGTAGAGTGCCTCTTCATCAATTATCTCTCCTCTGGATGTATTGATGAGATAGGCAGTTTTTTTCATCTTTGATAGCCTTTGTGTATTAACAAGATGTTTTGTCTCAGGCGTGAACGGTACATGAAATGATATGTAGTCTGCGCTTGAGAGCAAGGTGTCAAGATCAGTCTTGACCAGTCCTACTTCTCTTGCAAAGTCTTCCTGGATTGGAACTACGTCATATCCTATGATATTCATATTTAGTGCTTTGGCGTGTCGTGCAAGTTTTTTCCCAATATTTCCCAGTCCTACTATACCAAGATATTTACCAGAAAGTTCGCTTCCCATTAGTTCCTTTTTTAACCACTTTCCATTTCGTATCTCCCTGTCAGCACGCGGAATCTCCCTGGCAAGCGAGAGCATGAGCCCCAAGACAAGCTCAGCTACAGCGTTCATGGCTCCCTCTACCGCATTGATTACTCGTATGCCCTTTGCCTTTGCAGCATCCACATCAATGTTGTCAAGACCTACTCCAACTCTTGCAATTATCTTGCACGCATTGGCTTTTTCTATCAAATCTTTTGTCAATTTGGTTCTGCTTCGCACTATCACAATCTCGTAATTACCAATCTTCTCCTTAATTTGGTCAGGAGTGATTTCTGGTTCGTAAGTAATTTTTAAACCATTTTTTTGTAGTATCTCGTTTAATATTTTATCAACCTGATCACAAATTAGAACTGACTGATTCATACTCATGCAAGATGACCAATACTTACAGAATATAATCATTATTGTGGAATTTGGATAAAAAAGGAAAAAGTAGGATTATTGGACTTACTGTCCAGTCATGTTTCCTAGTTGGGCAGCACGATCGTTTGTGCATTCACAGTGGACAAATGTCTGCTGTGGTATGCTTGTTCCAGGCACACTCGAGACTGGAGGTACAGCATCCGATGGGTTTGGAGCTGGACTTGCTTGAGCTAGCTGCACTGCAGCCGCACCACTAAAGATGGCTGCGTAGTCATGGTTGACGATAACATATGCACCTGGTTCGTCATATACAACATCGACGATTGCATCTTGTGAACCGCCAATGTCCCATGTCTGTGTACCCATTGCTTGTACCATGTTACCCTGTGTAACTCTGTCCAATTGTGATCCTACAATGTGGAAGAACACTGGCATGTTGCCTTGGTTTACCACAAAGTATCTTACGTGTTGACCAACTGGTAGAATTATTGGGGCTGCCTCGTCATGACCACCTGCACCCTTCCACACCTTTGTTACAACTGGATCATAGCCAAATGGTTTGCCGTTTATCACAGTCCAAGTTGTTTGGTGCTTGAACATGGCATCTTGGTTGTATGAACCGTTGTCATCTATGTAGAGTTGGTTGAATTGCATGGTGAACTCATATGCTGCTGGAGAAACTAGTGTGTTGTTCAACACTACTTGACCATTTTGTGTCGCAGTTCTCTGGACTAGGAGTTTGTGGTATCCGTTTAGTGGATCAACAATTACCATTCCGTACATGCCGGAAAGAACATGTTGGTCCATACCAATTACACCTACACCTTCACAGTGATACTTGAAGGCACCAGGAGTTTGTGCGATGAATGCATATGTGTTTGACTTGCCTGGCATCACAGGACCAAAGTTTGGAACTGCAGATATTCTTGCAGCGTGGATATCAAGGCTGTGACCTGTCAGCTCAGTTGATGGTACATTTAGGGTAACCTCGATGACGTCACCTTGTGTTACTCTAATTGTCGGACCAGGAACTTGGCCGTTGAAGGTCATTGCATGATACATCTTTCCGCCAGGAATTGGCAGATCGACGCTTTGTGCAGTCAGTGTTACTTCATGGACGGTTCGACCAGCTGCTTTTTCAGCCGCTACTTGGTCTAACGGAATTGCATCCGCACCGAACATATTGAACACAAGACCGCCGACGCTTGCGACATCTTTTGCAGTCACAGAATCAATTGTCTGTGGTGTCACTTTGTCAATTGTCTCTGGTGATACGCCTAGGGCGTTACCAGCTACTGCCTGTGTGTTTGAATATGTGCTACCGAACAGAATTCCAGCCACTGCCGCTACTGCAACAATGGATAGTATACTGTATCGTTTATTCATCATCTCGAGTCTTTTTTATAAGTATATTAATCTATTGGGTTTTGACTGCAAAATAAGTGAAAGTTATGATGATACTTGAGATATTTTTGTAATTTTTCAAATGCGAATGAATATTAGGAATTTTAATGGTAGGGTGCACGTGGAATACAGAACAGACAGAGACTCACTTGGAGAAGTAAAAATTCCTGCTGACGCATATTATGGCGCGTTTACATCAAGAGCAATCAACCAGTATCATGTGACAGGTCTTAGGCCTCACATCAATTTGATAATGGCGTTCGTCATGATTAAGAGATCTGCCGCTGTTGCCAACATAAGAACCAAGGCAATAGATACTAAACGCGGAAATGCAATTGTCAAGGCATGTGACAAGATAATATCTGGAAAGTTTCTTGATCAGTTTCTCATAGAGTCGATCAACTCTGGTGCAGGTACTGCTTTCAACATGAACACAAACGAGGTCATTGCAAATGTGGCCTTGGAGATCCTTGGAGAGAAGAAGGGAAATGACAAAGCCTTACACCCCAATGATCATGTAAATATGTCACAGTCAAGCAATGACACATTTCCAACTGCGATGCATGTGGCGATTCTTTTCAATATGAAGCAAGTTATTCCAGTACTTGACGAACTGATAAAGATAATAACAAAAAAGGCAAAAGAGTTTTCAGGCTATCAAAAAATAGGAAGAACACACCTGATGGATGCACTCCCTGTAACACTAGGAGGTGAATTTGCTGCGTATGCAACGGCCATTGCAAAGGCTCGCGATGCAATTTTTGTAGCACAAAAAGAACTAGAATACGTTGCTTTAGGAGGAACTGCAGTAGGCACTGGTGCAAATACGCCAAAGGGGTACAGAGATATTGCAATTTCAGAACTTGCAAAGATTTCAAAGTTGCCACTCAAGCCACAATCTGATATGCAGTATGGTTTGCAGAGTAGATTTGCAGTATCATATCTTTCATCAACGCTGAAAAATTTGTCTTTGGAGCTCGGAAGATTTTCAAATGATATTCGATTAATGGCATCCGGTCCTGTTGCTGGGCTCTCAGAACTTGGCATACCTGCAGTACATGCAGGCTCTTCTATAATGCCTGGAAAAGTCAATCCGTCACTTGCAGAATGCATGAATATGATCTGCTTCAACATAATAGGCAATGATACTACTGTTGCGCTTGCGGCTCAAGCTGGTCAGTTCGAACTTAATGTGATGCTGCCGGTTATGTTGAAGGCAATGCTTGAGTCAACTGATATGCTCAAGAACTTTGTGCCGATATTTTCTCACAATCTTGTTGCAGGTCTTACTGCAAACAAACAGAAACTTCGTCAATACATAGAAAACAGCCCTGTAATAGTCACCCTCCTCTCACCAAAACTTGGCTACCTAGTTTCTGCAGATCTGTACAAAGAATCGCTCAAGACAGGCAAAACCATACGACAACTTGTTATCTCAAAAGGATTAATGAGTGAGAAAGAAGTTAACGCATTACTGGGCTAACATGGCAAAAATCTGGGTAGAAGCATATGGATGCTCTGCAAGTTTTGCAGATTCAGAAATGATTACTGGACTTGTTGTGAACGGTGGACATACGCTTGCACAAAATCCATCTGATGCAGACCTTAACGTGGTTGTAACATGTTCAGTCAAGGATGCAACAGCCAACAAGATGATCCATCGAATAAAGCGATTAAAGAACAAGCCGCTAGTTGTAGCAGGCTGCCTCCCAAAGGCAGAGATGGGAACTGTAGAAAAATTTAGTCCAAATGCAAGCCTCCTTGGACCAAATTCCATTGGGAAGACTTTGGAAATAATTGAATTTACTTTAAAAGGTCAAAAAAAGATTGAGCTTGAAGATTCCGACATATCAAAAGTAGGACTGCCAAAAGTACGCCTAAACCCCGCTGTTGGAATAGTGGAGATAGCTAGTGGATGCATGAGCGAGTGTACTTTCTGTCAGACAAAGCTATCAAAAGGCGAGCTTCAAAGCTTTAGAATTGGTGACATAGTCAGACAAGTAAGACAAGAGATTAACGATGGATGCTCTGAGGTGTGGCTAACATCAACTGACAACGGATGTTATGGTTTTGATATTGGAACCGATCTTCCAACCCTAGTCGATGCCGTTTCAGAGATAGAACAAGATTTTATGATTCGTGTAGGCATGATGAACCCAATGTACATGCCAAGAATACGAAATGGGTTGCTTGAGTCATTTGAAAGTCCCAAAGTTTTCAAGTTTCTTCACATCCCAGTTCAGAGTGGAAGCAACAGAGTGCTCAAGGAGATGAAGCGAGGCCACACAGCAGAGGTCTTTAGGAAATCAAGCGAGCTATTCAGGAAAAAGTTTGAAAAATTCACAATTTCAACAGACATTATTGTAGGATTTCCAACAGAGACGGAGGATGACTTTGAACAAACCCTCGACCTCATAGGAGAAACTAGGCCAGACATCATCAACCTGTCAAGATATAGTGCAAGACCCGGTACAAAAGCATCTTTGATGGAACAAATTCCCGTATCAGAAGTCATGCGAAGAAGCAAGATTGTTTTTGACATGGCAAACAGGATATCTCATGAGAGAAATCAGGAATGGATTGGTTGGGAAGGCGAGGTCCTGTTCGATGAGAGTTCAGATGGCACCATAAAAGGTCGCAATTACGCGTACAAGCCAGTCATGGTCAACAGCAAGGTCAGTATAGGTCAGAGGTCAAAAGTAAGAATAACAGATGCTGCAAAACATGGACTTTATGGTCAGATTACGAGCTAAATTTTTTAGATCGAAGTTAGGACGAAAACTAAGCAACAAAGTTTTTTAATCATTTTTGTAAGCAAGAGAGAGTCATGGAATTTCAGATGCAAGGACCAATTCTAGTCGTAGGATTAGGCGGAGTCGGCAGCAGACTTGCTACAGGTATAAAAGAAAAACTTGGTTGCGATTCTCTCATAATAAGCCATGACCCAAAGGACCTAAACTTGGAATCTTCCAAGATTTTAATAGATACAAATCCAATTCTAAACCCCTCAGCATACCTCATAAGAGGAATATCATTTGCTGCAAAAAACACGATTGCTGAAAAACTTGAATCCTATTCCACTATAATCATCATAGCCAACCTGGCAGGCAAATCAGGCGCCGCCATGGCTCCAATCGTATCTCAGATTAGCAAGGAAATGGGGAAAAGCGTACTCTCCTTTGCAATCATGCCCTTCAAGTTTGAAAAAGATAGGATTTTCTTTTCAGGAGTTTCACTAAAAAGGCTGAAAACAAATTCGGACTGTACAATAATCATAGATAATGATGCTTTGCTTGACAGCAATCCCGATCTAACACCTGATCTATGCAATACAATCACAAATAATGCACTGATGCATGTGATTTCCACCTTGAAGGATTCAACCTTGCCTCTTAAGACAAACATTCTCTCAACAAGCAAGGACATACCGGATGTTGAGACATCACTACGAGATTCAATCAAGATGCTTTATGAAGACGCGCCTCCAAATAACATCAAGAGTGCACTGCTCTACGTGGTCGGAGGCAACAAAGTGCCAATAGGCATGCTAAACTCAATGGTAAGCACCATCAGCGGCATATTCAGCAACGACAGCACGCGGGTAAGCCTGTCAGTTACAAACGGTGAAAAGTCCAAGGTTGTGTTGCTCACTTCCATAGAGGGAGAGACTCGTTTTGACAAATATGATCCTCTAGGGATAATCCCGGGAGAAAATACACTAGACTGGAATGAACCAGATGCTAGCGTAAAGATAGATTTGGAATTAGAACAAATAGAATAATTTACTCTTTTGATTTCTTTGCAGGTTTAGATTCGGTCTTTTCTTTCTTCTCTTTAGGTTTTTCTTCTGCTTTCTTCTCTTCAGTTTTCTTTTCTTCTTTCTTTGGTTTCTCTTCCACTTTTTTCTCTTCTGACTTGGGTTTCTCTTCGGCTATCTTTTCTTCAGATTTGGGTTTTTCTTCCGTCTTTTTCTCTTTTGGCTTTTCTTCGGATTTCTTCTCTTCAGTTTTCTTTTCTTCTTTCTTTGATTTTTCTTCTGCCTTTTTCTCTTCCTGATATTTTGAAACTATAATGTTTCCATCGTCATCTTTTGAAAGTTTTACTCTAATTTTTCTTGGGGGGTGTCTGATTCCACGCTCCCACACTAAATGGCTGATTTCTTCTTCAATTTTCACATTTTCGGATTTCATATGTTTTGAGGCAAAGGCTCGTATCATGTTTATTGCTCTTTTTGCCCTTTGGTTATTTGGAGAGAGTAGTACTTTTCCCAAATTAATTGTGTAGATCCTCTCTAATGTTTCCTCAGACAACTAACCAACCCTCACATCTGTTCTGCGCCACTGTCTCCTCTTTGGGTTTGTTCTCACTCTACGTTTTGTCTTTACTATAACCCAGGCTGGAACTGCAGAATTCTGCTTTATTTTACTCATCAGCCTAATCTTTCGTGGAGTTGACTTGCGTGCAGCCATAAAAGTTTGAGAAACTTGACCTCTTTTTAAATGAATCTCAAAATAGATCACAGCAAACCGTTTGATGACAATGTCAGGTAAATCTGGTGCAACATCCTAGCAGAGGCTCCCCATATCAAATGGTTTTGAAATTTGAAAGTGTACATTTCTTGGATAGAATGATGTGCAGGATCTTTGTCATCGTCCATTGTTTTCAATAGCGGAATAAGGGGGATCTCCAAGATGGATTCAATCTCGGAATTTGGATTTATTTCAGGAATTTCCTCCCGTATTGTTATAAAAGGAGATATAGTAAAACCAGAATTCAGAGTAGTAACAGGTTTGAGTTGTCCAATAACCTCCCTTCTAGGTATCACGGCACCTATTTCTTCGTCAGTTTCTCTCAAGGCAGTATAGAGAAGATCCATGTCGTTTTCTTGCCACCTTCCGCCAGGAAATGATATTTCTCCAGCATGATAATCCATAGTCTTTGGACGCTCGGTCATTATAATGGACGGTTCAGGTCCATAAATTATTACAAGCACGGCAGCAAGCTTGGTTTTTTCAGAATTATGCACTCCAGCGTCAATCGAGCATGACAAGGCATTCTTTATTTTTTCTAATTCCAACATATT
Source organism: Nitrososphaerota archaeon (assembly GCA_021323705.1). Lineage (GTDB taxonomy): Archaea > Thermoproteota > Nitrososphaeria > Nitrososphaerales > Nitrosopumilaceae > Nitrosotalea. Next base: position 37,559 of record JAJPKL010000012.1, read on the forward strand.
GTACTACGCTAGATTTGTTATTTTTTGTTGTGATTATAGTGCAAAGTATTCTGCCTCAGGATGATGAACAACTATGGCGGCAGTAGATTGTTCCGGTATTATCTGTCCTGCTTCTGTTAGTGTCATGCCAGATTTTGCAGGTTCCAATAGTTTCCAAACAAGATAATGCTGTGCCACATCGGGACAGCTTGGATATCCCCAACTGTATCTCAGCCCCTGTTTTTGCCCAATCTTTAGTTCGTCTCTTATCTTCTGGTTTATCCATGCCGCCATTGCCTCTGCAGTTTCCACTGCAAGACCATGTAAGTAATACGCATCAGTGTACCTATCTTCTTTATTCCATTTTTCTATGATTTCAGAAACTTTGCTTCCTACAGTCACGGCTTGGAAAGCCACAATATCATCCTGACCAAAATAATCAGCAAGGCACAGGTGTTTTGCTCTTGACGAGCGTGGAAATTCGAATACCAATTTTTCTCCATTGGGATGGTCAACTGTCAGGATCTTGTCTTTTCCATGGCATTTAAAATATCCATATACTGCACGCGGCTCAAACAGTTTCTCTGAAAGAATTTTTTTCTTCCAAGTCTCAAGAAGTGCTTCGTGTTCCGATTCAGATTCTTTGGCAGACTTTCCTCTCAGCCCCCATGAAAGTACAAAGAGCGATTTTTTGTCCAAGAACTTCCATACCTCATTCAGATCGATGTCTTTTGGTTCAAATCTTATTGTCTTATTGATGTGAGGCGGAACTGGTGCCGCGACCGGTTTTATCTCGCTTCGCTCCACAGTGCCACCCTGCGCCTTTTCGACTACGGTCTCAGTCCACTTTTCAATTTTCTCCTGCCACTGTTGAACAAATTTCTGTCTTTCTTTAGAAACAAGATTGTCCATGGTTTTAAGTCCGTCAAACATAGTTTTACAATAAAACACACCAGGCCTGTATATGCCTCCCTCCTTTGCAATTCGGTTTATGTAATTACTGTTAATTGCTGCTCCTCCACACAATACAGGAATTTCCATGTTGTTCTTTCTTGCATGTTCCACAAAGAACTGCATCTGTTTTGATGTGGAGACCAGTAGTGCTGACAATCCCACCGCATCAGCTTTTACTTCATCAATTTTTTCAAGAAACTTTTGCATTGGGACTTGTTTTCCCAGATCATACACAGTATATCCATTGTTCTCAAAGATTGTTTTTACAAGATTCTTTCCAATGTCGTGGACGTCTCCATAGACAGTTCCAAGCACCAGTTTTCCTTTAGAACTTCCCACTTCCTTTAACAGATATTTTTCAAGTTCTGCAACTGCGGCCTTCATACATTCTGCAGATTTCAACACAAATGGAAGTATGAGCTCACCTGCCCCAAACTTGTCCCCTACTTCTTTCATTGCAGGGAGCAAGTCATCATTTAGTGTCTGGATTGCGGCGTTATGTGTTGTCTCTTTTGGTGCATCAATTAGGAGTATGCCATCTTTTTCTAACAGTCCATGCTTGTTTGGAATCTTTTCATATATCGCATTCACGACGTCTCTTTCTATTCCATCCTTGATTCTGTTCACAATTCTAAAGTTAGAGCGTTTACCTGCAGGCCATGATGGGTCTACCTCGATCTTCTTTGCAGCAAGACTAGCAGTTGTCTTTGTCTTTTCAAAATGGGAAATAAATTCTGCAAGGGCATTTGGATGTTTGTTGAATATGAGATCTTCTGCAAGATTTCTTTCCTTTTCATCTATTTCGGTATAAGGAATTACATCTTTTGGATTGATTATGACAGTATCCAACCCCGCTTTTACTGCATGATACAAAAATATCGCATTTAGAATCTTTCGTGCCCCAGGAGCAAGTCCAAAACTCACGTTGCTTAATCCAAGAGTGGTAAATGAATTTGGAAACCTTTTTTTGACTAGACTTATTCCCTCCAAGGTGTTTTTTCCAGCGTCAAGAAATTCTGCTTCTCCTGTTGCTAGTGTAAAAGTCAGTACGTCAAAAATGAAATGTTCTTCACGCAGACCATATTTTTTCCCTGTCTCAAACAAGAGTTCAGCGGTTTCAAGTTTTTCTTTGGGGGTCTTTGCCATCCCTTTTGGCCCAATACACATTGCAATCGCAGGAACACCATATCGCACCATTATAGGAGCAAGCGAGTGAAACCGGTTTCCATCTCCTTCAAGATTGATTGAGTTGATCATTGGTTTTCCAGGTATCTGTTCCAAAGCAGCAGCAATAACTTTTGGTTCAGTAGAATCTATAACAAGGGGAGCCTCGATCTCAAGACTTAGTAGCTTTACCAGTTTTTTCATAAATTCAAGCTCGTCTGAGCGTTCCGTCGTAGCAACACAGACATCTAGACAGTGTGCCCCATCGTCTACTTGGTCTCGTGCTATCTTTACCAGTTCTTCAAAATTGTCAGCCAGTACACACTCCTTTGCTTTCTTTGATCCCTGCGCATTAAGTCTCTCTCCTATGATAAGGGGTGGAGGATCTTGTCTTAGCTCTACTGCTTTTAGTGCAGAACTTACTCTAACATCTTTCAACACATTCATTCTCAATTGCTTTTTCTAAATACCTAGCGCCTATTTTCAGATTGCTTTTCATCAATTATTTTTCTTAAAAGCGCTATATGGTCAGGATTGGTTCCACAGCAACCTCCTATTATTCGAACTTTTTTGTACTGCGATAAGAAGTCGCGCATTACTTTGGCCATCTCATCTGGCGCCATCTTGTAGACTGCTCGTCCTCCTTGGTTCTCTGGCATTCCAGCATTTGGCACAACAAGAAGTGGCAGGTCATCTTGTTCATTTAACCACCGTACACTTGGGTCCATCTCAACAGGCCCGGTAGAACAGTTCAGTCCAAACGCATCAACTCCCATCTCAGATACAGTAGTATATGCAGCTTGGACGTTTGTTCCAAGCAGCATCTTTCCATACTTGTCAAGTGTTACATTTGCAATGATGGGGATCTTCTTTCCTGTTTTTTTCATTGCATTGTGAGATGCTTCTATTGCAAGTTTTACTTCCAAGATATCCTGACTTGTTTCAATTAGAATCGCATCCACCCCACCAAGTATCAACCCCTCTGCTTGAATTTCAAATGCTTCTCTAATCTTATCAAGTGAGATTTGTCCAAGAGACGGATCGTTTGAGCTTGGCAAAAATCCAGTAGGCCCCATAGAACCAATGACATATCTTGGCTTGTCGTGAAATTCTTTTGTGACCTCTACTGCAAGCTCTGCAATTTTTTTGTTGAACTCTAGTGTTTTGTCACCATAGCCATATTCTTCAAGCTTGAGCTTGTTTGAACCAAAAGTATTGGTCTCGATACAGTCGGCTCCTGCTTGGAGATAGTTTCTGTGAATGTTCTTTATCCATTCTGGTCGTGTAAAAGAAAGACCATCGTTGAATCCATCTTTTCCATCTGGAAAGTCTTCTGGTTTTGGGTTTAGTTTTTGAATCTCAGTTCCCATGGCTCCGTCAAATAGCACTATCTTTTGTTTCATCAATTCATCAAGCGGGAGTTTTGTTACCAACAACAAATAGTGAATGGTTTGATGTATTAATTTTCTTTGGGTTTGTCATCGGTTAATTGCCTTCAAAGGTTATAATCAAGTAACCGTGACACTCTTTTATGACAATAATTTACGAGTTAAATCCACCCAAGGTTATTCAGGATACAGTACTTTCTCACAAGGAATTACAAGAGTCGGTGGAGAAATTCAAATCAAAAGCAACAAAAGTCAGCAAACTCTGTGATGCCATACATGTAACAGACTCTGTTCTGGGAGTTCCTCGCATATCGCCCATAACTGCAGGATTCTTTATCAAAAACGCCAACAACAAGGTCAAGATCTCGGCTAGCGTGAGAGTAAGAGACAGGAACCACACGTCTATCACTCAGACCGTTTGCGATGCCATACTTTTGAACCTCAATGGCGTCCTCATAGTTAAAGGCGACCCTCCGCCTACAGGTCCAAAAGATTCTAGGCTCATCCCAAGCGAGGTGGTAAAACAATTCAACGAACAGGGTTTTGGAGAAAAAATTGATCTCTATCTTTCAATTTCAAATAATCCTAACTTTGATAAGATTCACAAAAAAATTGAGGCTCAACCAAAAGGCTTTGTAACTCAGGTCATAAGCTCAATCGACCAAGTAACAACAATGGTAGACAGGCTAAAACCTCAAGGATTTAGGATAATCCCATGCGTATTATTGGCATCAGATCTTAATCAAAAATCTGCAAAAATGCTCAACCTTGATTGGTCTAGATATAACAAAGACATGGTTGGATTTGTAAAACAAGTTCACAAAATTGCAGGCAATGTGCTTCTGAGCTCACCAAATGATTTCAAAGGAGCACTCAAACTATTAGAGAAGATATAGATTCAGAAATTGGGCAATCTTTTCTGCATTGATACACGGGTTACTAGCCCGTTGAAGATATGTTAACTTGTTGTATTGCGGACAAGTTTTTTTCATCAAGCACTTGATTTAGAATACTCAAATCAAATATTCCGTCAAGGTTTGGTTTTTTATCATCTAGAAATCCCAATCCGTATGCAGCATCTGCCGATTTGTAAAGAGAGCTCTGTATTGGATCATATGTGATATCCAATCTTGAAAAAGCCTCAGTGAGTTCATTCTCAGGTATTGTCTTTCCAGTTAGATTTCCCAACTGTTCATCAAATATAGTAATTGCCTTGTCTTTGTTGTTGTTTATCCACAGCGTCTCATCCACGTGCGCTTCAAGTAATTTCTTTATTATATCAGGATGATTTTGCAAGTAATCTGTTCTAGCAACTATCACAGCTGTAGTGAATTTTCCTCCTGCCCATAGGTCTCTTTCGTCAACTAGAATTTTTCCATGTGCATTTCGTTCTAGTATTGTTCCCCAGGGTTCTGGTACCCATGCTCCGTCAATATCTTTTTTTAGCATCATTGTGACAATGTCAGAGTTTGCAGCGTTTATGATCTGGATGTTTCCTCCAACATCAGAGGTTTTGTACCCATTTTTGTTCAAAAATGATCGTAGTGCAACATCTTGTGTGTTACCAAGCTGAGGGGATGCGAATTTTTTCCCTCCAAGATCAGATATAGAGTTTATTCCAGAATCGTTTCGTACCACAAATACAGCGCCACCACTTGCAGCGCCTGCAATCACGCGAAGATCCTGTCCATTAGACTTGATGTACCCGTTTATGGTAGGGTTTGGTCCAACATAGGCTACATCCACTCTATTTGCAAATAATGCTTCTACGGTAGCAGGTCCTGCATTGAATGTTTGTGTTTCTACTTTAATTCCTCCAAGTTCTTTTTGATAGTCTCCTGTTCCAATTCCAATTACCGCCTGTGCATGGTTGATGTTTGGAGAATATCCTATTCGAAGTACATCTGCCGAAGAATTTGTTGTTACATGTACTGTCTCAGCGGTTTGAGATACCGACATGAAACTGGTTGTAATGACAGCTGCAAATATTACAGCCGCAATTCCAAATTTTACTTCCGGATTCATAAAACAATCAATCCATTTTCACCAAATATTTCACTCAACGGTGATGATCAAGTCCCCACTTTTTTCGTATCCTATCTTCTAGCTTGTAGAGTAGGAATCTGTCCACAATCAGACCTATAGTAAATATCGTTATCATGCTGGCAATCACTTCGCTCATGTCAAGAAAGTCTCGTCCTACAGACAGTATGTGTCCTAGACCTACAATTGACATTAGTATTTCAGCTCCAATTATTGCGTGCCATGCAAATGACCACCCCTGCCTCAGTCCAATTATCAGGGACGGAGTTGCCGCAGGGAGTGTAACGTATCTGAATAGTGTGAACCCCTTTGCGCCCATGTTTCTTGCCGCATCCATGTAGATTGATGGAATGTTCCTTATGCTACTGTATGTTGATATCATTACAGAAAAGATTGAGCTCATTATTACCACAAACATGATTCCAAATTCGTTAAAGCCAATCAACAGAATGGAAAACGGTACCCATGCAATGCTTGGAAATGATAGCAATCCCGCAGAGAATGAGTTGAGAGTCTTGCCAAAGCCCTTGAATCTAATCATTGCAAGCCCGATCAGTGTGCCGAAACTAATTGAGATGAGAAAGGCTGCTACAAGTCTTCCAAGCGTTATACCGACGCTCTCAGGAAGTGAAAGGTTCAGAGTTATCTTGTAAAATGATTCGGCGACCATCGCGGGAGACGGCAACGATATTTTTGACCATATTCCAAGCATGAAGACAACCTCCCATATGCCAACAAATACTGCTAACATTAGTGCAGCGTTTGCCGCATCATGTAGACCTTGAGATTTTTTCTCAGAAATTATTTTTTTGTTCATTGGTTCTCATCTTTTATTTGTGCAATCACTTCGTTTTTGAGTTCATCTAATATTTGGTGATAATATTTTTGCAAATTCTCATCTTCCATTAATCGCGGCCTTCGATAGTCAATGTAGATCTCTTTTTTTATTTTGGAAGGTCTGTTTTTGAAAACTACTACACGATTTCCCAATATGACGGATTCTGAAATGTTGTGCGTTACAAATATGATGGTCTTTTTTGTTCTTTCCCATATCAGTTGAAGTTCAACTAGTAAGAGATCTCTTGTCTGAGAGTCAAGCGCTGCAAAAGGCTCGTCCATTAGCAGAATTTCTGGATCCATTGCAAGAGCTCGTGCTATTGCTACTCTTTGTTTCATTCCAGTCGATAGTTGGTATGTATACGACTCAGCAAACTTGGTTAGCTGCATCATGTCAAGATATCTTTGCGATATCTGTCGACGTTCTTCCTTTGGAATTCCTGCCATCTTCAGTCCAAACTCTACATTATCAATCACTTTGAGCCACGGAAATAGTGCGCCTTCTTGAAAGATCATTGTTCTGTCAGGCCCCGGAGTCGAGATTGGTTTTCCATTAAGCAGTATCTCTCCAGAGTCTGGTTTCTCAAGTCCTGCCACAATATTTAGAAATGTAGACTTGCCACATCCAGATGGACCTACAATGCACAAAAAATCTCCTTCTTGTACATCCAAGTTTATTCCGTCTAAGGCAAGTACCGAGTTACCGTTGTGATCAAAATGCTTTACAATGTTTTTTGCCTGAAGTTTTGTCATTTGAAAACAACTACCTCCCAATCTTTGCGATAAGATGTACTCTGATACATGCCCGCAAAGGGAATCAAATTCATATAACAGCGTTATAATAATGCGGTTAAATAGTGTTCGAATTTTAGCTTGGACTAATTTGTTCCATCTCATTAGTTTGAAAATAATTTTTTGAATTTTTGTTCTACTAAAAATGGATCAAACTGCAGATCATAAAAGATAAATGCTAAAATCTGATCACAGAAAACCTCAATGAAAGGAAAGGCAGTTTTAGCTTTCTCTGGGGGACTTGACACTTCAGTTGTCATAAAATATCTTCAAGAAAAACACAACTTGGATGTTGTCACAATAACAGTTGATGTTGGTCAAGGCGATGATCTCAAAAAGATTGCAGCCAAGGCAAAAAAACTTGGAGTTGTCAGACACTACAATGTTGACGCAAAAGATGAATTTGTAAATAATTTCATATTTCCATCAATCAAGGCAAATGCGCTTTATCAAAAGAAATATTGTCTTGCGACCGCTCTTGCCAGACCCCTTATTGCACAAAAAGTTGTGGAGATGGCCAAAAAAGAAAATGCGCAAGCCCTAGCACATGGATGCACAGGCAAAGGAAATGATCAGGTGCGATTTGATGTTACAATGAGATCAGGTTCTACTCTTCCAATCATTGCACCAATACGTGATCTCAATCTTACTCGTGATGTAGAGCTGAAATTTGCAAAAAAACATGGAATACCAATTGAAACTGCAGCAAAGAGATTCAGCATAGATCAAAACTTGTGGGGCAGAGCAATAGAAGGTGGTGAGCTTGAGGATGCATATGCAGAACCGCCTCAAGATGCGTTCATCTGGGTAAAGACCAAGGACTTGTCAGACAAACCACAGTATCTTGAAGTAAAATTTGTCAACGGAATACCAATTGCAGCAGATGGCAAGAACCTAAAACCAATCGACCTTATAGAATACATCAATAAAAAAGCAGGTGCGGCAGGTGTCGGAATAGTTGATCATATTGAAGACAGGGTAGTTGGGATAAAATCTCGCGAAGTATATGAAACTCCGGCGGCACTTTGTCTAATTGAGGCACATACCGATCTAGAAAAAATGGTCCTTACAAAGCACGAGCTAAAGTTCAAAGCAATGGTTGATGCAGAATGGGCTTGGCTTGCATATTCCGGCCTCTGGCAAGATCCTCTGAAAACCGATTTAGATATGTTTATCAATGCGTCGCAGAAGAGAGTTAGCGGAACTGTAAAGCTGAAAATGTTCAAAGGAAGTCTAAGAGTGGTTGGAAGAAAGTCAGATTATTCGTTATACAGTCATGATTTAGCAACGTATGGTGCAGGCTCTACCTTTGACCAAACTCTTGCAAAAGGGTTTGTAGAATTGTGGGGCCTTCAATCAACAGAAGCTAATAAATTACTAAAAAAGAGGTGAAAGATCAAAGAATGAATTGTCCAGAATGTGACGCAAATTTAAAAATTCCAGACGATGCAAGTGTTGGAGAGATCGTATCTTGTCCTGATTGCGGGGCAGATTTCGAGATTGCATCCAAGAACGGCACCGTGTGCGAATTAAAGCATGCTGAAAAAGTAGGCGAAGACTGGGGAGAGTAAATGCCCAAAGTCCGCATCGTGTTCGATAGAGTAAGACTAGAGGAAAAAATGCTCGAGGAAAAGGCAGTCGAGCTTGGACACGATACAAAGATGATAGATGCAAAGATAACCAACGTCAGCACCGAGAGTAAAAGGAGTGATTTTGATTTTGGCGATGTTGTATTGGAAAGATGTGTCAGTTATTTTCGTGGACTTCACTTTACGGCTTGCCTAGAGTTTCTCGGAGTTCCTGTTTTCAACAAGTTTGAAGTTGCAAATAACTGCGGTAACAAGATGATAACATCGCTTTTGTTAAAGAAACACAACGTTCCTACTCCCAAGACTTACTTTTCCTTTTCTTCCGAGTCAGCAGTTGAAGTCTTGGACAAGGAAGGATATCCTCTAGTTATAAAACCAATCATTGGGAGTTGGGGCAGAGGAGTAGTTTTGCTAAAAGATAGGGATACTGCTGACGCAATTATTGAGGTAAGAGAGTTAAATGATGGTCCTCTAGATAGGATATACTATTTGCAAGAAGCTGTGAAGAGGCCTCCTAGGGACATACGTGCGATAGCAGTAGGAGACCAAGTGATAGCAGCAATGTATAGGACTTCATCCGGCGGATTTAAGACGAATATCGCACTTGGCGGAGAGCCTGTTCCCTGTGAAATAACCAAAGAGTTGGAAGATATTTGCATGAAGGCATCAGAGGCAGTAGGTGGAGGAATTCTCGGAATTGACATCATGGAAGATGAAAAAAGAGGACTGGTAGTTCACGAAGTAAATAATACTGTAGAGTTTAAAGGACTGGCAAAGGTTGCCAAACGAAACATTCCAAGAGAAATGATTGAGTATGCAGTTAGATCAGCTGTAAAATAAATTGGAATTTGAAATTTTAGAGTTTAAATTATACTATGTTATGCTAGGAGATCACTTATGAGAGTAGGAGTAATTGGGGCATCAGGATATGTAGGCGGAGAGATTCTAAGGTTACTTGTAAGTCATCCCAAAGTTGAGATTACTGCAGTTACTTCAAGGCAGTATGTTGGAGAATACATATCAAGAGTTCAGCCTAGTCTCAAGGGATTCACTGATCTAACTTTTTCAGAATTAAACTATGACAAGCTGTCAGACAAGTGTGATCTGGTGTTTACTTCAGTACCGCACGGCACAGCAGTTGACATTGTAAAAGAGCTCTATGACCGAGGAATGAAAGTAATTGATTTGAGTGCAGACTATAGACTGCATAATGCAACAGACTATGACAAGTGGTATGGCTGGCAACACCCACACCCAGACTATCTTCCAAAGTCTGTGTTTGGAGTTCCAGAGCTTCACAGAGAAGAGATCAAAAAAGCACAGCTTGTTTCGTGCCCCGGATGCATGGCAGTGACATCAATTCTTGCACTATACCCATTGGTCAAAAAGGGAATCATAGATACAGAGCACATAATAGTGGATTCCAAGATAGGATCGTCTGGAGCCGGTGCGGGCTCAGAGGCAGGTACTCATCATGCAATGAGGTCAGGTGTGATTAGGCCATACAAGCCAGCAAAGCACAGACATACAGGAGAGATTGAGCAAGAGCTTAGCCAAGCCGCTGGAAAAAAAATCAAGGTCTCCATGAGTCCACATGCGGTAGACATTGTAAGGGGAATCTTGTGTACAAACCACACATTTCTCACAAAGGAAGTAACAGAGATTGACCTATGGAAGATGTATCGCGAGCAGTATCAAAATGAGAAATTCATCAGGCTGATTCGCGACAAGAAAGGATTTTACAAATTCCCTGATCCAAAGTTTGTTGTAGGTTCAAACTTTTGTGACGTAGGCTTTGACATAGACGAAGACAATAATAGATTGGTAGTACTATCAGCATCAGATAATCTAATGAAAGGTGCGGCAGGCTCCGCCATACAAAACTTGAATGTCATGGCAGGCTTCAACGAGATGGAAGGCCTCACCTATTCTCCATTAACTCCTGTGTAATGAGATGATCACAATTAAGATAGGAGGAAGTGTAGTAGATGGTCTTCACCCCTCAACAATTTCAGACCTCAAAAAAGTATCAGAGCAAGAAAAAGTAATTCTTGTGCACGGCGGAGGCAAAGAGGTCACAAAAATTTCCGAGGCACTTGGAAAAGAACAGAAATTCATAGTTTCTCCCGGCGGCATCAAAAGCAGATACACCGATAAAGAAACCGCTGAAATTTTCACCATGGTAATGTCAGGCAAGATAAACAAAATGATTGTCGGAATGTTACAGAAAAATGGAATAAATGCGGTAGGTCTTTCCGGAATAGACGGCAAGATAATTCAAGCCGAACGAAAAAAGAAACTCATCGTAATTAATGAAAAGGGCAGAAAGATGGCAATCGATGGAGGCTACACCGGCAAGATTCATGATGTGAACTCAAATCTTATCAAAGTAATCTTAGACCAAGGATATGTTCCAGTAATTTCTCCGATTGCAATAAGCGAAGAGTCTGACTTTCTCAATGTTGATGGCGACAGAGCGGCTGCCTATGTAGCAGGAAAGATGCAGTCAGACAGGATACTATTTCTCACTAACGTAGATGGTCTTTTAATGGATGATAAACTAGTCACCAAACTATCTCTTGACGAAGCAAAAGCAATCCTTCCAAAGATAGGATTTGGCATGGAAAAGAAGATACTTGCTGCCACAGAAGCAATTGAGATGGGCGTAAAACAGGCAATAGTTGCAAACGGCCAAAGAGAAAACCCAATATCATCGGCCATTGCAAACGACAAATGCACGGTGATTTCAAAATGACTGAGGATCAATTCATGGGAAATATCTATCAGAGGTTTCCCGTCACAATAGAACGCGGCTTGGGGTCTCACGTATGGGACATCAACGGAAAAGAGTATATTGACTTCATGGGCGGATATGGTGTTGCCCTCGTCGGTCACTGCAATCCAAGAGTAGTCAAGGCACTAAAAGCTCAGCTTGATAAAATAATCACAGTTCACAGCTCGCTTTACAACAAGACAAGAGAAGAGTTTCTTGAGAGGCTTATCAAAGTTGCACCCTCTGGCCTCAGCCAAGTATATCTTAACAACAGCGGAACTGAAGCAGTAGAGGCAGCCATAAAATTTGCTCGCAAATTTACCGGAAGAAAGAGCATGGTTGCAATGAACGGATCATATCACGGCAAGTCGTTTGGATCACTTTCGCTCACGTTTAATCCAAAATATCGCAAGGCGTTTGAGCCTCTTCTAAGCAATGTATCGTTTACACCATTTGGTGATATTGAGGCGCTCAAATCTGTTGTAAATTCCGATACAGCACTTGTCATACTCGAACCGATTCAAGGAGAGAGTGGAATACATGTTGCACCTGATGGTTTTCTGCAGGATGTAAGAAAATTGTGCAATGAAAATGGAGTTGTTCTGATATTTGATGAGATTCAGGCAGGTTTAGGGAGAACCGGCAAGTTATGGGCAAGCCAACATTGGGATACAGTTCCAGACATAATGTGTCTTGCAAAAGGAATTGCAGGAGGTGTGCCAATGGGTGCGACTCTTGTCAAACCAGAGATTCTGGCAGCCATTGGTAAAGGAGAACAATCCTCAACCTTCGGCGGAAATCCGCTCTCATGTGCCTCTGGAATTGCTACAATTCAAGCGTTGACAGAAGACGGCCTAGTTGAAAATGCTGCAAAGATGGGCAAGATGCTACGAGAAGGATTGGAAAGGCTAAAAGAAAAACACAAGATAATTCGAGAGATTCGAGGCAAGGGACTCATGATTGGAGTTGAGATGAAGTTTGAGGTAAAAGACATACTCTTTGACGCAATAGCAAATAATCTTTTATTGCTTTATTCAGGAAAGAACATCTTGCGATTGTTGCCACCTCTTGTGCTTTCAGAATCTGACATAAACAAAGCTTTAGAAACTCTCGATGTCCTACTAACAAAAGAGGAACAAAGAAGAAATGTCTAGAGACAAGACGGATGAAACAATAATTGAAATGCTAAAAAAAGATTCGAGGCAGTCTTTTGTCGAGATAGGAGAAAAACTAGGGCTTTCAGAATCTGCGGTTAGAAGAAGAGTGAAGAATCTGACCGATGGAGGAGTAATAAAAAAATTCACCATTGAAACAGGTGACAGCAATTCAACTAGTGCCATAATTCTGATATCTGTTGATTCTTCAACTGACACTTCCAAAGTGTCAGCAAGATTGTCAAAGTTGCAAGGAGTTCACACTGTTTATGAAATCACTGGACAGTATGATATTGCAACGATCATCAAAGCACCAACCATCACTGAGATAAATTCCTGCATAGACGCTTTGCGCAAGATACCGGGTGTTTTTGACACCAATACCGTCATAATCCTCAGAACTGTTGTCTAAAACGAAGTTCGGCACTGTTTTTCAATTATTGACGAGAATCGTTGCAAACTAAACCAAATTAGCCGAAAGTTGTACGAATATGTTTATATTCGCAAAATTTTGATACTAAATAAGCAATGGACGATCCGAATTACTACGCCTACAAATACAACGAGATGGGATCAAAGCCAAAAAAGATCCACATACTGGACAGTACGTTAAGGGAAGGAGAACAACACCCAGGTGTCACTTTTTCCAACAAGCAGAGAATCCAAATTGCGTGGATGCTAGATTACTTTGGTGTTGACCAAATTGAGATTTCGCCAGTAGTGTCCCCAGATCATAAAGAAGCAACTAAGACGATAATCAAGCAAGGACTAAAAGCTGACATTGTTGCTCATGTCAGAGCTCTAAAAGAAGATGTAGACGTAGCACTAGAATGCGATGCCACATGGATGGCAACTTATCTTGGAATTTCAGATATTCACATGAAGGATAAACTCAGAATAACACGTGAAGAAGCAATGCGAAGGGCAGTAGAGACGGTAGAGTATGCCAAGTCTCATGGTTTTAAGATGCGATTCACCGTAGAAGATGCCAGCAGAGCTGATCCAGAATTCCTTCTCCAAGTTTGCAAGGCAATATCAGATGCGGGAGTTGACAGAATCAGCATACCAGATACGGTTGGAATAATGAGACCAAGCGGTATGTACAATTTAGTAAAGACAGTTCGCGCTCAGATCAAGACGCCGCTGGATGTACATTGTCATAATGATATAGGATTGGCATTGGCCAACGCATTGGCAGGATGTGAAGGTGGTGCTGATCAAATTCACACAACTATTGACGGCGTTGGAGAGCGAACTGGCATACCTGCTCTGGCAGAGACTGCGGTAGCATTAACTTATCTGTACAGATCTCCAAACAATCTCAGGCTAGACATGCTAATGGACCTTTCAAGACTGATTGAACAGTATACAAGCATAGTACCATATGATTCCAAACCCATAGTTGGTGCTACTGCATACAAGCACAAGGCAGGAACACACTTGGCCGCAATTCTCAGAAACCCCGCGGCCTACGAGCCAATAGAGCCAAAGGTAGTAGGCAATAGACGAAGAATAGTCTTCGGAGAGCTTGCAGGTAAGAATGGTGCGGCATATCTAATGTCTCTCCTTGGCCTAGAGCAAGATGATGAACAAGCAAAGAAAGTGGCGGCAGGCCTCAAGAATCTAAGGATGGGAGACCTACTTGAGATCCCATTGGATGAAAGGCTTGAAAGAAAGATAATTAATGACACCCAAATGAAGGTAAAGGCAGGTAAATAGCATGAAATGTTTAGAATGTGACGCAAACATCAACCCTCCAAAAGATTCAATGGAAGGCGAGATTGTGACTTGTCCTGACTGCGGCGCAAGTTTTGAGTTAACTAAAGGATCCTCTGGCTTTGAGTTAAAACCAGCACAAACTGTTGGTGAGGACTGGGGCCAGTGAGCTCGGGACTATCAATACTCTACGATACCATCAGATGGGAGGAAAAGGCGCTGCATGATGCTGCGAAGAAGAAAGGCATCAACGCAGTGATGGTTGACTGTAAGAGTTTATCCATTAATTTAGATAAGAGTAAGGAAGAGTATGACACGGCAATACAGCGTTGTGTGAGTTATTACCGAAGTCTGCATTCTACTGCAGCGCTTGAAGGAAAGGGTGTTAATGTAATCAATAGTTTGAACACCAGCATATTTGCTGGAAACAAGTTGTTCACTCACATGCTTCTAGTAAAAAACGGAGTTCCAACACCATTTAGTGCAGTGGCGTTTTCAGAGGAAGCCGCGTTAGAACTGTTAGATAAAAAAGGCTACCCAATGGTACTCAAGCCAACAGTTGGAAGCTGGGGAAGAATGATAGCGTTACTAAAAGATCGTGACTCTGCCGAAGGAATAATGGAGACGCGTGAAAAGATGTATCCCATATACCAAGTATATTATCTTGAAGAGTTTGTGAACAGACCTCCACGCGACATTAGGGCAATAATGATAGGCGATATAGTAGTTGCTGCAATATACAGATATTCTGGAGACGGGCAGTGGAAGACAAACATGGCCCTTGGAGGCAAGGCAGAACCGCTGAAGGTAACAAAGGAGATGGAAGACATATGCATAAAAGCAAAAAATGCAGTGCAGGGTCAGATAGTTGGCATCGACTTGATGGAAAGTAAGGAAAAGGGGTTAGTTGTTCATGAAGTCAACAATACAACGGAATACAAAAATACCGTCAGAGTTACTGGCGTAGATATACCAGCCTTGATGATAGATTACGCAAAACAATCGAGAAAATAAGAATTGGACTCTTCAATTACCATTACACCAAGATATTCAGTAAAGATGCTAGAGAAAGCTCTGAGGCTTTACACCCCTTCGCTTTCTGAAAAGCAGCTGGCCGAATTTTTAGCAGACAAGTGTGACGATCTAGGATTTGAGAACATCCGCATTGATGAGGTAGGCAACCTCATTGCAACAAAAGGTTCTGGATCTCCAAAAATATTGCTTTGCGGACATATGGATACCGTACCAGGAAAAATAAAGGTAAGAAATGAGAATGGGCACATCTATGGTAGGGGAGCCTCAGATGCAAAGGCTCCTTTGATGGCAATGCTTCTTGCAGCGGCCTCACTTCAAAACAACAATGGCACTGTGGTCTTTGCCGCCGTAGTAGACGAGGAGGGAAATGCAACTGGCATCAAGAGTCTTGTCAAACAAAAGCTGGACATCGATTATGCAATCTTTGGCGAGCCAAGCAGTATAAGGAATATCACAATAGCATACAAGGGAAGAATTGCCATAAACCTCAAGGTAAACGTTGGAGACAGTGCACATGCCAGTGCTCCATGGCTTGCAAAAAATGCAATTGAAGAATCATACGTATTTACCAAGGCAATCAAGGACGAGCTTGAAGGAAAACAAGAAGGAAAACCAAAAAGCATGATGTTGACGGCAGCTCTTACTGAGATAAAGGGAGGCACAAGCCACAATGTCACAGCAGTAGAGTGCGACGCAGTGATGGACATCAGAATTCCAGTTGACATGAATTGTAAAATGGTTGGAGAAAAAATTGCATCCACTGTAACAGAGGTGGCAAAAAAGCAAGGAGTAAATGCATTTTATTCCATACTGGATGAGACAGAACCATTTGAGGCACCACATAGTTCCCCACTAGTGAGGGCGTTGACTCTTGGCATACTAGATGTAGAAAAAGCAAGGCCGCAGTTAATTAGAAAGACTGGAACTGGCGACATGAACATAATTGGAAATACATTGAACATACCCGTTGTAACTTATGGTCCAGGAGACCCACATGCATCACATACAATTGACGAGAGGGTATCAACAGATGAATATTTGCGAAGCATCGAGGTCTTTAAAAGAATGCTGTATCATCTCAAGAGATTGCACGACGGACAAAAGAAATCCTAAACTATCGCAAAACGAACATCAAAATATACTTCAAAAGGACTGGCGCTATGTTATGGTTCATAGGCCTTGGAATCTCAGGCGTTGACGGTCTCAGTCCAAATACGTTGAAGATTTTAAAAAAAGCCGACATCGTTTATTTTGAAAACTTTACAAGCCCAATACCAAAAATTGACCAGCTTAAGGTAAAAAAGATAACAAGAAGCAGATTCAAGATTGCGCCACGGTGGATGGTCGAGGACGGCAAGGCAATACTTGCAGATGCTAAAAAAAAGGCAGTTGTCCTGCTAGCATATGGAGACCCCTACATTGCAACAACACATATTGAATTGCGCACAAGAGCAGAGCTTGAAAAGATAAAGACACGTACAGTGCATGCAGCGTCTGCAATTCCCTCTCTTGTGGGAGAATGTGGCCTGCAATACTACAAGATAGGCAAACCGGTTACAGTGATGAGAGAGCAACAATCTTGGAATACAGTATACTATACCATCTACGACAATCTGGTGAGGGGGCTACATAGCATTCTGATATTAGAGTATAACAGTGATGCAGAATTTTTTCTAGATCCAAAGGATGCGCTCTCAAGCCTTTTGTTGATAGAAAAGGAACAACGGCGAAACGTAATTGATGAATCCATGTTTGGTATTGTGGCATCAAGGATTGGCTCAAAAAACCAATCTATAACGGCTGGAAAGATTTCAAGTCTTGTCAAAGCAGACTTTGGCAAGCCCCCACATACAATAATCATACCTGGAAGGATGCATTTTACAGAGGTTGACGCTCTCAAGGTTTTTGCAAAGTGTCTTGATGAGCCATTTGACAACTCAAAGATTCAAAAGATATCCGACCAAATGCTTGCAAAATATGTACCAAAAGCAAGAAGGGCGTTAAATGAAGTAATCAAGACTTTCAAAGATGACAAGGACATACATCCAATAATAGAAAATGCCCAACTTTACATAGAAGATGCTGAAAAGTTTCAGAGAGAAGGAAAAGAAGAGCTTGCGGTGTTGAGCATCGGATATGCGGAGGGGCTAATTGACGCACTCCGCCTCTCTAGAGGAATAGACCCTTGGACATAGATTAATCAAGTGGTAACGCATCAGCTCTTGTGGTATATTTGGACGCATTAGACAAGGAGTTAATTTCTACATGTTACGTCGCTTCACTTTCTGGTGAAGAACCAATAGACATAATCAGAAAAAAGATATCACTAAGCTCAGACTATATCTCAAATAGAATTGATTCCCTTGTGGTAAATGGCTTCATCGAGAAAGACAAGAGGAGTCTTACCGACCTTGGGAGGGGTTCCATAAGGATAGTTTTGGCAGGAGGAGTCTTTGATATCATACATCCAGGCCATATACATACCCTAAGAGGCGCCAAGGCACTGGGCAATGTACTGGTTGTAGTTGTTGCAACAGACAGCACTGCACAGAAGATGAAAAACCGCATCCCTCTTCACAACATGGAACTGCGACGAGATCTTGTGAGCTCTTTGTCAATGGTAGACCACGCAATGGTTGGCCACGAGGGAGACATTTTCAAGACGGTTGCGCGCGTAAGGCCAAACATCATTGCACTTGGCTATGACCAGATACATCAAGAAAAATTCATCATAGATGGATGCAAAAAGATTGGAGTGGATGTATCCATCGCAAGGCTCCAGTCTCCAGTACCGGATATTAAGAGCTCAAAGATAGAAAGTGATTACGGCAAGTCCATACACGGCCTCTGAGAGAGCAGTACCAAATCATTGTGCTGGTTTTGATTTTACGTTTACGCGGATTGTTATCTGAGAGCCTGTTGAAAGTTTTGTTAATTTTTTGATGTTGTCTTTTGAAATAAGCTCTATTACAGAATCGTCATGGTGGGTCCTTTCAAGCAGAATTAGTGCGGCATCTATGCTGTTGTTAACCCTTGCAGGATAGCATTTCACCCATCCATATGTGCGTTTTCCGTCTGAAAATCCATGCACCAGCACTGCGGGATAAGCATCAAGTGACCGCTTTGCCTCGATGAACTCCTTGTCTTTTAGCTTTACATTTAGAGTGCCAGGAAACGGTACGTAGCCAAGCTTTGACTTGAATTGTTTTGTATATCCTTTCATGGACATGTAGTATGCCCCCTCACCCATTCCAGAAACTATTACTCCCCTGAATTCAACGTATGACGGCGAGGTTTCAAGGCTTGACTTTAGAGTTGAAAAAATTTTTATCATCTCGGCGTGTCCCTTGGTGGTGATTCGTACAGAGACTCGTGTGCCTGATCGTATCCTCTCTATGTATCCGTCTGATTCTAGTTCTAAAAGATGCTTTGATGCCGCCTGCTGAGATTTGTGAATGCTTTTTCCAAGTGATGAAGTTGTGATTGGGATAAAGTTGTAGCGTGCACCTTTGGAAAAAAGTTCTGCAAGTGTTAGTATGTGTTGCAGTTTTAGCTCAGGCATTAGTTTTATGCAATACCAAGCTCTGTAAATGTTTTCAGTGTCATGCCGTCAGTTGATTTTAGGTTAGCCATCCTATGCCCTATGACGTATTCTATTCCTGCTTGTTTTGCAGAATCAATCAGTCTCTGTGTTATGATACCGTCCAACACGAGATACTTTATTCCAGAACCTGGAGAGAGTTTTGACACTACCTCACTTACCGGTACCTTGAATACGCTGTTTAGTCCCTCATCTAGTGCTACTGCCTCTAAAGACTCATTTAGGTCCGGATATACTTTTCTTGCAACATTTGCTATTGGCTCATCTTTTGGATCCTGAAGCCTCGGCTTTGCAGTTTCTTTTTTCATCTCTTCTGCGGTCTCTTTGAGAATATCTGCAATCTGCATAGGAGTAAGTTCTTCTACCTCGACGCCTTCCGGTGCGCGATGAACCACGTCAATATTTACAAGTGATTTTAATTCTTTCAATATGAAACCGCCTGCCCTGTCACCGTCAAGGAATGCAACAACCTTTTGTTTTGACTCGCAAAGAGACTTGATTGACTCGTCTATTCTTGCGCCCTCTATTGCAAGTGCGTTGTCAAATCCTGCTCTGAGCAGATTTATCACATCTGCCCTACCTTCGACTAGAATTACCCACGGCGAGTCAAAAACTCCCGAACCGCATGCAAGTTTCTCTTTTCCAAACGTAGTAAGCTTGCCAGACGATGTGACCTCTTGAACGTCTTTTAGCATCTCTTCTCCTTCACTTATAGTCTTTGTAGACCATTTCTGCACGATCTGTTTTGCCCTGTCAACAATCTCCTTTTTCTTTGCAGACCTAACATCTTCTATTGCTTCTAGTTTAAAGTGAGCTTGGAATGGGCCTACTTTGTCTATACTTTCTATCGCAGCTGCAATAAGTGCAGCAGTGTTGATATCAGTACTCATAGGAATCAGCGCATCTCCTTTTGTTTGA
Organism: Nitrososphaerota archaeon; assembly: GCA_021323705.1. Lineage (GTDB taxonomy): Archaea > Thermoproteota > Nitrososphaeria > Nitrososphaerales > Nitrosopumilaceae > Nitrosotalea. The sequence continues at coordinate 57,502 of JAJPKL010000012.1, forward strand.
TTAGTCGTACTCGTAGCGTTGACCTCTATTCTTCCTACTTTCGATACCTTCTGAAGTTCATTTAGGTTCATCTCTGGTCCAAGCAGCCCTTCTGTTTGGCCAAAAATTGCGCCTATGATATCGGCTTTTTCAACGAGTCCATCGACGTCAAAGCTGAGCTTAACGTGATACTTGACAATTCCTGTATATGGCAAATCATTAACCTCTTAATTTTTGATCACTTTACGTTCGGAGGGGGCAGATATAAGTGCTTATTGCCAACTCTCTAGTTGATTTTGTACAGTGAGAGATCCTCAATGTGACGAATCTTGCCCTTTGTTATTGCAGTCAGTTTTCGCCTAAAGGATAGATCAACTGTCATTCGGTGCTCTAGTTGTGATAGAATCCTTTTGGTAAGATATGCGCCTTTTCTGTCTGAATCAAGAAGTATGATTAGGCGTTTGTATTTAGATACAGAGTCTGCAAATTTTGCCAACCCCTTGAAGGCATGAAACTGGCAGACCTTGCCAGCAAAACCCAATTTATTGAGCGCCTCTTCGTCTTTTTTTCCTTCTACAACTACAATGCTGTCTTTTTTTGAGTTAAGAGACCTGACAAACTCGTGAATCTCCGATATCTCCGACTCGTCAAACTCCATGGTTTCACTTGGAATTAAACATATTAAGCAATTTTCAAAAATTTACTTGTGTCAAGAGTACTAGTCATACAGAACACAAAGAATGAAGGAATTGGCACGCTTGGCAATCTGTTTGAGCAGGACGGTTTTGATATTACAACAGTTCTTGCCAAAAAGGAACCGATTCCAAAAATCAATCCAGATGCCATAGTAATACTTGGGGCACCTGAGAGTGCAAATGATGACTTGAGATACCTAAAAGACGAATTGGTATTGATACAAGACGCTGTAAAAAATAACATTCCTGTTCTTGGCATATGTTTGGGGTCACAGCTTATTGCAAAGGCATTTGGGGCCAGAGTCTACCAAGGCAAGAAAAAAGAGATTGGGTTCTATCACGACATAGAGTTTGACAACACATCACAGTCAAAACTATTTCAAGGAATACAGAGTCCTGCCACCATATTTCATTGGCATGGCGATACGTTTGATCTTCCAAGCAGTGCGATCAGACTAGCGCACTCAAGAGACTATCAAAACCAAGCAGTAAAGATAGGAAGTGCAGTAGGAGTACAATTTCACATGGAAGTCGATGAACCAGCAGTTAGACTATGGCTTGAAAAATCAAAAGACGAACTAAGATCTGCACCATACCTAAGTCCTGAGAACATAATCAGTGACATTTCAAAGAACATTGGTGTTGTCCAGAACAACATGCAGATATTTTATCAAAACTTCAAGTCAGAGTTTAATCTTTGACAGAGGATTAACGCCGTATTAAACTCTCTTAAACTAAACTGCGTCCACCAGTGTTTATTCTCAGAATTAACAGGAGCTAAACCTGTTATTTACTGGAACGTTTGAGTAGATATCTCTTTTCATTTGTCAAATCGTCAAATATCCTAGAATATTTCTCTTTGATTTGCTTTTTCATTGCATCTCGCTCAGAACCTGTTTTCATAGATGAAGTATCCTCTTTTTCATATATAAGATTAATTTTTGAATTGTCTCATGGGACAGATTTGTCCTGTCTGTTTGTACTTCATACAGCAAGTCTATCAAAAATGCTTCATCAGTTTCTGGAATATCCACTTTGAAGCCATTATCTTGCAAGAAAACCATAGTCATGAGAAGAGATGTACTTTTATTTCCTCCACAGAATGGTTGCGCCCAAGCCAGCCCTCCCAAAAAATACGCTGCTTTGGTTATTACTTTATCAAGAAATTCTAATCATTACCTGCATTGTCCACTATCCAATACCTCATCCAGTCTTTCTTCGGAAACACAGAATGCTTCCGCTGCTGACGGATTTTTTGCTAATCGTTCTTCAATTTCCTTTTTATTTTCGTCAATGATTTCTTGTTTGTCAAAAGGGATTATACGATCCAATTACATCTAAAAAAGACTGAAGATATACAAGGATTACCAGCTCAACAGGATTATTGAGAGTTCTGCTGTAACCAAATTTGCTAGAATTTTGTTCCTAATTGACAAAAGTTTAATATAATGACGCTAAGACTCGGATCTCGTTATGAGTACAGTTACAAAAGTTTTTGAAGAAACAATAGCAACCGATCACAAGGTAATTACCGAAGATCTCTCAAAAGCAGTTTTGAAAAAGTACGGAATCAAAGTTCCAGGATATGCCCTTGTAAACAGCGCAAAGGAAGCAACAAGAGCTGCCAAGAAACTTGGATTTCCTCTTGTCATGAAAGTAGTCTCTCCCCAAATTCTTCACAAGACAGATGTTGGAGGAGTCAAAGTAGGACTGCAAAACGAGAAGGAAGTAAAGAAGGCATTCACTGACATGTACTCAAGACTCTCCAAGAAGAAAGGAGTGACTCTAAAAGGAATTTTGCTTGAAAAGATGGTACCACAAGGAGTAGAGCTTATTGTAGGATTGCAAAACGACCCACAGTTTGGTCCTGTCATTATGGTAGGGCTTGGAGGCGTGCTTACAGAGATATTCAAAGATGTTGCATTCAGGATGCTTCCAATTACTGTCGATGATGCAAAATCGATGCTTGCAGAACTCAAGGGTGCTAAGATTCTTCAAGGATACAGGGGAAGCAAGCCAATTGATTTGAACATGCTTGCAAAGGCACTTGTACAAATTGGAAAGATAGGAGTAGACAATGCAACATACTTTGACAGCGTTGACTTTAACCCAATTGTAGTATATCCAAAATCATACTTTGTTGTAGATGCAAAGATAATCCTAAGAAAAGAGATCAAAAAGGATGCAATCTCAAAGGCCCAGCCAAACATAGAGTTCATGGAGACCTTTTTCACGCCACAGTCAGTTGCACTAGTTGGTGCCTCTGCAACACCAGGCAAGGTTGGAAACTCTGTACTCGACAGCATTGCAAAACACGATTACAAAGGTAAGGTTTATCCGATAAATCCAAAGGCAGAAGAGATTCTTGGCATCAAGTGCTACCCAAGTCTTGATACCATCCAAGATCCAGTAGATTTGGTTGTTGTGTGTGTAGATCTTTCTGTCACACCACCAGTTCTTGAAACATGTGCAAAAAAAGGAATCCACAATGTTGTGATAGTGTCAGGCGGAGGAAAGGAGCTTGGGGGGGAGAGAGCTGCATACGAAGCAGAGATCAAAAGACTTTCAGAACAACACAAGATCAGAATCATAGGTCCAAACTGCATTGGTATGTTCAATGCAGCAAACCGACTTGATTGCGCATTCCAGGGTCAGGCAAGAATGATCCGCGCAAAGCAAGGCCCAGTAGCATTGTTATCGCAGAGCGGAACGATGGGAATCTCCTTCCTTGAGACTGCCGATACGTTTGGTCTTTCCAAGATGGTATCCTATGGCAACAGGTCAGATGTAGACGAAGCTGATATGATATGGTATTTAGCAAACGATCCTCAAACCAAGGTTATCGCACTATATGTTGAAGGCTTTGGCGATGGCCGCAAATTCATCGAGACTGCAAAACGAGTAATGAAAGAAAAGAAGAAACCAATCGTAATTTGGAAGAGTGGCAGGACAACACTTGGAGCAAAGCAGGCAGCATCACACACAGGCTCGCTTGGAGGGTCTAACGCAATAATCATGGGTGCATTCAAACAAGCCGGAATAATTTCAGTAGACAGCTATCAAGAACTTGCATCAGTCGTAAAGGCCTTGGCATGGCAGCCAGCCGCAAATGGCCCAAGAGTCGGACTTGTAAGCAATGGCGCAGGCCCAATGATTGGAGCAATCGACCAATTTGAAAAGTTCGGACTTGAGCTTGGCAAGGTCACAGAGTCTACGCTAAAGGAGATGAAGGAACATTATCCTCCAACATACGTAATTGGAGCTGGCAACCCTGTAGACGTTACAGGCGGTGCCAATGCAGACGATTACAGATACACAATACAAAAATTCATGGACGATCCAAATATCGACATTGTTATGCCATGGTTTGTGTTCCAAGACGATCCACTGGAGGAGACGATCATAGATTACTTGGGTGAGTTTTCAAAACAAGGCAAAAAACCGTTGCTTGTAGGCGGAAATGGTGGCCCCTATACACAAAGGGTATCTGCACTAATTGAAAAGCACCAAGTTCCAGTGTATGACGATATTAGGAACTGGGTAGCTGCAGGAGCCGCACTACACCAGTGGGGAAAGCACAAACCAGACAAGGTTTAATTTCCTGATAGTTTTGGAGTTTTTACATGTCTCTTGTTAACGTTTCAAAGGCAGACGGAATCTGCACCGTAAAAATAAACAGACCAGACAAGCTCAATGCCATGAACATCGATGTGGCAAACGAGATAATCAAAGTATTCAAAGAGATTGAAACAGATGATTCGGTGAAGGTTGTAATTCTTACAGGCGAAGGAGACAAGGCATTTTCCGCAGGCGCAGACATTGCATACATGTCAACAATCTCACCAATCGAGGCAGAGGCATATGCAAAGACTGGGCATCTCCTTACATTTACAGTGGAAAACTGCAGCAAGCCAACAATTGCAGCAATCAATGGATTTGCACTAGGAGGAGGATGCGAGCTTACACTTGCATGTGATATCAGAATAGCTGCTGACACTGCAAAGATAGGCCAGCCAGAGGTAACAATAGGAGTCTGCCCAGGGTGGGGCGGTACGCAAAGGTTGCAGAGAATAATCGGCATATCACAGGCAAAAGATCTCATCTATACTGGCAGAATGGTAAAATCAGACGAGGCAAAGGAGATGGGGCTTGTAAACAAAGTTGTCGAGATTGCAAAACTGACGGAAGAGGCAACAAACTTTGCCAAAATGATTGCACAAAACTCTTCCATGGCAGTAAGAATGTCAAAGGTTGCAATAAACAAGGGAAGAAACTCAGACATTGATACAGGGCTCGCATTGGAACTTTACACATGGGGTCTGTGCTTTACACATCCAGACAGATCCGAGAGAATGACTGCCTTTGTGAACAAGTCAAAGAAATAGATCTCTTGCTGCCTTGCCTGTTACATCCATTTGATTCCTAATATGCCCGGTATGAAAAGATTATTATAATTTAGGGAACGACTAAGTCTATGAGCAATACACAGGCAACAAAACTGATCACAATCACGCCAAAGGCTGCAGAAAAAGTAGTTGCTTTCATGCAAGAGGAAGCTGAAAAGCCAGAATTCCTGCGAGTCTACGTACAAGGTGGCGGATGCTCGGGATTGTCTTATGGAATGGGCTTTGAGAAAAAGGCCGAGGAAGATGATCTCGTGATAGAGGAGAATGGTGTAAAGATGCTAGTTGACAGTTACAGTGCCGATTATCTCAAAGGCGCAAGTATTGACTACATCGAGAGCCTCATGGGCGCTGGATTTAAGATAAACAATCCAAATGTGACCAAGTCATGCTCTTGCGGTCACTCGTTTAGTACCTCTTAGAGTACATTTTTTAATTTTTATTTTTTAGCAGATACTGTAAAGTTTCTAGACAGTAATGAGAGTCATTGTAGAAAGCACGTGCGGAACTTTGCGTATGTGTTCTGTTATTATCTTTTCAAGAACAGTCGAGTTTCCACTTTCTATCTCAGCTATAATGTCATATAGACCAAGAACTCCGGTGACGCTTGTTATCCCTTGCACTTCAGAGAGTTTTTTTATTATCTGAGATTCCTTTCCAGTCTCACAGTGAATAGCTACAAATGCCTTTGTCATGCTGTGTCAGATGATATAATCAGTTTACGGCCAGAGGCCTCTTGCTTCGTATGCTTCCAAAACTCTACCGACTGCAAGCACCATACTTGCCTTTCTCATATCAACGCCGTGCTTCTTTGAGAGCGCAAATGTATCATTGAATCCTTTTACAATGTGGTGCTCCATCTTGCCCGCCACTTCGTCAAATGACCAATAGTATCTCTGCAAGTTTTGCACCCACTCTAGATACGATATACATACACCGCCAGAGTTTGCCAAAATGTCTGGAATAACCATTATCTTGTTTTTGTGCAGAATCTCGTCGGCTTCAGGAGTTGTAGGTCCATTTGCAGCCTCTGCAATAACTTTGCAGTCAATATTTTTTGCAATCTGAGGAGTAATCTGGTTTTCAAGTGCTGCTGGAACAAGCACATCACATGAGGTGGTGAGAAGTTCTTCAGTTGAGATCTTTTTGCTTCCTGGATATCCCACTACGCTTCCGGTCTTGTTCTTGTATTCCAACACTTTCTTGGAATCCAATCCCTTTGTGTTTATTATAGAACCCTTAGAATCGCTTACCGCAATTATCTTTCCGCCCATCTTCTCAATGTATTCTGCCGCAAATGTTCCTGCATTACCATATCCTTGAATCACTATCTTGGCTCCCTTCAATTTCAATCCCAACTTCTTGCCTGCCTCTCTCACACAGTATGATACGCCAAGACCTGTTGCAACGTTTCTTGCCTGTGAGCCTCCCACTGGAATTGGCTTGCCAGTGATTACTGCCGGTTCTGCTTGGCCGTGCATTATACTGTATACATCCATTATCTGAGCCATCTCCTTTCCTGTTGTGTAAACATCGGGAGCAGGGATGTCCTTTCCAGGCCCTATGATTTCAGAAATTGCATATGCATATCTTCGTGTGAGTCTCTCTTTTTCTCCTGCAGAGAGCCTTTTAGGATCACAGATGATTCCGCCTTTTCCTCCTCCAAATGGAACGTCTACAATAGAACACTTCCAAGTCATCCACATCGACAGGGCCTTTACCTCCTCGATCGTTACATCGGGGTGATATCTTATTCCTCCCTTGAAGGGACCTCTAAAGTCATTATGCTGAGATCTAAATCCTGTGAAAACCTTGATTCTTCCATCATCCATTTTTACTGGAAGAGAAACCGTCAAAACTTTTTTTGGGCTTGCAAGCATCTCATGTATACCTGGATCAAGCTTCAAAATTTTTGCAGCAGATGCAAGTTGTTTTAATGCATTCTGCCACGGATCTATCTTATTCAAACCCTATCCATATGTCTCACTAGGTATTGTATTTAAATTTGTTGAGAATAGATCGCTTATTTTATTTCGTGGATTGTCCAGAACTTTGGCCAGTGTTTTGTCCTCCGCCAAGTTTGGATGAGATTTGATTTCGCAGATCATCGTCTGTTTTGTTCGTAGAATCAATTCCAAGAGATTGGGCCATGAATTCAAGTTTCTGTCTTTCCGAAGTTGCAGGTCCCTGAACTGGGACGATGTTCAAGTCTCCCTTGGCCTTTTGAATCTCGTTTTGTATGGTGCCTTTGGTTTTGTTAAATTCGCCCACAATTTTTCCAAGTTTTCTCGATGCTTCCGGCATGCGTTTTGTCCCAAGCAGCATTATTAGGGCCACAAACGCAATCACTATCCAATCATTGCCCATTATAGTGAGGGCGAAATCTGTCACGCTGTAACTTGAACCGTTTCCGAAATTAAAGCTTTAGACTATTTGTAGGCAGCAACAATTACTGCTCCACCCATCATCCCCGTATCAAGCTCAACCCTTTCAAATTTTTCAAAAAGTAATGACTCTAGTTTTTTGTTTTGCGGCCACAACTTGTACGTGTCATATAGGGCAGCAAATTTTAGCCCTAGCCTTCCACCTACCAACAAAGCAATGACAGGAAGTATAGCACGGAGGTAAAATGAGACACCTGCCCTTACCAAGGGGTTGTCTGGTTTGCCCAGATCCACAATTACAAAGCGCCCGCCTTTTTTTAGAACTCGGTGTATCTCAGATATTGCAGTACGCAAACTTATTGCATCGCGCAGCGAATACCCGCAAAGAACCGCATCAAAGACATTGTCTTTAAATGGTATATGTTCAAACACGCCGCATGTGAGTGAGGGGGTTTTTTCAAACAGCCGCCCAGTATTTTTGAGCATTGGCCTTAGTGGATCATATAATGAAATTTCAAGGTCATTCTCACAAATTTTCATTGCAGTCTTTGACATGTTGCCAAATCCAGAGCCTGCATCAAGAATTTTGTCGCCTTTGTTTACTCTACCTCGAATTCCACGTTCTCTAAATTCTAAATCTTTTCCAAGCGAGATAAATGAGTTGACCTTATCATATACTGGAATTATTTGTTCCAGAACTTCTAGTACCTGCCCCCAACTACTTCCAAGACCCACACGAGTCTAAAAAATGTCACATATTATATGTCAATCAGGATTTCAGCTCGGAAATTACTGCACTTAGGCCCTCTTGATATGACGGATATGCCATACTGCATATTTTGGATATGTTTGCGTTAGAGGTTTTGATGGAGGTAGTAAGCAGCGTTACAAAATCAGAGCCAAGTGCTGCTTTTGCAAGAAATGATGGAATGGTTCCAGGCTTGCCAACTCCAAGCTTTGAGCACACAAAATGTACAAACTCTGAAAAGATGACAGGATTGGAATCTGCCACAACAAATGATTTGTTTGTTTGATTCTTTTCTGCAATTGAGATTAGTGCTGATACAGCATCGTCGACGTGAACAAGACTTCGATAATATTTTCCAGATCCTAAGATCTTAAACGAGTTCCTCTTTAACCTCTCTACCATCATTGACGTAAACCATCCTCCATTTCCATACACGTCTCCAAGATACGCCACTGTAAATGGAATCCCATACTGTCTGCAGTTTTCTTCAAGAAAGCGTTGCGCATCAAGCCTTATCTTGGCATAGTCAGTGTTTGGATTTGGGCTTGTGTTCTCATCTATTGTTCTTCCCTTTGTGTCTCCAAAGACGCCAAGACCTGAGACATACACAAAGAACTTGGCCTTATCCTTAACTTTGCTAAACAGATTTACTGTCCCGTCAAAGTTTACTCTTTTTTGCAGATTCTTGTCTTTCTCTCCTGGCCAAAGAGCGGCCAGATGGTATACAACGTCATATGGGTTGTCTTCAAGCTCAAAATCTGGATAGGTAAGGTCCCCTGTTACTATCTTGACCTGCGGATTCGTAGTCTTTCCTGCACGTAAGAGAGCAGTTACCAAGTCTCCTCTACCAACCAGTCTGTCAACCAGCCTTGATCCTATGAATCCCGTAGCACCAGTTACAAGTACTGCCAATAACTTGGTTAGAGTTTTCCTGCTTAAAGGTTTGACCGCATCTTGACTTGAGCAACCAAAAATTAAATCAGCCTAGTAATTTTTGTCAACCTAGTGCATACGTGTCCTAGCTGCAAGTCTAAGATGGAGGTACAGAAAACCTTCAATCAGAAAATCCTATTTAGTTGTGCACGCTGCAAGATAGAAGACGTAATAGACTACAGGAAAAACATCGATGAGGCCTACTTGGAGTTCTTGCTAAAGTTCGATAGAGGAGACATCCAAACCAAGAAAGAGTCGCAAGAATCGCTTGAGAAAGAAGGCCTTCTCCAAAACGAAGATACAATAAAAAAGATGATAGGAAATTCTAAGATAGGGGAGATAACCAAATCAGTTCTGTTTTCAAAAAAACTCTATGTGTCACACTTTAGATCTGTTGTAGAGCCCGACCCAGAGATGGGCATCGCAGTTGAAGACTCTGGATTGGATGAAAGAATTATCCAAGTGCTGCAATCAAAAGGAATTTCAAACTTTTACAAGTTTCAAGAAGATGCCATTCATGAAATCATGTTTGGAAAAAATGTGATCATCTCAGCACCAACAGCATCAGGAAAGACGGAAGCCTTTGTGGTGCCCATACTGCAAAAGATAGCAGACTTGAAGGCGCCAAAAAGTGTACAGGCTCTTTTTGTATATCCAACCAAGTCTTTGTCTCGCGACCAGCATCCAAAAATAAAAGACATTGCAGAAAAACTCAGTCTTCACATAGCTGTTTTTGACGGCGATACAAAGGAGGTAGAAAGAAGAGAAATCTTGGATGCACCTCCTGACATAGTGATTACAAACTTTGATGTGCTGCATTATCATTTGTGGCACAGGACAAAGTTTGCGTCTCTTCTAAATTCAGTCAGATTTTTGGCAGTAGATGAAGCGCATGTCTACTCTGGAATTTTTGGTTCCAATGTTCACTATATCATCAAGAGGTTAAAGAGGATCTGCCCCAAAGTGCAGTTCGTAGCTTCTTCTGCAACACTTGAGAACGCACTTGTTTTCTGTCAAGACCTGTTTGGGTCTGAGATGAAACAAATTACAGGTTCTGGAAAGAAAGGAAAGATAGAGTTTTGCATGCTGTTTCCTTCCCTTTCAACGCAGCGTGTATTGATGATTGACATACTAAAGAAACTCACAGCAGAAAAGCACAAGACGCTTGTCTTTAACAACTCGCACCTAAACTCTGAACTTTTAGCATTGCAGGCAAGGAAACAAAAGATAGACATCAAGGTGCACAGAGCAGGCCTGTTAGCAAACTATAGGAGATCAATTGAGAACTTGTTCAAAAATGATAAACTCTCAGCAATATCTGCGACTCCAACTCTGGAGCTTGGAATTGATGTCGGAAATGTTGACGGTGTGATATCTTCCACAATTCCAGTCAATCGCCTAGTACAAAGAATCGGAAGGGCTGCAAGAAAAGGACAAGATGGATACGCGTTTCTAGTGTTGGGAAATGATCCCATATCACAATACTACAAGAATCATCCAAGTGATTACTTTGAAGATGTAGAACATATCTACATTGACCCAAAAAATCCATTTGTCGAGGAATTCCAAGTGCTTGCCATGGCATGCGACAAGCCAATTGCAAGGCACGAGATGCCAGAACACAAGGATGTAATTCAGAAGCATCTTGATGTTGGCAATCTTATTGTGGTTGAAAACAGGTATGTCCCAAACATCCCACAGATTAAAGACCTGCTTGACAACTATAGCATCAGGGGAATTGGCAAGTCAATTGACATATTTCTTAACGGCAAAAAAGTGGGAGACAGAATACTGCCAATTGCTCTAGAAGAGTTGCACCCATCAGCTGTATATTTTCTTGCAGGCACTAGATATCGTGTCAAAGAGCTTGGGTATCCCCACAACATGTCTGCTAAACTGGAGACTCTGTCAAGAAACTATCCGTATTACACAAAAGCACTCACAGAGGAGTGGCCCACAATTGAGACGGTCTATGAAAAGCGCAATGCTTGCGGTATTGAGGTTGCATTTTGCAAGCTGCACATACAAAAGCGTGTCTATGGCTATGCCAACATAGAGCTTGGCCACGAAGTATCGCAGGGCCAAAAAATCATTCTTGAAAAGCCTCTTGACTACGATTTTGTCACAAAGGGCGTGGTCTTCAAGGCGCCACGTCCTCTTACAGAGATGGCAAGAGCCGAAAACGAAGAGTATGTTGAGGCAAGCGGTTACCATGCAACAGAACATCTAGTCATAGAAGGAAGCAATATGATTACGGGGGGAGTCTCGCAGGACTTGGGAGGAATATCTCTTGGCACCTCAGGGCTCATCTTTGTGTATGATTCTGCCATTGGTGGAAACGGTGCAAGCAAGGCACTTTATGACAGACTAGAGAAAGCATTTGAGCGCAGCCTGCACATAGTAAAGGAGTGTCCCTGTAAAAACGAGTCAGGCTGTCCGCGCTGTACGTTTTCTTACAGGTGTGGCAATAACAATGAATACCTACACAAGCTTGCATCATCTGAAATTCTTCAAAGAATTGTTGATGGTGAAACAACAGTGATAACAGAGCCGACAGAGGGAGACAAGCCCCTAGTATAGAGCAGATGTTTGTGGCGTATCCAAAAATGATAGATATTATTAATGTGATATTAGAACGATATTCATGGAAAAGGTTGCAATTGTAACAGGCAGCTCAAGCGGCATAGGGTTTGAGACCGCGCTTGCCGTGGCAAGAGAAGGCTATTACACTTATGCTACAATGCGGGATACAAAAAAAGGCAGCAAGATACTAGAGATCGCAAAAAAAGAGAATTTGAAGATCGAAGTCTTGGAACTTGATGTAGATAAAGAAGAGTCGGTCAAGAATTGTACAAACAAGATAATCAGTGACAAAAAAAGAGTTGACGTGCTTGTAAACAATGCAGGATATTTCCTTGTCGGGTGTTTGGAAGACATTACCATGAATGAGATGAAGGCCCAGTTTGAGACCAACTTTTTTGGTATTGTAAGAACAATACAACAAGTCTTACCTACGATGCGCAGCCAAAAGTCAGGAATCATAGTAAACATAAGCTCGGTGGCAGGAAGAATCGGATTTCCAGTAACACCTGCATACATCAGCTCAAAATTTGCACTAGAGGGCCTAAGTGAGTCTATGAGGTACGAGCTTGCGCCCTTTGGAATCAAGACCATAATAATAGAGCCTGGAGTTGTCAAGACCAACCTCTTTTCGTCGCTTAAAAAATCCACAAAACCTGATTCCATCTACAAAGACATTACTGAAAAGGTAATGCAGGGCTTGGCCATGATGTGTGAGATGGGAACAGCGGCGCAGGAGGTTGCAAGAACTATAGTTACTGCAATAAGGTCAGAGAACCCCTTGCCTAGGTATCCAGTAGGAAATGACGCAGTCATGTTCCTTGAGGCCAAGAAGAGCAAGACGGACATAGAGTTTGAAAATTACATAAAAAAGGAACTCTACGAGTAAATTCTTTCCACATATAAGATATTTTTGGCTTCTTATTCATTAATAATTCAAAAAACATGTGAATTTTTTACATTATTTTTGCATAGATTGATATAAGTCAGAGAGTCAATTTTTGTCAAAGTCAACAGATTTAGGATAAAAGTTTGGTGATATTGAAAATGAAATGGAAGACATTACAACATAACGGTATTGCTTTTCCTCCCCCCTTTGAGTCAAAGGGAATAACGGTTAGGATCAAGGGAGAGAAGGTTTCGCTAGGGTTGGATGCAGAAGAGATGGCATACCAGTGGGCAAAAAAGAAGGACACCCCATATGTAAAGGACACAGTATTTCAAAAGAACTTTGTATCTGATTTTGTCAAATTATTGCCAGAAAAGCACAAGAAGATATCGATTACAGATATTGATTTTTCAGACGCTTTCAAAGTTGTAGACAAGGAAAAAGACGCCAAGCTCTTGATAACAAAGGAGGAAAAGAAGAAGATTGCAGCAACAAGAAAAGAGATCAAGGAGAAGATGAAGGCAACGTATGGAAAGGCGATAATGGATGGAAAAGAAGTGGAGGTTGCTAACTGGATGGCAGAGCCACCAGGCCTTTTCATAGGGCGCGGCGACCATCCCCTAAGAGGCAGATGGAAGCCAAGAATAACTGAAAAAGATGTCACACTAAATCTAGGAAAGGAGGCCAAGGTACCTCCCGGCAAGTGGAGACAGATAATTCACGAGCAGGATTTCATGTGGCTTGCAAGTTGGGAGGACAAGCTTACTGAGAAGAGAAAGTATGTCTGGCTCTCAGATACCTCAGACCTAAAGCAGGAGCGGGATAAGATGAAGTATGAAAAGGCAACCAAGCTCTCAGAGCACATAGACAAGGTGCTAGACGCAGTAGTAAAAAAAATGTCAGACAGGGATGAAAAAATTCGAAGTGTAGCTACTGTGAGTTATCTGATTTACAAGACAGCAATGAGGGTGGGAGACGAAAAGGACCCAGATGAGGCAGACACCGTTGGTGCCACAACTCTGCGCGTTGAGCACATCAAGCTGAAACCTAATGTGATAGAGTTTGACTTTCTTGGAAAAGACAGTGTAAGGTGGCAAAAGCCATTGCCCATCGCAGAGCAGGACAAGGTCTTTTATGAAAACCTAAGAAAACTAACCGAGAAGAAAAAACCAGACGAGCTAATATTTGACAACATAACATCAAGGCATGTCAACGAGTTTCTTGGAAACATAGTAAAAGGCCTCACTGCAAAGGTGTTCAGAACATATCTTGCAACAAACATCGTGAGAAGCTACCTCAAGAAGGTAGATGATTTGAATTCCAAGTCGGAGAACGTCAAGGTATACCATGCCAAGCTTGCAAACCTAGAAGCCGCCATAACATGCAACCACAAGAGAACCATACCAAAGAACTTTGAAGAGTCATTGCAGAAGAAAAAAGATGCCCTAAAGAAGCTAAGAGAGGCAGTCCCCAAGACCGAAAAGCAGGCAGAAAAGCAAAAACTTCGAGAAGAGAAGATGAAGCTTACAATCGAACTTACCGAAAAGACCCGCGATTACAACCTTGGAACATCACTTCGCAACTATATTGATCCAAGGGTTGTCAAGGCATGGTCAGACCAAGTAGAACTAGAGTGGGAGAAACTCTACACAAGTGCGCTGCAAAAAAAATTCCAGTGGGTAACCAAAGAGAACCTCAGCTGGAAAGAGATTGCGGAAGCATAAATCTATTTTCTACAAATCAAGCACATAATTGCGTCACACTTGGTCTTACAATGAATACCCCGTCATTATATTCTCCTTTGTGCAAGTTACCTCATGACAGAAACAAGATATGAAACAAATCAACTAAACCATTTCTAACAAAGTGTTTAGTATTGTTCGATCTGAGTTTGGTTTGAGATCAAGGAATTGGAATTTTTGTAAAGCGCTTTTGTATACAAGCTACATTTAATTGCATGTGGAAATTAGGCGTAACTTATGCCGGGGTAGCTCAGCCTGGCCTAGAGTGCCAGTCCACATAAAGGGTAATACTCATAATCTGGAGGTCGTGGGTTCGAAACCCACCCC
>JAJPKL010000044.1 GCA_021323705.1 Nitrososphaerota archaeon
ATTAAGCTAGCCTTTAAATTGCTATTCCTTAGGCTTTAAGATTAGCTCCTGTGGTGTAGTCCGGCTAAGCATACTGCCCTCTCAAGGCAGTGATCCCGGGTTCAAATCCCGGCGGGAGCACCTACACTCTAGGTACAGTTCTTTTTCAGAAATTTTTGATGGGGAGCAAATTATAACAATTTTGTGCGTGCTTTGATCAAAGAAATAGAAGAGGGGAACTGAACCGCGGGTGCATATGCTCTTTGAGAGAGTTGTACTCAGATACTAAATCCCTTGAGGGAATTTGTCAACTCAGGTCAGTTCCCCTTCTTAAAACGAGATCAGGGGCGGGTTTAGCTAAATTAGTTTAATACCCTAAACTAAACTTCAATTCCTTCTTTACAGATATGAGCATTTTGTAAAGAATTACAGAAGGAATTAGAAGATATACTGCGATTTTAGCGATCTCTTCCATGATGTTAACTATGTTGTACGGATAGTCATTTTCCGTTATTGGTCTAGTTGTACCTATAGATGTTTGGAGGTCATGACTGTTGGGAGATTGGACTGTTTTCACATTCCATCCATCAAACATGACAGTATCGTATGGTAATCTGATGCACCAAACCAATAACAGCATTGTTCCAGCAAGTATGATAGTTTCATAACCGACAATGCTCATTATTTCTCTGCTCTTAACAATGAATACATCAAAACTCCCGTTGAGACTATCAACGCAGTGATAAATGCCATAGATATTCCGTCCATAATCAAGTTCCCCCCTGGACTGAAACCTCTTGTGCATAAACTTCTGGATATTGTTTCGCCAGTTCTACATTGATATTCAATACATTAACGTAATCGGGTGCAAGAACTAGCGCATTTGTTTCCCTGTTTCTTGCTATATCAAGATCAACTAGCGTCTTTAACGCGTTGGCAGGTATTCCAGTAGCATTACTGATCGTAGGTATCTGCGAGATAGCACTAGCTGGGGTAATGTCTGGGTCTACGCCTGAACCTGAATCAGTTGAATTTCTAGGCTGGAAGAACTTCGGAGAGTTAAAGTTTTGTGCTATAAGTTCTGATCCTACCACTTTACCGTTTAGGACTACCTGACTTCCGTTAGACTGGTATGGCATTATGGTCTGGCCTATTGTTGTAACAAGTAACGGATAAGCAATACCGGTGGTAACGATCATGAGAATTACAATCCTGATGGCAGGCGAAAAGACTTTGCTTTTTAATGTCCTCATATTCTATATCATCTCATAAAGACAGACAGAAGAAAGTCGATTGCTTTTATGCCAGCAAATGGAAATATGACTCCACCTAGTCCATACACCATCATGTTTTTGATAAATGTCTTATCTGGGAGTTCTGGCTTGTACTTTACACCTTTGAGCGATAACGGTATTAGAATAGGAATTACTACAGCATTGAAGATTAATGTGGATAATACTGCACTTTCTGGACTGTGAAGCTGCATTACATTGAGTATCTCCATTTTTGGATCATCTTTCATAAACATGGCAGGAAGTATTGCAAAGTATTTTGCAATATCATTGGCAATTGAAAATGTGGTAATTGCACCACGCGTCATAAGCAATTGCTTTCCAAGCTTTACGACTCTGAGGATCTTTGAAGGATCGGAGTCCAGATCTACCATGTTTGCAGCTTCTCTTGCAGCCGCAGTGCCTCTGTTCATTGCAAGGCCTACATCTGCCTTGGCAAGTGCCGGGGCATCGTTGGTTCCATCTCCAATCATACCTACGACATGACCCTTTTGCTGCTCCTCTACTACTCTGTTTAGCTTGTCAGTAGGCTTGGCTTCTGCCATGATTTGATCGATATTTGCCTCTTTTGCAATTACTTGGGCCGTTAATTGGTTATCGCCTGTAATCATGACGGTTGTTATGCCAGAAACATGAACCTCATCTAACTTTGTACGAATATCTTTTTTGAGAGTGTCCTTGAGAGAGATCAATCCAATTATAACATCATTTACTGCTACTGCGAGCGGTGTTCCGCCGTTCTTTGATATTTCCTGAGCCTTCCAACGTAATTCTGGCTCATTTACTTTGGTAGCAATTTGTAGAATTGCATCAATTGATCCTTTTAGGATCTTCACTGGAATATTGGATTCTTCCAATTCTTCTATTTTGGAGGAAACTCTGGTACGTGGTAATGATTTTGAGGTCTGTTCTTGCATGGGTAGTTTTTTCTTTGGTGAAAACTCTATTCCACTGAATCTAGTTTCTGAACTAAACTCAACTGGTTT
The DNA here is from genome assembly GCA_021323705.1 of Nitrososphaerota archaeon. GTDB lineage: Archaea > Thermoproteota > Nitrososphaeria > Nitrososphaerales > Nitrosopumilaceae > Nitrosotalea. Next base: position 2,258 of record JAJPKL010000044.1, read on the forward strand.
TCCAGTCATAATCTCCATCATAAAAGATGGCTCAATCTTTTTCTCATTTGCAAGCTCGATGATTGATGTTCCTTCGTGCGTGTGATCACTAAAGGATGAGGCATAGGCGGCTTCGGCAATATCTTGCTCAGTAAATTTCTCCATTGGAACAAACGCAATTGCCCTTCTAGCACCCTCGGTAATGGTTCCAGTTTTATCTAAGATTAACACATCGCAATCCCCTGCAGCTTCAATTCCCTTTCCTGATTTCACTACGATGTTATCTCTTGCAAGCCTGTTAATTCCAGCAACTCCTATGGCAGGCAATAATCCTCCTATGGTAGTGGGTAGCAAGGCAACTAGTAATGCAATGAGTACTGAAATGTCCATGTGGTATCCAAGATAATATCCAAAGAATAGCATGGTTCCAATCACAGTTATGAAAATTATTGATAGACCAGAAAGCAATATAGTTAGAGCGATCTCATTTTTTGTCTTTGGTCTTTTTGCACTTTCAATTAATCCTACCATCTCATCAAGGAAGCTCTTGCCAGCCTCAGACGTTATCTCAATTACAATACTATCGTTTGCAACCTTGGTTCCTCCAAGAACAGGGTTGTCCTTTTCCTTGAACACTGGGTTTGATTCGCCAGTCATCATGGATTCATCTACGAATGCTTTTCCCTCGTGTACAATGCCGTCTCTTGGGATTATCTCACCAGCATAGACCCGAACACGGTCCCCTACTATGAGACTTGAAGATACAACTGAAACCTCCTTGCCTTCTACAAGTTTCTTAGCCAATACCTCCTTTTCGAGATTTTTTAACGAGTCAACCTTTGCTCTTGCTTGTGATTCTGACAAGGATTCAGAAAATGTTGCAAACCAGACAGTTACAATTAAAATTATTGCAGATTCGATATAGAAGGCACGGTTTTCGTTCACAAATTCTAGCGACATATTTGGCAACAGGCCTATTGCAAGTACCAAAAAGAATCCCGCCTCTACTGTAAACATCACTGGGCTTTTTTTGGCAAGATAGAGAGGATTCAGTTTTGTTACCGAGTCCTCGAACATTCTCTTGTCAAATATTGATTGCTTCGTTTTTGTTGTCATGGTATCATCACTTTACATTGAAAATGGTCCCATTGCCAAGAACGGAAAGAAGGTAAGTGCTGTTAAAACAAAAACCATGACTGACAATACTCCAACAAAAAGAAAGCCTGAAGTTTTAATCGGTTCAACAACCTCTTTTCTATCTCGTAGTGTAAACGATCCTGCAATTGCCAACATCAGTCCAATTGGCGCATAGCGTCCAAGTATCATGACCCATGCCGTAGACCAATTCCAAAATGACGTGTTTGCGGCAGTACCGAGATAATCTGATCCGTTGTTAGCAGAAGCTGAACTGTATTCATACAAGACTTGGGTAAATGTTGCAGGGGTTGTTTGTTCTCCCAAAATAGCTTGTGCGTTCTCAGTAGTATATGCCAGTACGGATGGAATCAATATCAAAGCTGGGTGTATCAAAAATACAAAGGCTGCAAGCTTGACATCCTTTGGATTTATCTTCATGCTCATAAACTCGGGAGTCTTTCCCACCATCAGTCCGACCAAAAAGAGCGTAAGTACCACAAATACGATCATCATCATCATTCCTGTACCATCTGCTCCAGGGATTGCCTGAACAAACATACCTAGAAAGAAGCCAATTACCGCATTTGGAGACATGCCAGTAAGAGCGGCATTTGCTGCACCCGTATTGGTTGCTACTGATGACTCCAAGAATAGCGTGCTTCCAAAACTGCCAAATCTTGTCTCAAGACCTGCTGGACCGCTTGGCTCCGATAACCCAAGAGCAAGCATCACCCCAAATCCAATCAGCATGGTTACAAGTATGGAAATTCCTCTTCCTCGACCTAACAAATGAGCGTATGCTATTGGAAATGATAATGGTATGACTAGCATTAAGATAATTTCAAAGACATTTGAAATACCTGTGGGATTTTCAAATGGGTGGGCAGAGTTTGCACCAAAGAAGCCTCCACCATTGCTTCCAAGCTCTTTTATTGATTCTAGGGCAGCAACAGGACCAATGGTAATTGTTTGGCTTCCGCCTTGTAGTGTACCTACGGTAATTGTAGAGTCTAATGTCTGCGGAGATCCAAGGAAAAGCAATAGCAGCGCTGAGAAAAATGAGATGGGTAGTAACAGCGTTATTATTATTCTAGTAAAGTCAACATAGAAATTTCCCAGTCCAAACTCTTTTCGAATAAAACCTCTGATGAATGCAAATGCTGCAGCTATTCCAGATGCAGTAGCTACAAACATCATAAAGATTAGACCTGCCATCTGTGAAAAAATTGACAGTTGTTGGTCTCCAGCATAATGCTGGAGATTGGTATTTGTAACAAACGAAGCTGCCGTATTGAATGCAAGATCAAGTGATAGTCCTGGCTTTGGAGATAGTGGAAGACTGTTCTGATATAGAAGAACAGTCATGAGAAATCCAGCTGCTATGATGTTAGTTATCATCAGGGCTAGGAAATATTGTTTCCAAGTCATCTGTTCGTATCTGTCTACACCAATGATCTTGTAGAAGCCGTTCTCTACTCTACCTAATGTTTTTTCTAATGGTCTCTTTTCATAGACAATCATTCTTGCAATGTATCTGCCAAAAATTACAGCTAATCCAAGCGAACCTACCAGTACTGTTAAAAGTATAACAATGTCCACATGGGTCACTTTACGTCCTTTGTTTAGAATACATGATTCGTACAAGCACCGCCAGTGCGTTTGCTAAACGTGCTGAATTTGCATTTGTTACCATGTGAATCTAGACATACATCTAGATGCATACATATAGGTATTTGTGCTATCTAATAGCCTTACAAAAACATTGATATGCTATTAAATATCATTAGATTTGTTATGAGAGAGCCAGCCTTTGTGCCTGATGAGTTGGATCTAATGATATTGGAATACATGGCAAAAGACGCAAACATACAGTTCAAAAAATTAGCAGAGATTCTCAAAGTAGACCAACGTACCATAGCAAAAAGAATAAGCATTATGAAAGAAAACAGAGTTTTCAGAAACAAGATCGAGGTAGATTGGCAAAGACTGGGAATCGCAATCTCTGCTTATGTAGGAGCAGAAACTGGGCTTGGAGAGGCAGATGTTAAAAGAATGCACGATTATATCCGAAAAGAGCCGCGTATAATAGAAGCATATTCAACAATTGGCGATCAGGAATACTTTTTCAAAGTAATGGAAACTGATTTGCAAAGCTTGAGAGAAGAGGTGATGACTCGTTTTGAACCCATTACGGCAAAGCTTACAAGTTCCATAATATCATCGCAGATAAAACAACAGGATGATCTAGCACTATTGCAGTTCCTGAGACAAAGGAGATTCACGCACGAAAAGAGATAGAAACCGTTGATGTGTTTAGCTAAATTAGTTGAATACCCTTACATGATGTGGTCAGATTTACACTGAATCAAGTTGACGATTCAATCTTGACAAGACAAAAATGATCAAAGATATCCCTATGACTATACCTACAGCAATTATGATAAAATCAGAACTCCCAAATGAGTATGATTGTGATATAGTTTCATTAGCGTTTATGGTGTTGTTTGAATCTGGGAGTTTGTGATGGGTCATGTTCTAATTTTCATCTCAAAGCGATATTTATCTAATTGGATATCATCTTACCAAAAGTTTATTCCAAACGATGACACTCTAGTCTGCAATGAATTCCTCACTCATGGGACGCGAGGAAGAGAACTGTACTCTGGATGTAGGTTCTCGGCGGGAGCATAAAAATTATTTTTCAAATTATAGAACTTGTATTACAATCAAAGCTTCAAAAGATTTTGTCGATAACGGTTACGAATACCAACAATCTGAAGTTATTTTAGGAATCGATCTACCTGCTTTACTTTTAACCAAATTTCGTATAGAATTTCTGGCGGGCTCGCCTAGTAAGGCAATGGCGGGAGATTGAAGATCTCCATGACGGTCCTCGTCTCACGGGTTCAATTCCCGTGCCCGCCGCTGTCTTGGAATTAACTATCCACAATTCAGTAATAAATCCTACTATGCATTGAATACCGAAAAACCCGTATTCGTTGTGGTCAGTCTCTATGGTTACATATTCAACTGGTTCTCAAATCTAGGACGAGATTAAATCCACTAACAGACCAAAATAAAATTTCCAGAGTATTGAACCCAAGTCTTTTATCCCGGCGGGAGCACCTGAGATTTACATCCCTAGGGTTCAAATCTCCACTCCAGATTCGGTGTCTGGGTTCAGTACTGGAGAAGAGATTTGAAATCGTCTTTCGAATCCCAACAAAAGCATCAATGAATGTAAAAATGCACTGACATTCGAACATATCTTTATGATAAGGTTATTTTCAGTCTATCTCGATCTATTCTCGATATCTCCTCCTGTAAGGTTTTTTGTACTTTTTCTTTTCCCTCGGGTGGTGGCGAAGTTTTCTTGCCAATCTTACAGTTATCTAAGGGCACAAATTCTATTTCAATTTAAAGCCCCCCCCCCCGACATCTTGATAATCAGCCGAATATTCTTATCGTAGCATGAAAATATAATCCCGTGACAGAGTATGATGGCCTGCGAACAGCAGACATTATTGTCGAGGGGCTACTCCGTTGGGATGTAAAGGTAATCTTCGGACTGCCTGGGGATGGCATTAATGGAGTAATAGAGGCACTAAGAAGACGCAAGGACAAGATCAAGTTCATTCTAGTAAGGCATGAAGAGTCTGCAGCCTTTATGGCATGCGCGTATGCAAAGTACACAGGCAAACTTGGTGCATGTATAGCAACCTCAGGTCCTGGCGCCGTCCATCTCTTGACAGGACTCTACGATGCCAAGGCTGACGGAGCTCCAGTCATTGCAATTACCGGAAACACTTACTCTGACATGATGGGCTCAAGATACCAACAGGATGTCAATCTAATGCAGTTGTTTTCAGACGTCTCAGTATACAATAACACCATAAACGGTCCTGAACATGCGGAGTCGGTAATTGATATTGCATGTAGAACTGCTCTTGCTCTGCGAGGTGTAAGTCATATAACGATCCCCATCGACATACAAGAAAGAAAACTCAAGGGAGAGTATACAAGGCACAATGTAGGTGGTCACACCGCGCATCTTCTTTCCCCAACAACTGCAAATAGGGTTCCAGACACAAGTTTGCTTGAAAAAGCAGCTGATATTCTAAATTCTGGAAACAAGACAGTATTGCTAGTCGGACAGGGGGCTCTTGAAGCAGGAGATGAGGTAATTGCAACTGCTAAAAAACTCTCTGCTCCTGTAGTAAAGGCACTGCTTGGAAAAGCAGTCATCGCAGACGATGATCCTTACAGCATAGGTGGTCTTGGTCTCCTTGGAACAGAACCTGCAAGCGATGCAATGGCCGAGGCAGATACGCTTCTGATGGTCGGTACCACATTTCCGTATATCGAGTACCTGCCAAAACCTGGAAAGGTAAGAGCAGTTCAGATAGACATATTTCCTGACAGAATAGGACTGCGTTATCCGGTAGAGGCAGGCCTTGTAGGTGATGCAAAGCTGACACTTGCCAAGTTGCTTCCGCTTTTGCGACAAAAGGACGACAAGTTTCTAAAGTCAAAGCAAGAGGCCATGAAAAAATGGAATGTTATTATGCAATCTCATGACACTTCTGCAAAGCCCATCAAGCCGCAATTGATTGCATCCGCAGTCTCCGAAGAATTGGAAGAAAACGCGATAATCTCGGTTGACTGTGGGACCAACACCATATGGGCTGCTCGTCACATCAATGTCAGAAAAGGAATGAAGTTCTCCCTCTCTGGAACACTTAGTACGATGGCTTGTGGATTGCCATATGCCATAGCTGCGCAGATAGCCTTTCCGGATAGACAGTCAGTAGCTTTTGTCGGTGACGGTGGCTTTACCATGCTTATGGGAGAGTTTGCAACTGCAGTAAAATACAATTTGCCAATCAAAGTAATTGTGATCAAAAACGACACCTTGGGAATGATACGATGGGAACAGATGGCATTTCTTGGAAACCCGGAGTATGGAATAGAATTCGCACCAATAGATTTTGCAAAGTTTGCAGAAGCCTGCGGTGGAAAAGGGTTTTCAATTAGAGAACCAGGCGAGATTAAGAGCGTCATGCGTGAAGCCATGTCACAGACTAGGCCTACCATTGTTGAGGCATACGTAGATCCCTTTGAGCCGCCAATGCCACCAAAGGTTGACCTAAAGTTTGTTGCAAAGATGGCCGAGTCATTTGCAAAGGGCCAGCCTTATGCGAAAAGGATAGGATTGACAATTTTCAGGGATCAGGTGCACGAAAAACTAGGAAAAACCCGAGACCGACAAGAAAAATCTAGTTGATCCTTACCTACTCATCAAATTTTTAATATCAAAGTTTTTTGATATGGACTCGGACCTCATCCTCAGTGTAACAGTACTTATTCCAGCAGCTTTTGCAATTTGTTGCTGCGTATGTCTTTCTCCATTGATTATACAGGATATGTAAAGTGCGGCGGCTGCCAGTGCTATTGGGTTTTTCCCCTCTGCATATCTGTTCTCCCTAAGCTTTGCAAGTATGAGCAATGCATCTCTTTTGCTTCTTTCAATTGCACTTATCATACTTGCTATTCTGTTTACAAAATACGATGAATCATAAGATTCTATTTTCAGATCTAGGTCTTCTATAAGAAGCCTGACATGCCTTGACAGATCCTTTATGTTTACATTGCCAGCTGATGCAATATCCGGAATTGTTCTTGGTGTGGATGACTTTCTGCAAGAAAGATAAAGTGAAGCCAGTGTCATGCAATCGATATTTCTGCCTCTTATTTTCTTGTTTTTTGCCTTTCTGTACAAGTAAGCAGCCTCCTCAATTACGGAATCCGAGAGGCCAAGTTTTGTTCTTACCGTATTAAGAAGTGTAAAAGCTGATCTCAACCTAGCTTCAGTGTTTCCTGACTTGCTACGGTTGTCCCACATTCTTAATCTGTCAAATGTCTGTTTCATACCTCCTGTTAACGAGTTTCCAGATGCATCCTTGTTCGTTTTACCTATGATTGTTGAGAGACCCATATCGTTTAGTGCAAGCGTTGTCTTGGAACCCGTCCTGGATTTTTCAAAATATTCTTCACTTGTATATACTTGGTCTGGTCCTGAAACGGCAACCTTTTCAACTAGGACTAGGCCACAACTTGAACACAGAATCTCGCCAGTACTGTCATCAGTAACCAGGTAGCCATCCATACATTTCTCATTCAAACATTTCTCACTAGATTTTGTTGAACATGTGTTAGAAAGCAGGATAATAATAGGTCGTTTTTCTTATTTAAAGGCTGATAAATTTAGGATGGCCTAATTTTTCTTTCTCCTCTGTCGTTATGTACTTGTACATATGATGCGAGAATAACAAGAATCTTAACATTGCTTGGACATATTCTCTTGCTGCATCTACGTTGTTTATGTCGTAATTCATTTTTGATATGACGTTATCAAATCTTTTTTGCACCTCATCTGCTACCAAATTTGAAAGAAAGTCAGTAACTTCTCTTACGTTTCCTGTCTCCAATGCTTTTTCTGCGAGGGGGATGACTGGGCCGGTATCAAGACCAGTTGGTTTGAGTCCTGAATAAGCTGCTCCCTCTCCTTCTCTGTGAAGGCGGACGGCTGTTTCATAGAACCAGTGATCTGCAAATTCTTCAGAACCGTTGCCGAGATTTCTCATCTGGAGTGTTTTTTTAAAGGCGTGTTCAAGTTCTGTCTCGGATTCCTTTTTTATCCAAGGGAGGACTAAGTTCACGTTTCTTTTCTCTATTGCCTGCCTTGCAGCCCTTACAACAGGACCGTCCATGGTATCACAATGCGGAGGCATTGAGGTTCATTAAGTCGTGTTTAGATTTAAGATAGTAGCAAGAATCTCAAATCTGATGATGTATCATCTTGATTGGATTCTGGCCTACTATCTTCCAAAACCCAACAAATAACCACGTAGTAACTGGATAGCCATTGCAGGATCGACACCCTTTGGGCATACATGACTGCACGTTCCCGCAAAATGGCAGCGCCATATGCCATGCGATTCATCAACTTCCTTCAGTCTTTCATTTTTTCCTTTGTCCCGACTATCAGCTACATAACGATATGCTTGACCTAATCCCTGTGGACCTATAAACGACTTGTCGGTTGCCATAGTAGGACAACCAGAATTGCACAAGCCGCACTTGATGCAATATGAGAACTGGAGATATTTTTCTACATCCTGTGGAGTTTGCAAAAACTCTTTCTTGCCTGAGACTAATTCAGACTCTTCGTTTATGACATACGGTTTCATTCTTTTATGTGTGGAGAACATTTGTGTAAAGTCTGTGACCAAGTCTCGCATCACAGGGAAATTGAACATTGGTTCGACTGTAATAACATCAGAGTTTAGCTCTGATATTTTTGTATAGCACGCAAGCCTTGGATATCCGTTTATCCGCATTCCGCAAGAACCGCACGAGGCCTGCCTACATGAATAGCGTACTGCTACAGAATAATCTAAATTCTGTTTGACGTATAGAATCGTTTCTAGTACTGTAGTCCATTTTTGAACAGGAATCTCGTATTCGTTGAAGGCTGAGGCCAAATCATGCTTTGGGTTGAATCTAGCAATTCGAAGTGTAATTGTTTTATTGGTATCCGTTGTGACAGACTGATCTGATTTTGGTTGAGTTTCTGTAATCGCCATGCCTTGTAGGCTATTTGATATCTGTTGTTGTTTTTATGGATTTAGGAAATTGTCATGATAGTTTTTCCTTTCTGTTCTTGTGATCTGATTGCATTTGATTGCAGGTTTTCGAATATCAAAATTTCACAAATGATAATCATCTAATCGGTTTAATACTAAAAATTAATATTTCATGCAAGGAGAACAGGTTCTCCTACTGCAGAATATGGTAGTGTTGCAAACGAAATCTTACATGATTCTACTGTTCCACTACTTGTAAAGTAGAAGTTGGTAAACACTTTCTATTTTTTTAATGAATCTACCAAGCATGGGAGTGTTTATACGAACATTTCTCTTTTTTGTTCTTTCTAACCAGTGATGAGATCAGATCATGCAAAAAACAACGCATGAACTATTGTATGAGTTATGATATATAGCAAGAAAGCCCAATTATCATCTTTGAAATTCTTGCTTCATTATTAAATTTCATTATTATTATCAAAACAACATGGAGTTCAAGATACCAAGCACTATAGTAAAAGAACACAAGGAACTTCATGCAGGGCTGCACAAGGCCATAAGGTCTGGCGGAGAGATTGGCAAGGTGGCGGAGGAGGTACTAGAATTGCTTCATGAACATTTTGACAAGGAAGAGAAATTCGCACTTCCACCACTGTCTCTTTTACCTCTGCTTGCACAAGGAAACATCTCGTCAGATGTGGCAAAAATTTTACCTTTGACAGAAAGATTAGAAAAAGAGATGCCATCAATGCTCGAAGAGCACAAACAGATTGTCCTGGCACTAAATAACCTCATTGCGGTAGCCAAAAAATATAATGAAAAAGAGCACATCGAGTTTGCAGAGGCATTGGTAGATCATGCCAAGGCAGAGGAAGAAGTGTTGTATCCAGCTGCAATGCTTGTAGGTCAATATGTAAAGTCAAAGATTGGCCTTTCCTTACCTGTATCAAAATAAATTCCTAGAAGTACATCATTAGTTAGTGCACCTGCAATAATTTTAATACAAAAAAATACCTACCTTTTTGTATTATTTTGCTGAAATCGTAAACAGATGAATAGAAATGGTCCTTGCCAGAATCCTGCTGATTGGTGCTCTGCTCCTATTGCCAATCACAATTGATAATGGTTATGGTCACGGGCTGGTTTCAGTAAAAGATTGTAATAAAGCGAATTTACCCTTCAACCAGGAACTCTACAGGGAGGACATTATGAGCATAAACCAAGCCGCAAGATATTATGTTGAAGGCCATCCCAACTACAAAATGAGCGATATGGCTTTGTATATGGTTAATGTTTACCTAAACCAGCCTGTCGATCTTGCTCACTGTCTGAGGGATCTAGGAATAAATCCAGCATCGGTTGCCCAACTGAGTCCTTTGGCTTATGATGCGCTAACATATGACAAGGCAAACTTGCAGGGATACTCTCATGACTTTCTAGCAGAGATACCAGCATCACAGGCTGAAGTACAGAATATCTTATCAGAACAACACCAAACGGCGAATCAACAAATAACCAAAGTCCAAAGCAATTCCCCACCGCTTGTCATAGTTCCTGCACAAGCAGTAGAGGTATCTGTGCAGAATTTTGGATCTTCGCCAACTAAATTGCAAATTCCATTAGAGTCCATCTTTATCTCCACGGCCATTGTAGTAATTGTAGGCATAATCTTCCTTTTTATCATGAAGGCCGAGAAAGACCGCAGATTTCCAGTCATCCCTCAAAGAAGATTCTAAACAATACATTTGTTTGAGAGAATCGGATTAAAAAATTTGCAATAATTTTATTGCGTGATTTTAAATATTTTTGATGCATAGAAGATAGAATGAAAGTTTTCAAGTGTGCTGACCTTGGCTTCAAGTGCGATTGGATAGCAAAAGCAAAAAATGAGAACGAGCTGCTGAAATTAATAAAAGAGCATGCAAAGAAATGTCATGATTTGAATGAGATATCAAAGGAAATTGCGGAAAAGGTCAAATCTGCTATCATAACACAATAAACATGTAAAAGAGGTTGACTAGTAGTAGTGGTTGTTTAAGTAAATTAGTGCATGAAAATTAGTGCAGTTTATACGCGTTCTTTATTTATGGATTCTTTCTTACTACCTATGAAATGAAATTGTTTGATAAGGATTTTTCTTGCGACCAGTGCAAATCGAAATTCAAAAGTTACGAGGAATTGATCAGTCATGCACGTCATGAACACAGCCATCCGATTGTAAAATGTACCGAGTGTGGACAGGAGTTCATTCATGAAGCAGACAGGCTCCATCACGCAAGAAAAGAGCATGAACAAAAACTTGCCAGACGCCTTCATAAGTATGAACATAAACACGAAATAAAAAATCCAACCCCACAAGATGAGGTTGATGCGCACACTCGTAACTTTGGCGATAATTTTTGATTAACTGACTCTCAATATGAATTACAAAATTAACTTTGATGAGCCTATTCCTGACATGATAACAAGATTAGAAAGAGAACATCATGATTTTAGAACAAGTCTTGATCAGGCAATAGCCTTGTTAGAAAGTGACCAAAACAAATCAATTGAAGTATTAAGTGATCTGAGCACAAAGATCATCCAGCATTCTGTAGAGGAGGAAGCAAGACTGGTGAGAATCATAATGGAGAAGGCAAAAGCAGATTCTGAACAATCCGTTCGTGTAATGCAGGAACATAACTATGTAGTCGATTTTATCAAGCACACATTACCATTACTGCATGGTTTAACTGCAGAGAAAGTCAAAGATCAAGTGATTCAGTTTACTAGTGCCATGAAAGAACACTTTATGGAGGAAGAGAATATTGTGTTTCCACTTGCATTCAAACTGGCAACTAGTACCTAGATGTTTGCGCTTTACAGTTTAGGCTAATTCAATAGTCTACAAATTTTAATGTGTACTGTATCTGTTGAGCAAGAACTGGTGTCAATCAATGATCATTTGACTATCATTACAGCAATCTTTGACTTTTGCATGACATAGTTTGAAACGCTGCCTAGAAAGATCTTTTTGAAAGTGCTCAAACCCCTTGCCCCAACAACTATCAGGTCTATATCATGAGTGTTAGCATACTCAACTATCTCATGGCCTGCATCTCCTAAAAGGACTCTGCCATTTGAAGCAATGTCGTTCTTTTTTGCAAGCATTTCTGCCTTTAACATGAAAGTAGGTATGTCTGATTGTATCATCCCTTTTTCTTTGGTTACAATTCCTTCCTTTTTTGGGACATGATGTACCACATGTACAAAGGTAAGGCTTGCCTCGTGCTCTTTTGCAAGGTAAATTGCTTTGTCTAACCCTCTTGAGGAATTTTTAGATCCGTCTAACGGAACAAGTATCTTTTTGATCTGCTGTCTTTCCATACGCTAATTCGTTCCAACGCCTTCAGTATAATCACAATCAAGACACGAAAATGTCTTATCTCCTTTTTCTCCTATGGTAAGTATATTTTTGCTACCGCATTTGGGACATTTCTTTTTTTCATCCTCGACTCCACTAGCTTGTTGTTTTTTATCTCGCGGTTTACGAATTGTCATTTTTTATCACATGCGATTGCCTTTTCTCTCTTGTCGGATTTTCTGGTACACTATCTATCCAGTTTTCTTTTTCATATGCGTCATAAGTTCTATTGGTATAGTTGATCATTTTTATGAAATTTTTATCTGTCTCTGAAAGATCACGTTTATTTGTCACATTGATTGTTTTACATAATTCATTCATATTTTCAAGTACTGATGCAATATTTTGTGATATGGACTGATGATTTATTGCCCACATTGATATAAAAGAAGAATACGACGAGTAAAAATTTTGCACGGTGTTTCCAAGAAACAAGTTTCGCAGAAATTGATATGAAGTGAGAAGATAATACCATGAAGGATTGTAAATGCGTAGGTTTTTCTCAAGTTCAAGATACTGGTTGCTTATTTCATACGAAGATTTTGTCAATTCCTCAACTAACTCAAAGTGTAGTTTAAACAAATCAGCAGCCATTTCGTTGAGTTTTTCAAAATTCTGGACGTAACTCTCCCTTATTTTGTTAAAATACCTGTCTTCACAAACAGGGCAGTTTGCGTTATTATCAGTAGTGCCAATATCTTCTCCACACATAAGGCAAACATTTTTCCCTTTCTTGTTCTCATTTGGCAAGTTTTTCTTTCATCTCCTGATGAATCTTCTGGTTTGCCTGATCTACCTTGATTGCCTGTGTGGGACAGACTGAGACGCATGCCATGCACCAGATACAGTCATGTTCTCGGATGGGCTCTGACTTGTCGGTGTAATCTTTACGTCCTTCTTTTTGGTGATCCTCCCCTGTTCCAGCACTTGTAGCATTAATCATTTGAACAGCAGGTACATCATTTTCAGTCCTGTACCACTGGTATACCTGGACAGGACAAACCTCTATGCAGCCTCCATCTGCAATACACGAGTCCCAGTCTAATGCGACAAAGGTACCATGAACACCAAGCGGGACATATTGCTCGCCCCTCTCTTTGTATGCATTTTGCACGTTCTCGTCAGTTGACGATTCGCCGTCCTCTTTTCCAGGCCCCCATACAAAGTGAAAATGTTCCCTGTCTGCATGCCTGTGCATTCCTATCACCTTGTGGTTTTTAGGAAATTCTGGGTCTATTGGCATTATTTTGTCACCAGCACGGGAACTTTTGACCTATGGACTACGGAATTTGCCACGCTCCCAAGAAACAGTTCGTTTAGGCCGCTTCTGCCTCTTGAGCCAATGACCACTAGGTCATACCTTTTGCTGTTTGCAAAATTTGCAATCTCTAAAGATGCGTCGCCATAGACAAGTTTTCCGTGAAACTCCACATCATTCCTTGTTGTTATTTTCTTGGCCTCAGAAATTACCTTTGCTGCCCCATCTGTCATGTGCGATTTGAACGAGGTTTGCAATCCTATTACTGGTATTGGAGGAGTTGTCGGGATTACACACAGCCCCGTGATTTTTGCACCAATTGGTTTTGCAATCTCGATTGCCTCATGTAGTCCATCTAGTGACGGTTTTGACCCGTCAAGAGGCACCAGTATCCTCTTTATTTTCCGGCTAGCCACTTGGAACAGCCTCCGCACATGGTGAGATCATCTCTTGTATTCTGAGATCGTGGATTTTCTCCTCAGTATTTCCAATAACGGATTCGAGATCATACCTATTGTCCATTATGAAGATCAAGCTTCTAGGACCAAGCGGAATAGATACAATCTTTGCCATTTTCCTACAAATTACAAATTGTTCAACAGGACCAAACTCATCATCAAATTCTTGCAACAAGGAGTGATGCAGTCTGAATCCCATGGAAAAAATCTCTTGTTTCTCTTTTGGAAGGTGGATCTCGCTTTTAGAGATCATTGACTCTATCCTTCCCCTCTCATTTATCAGCATGACATGCCTGATTCCGTTATCAGGCAGATCTGCTAGCTTACTTGGTATTGCAGATTCTTTTTCTTGCATGAGACAAAGATATAATTTAGAATAGAAAAGGCCTTGCAGGAATTTGCAATAATTTTATTGCATTCAAGATTCATGGTTTTTGCAGTATACAGTATAGTTACTTGCGCCATGACGCCGTACTCTTGTCTATCTTTATTACCAGCGTATTATCTGTATAGTCAAATTCTGTCTTTGCACCCAAGTCATGGAATACATTTTCATAGAATGTCTTAAAGTATAACGACCAGTTCTCTCCCATGTCGTGCTGCATCACAATCTCGTGCGTTCTGTCATCTTCATACTCGGTCAAGTTAAAGCCCGACCTCTGGGCCCTTGCCTTCAATATGGAGAGCCACGCGTCAACATCATGCCTTCCTCGCATGTACAGGTTCATGTCCTTTGCCATGCGAACCGAAAGATTGGCGATTGTCTTTTGTACCTTGTCTTTTTCCACCAACTTGAACAGCTCAATGAGAAACGGTTTTGGCATCACTGCCCAACCTGCTGCCACTGCATTTATCTCCCATTCTACGTGTGAATCAAGTATCTGACTTACAAGAGCGTTGGGACTGAGCTTTTGCTTCTTGGCAAAGACTTTGATCTTGTTCCAAGTGTTGCTGTCAAGTCGGAGTGAGACAGACTCTGTCTGCTTTTTGCCTTCCATTCCATCACATTATTCTTTTTTTTATATATTAACGATTTTGGATATGTCCAGAAATGATAATTACCCGTATTCTTACATATGTAAAAGACTAGTCATGCGTTATTGCAAATGATTGCAAAAGGTAACAAAAATGCAATAAAATTATTGCAAATTAGCAGCTGGCTTTTTCTATAGCGAGTGTGTACTATCCTTCAAAATGAGTCAGGAGTTTGTAAGCGTGCTTAAAACAAAGGACTTGGAAAGTGGCAAGATGAAATCTGTCAGTTTCGGAAACGATGTCGTGTGCGTTATAAATCTTGGAGGGAACTTTTATGCGATAAACAACGTTTGTACCCACGAGGGCGGTCCGCTTGATGAAGGTACACTGGACGGCTTTGAGGTAGAGTGCCCCTGGCATGGTGCAAGGTTTGACATAAGAACTGGCGAGGTCAAGGCACCGCCGGCAGAACAACCTGTATCAACATACCAGATAAAAATCCAGGGAGATGAGATTCTAATACGAAGACAGCCCAAGAACTGAGCAAGCAAAAAAAGATCTGCAAGAGGTGCAAGACAGAGTACGAGGAGGAAAACGGGTATCCAGTATGCGATTATTGCCTGAAATATCTGGACAACTGGGAGTGAGAAGGATGGAGGAGTTTGACTATATCATAATCGGCGGCGGCCTTGCTGGAGGAAATGCCGCAATCTCGATTAGAGAAAATGACCCAAATGGCAGCATCCTGTTGATTGCCAACGAAAATCACATACCATACGATCGTGTCCCACTCTCAAAGAATTTCCTATATGGAAATATGCCAAGAGAGGTCCTATACTTTAAAAAACAAGACTATTATGACTTGCAAAAAATAAAAATTCTCACCGGCAAGACAGTAACTCTTCTTGATACCAAAGACAAGACGATTATTTTGGAAGATAAATCGCGCATACATTTTGGAAAGCTTCTTCTGGCAACAGGAGGAGTTGCTCGCAACCTTGACATTCCAGGATCAAACTTGAAAAACGTCTTTTATCTGCGGACAATCGACGACAGCGAACAAGTCAAGAAAGCAATGCAAACTGCAAAAAATGTCCTAGTCATAGGAGGCGGATTTATTGGGTGTGAGCTTGCGTCATCTTTTGCCAAGAAGGGGCTCAAGACAACCATCATAGAGGTGGGAAGCAAGATTCTGGGAAGAGTTTTTGACGAGGATACCGCAGTGTGGGTTCAAAATTACTTTGAAAAGAAGGGAATACGGATTCTTACAGGCACCGTGCCAAGCAAGATAATAGAAAAGAATGGGAGGGCAGTGGGTGTAGAATCCAAATCAGGTGAGATACTGGAGGCAGACTTTGTAATTGTCGGAATAGGGATATCGCCCAATGTGGAACTTGCGAAAAATGCAGGATTGAAGGTGGACAACGGCATATGGTGCGACGAGTACCTCCAGACATCTGATCTTGACGTTTATGCGGCAGGGGATGTGGCCAACTTTTACAGCCCCGTCTTCAAGAGGCAGATGAGGCTTGAACACTATGATCTGACAATAAGACAAGGAAAAACTGCTGGTGCTAACATGACAGGAAGATGCGAACCTCTGGTCGACCTGCCCTACTTTTTCTCTTTCATGTTTGACATCCGGATTGAGGTCTATGGTGACATGGGGAAATATGACAATGTGGTTGTCAGGGGAAGGCCAGAGGAAGGCCATTTTGTCAAGTTGTATCTTCTTGATGGCGTGGTAAACGCAGTAATGCTTGTAAACAGCAGGGAAGATGCCGGTGCCATCAAGAAACTTATCCTTTCGCGCCACAAATTAAGCGATTTTGCGTTGTTAAAGGATCAGTCAACTCCCCTCGGGCAGATGCTTGCAAAGGAGATTTTATGATAAAGATCAAGAGAATTTACGAACCTCCCTCTCAAAGCGACGGATTCAGAGTACTTGTAGACGGCCTGTGGCCTCGGGGGTTTGCCAAAGACGACGCGAAGATAGACCTTTGGATGAAAGAGATTGCCCCGTCTGGGGAATTGCGAAAATGGTTCTCACATGATCCCAAAAAATGGGAGAGATTCAAGTCAAGATACAAAAAAGAACTTGAGAAAAAATCAGGATTGGTCAAGGAAATAAAAAAGATCGAAAAAGAGAACAAGGTTGTAACCCTTCTCTTCGCTACAAAGGATGAAACGCATAGTAACGTGCATGTTTTAAACGAGATTCTTAGAAAACGATCACAACAAAGTTGATTTAGAGTTTTGTGTTTGACTTGGATTTACATGCTACTTTAACTTGTCTCTTAGTCTTTTCAGAGCCATATATCTATCATCGATGTCAGATATTATCTTTTTAATCTCGTCATATTCCATGCTTAGAAGCTTCCAATCCTCCCAATTATCGGAGCTTATTACCGTATGGCCCCTTCTTTTGTAAAGTTTTTTTCTTAACGTGAGAAATTCCCTCTCAACTTTTTTCCTTTTCAAAATCAAGGAGTGTATTTCATTTATGATACTATCGGATTTAGAAATGTGTAACTTTGACCTTGCGTCAGAAAGACTCGTCTTGGAAGTCAAGCGGGAATGACCTTCTTTCATACCTTCCTTGAGCGAGAGACCGCCTCAAGTATGGCTTTTGCTAATCCTGGTCGTTTTGTAGAGGACAGTAGCATGGCAAGATCCCTTGCAACAACCATTCCCACAAGTTTGCCATCCTGCACTACAGGAATCCGCCGTATGCTGTTTTTCATCATGATATCTGCTACATTTTCGACGGTATCTAGCGGAGATGCATAAACAAGTGGCCTTGAGGCTATGACCCCAAGTGAGAGTTCTGCAAGCCTCTTGTCAAAGACGGTCAACTCGCACAAAATGTCTCGCTCGGTCACCATGCCAAACGGTTTGCCTTTTGCAGTAACTACAATACATCCGACTCCTTTCTGAATCATCAGAGTTGCAGCATCAAGGGCAGAGTTTGAGACATCAAGGCTTGCAACATCTTTCCGCATAATCTGTCCCACTGGAATGTTGCCTTCCTCGTAAATTACCTCCAAGGCATCCTTTCTTATGAGATTATCAATTATTTTTTGGACATCGACAATGTCCATTCTTACTTTCTTGGCAATTCGTTCTACCGATAGGTCCGAATACAGGTACATTGAATCTATGAGTTTTACCTTCGCATGCAAATCATTTGATTTCTCAAGCAGAGTTGTCATTTCCAATATAGATTGCTCTTCAGCTCTATTTAGTGTACAGCATGAGATTGCAATAATTCTATTGCATCCCATTTATCATAAAGCCTTAACATATGTTATTCATGGCTACACAAGGTAAAGTATTGCGTAGGATTGGAAACATCAGAGATATCGATGATGACAAGATCTCAAGAGTTGAGGTAGAAGGCAGATCCATCATACTTGTACGAAAAGGAAAGGACGTGTACGCGATAGATTCTGTCTGTGGCGAAGGATGCAAGTCTCTCTGCGATGGCATACTGGAGGGATTTTTCATACGATGTCCGTGGTACCATGAATACTATGACATACGAACAGGCAAGCCGCTTGGAGTATCGCATTGCAAGTCTTCCATCAGAGTATATGAGAACAGGGTAAATGAGACAAACGGAGACATTTTTGTATACATTGATGCAAACGATAGCGCAAATGCATAAAATAAATTTCTAAAAGACTAATCTTCTGGCTCGCATGATTCCTTTATGGTATTGCAGCATTTCTTGCAATATATCCTATCTTCACAACCGCACCAGTCAGACGACCCGCAAACAATACAATGAAAATCTAGATCATCGGATAATTTTGGTTCTACCCTTATCACACCTAGTCCCCTCCCATCGTATCGCATGCACACAGCCCATACTCGTCAATTCTAGTCTTACAGACTGCGCATTCCTCTCCATAGCGTACCTCCCATGCTTCTTTTGAATACATGTGAAGATGATCGTCAATCTCCTTTGGAATCAAGTTCTTTTCTGCCATATTCTCACTCCCAGTTGTCAAGATATTTCAGGCAGTAATCGCATACGGGGTAGCCATTTTCTTCTTCGTACTCTGTCTTGCACCTCTTGCAGATCTTTTTTGGCTTTGCTGCCACCTGTGCCTGCTCTACAATGTATCATCACCGTCTCATAGGCTCTCAAGTTTCGAGATGAGTCCCTCTATCTTTTCCGCATCTATTGCAAAATCTGGGTCAATGCTCTCGGTTGGGCATGCACCTTCGGCGAATTTTAGGATCTCAATGAGCGTCTTGATCTCTTTTTCATCCAATGAGACTTGTTTTTCTGTCATCTTAGTGCGTCACCTGCTACCATTCGTTTTGCCATGTTGCGAAGCCATGCAATATGTCCAGAGCTTGTTACCTTACTACCATCAATCGTAGTCTTTTGTGCATTATGGCCGTTTCTTGCAATAATCTCTTCTTTCTTGATTGAGAGGTCTTGTCTAAACTCTACCAATATCTTCAACAGATTCTTCCTGTTGTCATAAAAGTTGACAAGATCGTATTGGGCAAGAAAGGTATCTTTTGATTTGCTGTGTTTTGTAGAAATGTCCTTGTAGACAAGCCTTGACCTCGGAGGCATTCTCTGGCGTTCAAGTTTTTTCAATATGGGTTCATTGTGTTTCCAAAAAAGTCCAACATCCATATTGTGAATTTTTTGAGATGATATTCCATTCATGACACTTGATTCTCATAATTTAATTTAAACACAAACTTGGATTCTCATAGCTGATAACGTGCAAGACAAATGTCATGGATTGATTGCAATAGAGTAATTTGCAATTGTAAATTTCAGTTTTGATAATCAAGACACTTGTTTATTATAAAATAAATAAAGTTATCATCAAATGAATATTTACTACAAAAGACAAATCCACTGCGTGGGGTGCGGTCAATTCATAGGCGAAGTTGATTGCGAGGCAAAGGTCCTTCTTCCACGGTGCGGAACATGTTCAAACTCTGAAAGTGATGGAAATGACCTTCTCACGTTTATGGCAGAAAGGTTTGAGAATACAGTTAAGAACATAATTGTATCTCACTAGAGTGATTTTCATGACCACGATATTTGTTGTCGGTCACTCGACTCGCACGATAGAGTCCTTTATCGAGTTGTTACAGGCGCATTCAGTCAATCTTCTTGTAGATATTCGAACTATTCCAAGATCAAGACACAATCCCCAGTTCAACGAGGACAATCTCAAAAAAATACTGAAAGAAAACAAGATAGGCTATCTGCACATGAAAGGCTTGGGCGGCTTGAGACACACAACCAAAGATTCAGTAAATTTAGGCTGGCTTAATGCATCATTTCGCGGTTTTGCAGATTACATGCAGACAGGAGAGTTCGAGTCGTCGCTTGAGGAACTGATTGACCTGAGCAAAAAACATACTGTGGCAATCATGTGTGCGGAGGGAAACCCGTTTAGGTGCCACAGGTCCCTTGTAGCAGATGCGTTGCTTGTAAGACATATCAAGGCACTTCACATCTCAAGCAAGAAATCTTCTCGCAAACACGTGCTAACTCCATTTGCCAAAGTCAAAGGCCACAAGATAACATACCCAGAGCAGCCATGATAAGATACAGGGTATCAAAAGGAATGAGGATTCTCTTTGTTGGAATAAACCCACATCCAGGATCGTACAGACGAGGTGTGCCATTCTCAAACAACAAGATGTTCTGGTATCTTTTGAGCAGGTCTGGCTGCATATTGGAAAGTATTGACGAGGTGAGAGATGATCATCGACTAAAGAGATTGTACAATACAAAGTTCAACCAAGTATACAAGTATGGTTTTTTAAACGTGGTAAACAGGCCAACCCGTGACATATCAATGATCATAGAAGGCGAGGAAAAAAGAGGCAGAAGAACTATCCTAGAATCCATAAAAAATTACAAACCTAAGGTTGTATGTTTTATAGGAAAAGTTGCCTATGAAAAGTTTGCAGGAACAAAGAACTTCAAATCCGGATGGCAGGACGACATATTCTTCTCAAAATCATTTGTGATGCATTTTCCCTTGCGAGGTAGAGCATCTGTCAGAATAACGGATCTCAAAGAGGTCCTGAAACACTCATGAAGCCTTATTAGACTTGGACTCTTCACTGGCAAGAATCTCTTCAGTGTCCTTTTCTCCCTTTGCAATAAGATTCCTTATTGTTCCTGAGGAAAAATCAGCATCCTCGAAGAGAAAGTGCGTTTCCTCTTTTCGTTCTATTCTTGTCATCTTTCTTATCACGGCCCCTTGCTCAAACACGAGCCTGTCATACTCTTTTTTGATGGCCTCAAGTTTTGTTCTATCCTTCTCTCCAGTGTCAATGCTTTGCAGTATCTCATACATCTTTTGCATCAAATCAATGTGGTTCTCGGTTCTTTTTGACACCTCAATTGCCCACTGTGTCTTGTCTGCAAACATTATGTCTCGAGCCCGGTGCCACGACTCCATCATGTTCTTTGGGAGATCATCTTGCTCGTGAGGAAAGAGATCTGTCACAAAGACATTCTTGTCATTTTTTGGAGATGCATCCATAACTGCGATCAAGGGAGTGTTGTTAAGAAGTGCGCCGTCCCAGAAATATCTGCCGTCAATCTCAGTCCATGATATCCCATAGAATGGATAGCCGATGCTTGCAAGGATATTTTCCACCTTGATGTCATGGTGCTTGCTGTCAAATACCACTCGTGTTCCTTTTTTTATGTCAGTGGATGTAACAATAAGGCGAGGTCTTTCAGTTCCTAACCTGTCAAAATCTACAGACTCCTCAAGCGTCTCCTTTAGTGGCGCGGTATCATAGAGATAGGGTTTGTTAAACAAGAAACCGGAAAGCCAGGGGTTTGCCCAAAGGGCTGCAAACGCGCTTGGGTTGCCATAAAAACTAGAATAGGTGGAAGAGACCATTGCACGTAGCTTCTGCGGAAGATATGACGGAATTGGTTTTTCAATAAGCCTGTTCCAAAAGTCTTCCAAGTCTTTTGCAGGGTCATCGTTTTTGCTTGCCGCAATTATCGCAGCATTGACTGCACCAATTGATGTGCCAGACACAATGTCAAACTTTATCTTGTGCCTTGAAAGTGCCTTGAAGACGCCACACTCGTAGGCCCCAAGCGAGCCTCCCCCCTGTAATACAAGTACGTTTTCCAGATTGTTGTCATATTTACCTGATTTCAAGCAATTTCTATCTCTAGTAATGTGATAGTTTACTTATCAAGTTGGCTCAAATTGTCAGTATATCAGAGATTCTATGTGAATATATACGGTCGATAAATTCTTCAAAATGAACCACTAGCACCGTAAAAAACTTCAGCCCACACTAGGTCTTTGCATAGTTTTACCAGTACAGACATACGATCCTAACACATCACAATATGACAGTAAGCTATTGGAGTAGCTGCTAAAATTCCTTTCCAAATTTTTTATTCTGCTAGTATGATTTAACAGAGTAGAAGATACAGACTGGCAGTTTGCTTTTAATTCCACTGCAACGCTATCCCATATCCTAGGGGGGAGGATACATTTAAGAGCAATTAGTAAGCCTTAACCTATATTCGATGATTAATCTTCTTCCATATGTCTTGGGTGCAGCCGTTGTAGGAATACTTCACATGTCAGCACCTGATCACTGGGCTACACTTTGTCTTCTTGCTAGAAACAAACAATGGGCACCAAAAAAATTATTCCGGATATCCTTTACAACTGCGCTTGGTCATGTTGCTTTGTCTATTGTTATGGGTCTTGCAGTAGTTGGGGTGGGATTGGTAGTTTCTCATTTAATCTCATACTATCTCGATACCGGAATAGGAGTAATCATGCTAGTCGCAGGATTGTTTTTTGGTATAAAGCCACTTGTGAAAAAAGACCATGATCACCATGAATATTCCTATGACCGCGGCTATGATCATCGTGATCATCATGAACACGATGGAAAGGAGAAGAAAGGCATGGGCAAGATTGGAGGCGGACTGGGTTATTTTATTGTCCTAGGGGCTGCACTATCGCCCGATCCTACAATCATACCGATTTACCTTTCAGCAATATCAGCAGGATTTTATTTTGCGCTAGAATTGTCAGCAATCTTTGCAATAGCATCAATCTTGACCCTTTTACTTTTTGTTCAACTTGGAATGTTGGGACTTGGAAAGATCTTCTCCAAGATACCCGAAAAGTACAATGATTCGATCGTTGGTTTTGTGATTACTGCCATAGGAGTCTATGTTCTTATTACTAGGTAGGTTGGATAAACTATCCAATTGGATAAATACATCAGTTAGATAAAAAATATCATGACTCATCACAAACTTCCCGAAGTAAAGAAAAGATTGGCAAGGATAGAAGGTCATGTCAAAGGCATCAGCAAAATGATTGATGAGGGAAAGGGCTATCCTGAGGTTGTACAGCAAATTACTGCGGTTAGGGCTGCATTGGATAGCACGATGGAAATAATCATTGAGGATCTAGTAGATCATGTCAATCTGAATACGAACATCAAAGGCAAGAAGGCAGCCAGCGACCTAAAAAATACAGTTTCCAAGATCCTATAGTTAGGATGTTAAATTATTTATCTAGACCCATACTGGGTATCTTTATACTTGCCAAGAATAAAATTTTCAGAGTATTGAACTCAAGTTTTTTATTCTGCGGGAGCATACAACTGCTTTTCTTGGCCTGAAAAATCACATCTTACAAGAGGTCTAAAATACCAGATTCCAGTATCGATATCCATGGTTGGTCCAAGAGACGGAGGATTTGGTTTTGATGGAGGAAAAAAGTATTCAGACTTGGAAAATGCTGACACCATATGCGTGCAATGTCAGGCAGGACAGCACTCAAAGTGTCTTGCCAAATCAGACAACAAGATTTCCTGCGAATGTGAGCTTTGTATAATTGGCTAGCTTGCAAAGAAGCCTGTCAGGTAGATAGTGTTTTGATATTGCAACGTGACAGTACCATCAGAGTTTTCAGCAATAGAGACACCCCGTATGGAAAAAACAGAATCTGAAAACTTGGCTGCAAGGTCTTTTGGCATATCCAATATTGCCTTGTACACATATCCGTATTGAGTAGGACAGGTTACAGTCACAGATTCGCCACTGCCATATGCAAGACAGTTCTGCAGAATATCATGCACTGCTGTAGTATACCTTACCTGAGGCGTCGGGATGTTATCAGGATTCATGGTTTCAGCATTTGGCTGCTGGCTTTGAAATACGTCAGCACCTACAAATCCTAGTGCCAGAAGGCCGATGATTCCAATAGCGATAACTATCGAACTAGGTTGTGATCTCTTTTGAGATACTTTTTGTTTGGTTACCTTTGTCTGAACGGTTTCTAGGATATATCCACTTTGTATGTTTAGGATAGGTTCTGGAGTGTAGCATTTGTCGTGAAATTGTTTACGTGTGAGAGCATTGCAGTTTTGGCATACCTTTTGTATGGCTTTTCTGCACTCTTTGCACTGTGAATGCATTTTGAGAGTTCCGCCACATGATCTGCATGACTCGTCTGGCATTACAAACCAAAAAATTTTATCTTAATTAAGCAATACGAAGAATTTGTACTGCAAAATTCTACTTAAGATTTAAATTTGATTTCTGCAGATCTGACGTATTTCTAACTTTGAACGGTAATTTGTTTCTCAATTACATCGGTGAGAGGAATGGCAGAAGCAAGACTATCCCATACATACACTTGGATGGTGTATGTTCCAGGCTCTTTTGGAATCCACACTTGCGTTGCAGTAAAAGACTGGTTTCCAAGCATGGAAGCAGATGTTGCGCCAAAATAGTCTGTTACGTCATTGCCGTCCATTACCTGTACAAGATAGCTAAATTTTTGGTTGGTAGTTCCATGATTTGCCAAGACAGATTGGATGCCAATCTCCTGGCCTACACTATAACTTGAAATTTCGTGTCCAGTAGTGTCTACCATGGTAGGACTAGATATTGTAATATCAGAAGTTGCGTGTGCATACTGCAGTGTTGCTACAGATAAGACAAGACCTAAAACTAGAACAAGTAGATACTTCAACGGATCAAACGAGTCTGCTGAGATATAAAACGGTTACTATGAAATTATCTTTGTTTTAAAAAAATTTCCAGCAATAATTTGCACGTATACTGATCAAGCAGTTATGCGCCTTACTACAACCTCATGTCCTTCGTATACATGAGACGAATGGTTAGCCTTGATTATCTCACCCATTTTTTGATCTGAAAAATACTTGTCGCTGTATCTGCCCAGACTCTTCTTGCAGTTAAAGCAGTAAATTTCCTTAAACTCCATGTACCATACCAAAACAGGCATCATATTTAAAACTAGAATTCTATATTTGAGAATCCTGGCTGGTCTTTGTTTTGGTGAAATTGTATCTTTGATATTTTATAGTAAATTACTTCTCCCCTTCTTTCAATTACAGCAAGAACCGGTTCTTTTCCCATTGTAGCAATTTGTTCTATCTGTTTTTGCAGTACGCCAACTTTTTGTCTCCTGCCTTCGGTTAGTCCAAACACGACGTATTTTGCTCCCTTTTCGCCAAATTGGCCTCTTTCATAGACTCTAAAGTCAGAACCAAATCCAAAACCATCCTTTGCGATATACCCTCTTGTTCTTAAATCCCTGTAAATCAGGAATTTTGTAAAAGCTTCACCGTCTTGCTTGATGCACTCATCCATTAGATGGTCAAAGTTTATCGTTTGTTTTCCCTTGAAGAGTTTCAGCTTGTCCACATACAAGAGGTACAGAGATTCAAATGGTTTGAGAAAGAATTTCTGTTTTATTGTTTCCCCAAATCCTTTCTGTTCTAGACTGTGTTGCATGTTTTTGTCTGAGATCAAGACATGATCTTTTACTAGAACACCTTCTACTTTGGATTCTAACTCTGACATTAGGGGTTTAGTGTATCCAGTCGCAATATAACATTACTCCATCTTTTGCTTTGGATTTGACGTTTTAGGAACAGTACGATGGACATATGATCTTACGGTTAAAATATGGGCAGAAAATAAGTATGAAAAAGTGTTCTTATGCACGGAGCAAACTATCGAACTGGTAATGGTCAGCCCTATACAAGGAAAGAATTCATCAAGGGTAAACCTCAGATAAAAATTGCCAAATTCTCAGGTGGAAAAAGGGATGCGGACTATGATTACTGTATCCAGCTCTTATCAAATGAGAAGGCCCAGGTAAGACACATGGCAATAGAATCAGCAAGGTTGGCTGCAAACAAAGCCATTGAACAGGTTGCAGGCGAAATGGGATATTTCTCACATCTTAGGATCTATCCACACATCTTGCTTCGAGAAAACAAGATGATTGCAACTGCAGGTGCAGACAGACTTCAAGAAGGAATGAGAGGAGCTTTTGGTAAAGCCATAAGTTTGGCAGCACGTGTCAACAGAGGGCAAATACTCATGGAGGCATTTGTCAAAAAAGAACACCTCGATGTTGCAAAAAAGGCCATGCATGGAGCAGCAGTTAAGCTTCCAATAACACCAACAATAAAGGTAATTCCCCTAAAAGCGGTTTCAGTCAAGGCGTAGCGCGTCTAGAATCTCTTTTTGCTTTTTGTCAAGCATTACAAGAAATTCAGAGAACTCTTCATTTGTTGGGTTGCGTTTCAATATTCTTCTGCATTGATAATAAAACGAGTTGTACAGTCTTCCTACTGCAATGCCGTAGGCAAACGAGTTTGAGTGCGTTCTAAGATCACTTAGTGAATTTATTATCTTGAATATCTCATCTGATTTTTCAGTTACTTCTTTTATTTTCTGATTCACTTTTTCTTCAAGCTGAGAATTCATGACATTACATGGCACACCGATGTTAAAAAATTGTGGTTTGAAACAGTACGCTTTAATAGACTAGAAAATTCTAAATCGATTAAGCGGTTGTAGTACAGCTTGGTTAATATGCGGGATTGCCAATTCCGCGACCCGGGTTCAAATCCCGGCAACCGCATTCTAATCCATGAGTTCAAATCGCAGATTCAATTATGCCTTAAAAAGAAAACAATCTCCCTATGGCATGAGACCAGTAGATGAGATATACGATTACCAGTACACTTTGCAAAACGCCTACAAGCTACTTGCCAAGTCAATGATACCACAGCATGACAAGGATATCATTAAAAATTTCATTGATCACCTTTCAAGTATGGGCGTAAGTACAGGACGGCTAGCCAAATATCTCTTTCACCTAAAAAACTTTGCAGAGCATCTTGGTGTACAGATCGAGGAGGCAAGACGTGCAGATATGGAACATTTTGTGTCATGGCTGAACAGCTCAGCCTATGCGCCACATACTGCGTCGGATTACATCTTGGCTGTAAAAAGATTCTACAAGTTTGTAAGATCTGGCAATGTAGACAAGGAGACGCCGTGGCCTGAAGAGGTACGTTGGATGCGCAAGGCCATCAAACCAAACGAGAGAAGACAGCCAGAATTTTTTACAAGCAACGAGGTTGAGACGATGATAAAGACCGCATCAACATTGAGAGACAAGGCCATGCTCTCAGTAGGCTTTGAGGCAGGACTGAGGGCAACCGAGCTCTTGCTGCTTGATGTTGGCGATGTAACATTTGATGACAGAGGTGCAAGGGTAAGAGTCAAGGGTAAGACAGGAGAGAGGATTGTGCGTCTGATAGCTTCTGCAACCCTGTTATCCCAGTACATACAAATGCATACTCGAAGAGCTGACCCGAGCTCTCCTCTCTGGATAACTCAGAGTACAAACTACAAAAACTATCGTGTGAGTTGGACCATGTGGAACAGAAGGCTCAAGTATATAGCAAGACAGAGTGGAATATCAAAGCGAGTCTTTAACCACATGTTACGACACGGCTCTGCGACAAGAAATGCCCAGTTTCTGACCGATTCCGAACTCAAGGTAATGTACGGATGGGCGATGGGTTCCAAGATGCCAGCGGTGTACGTCCATCTCTCAGGAAAGGATCTTGATGGCAAACTCTCGGCATTGTACTCTGGCAGGCCTGTAGAACCCCCCAAGCCAGAGTTTGCACCAGCTATCTGCCCTAGATGCTCTGAGAGGGCATCGCCTGGAATGCTTTACTGTCCAAGATGTGCAAGCCCCCTTGATCCAAGGGAACAGAGCAGGATTATATTGGAAGATCAGACTATAAGGGAGGATCTCAAAAAACTCAGGGAGATTGTCGAACAAGTCCTAAGCGGGTCTGAAGGGTCTTGACAAGCTCAAGAATCCTTTGTAGATCTTCTCTTCTTATCCTGACAAATATATCATCGGTTTCCAGTCTTTCCAATGCAAATGATACGAATATTGCTTTTAAAGAGTTCAGCGATACGCGCTATCAAGGATTGAATATTAATGAAAATTGATTCCTATCTCTTACTCAAACAGCTCATTATACGCCAAAATATTACATGTACGAAGAAAAAATTTTTTCTTCGTACATGTAAGAAAATAACCTTACGGAAGTATGCTGGCGGTGTGTGTCATGTGCTAGTACATGTAAGAATAGTATAACCCTGTAAAGTTTAAAGGGTGTAATATTTACAGGGTTTAAACTTTACAGGATTAAGAGGTATCGTCCTAACTCTGTGATTCTTCCTTACAAATAGATGGACTTTCTAGATCTTCGCCAGCCGCTAAAAAGGGAAAGGAGCGCTTCTAACACAACATAAGAATCTGGGTAACATGATAGCTAAGAAAATTTTTAGCCGAGTTGTTACATAATGTATCAAAGAGGGATAACCTTCCGACAATGACACGACCAGAGATAAGGGTAGAGATGCGCAAAGAGCATCACTGGAATGTCAGGATAGAGTCAGGCTCGCTCTCGTACATGGTGCTTGACATCCTTTACGATAGAAAGAGAATGAAGCTGCAAGAGCTGCGCCAGGCTACGCAAAGTGACGTGAGGATGACTATTCACAGGCTTGCAAAAAGGCATCTGGTGATACAAAACAATGACAAAACTTATACCCTTACAGATTCTGGAAGATGGCTTGCCATCTCGGCAAGATTAAACCTATCATTTCTTGAGCTCTGCCTGCTTGCATGCGCCTGCTGCACACACGAAAGATATGCAGCAGGTGCAAAAGGTCCGGAGCCCTGGAGAAGCGGTTTTTACATGCGGCCGACGTTTGATAAGATCTTCAAGAGGTTTTATTCCACCAAATACATCTCAGTGGTATTTTCTACACTAAAGAGGAAGGGCTTTGCACTCAAATTCTCAAAGAAGATAATTAAGATACCTCAGAAGGTTTGGAAAGATCTCATGTCAAGGTATGGCGAGGATTTTCATAGACTCGAAAGAAATCTTGACGAGATAGAGGAATTGTGGGAGAATGCAGACAGGCAGGTTTTGACAGGCTGGCTGGGTCAAATCAGCGACAGGATTACTCTTGTATAGTACCATAGGAAGTTATGATGTAAACGAAGATCCTCACAAGCGATTCAGATTAACTCATTACTGACAACTATTGGGTAAAATTTTGGCTTAAATTCAATTCCAGTTTCTTGTGTCATGCCATGGTTATTCACAGTTCCAACAAAACAGCAGGGAACGCTGGGCAAGGTAAAAGAGTTCATGGTTCCCTCGCAGGAACTTGTATCATGCGAGGTAATTGTTCCAATAGAGCAGGACCTCAAGAAGGTTGTATCAAATGCAAGGCAGCTTGCATCAAATACCATCAGGTCATTTGAGATCGCTTGGGACAGGAAAAACAAGGACCTGAGGTTTCAGATAACATCTGATGCAAATGATATCGATCACTACATCCAGGCTTTCAAGATGATGTATTCGAGTGCCGAGTTTAGAAAACTGGATGGTACCATACCAGATTGGTTCCACAACGATATTCCATACAGCATCTTTGATGTATCCACAAGGCACGGACATTTTTTTGCAGTCTTTGACAAGGACAAGGAACCAAAACTGATATCGCAGCTTGCAGGGGCAGTCCAGCTTGCCGATCTTGCATGGATTCAGATCGTATTTGTGCAATGTGATGTCAGCAAAGATCTTTCTGTACTACTGCAAAAGATGCAATCGTTGTACAATCACATCACAGACCCACATGCAAGATCAAAGATTAGAAAAAAGCCTGACGGCACAGAGGAGAGGTACTATTTACCACACTACGAGAAGGGCAGAGACTTTGAGAGACACTTTGGACTGTTGCATGCACATGCATCAAAGAAGGCAAACGGAACGCAGGTCATAGTATCACTTAGAGGCGTGATTCTGCCAGATGTAAGCATCAACATGGATGCTATCCAGACACTGCAGGTGGAAAATGTCCAGGCACGCGAGATTGAAAAGCTTGAAAAGTACAGCTACGATCACAGAAAATTTTACAATAATACAAAACCAAAGAAGAACTTTATCAGGATAGGAAAGGAAAAGACCGATAAGCAGAGAATCGTACTGTTCACAAAAAGGTTACTGCCAAAGATACGATGTCTCCGTGATGCTGTATCAAGATACTGTACGCCTCATTGGGCAAGCATCTTGCTCTCAGGGCTGTCTTTCTTTTTCGATTTTAATTATTATATGTACCATACAAGAAAGCCTCTGCCATTTCTTGTACTTGGTACAGATGAGCTTCATCTGTTTGTACATCTACCTGATGGTACCATCCCTAATGTCAAGATAACGCGTGGCCAGAGCATTCCTGATGTTACAACACCAAAGGATCTCTTCTCGCTTGGTGGAAAGCTTTGATGGTCCAGTGATATCATGGAATACGGCATCGAGGTAAACAACATCAGAACAGGGAGCGAGGGTCTATCGTTTGATGATCTCTCGCGTCATGTCTACATTCTTGCTGGGACAGGAACCGGAAAGACAACGCTTGTAAGAACCATATTCAAGCATCTCGAGCTTGCAAACTGGCATGGGATGCTAAATGGTACCATCTATATCGATATCAAGGACGAGGATGCTAGGCTATTTTTGCGTCAGTGCAATCCAGAGAGTCTCGAGTCGGGAGCTGTAAGATATCTTGACATCAATCATACAAATTTTGGCATAAACCTGCTTGAGCTTCCACGGTCCCAGGAAGGCCAGAGGGATGCAGTGGTATCAAAGATGGTAGGATATGTCATGTCAATGTTAAAAGAATTATACGAGCAGCCTACCACGTATGTGCAGCTTGAAAGAATAATCAAACTGCTTCTGTACTACCTCTACCAGAACACAGACTCGCCGACAATGCTTGACCTCTACGAGATTATTGTCCGTCTCCAGTCAGACGGCAGGTCGGAGCTGCAACAGATAATGCAGAGTTTAAAAAATGTCTCTGGTTCTGAGATGAAGCTTGCACTAAACGCAATTGCAGGACTTGCCTCTGATTCCTGGAATCCGGTACTTAACAGAATAGAGCCTTTTGCAGTGGACCCGTATCTGAAAAAAATATTTGGAGTAAGACACAGTACTATTGATT
Organism: Nitrososphaerota archaeon; assembly: GCA_021323705.1. Taxonomy (GTDB): domain Archaea; phylum Thermoproteota; class Nitrososphaeria; order Nitrososphaerales; family Nitrosopumilaceae; genus Nitrosotalea. The sequence continues at coordinate 33,543 of JAJPKL010000044.1, forward strand.
TTGAAAATATACTCGCCCCGGGAAACATTACCATATTTAGGATAAGCGATACCCAAACTCCGCAGTATGCACACGGACTTGCCATCATGGCTATTGTAATCAAGATATGGTTTGTAGTGCTTGATCGTGCAAGCAGGGTAGCACCAGAAAACCGGAACCTTGTTGTTCTTGCACTTGACGAGTTCCAAAAGATTGCACAGCTTAACATACTAACCACAATACTCTCGCAGGCCCGTGCTTACAACCTAGGACTTGTGTTATCCCACCAGAACACAGCTCAGATATCTGAAGAACTTTTAGAGACCATAATAGGAAACACCGCAACCCAGATCTTTGGCAGGGTCTCAGGCATTGACAGTGCAAAGATAGCTCGAGCTGTAGATCCACATTTTGCAAAAGAGATTACAGAGACACTTGCAGTCCAGCCTGACTTTACATTTACAATCAGGTCAAGGGCGTCATCAGGACAGGAACAGCAGGCGCCACAAAGATTTCGCGCACATGCACCACCACCACTGCTTGCAAGCGAGGCAGACGCAGACAGACTCATTGATATCATGAGAGACCGATACGGTATCCATGAAGACGATACTCCAACAATACTTGCCCAAAGGTCACAGGCAGCGACGTTGTGGATGAGACAGCTTGCTGTTTCATTTCTTGAAAGAGAAGAATGGGAGATACTTGTATCGCTTCGCAACAAGAAGCTGAACCTTACTGATATCGTCAATGTGGTACACAGCTACAACCGTGACAAGACGCGGCAGATCTTGGATACTATGGCAGCTGAAGGACTTGTCAGCATTTTTGATACCCTGTATACGTTATCGGATGCTGCCAAGCTCAAGTATTTTGTCGATACATTTGATGATATAGGAAAGGCAGAAGGTGTTATGGAGATAGCAAGAAAGGCGTTTGAGTATCATGTATCAAAGGGTCACTTTGTGGCACTTGCAAGACAGGATCCTAAAGAAGGAATAGAAAGAGTCGACATGTGCGGGTATGATTATGACAATGGTATACCTATATCAATAGAGATAGAGTCGACATCAGAATGTGAGAGCCATCCTGAAAAGGTCAGAAAGAACTTTGAAAAATGGGAGAAGCTTGGATTTGCAAGGATGGAATCCTGGTCGCTCTCTCCAAAGATTTTGGAAATTTACGATACCCTTGATGATATCCTAAAAGAAAAGATTCAATGTTTTAGTTCAGATGAGATTTATAAATTAGCGATTTGAAATTTTTGTTCGTGGTATCAAATTCGAAGTTGGAAAAGAATTGAAAATAATTGATAGTTTTTCAAAATGATCTTTTGACTAAAACCCGGTGGATGTGACATCAAAATAATAACAAGCTATTGCCTTTTGCTCAAACCTCTCTTTTAACTCCTCAATTAAATTATCCAGATTAGGCACTACAGTATTTTGGAAATGATTCTTTTCTATGAAGACCTCATACGATATTGACATGTCAAGAAAAACTCTACCACTACTCTTTTCCTTCCACTCCCCTCTTGATGGCGGAATGACACGTGTATAGCCACCGTATTCTTTTACAAACTTTTTTTCCAGCTCTATAAAATATGAGACCGGAATGGACCTGCCATCGTTGAATGCGATAGGTAACTTGATATGAAGTAAAACCTTTGGGACAAAGCTCAAGTCAATCTAATTTCTGGTATGGAACCTTGTTCTTACTGAGCAGCTGACACTGTCCCGATGTGATGACATACTCGTTCTCTGATGCATGATCAAATGGAATGCCTGCATCAAACAACACCTTCCATGCTTTCTCTTCGTATTTGGTATCAATCCTTACCTTTCTGTATGGTGGTTCCCCGCTGCCACTGGCTTTCATGTGAACAGTATCATCCTAGTCAATTATATACTTTCAGAGAATCTTATAACGATCTGCCCCAGAATTTATCACCCCAATCTTGTATTGTGGTATCATCTGTCTGTTTTTCTTCAAACGGTTCCTTTGAAAGTATTATTTTACTATCTTCAATCTTGAAAAACAAAATGGTGCCGGGTACAATTTCAAGTTCTCTGCAAATTGCTACAGGAATGCAGACAACGTTTGTGGGGTTGCTCCTTTTACCATAACGCATTACCTTTCTTGACTGCTTCATGATGTAGCGGCCCTCAGCCTGGCAATCTTCTGCAGATACTTCTCTTCCTGCTCTGCCCGCAAGAGATGCTCAAAGTTCTCCTGACCAAGCCAGAGATCGCGGTATGCATTTCTAACAAGTGTCCTTCTGTCATGGTCTCCTCCTGTCTTTACCAGCCATCGAAAGAGACGCTTGGTGTCCTTCCACCTCTGACACGTTAGGATACCTGAATCGTTTGGTACCATGATTACTTTATCGCCGAGGATCCACCCAAGCTTTGCAATTACATCTTTTGGTATCCTGATATACATTGAAGGACTTGATCTTGTGCCACGATGCAGTACCGTTGTAACGACATCATCACGGTTAGCATTTTCTACATACATCCTTACAGCTAACACAGAATGAAGCGAGATCAAAAGCGATGCCTTCTTTTCGTTCTGCCAGCCGTATTTTATTACAATGTCATGTGGTATGTTTAGAATGTAAGAGCCAATTCCGGCCTTTGCAAAACCATGTGGTTTGGAAGCAAAAGCCAAGTGGTTTTTTCTCTCCAAGTTTGTAGCAGTAAGCCTTCTGATATGATACTCTGATATCATGATGCCAAAAATTGGTTTAGAATTTAAGGAGGATTTGACGTCATGTTGCCGACATTTTACCGTCATTTGTTGCAGTCAATGTCTGCATTTTCTGTTGTACCATGACGTCAATATGTTCGTAATTGTATAGTAAAACCTGATTTTTCGCCTTTATTACAAGTATGTTATTTTATCTTCGATTACAAATCGTGTTTTATGTTCTGGACAAAATCGCATCTTCTTCAAGATGCTCTTTTGGTTTCGTTTTACAAGACCAAGTGGCCTATATGTCAAACCAAGTGGTTTTACAAAATGCTAAAAATGTAATTTTATTACAACCACACCCAACAAAGATTGTTCTAATTTTTTTATTTCGTATCTTCTCTATTGAACCTGACGATATTAGACGATACTCTGATCATTGATCCTTTTTTGAATTTGTAACTTTCTTTCTTACCTTTATCTGTCCACAACTCTAAGACTGCATTCTCATTTTTTGCCTCATAGAATGTCTTTGTATCAGATTCAGTATAATCCCATTCACCATGTAACTCGCAGCGTTGAAACTCGATAAAAATCAAATCCATTTTTGCTCAATCCATCAAGTGTCCAAGTAATCAACACCAAATAGAGTTTTCATGTTGCGATTGCCTATCTTGTCTTGTAAACCTGTTAGTGCCTCCCGTACTTGTGCTTTGTTTTCACCTGTCATTTTAGATAGATCTGCAATTGGTGATGAGTCTTTTCTCATCATTTCATATGCGATTTTTCTTTCAAGAAATGTAAGATTATCTCTTCCAATTTGGTGCATCTTGTGTAAGAGCGCTTGTCGCACCTCTTTTAGATTATCAATCTCAGTCTGTAGGTTTGTAATCTCCTCATCTACTTCTTTAAGATGATTTTTAATCGTTTCAAGACCTAAACTAGGATCACTTGAAATTTGACCAAATTTCTTGTAAGATAGTCTGTTACGTCTGTCCTCAGACATGTCTCTTTCGCTATAATTGATCGTGAACTCATCCTCTGAAAGTGTAACTGATAGATTAAATGAAGAATCCAGATTATAGTATTTTCTATCGGGTGCGCCGAATTTGCTCTTTTCACCATAAGAATTCACAAAACCAGTATCTTCCAACAACTTCATGTGACGTAACATGGCCTGTTGTCCTGTTCCAATTTCTTTTGAGATTTGATTAAAATACATCGGTTCATCAGCAAGAATGGAAAGAATATTTCTTCTTGTCTTATTTCCTAGTACATAAAAAATTGAATCAATATCAGTTTTCATAACAAAAAAGGGATTTACATGTCCATTCCGGACATGTCGCCTCCTGGCATACCATGACCGCCAGGCTTTGGCATATCTTTTGATTTGGATGAGGCAATGACGTCATCTATGCGAAGTATCATGCAGGCAGCTTCTGTTGCAGCGTTGATTACTTGTTCTTTTACAGCAAGTGGCTCGTAGATGCCCTTAGTTGAAAGGTCTCCAATACTGGCATTTTCTACATCTACGCCAAAACTTGCTTTACCAGTGGAACTCTTTGAACGCAGTTCTACCTGTGTGTCCAAGGGATCCATCCCAGTGTTCTCGGCCAAAACAAGCGGTAATGTTTCTATACTGTCTGCAAATCTTTGTGCAGCCAGTTGTGCTCTTCCCTCAAGAGAGTTTGCCCACTCTCTTAGCTTGTGTGAAGTATATGCTTCTGGGGCACCTCCACCCACTAGAATCTTGGGATAAACCACGACATCTTTGACTGCCATCAGTGCATCGTGTACGGATCTTTCTGCCTCGTCTACTATTCTCTGCGAGCCTCCTCGCACAAGTATTGTTACCGCTTTTGGATTCTTGCAGCCCTCAATGAATACCCATTTTTCTGTCTCGACCAACCTTTCTTCTGCTAGGTTTGCAGTTCCAAGATCATTTGATGATAGTTCATTGATATTTGTGACAATTCTTGCTCCAGTCGCCTTTGATAGCTTTGTCATATCACTTTCTTTGATTCTCCTTACTGCAAGCATACCTGCCTTTTGGAGATAGTGTTGTGCCATGTCATCAATTCCTTTCTGACATAGTACTACATTTGCACCGGATTGGGCAATCTTGTCTGTCATCTTCTTTAGCATCTTGTTTTCTTCGTCGATGAATTGCTGCATTTGTTCTGGTGAGTTTATGTTGATCTTTGCGTCAAACTCTGTCTTTTCTATTTCCAAAGGAGCGTTGATAAGGGCTATCTTTGCGTTCTCAATTCTCTTGGGCATTCCGCCGTGGACAATCTCCTTGTCAAGGACTATTCCATTGATGAGTTTTGTGTCTCGAATAGAACCCCCGCTCTTCTTTTCTACCTTGATGTTATCGATATCTACTTTGTACTTGTCTCCGGCTTTTTCGGCAACTGCCAATACTGCATCAACTACAATGTTTGCGAGTTCTTCTGCGTTGCTTGAAACTAGCTTCGATGCCAATGTGGTAATGGCAACTTTCTTCAAGTATGTCTTGTCTTTTGGATCAATCGAGGTTGCTGCCTGTCGAAGAAGATCGATGGCTTTCTCGGA
>JAJPKL010000010.1 GCA_021323705.1 Nitrososphaerota archaeon
CCGTTGACGGTTACAACTGGTTCACCGTACTTCTGGTCCAATCTGTTTATGTTTGGATCAGATACTACGACTTGGACCACTTGTGGGCCGGCAAAGTAGTTGTTGTACTGAGAGTTTTCTGCAGAGACAAACAAGTTTGGATGCGAAGCTACTTGGGCATGTACTGGTGACATAGTTGGAAAAATTAGAATAAAACTTGAGGATAACAGTAGAATAAATAATGAGCAGCTCAGAAATGTTTTCAAACTTTTGTAATTCACTTTCCCATTGAGTCAATGCAGAAATGATAAAAGACTATTTTTTTATTTTCAAAATTAAACCAATAAATCATCCCTTAAAAAATTCTACATAGTTGAAAATTTATGTAATTTATGATACCTAATGCTACCCGTAGAAAGAGTAAGTGTAGTAAATTTGGTGCGTTATCGTTTGTTTATCTTCAGTCTATTGTCTTCAATCTTTGGACTTGAACTTTTGTTAATGCTAGGGCTGATAACATAAGGTGGCTTTAGAATTGTCCGGCTTCATTAATATATGATATACCTATCTTTTACTTTCTGCATTACTGGACGTTAGTATTTATCATACCAAGCGTTTATTGTTCAAGCATATCTTAATAACATTCTTACCATCGGTAGTAAAAATGCCTGAACATCAATCAAACTAGTGAATATATACACAAAGAGAGAATAGTGTTATCTCTTGAGAAGATGATCAATGAATATTGAAGCCAACTAATAACTTGGGAGTTATGACTGCCATACGAATACATCTATACGTTGACTATCAATTGTTCATTTATAATTCAGTCCGTTTGATTTATTTCTCTATTTAAGGTAACCATATTTTCCCTATTATGCAATTTTTATTATTCGATGATATTTGATATTATTTGTAAAAAATGTGAAATATGATTATAAGATAATGATAAGAAGGGATGGTAATTACGAAATGAAGAATCATAAGAAAAGCGACTCCAAATCTGCGCATGTAGCTATTGCAGTTCCTTCAATAAAATTATTCAAGGACCTTAAAGAAGTAAAAACGGCATTAGAACTTTTTGAAATTCCGTATAAAATAACAATTGTAGCAGCTCATTGGGCACCTAAAAAAACCCTGAGATTCATTAGCGAACTAGAACGTAACGGAATTGAGGTCATAATAGCCGCAGCAGATGGTTCTGCACATCTGCCTGGGATGATTGCTTCACTTACAACGTTACCTGTGATAGGAGTACCCCTCCGCAATAATTCTTTGGACGGGATGGATTCATTGCTTTCAATAGTGCAAATGCCAAAAGGTGTTCCCGTAGGCACCATGGGGGTGAATTCAGCATTCAATGCAGGAATTTATGCATGCCAGTTATTGAGCTTAAAATATGACTTTCTCAAAGAGAAACTTCGAAAACACAAAGATATGTTAGAGAAGTCCGTTGAATTTGAGGATAAGAAATTAAATAAGAGATAACTTGTGCGAATAAAATTGCATTTTCCATTATCTCATTCCAATTTTAATGCAATCATAGCTTATGGATAGTAAGATTCTCGGGTATTAGATTTCTAGTTTTCTATTCGTACCTTATTTTTCAGAGTTCCTAACTTTTCAATTTCTACTTCGACAACATCATCATGTTTAAGATATTTGTCGCCTTTGGTAGCAGATAGGGATAATGCTGTTCCACTAGGAGTTCCTGTGGATATGATATCACCTGGTTCTAGAGTCATAATTTGACTTATTTTTTCTATTATCTCTTCTATTTTTAACACAAGGTTTTTTGTCGAGGAATCTTGCCGTACTTCTCCATTAACTTTTGTTACTAGTTTTAGATTATCAGGATCTGATATTTCATCCGTTGTTGTTACCCACGGTCCACACGGACCAAATGTATCAAATCCTTTCGCTCTGCCATATTGATGATCAATGAATTGGATGTGGCGTGAGGATACATCATTCATGATAAAATATCCAGATATATTGCTCATTATATGGCACTTGTCTACCTGCTTACATCTAGATCCTATAACCAATGCCAATTCGCCTTCATAATCTAGCTGTTTAACAAAGGGAGGACATATGATATCACAGTAAGGCCCTGTCAGACTCGTTCTAGGTTTTAATGATATAACTGGTTCTTTTGGAGGTTCTTTACCAAAACGTAGCCATGTGTCCTGATCTAAGTAATTAAATGCCAAGCAGATTATTTTATACGAATCTTTTATTGGTGGAAGCAGACGAAATTCCTTGATTTGGTGAAAATATTCAAATTTGTTCTCTAATCCTCTAACTAACTCTAAATGCTTTCCCTCATTTTTGGAAAGAAAGTCTTCTACTCTGTTTGGAAGTTTTACATCAAATTTTTTTTCTATTTCCTTTTTCAAAAGTAGTTTTTCATTTTTGCTATCAACAATACCGTAAGTTTCAGAATTATTCATTGAAACTCGTGCTATTTTCAAAGAGACCCACATTAATTATGATACTCTACACTTAAAGTTTGAGATAGGTGCTTATGTGTGATTATGATTTTGTATATCATGATCAGATTTACTGAAAGTGTTAGTTTTCAGCATCAAATAGTTTGGAAAGATATTTTGCGTTATTTCTTATGGTAACATTGTGTATTCCCGAAACCTCTGAAATCTTCCAAAGAGGCTTCCGATCTTTGTTAATTTTACAGGAAAGGTACACTACCGATGCTGCAATAGTGAGTGGTCTTTTTCCTACACACATTTCTTTTTCCTTTGCTTTCATCATGAGGTTTATCGCTTCCCTTCTTGATTCCTCTCGAAGACCCAATTTATCTGAAATTTTGTAAATCATGCTAGAATAATCATAAGTTCCGCAGGCCAGATCGAGTGAATGAATAAGAATCCTTGCGCAACGTGACAAGTTTTTGACTTTCACTTCTCCTGCACATGCAATCTCATACAACGATATAGGAATCGTGGATTGTCTACAAACAATGTAAAGCGAGGACAGGAGAATAATATGTCTGCTCCGTCCTATCAGGATTCCACTTTCAATAGACTTTTCAAACAGATCAATAGTTTGAATGATACTCGATAACGGAATGCCAAGTTTCTCCGATAGTTCACGTAATGATGCCAAGATATATTCAGAGTAAGAGCCACAAGTGCGCAGTGTGGGCTTATTATTCATAATGAATCAGTTATTTCCGTAAGTCTTCATGCTATACATACACAATTTTCCTTGAATTTTCAAGAGTTATTTTTCTTGAAATGCTTCTCTTACTGCCTTGTTAAATCGAATTGAATCAGAGACCCATCCAAATACCCCACCTTGCATTTTTATCTGCTTGATAGCTGCTTGATGATTACCATAATCTGTTGCCCCTGCGCAATCCTTGAGTAGAGTACACCAATACCCTCTATCATTTGCCTCTCGCATAATTGTATGAACGCAAACATCTGTTGTGATTCCAGAAATGAATACGTGTGTAATTCCCAGATTCTTTAAAATCATATCAATTTGACTGTTTCCAAAGGCACCCTTGGTAGGTTTGTCTATGATGTATTCTCCTGGATATGGATAAAGATCATCAATTATATCCCAGTTCTTTTCTCCTTGTGTCAATAATTTACCCATTCCTCCTGCGGGTTGTTCACCAATTCCTACTCCGTCACCTATTATCTTACTTCGAAGTATCTTATTGTATGGTGCGTCAGACAAGTCTGGTGCATGACCCTCCCTTGTGTGAACTACCTTTATGTCAGTGTTATTTCGTATTGTTTCTAAAACACTTCTAATTGGTTTAATAGGTGCTGACGTGAGTCCCAAGTCGTATCCCATTACGTCAACATAGCCTTTCGGTCCACAAAAGTCCACTTGCATATCCACGCTTATGAAAGCAGCTCTCGCAGAATCAAATTCCACGTATGCAGTATCTCCGAATCTCGGACAATCTTCTACTTCAATTTTGATCAATTTACCTCTTGGTGATCCATATAACCAAGTTGGAAATTTGAAAATTTTTGTTTTCTTGAACTCCTCGAAATCTTGTTGTGCCCTCTTTAATATATCGTCTCGTGCCTTACTCATGAATGGTTCTAAAACTCTTAATGGATAACGTTCTGTCGACATTTCTAAGGCCAACCTCTAAAGCCAGATGTATTACCAGAGCCAATATCTTTCTGGAAAAATCCAGGTAACATAAACTCGGCCACTTTCCCTAGTTTTGATACGAATCTGTTTGATTTAACATTGGTGGAAATATTTACGTCATTTTCTGGATCGTTGCTAGACTGCAGGTTTGAAAAGTCAGAGGACGATTTGTCATCATAGGAATTACCCAAAGAAGAACCCGATGTACCTAACGTAGAATCGATTCCAAGCCCTTTTGTAGTAAGCTTTCCACTTAGAGTATATCCTGTGGCCTTTGCGACAGCCGGATACACACCTATTCCTCCAATTAATCCTCCAAGGACGGGGGGGAGATCTGGACTAACTATCTGTATAATGACAGCTATTACTAATCCCGTTCCTAGTCCGATTAACGCTGGAATGTTGTATTTTTTGTCAGCTGCTTTCATGTGTTCATCAAGGGTATTCCTTCGTGCAACGATCCAGAAATGACCTATTAAGACTCCTCCTACCAGCGGTGCCAACGTTCCTAGTAGGAGTAACCATGGGACTATGTTAGTGATAAGATTTGCAACACCGACCCCTGCTCCTATAATCATTATGATTGCAGCCATTTTTCTCCAAGGTAGGTTAAATTTTCCTTTTGAAATGTAGTAAATTACATTTTTGAATCCTTGTGTTGCATTGTATAGACAGCCATCACATACTGAACCATTGCTAGACATTTGCATTATCATCATAGGAATACCAAATGCTACTGCTGCAAGCCCAAAGAAAAAGTCGAGTTTTACTGCAATGGCTGTAAAAATTCCACCGATCAACAATGTGACCAAGTTACAAACGGGAAATGCTACAGCAGTAACTGCCCATGCCTGTTTTGGAGTCCGAGTCCATCTTACAAAGTCTCCTGTCATTGTGCTGCTAACGATAAATGTTCCAACTGAGGCAGTAAATCCAAGGGCAAAGCTCCACTGCTTTCCGACCACTGGGGACTCGAAGGGATTTCCACCAGTGTGTGCTGCAACTACTGTGACAATAGTGAAAATCATCCATATTTCCAATGCTGCAACACAAAATACTGCCACTTTCCCTAACCAAGCCATTGCCTTTATTCCTAAAACAGCAAACATGCCAAAAGCAATGGTGAAAATACCGGCCCAGAAGCTAGTAGTGCCTAGAATTCCTGGGAGACTACCATTTCCTGTGCCAGCATTAAACGATTTACCACCATAAAGCCCAACTGTTAGATCTGCTGCAAGCCAAGCTTGAAAGATAAACCAGCCAGAGACCAACCCTGCGATTAATAAAACTGGAACAAGATATCCATACTTTCCAAACGTTGCCTTGCACATCATTGAAAAATTGAGTCCAAGTTGTGAACCACGGTGTGCTATCAAACCAGAATAAACAAACAAGAATATTTGACCGCCTACAATTGCTGCGTATCCTAATGGGGCTCCAAGTCCTCCCATTATTTGACTGCCGATAAAAATACAGATGTATGCATGAGCAAATCCTGCCCAGACCATCGCAGGTTTGAAGAATCCCAATCTTGCGCTCATGGGAACTGGTCGCTCAACATATTCTTCGTCTTCCATGAATTTTCAAATTTTACTGAGGTTGCGCAGATATAAGCATAGTTTTGGAATCTTTCAATAAATATTTTAAATGTTTTAATTAAAAAATTAAGATATATGTGAATTTTTGATTTATTTGATATATCTTACCATTAGTGAGTTTTTCGTCATTGTGTTAAATATATTGTAAAGAATTTTGTAATAATGAAAAGAATAGAAGCTATCATTCCCCAAAAAAAACTTACAGTGGTAGATGAAGCATTAAGCAAAAGTGGGGTGACTGGAATCACCATCTTTGAATCAAAAGGTCGCGGAAAAGAACCAATTCAACCCATGTTTGCAGGATCTACTAGGTTTGGAATGTTTTTTCCAGAATTTAATCATAGTAATACAATAATGGTATTAGTTAGGGATCAAGATGCCGAAAAAGTTGTTGAATCTATACAAAAAACTGCTCAGGTAGGAAAAATAATAATCACAAATATCGATACAGTGATAGATATCAAGTCAAACAAAAAGGGAGAACAAGGGCTCTAGATCTTACATTTTGTTTGATTCTAACCCCATTTACAATCCAAAATTTATCTTGTTTTTTGAAAACAGTTAAGTCCTGCCCACATTTTAGATGTCTGATTTCTTGCGCAAGGATATAACCCAATCACATTTGTGACAAAAGGTCTTTAAGGTTCTTTGATTTGATTATGTGAAATAAATTCCTCATCAGATTTTAGCTGTTTTAATAAAGACATCTCTTTCTTTCTTTGATTCCATCTCAAATATCCAATTCAACCCAATGATACTTCATATTCCTCTTTTGTAGCATCTGAACGTGTAAATCGTTGAATAATCTATTTCTCCAAGACGTAAGGGCCCATCCCACTCTCCCCGTCAGTTATTGATAGAAACTGTTTCCTATCTCTAATGGTTCCTTCTGACTCAGACATGTGACGGTTTTGGACCAGTTTCTTCAGCGAGGTTCAGCAGTATTTCAGGTAACATTCAGCATCGTTTTCAAGTCTTTTTAGGTAAAATTTCAGGTGAGGTTGAACTGTGTTTAGGTGCTAACTGAGGTTCATTTTCAGGTAGAATGTAGTCCTTTGATCATGGAATAGTTAGAGATTCTCCCCTCATGAAAAATTAGTCTCCATCGTATCAATTCCTAGACAAATTAACATCTTTAGCTTGAATTAACTGGAAGACTAGATCTACAAACCGTAAATATTACGACGTGTTATGTATGGCATGATCAAATCGGAAACTGCAAGATTAGCTTTGTACATCTCGACTATAGGTGTAGTTGCTATTGCAGGTACCAACACTGCCTTTGCACAAACACCAACATGTGGGGAGCAAGCTTATTGATACATCGGATGCACTCCACTAGCTACAGCACAAACATACGGTGCCATCTTGGTGGCAGGTGTGATCATTCTAGCAGCAGCGTTGGGAGCCCACGGACGACAACACCATACGGTTCCATACGTATAACCCATCTGAACCTCAACGGAGGTAAATGGCTGGAGTAAAACATGCTTCATGTTTTGATAGTTTTTTTGGCTAGCCCAAACATTCTCGTTACCACAACAAGGGAAGGTCATAGTTACCATAAACCGATATTTTGTGTTCGAGTCCTTGAGGACCCACTTAATCTGTTTGAATCAAATTTCGGACTCGCACAATTATTTATTTGAATCACGTATTAATTTTAAAAAATACATGATGCCATAATTTATTATCATCAGGTGGATGACCCACAATATGAAAGACATTGAATTAAAGTTAGAAAGTTTGAACATAAAACCACGTGAAATAATCAAAGCGAGAATACAAGTTAACTATCCAGGAAGATATGACGGCATCGTGGTAAATACGCAGATATTAAATTCTAACCAGCTCATTGTTTATAGGTCATACAACAACAAAACAATTACGCAAAACGTCTCACGCTTATTTATCAATAAAAACGACATGCCACAAAACTCTGCAGAGTTTACTGCCTCAATAGAGTTTGAGCCAAAGGAATCTCATGATGTAAAGTTCAGGGCGTCCATAATACAAGAACATAAAGAAATAGAAAGCGACATAGTATTTGCAAAATTAATTTAGCAGTAAAGAATGCCTGTTTTTTCTAGGAGGTTAGTGCTCCGTGTACTACGTCAATCTCGCCCTTCATCCATGGGTGAGGATCACAATGGTATGTAATCTGAGCCTCTTGTGTAAACAGGAATTGATATGACTTGCCAGGCAGTATAACTCCATTAGAACCAAAGTCCCCACTGTAAAGGTCTTTGAACGGCTTGTCAGGTGTAACTGTGTGTGCCGCCGAATCACTTGTGTTTTTCCATATTACCAAATTGTTTACACCAAGTTGTGATTCAATCTTTTTTGGTACAAAATTCTGCTGCTGTTGCGGGTTTTCTGCACCAGGGACTATAGTAATTGCGGTGGTTTCACCTGGGTGAAGGACTTTGTCTGGAATAATTGGCTTGGCGTTGAGTTCTGGTATGTAAAATAGTTGATAATACGATATGCCAACTCCCGCTCCTACTATTACCGCGATTAGTGCTATTCCATATGCGTGACTTGATGTAGGAACGCTCAACTAGTCGTCATCTTTTTAATAGTCTTATAAAGTTATCATGTGGAAGTAAATTCGCTAGGGATTTTTCAGATCAAATTTGCCAATGACTGGATCTTTTAGATCTTCGATTCCAGCTGCTTTAATTTCTGGTGCAACTTGTGACTCGGAGGGAGGTGTCGGCTTGCCAGATTCCTCTTTTGGCGGTACCTTCCCTGATGGCTCTGGACTTTCTAGCGCTTTTGGAGGCTCAGCTTGCGGTTGCGGTGGAGGAGGCGGTGCCTTCTTTGCCTCGTTTAACCCATGCCTATACAGATGGAAGAGCCCTGCAAACACCATAAGGCCTAATCCTACTAGAAAGAGCGAAAAGTTCTTCATGCCAGCCAGTGCCGCATTGTAGGCTGCTATGTTGATGTATACTTGGAATACCAAGAGAGCTATTATGAGCCAGTTTATCCATTTTCCAGAGAAGTTTATCTGTGCTGATTTGTGCGGTCCTTTTGCTGCTGCAAGTTTTGCCTTCCTTTCTGCCTCCTTTGCAAGCAGTATCATCATGTACGAGAACCCAAAGCCTATCGGTACTAGAAGCAGCATTATGAGATAGAAGAATACTGGATCTATCACAAGTCTTGCAACAAGCGGTTTTGTAGTATCAGGTGTGATGTAAAATCCCCAATAGGTTGTTACCATAACTTGAGCAATTCCGGTTATTCCAAATGCAGTAACTATTGGTCTGTCTTTCCAAGAGAACTTTTTGTACCTATCAATGAATGGAGTCATGGCTATAGCTGCAATGAATATGCCAGGCCACAATACACCAGTTACAAATTTGTCATATTGTGTCCTAAGGAAAGCATAGATTCCTGTAAGATACCATTCGGGTACAGTGATACCTGGTGGTATCGTTGGCTGGAACTTTGAGCCAAGGTCTACAGGGAATACACCACCAGTGATGAAAATCGCTCCTGAAATTGCCATAACCATTGGCACATCAAACACCAAGAACCTCGGCAAGTGGACTGCCATCAATCCTAACATCACTATAGGCAGAACAAAGACATGCAGTGTGTAGAATCGCAGTATAAAGTCTGCAAATCCAGAACCAAACATAGCGTCTCGTATGGTCGGTCCCACCACAGGCATAGAATTGGTAAGTGAAGCTGCAATACTAATTGCAAGCTCGGCGCGTTCACTGAAAATTATATCGTAACCTGTAAATGCTTCTAGAATGGTTACTGTACCCAGTACAACTCCTGTTACCCATATGATCTCGTTTCTTATCTTGTACCTTCCACTAAAGTATTGGTAATACATGTGAAGTACTGCAAGTAGTACCATTGCGTTTGATGCATGATAATGGATGTTTCTGATCATAAACCCGTATGGAACTGTGTTATTGATTTTGGCAACGCTGTCCCACGCCCTGTCCAATATGGGCTCATAGTAGAACATCAACAAGGCACCAGAGACTCCAAGTATAATGAATACCACAAAAGTAAGCATTCCAAGGAACCCAAATGGGCTCACAAACCTAGCAGGGAATGAGAACTTGGTGCCTATGAATACAGTTCTCTCTAAGCCATCCCATATCCAGTAGCAAAAATCTACAAATCCGTTTCTACGTTTTAAGGAAACGACCATATCCCACTATTCCATTTTCGTTGACGTTCCATACTGCTGGCTTTATCCACAGGTCTCCCTTCTCGTCAGCTTCAAGATAAAGTGTTGCCAGTACATTTGACGGAGGAGCTTGAAGAGATGCAGGGCCTGCAAATGCTTTGCCTGTCAGAGGATTGTACATGCTACCATGACATGGGCATTCGCCTCTTTTTCTGCCATCCTGTGGCCAGTATTTCCATAAACACCATAAATGTAAACACACCATACTGTAAACACGAAAAGCGCTAACATCTTGTACTTCACCACCCAGTTCTGAAGGTAGTCGGATAAACTGCCATTTTTTGAATGCCTCTTGATCAAGAACTGGATCCCCACTAGATGGGTAGGTTATGACCTCAGAGCTATTCACTGGAAATGTCTTGACGTTTGCCACCGTTCCATCTGGTAGTGTAACTTGTACTTTGGAAGGCACGATGTTTGAGGGGTTTGGCATAAATTGTCCCCATGGAACAAAAGGTGCAAAAGTGGTTGCAACACCTGCAGCTCCCAAAAGTCTAAGAAAGTCTCGCCTAGTTACTGTACCCCTAGTATCTTGCTCAGACATCCAAAGCTCCGTGATTGAAAAATTGCATATAAACCTTGTCTAAGTTCTTCCAGAAAATCTAAATTTTTTAAAAGTAATAACTGATATCGCAGATGCTATTGCAATTCCAACCAATATTTCGATCAAAGTTATAAAATTCTGATCGCTTGTACCCAAAATGGAACTAGAACTTAGGACTGAATTGTTCACAGTAATTGAGATCTTTTCATCATCTGCATTTCCTGCCCTGTCTTTGGCTATGGCTTCAATGTTATACAGACCATTTTGAAGTGATCTGGTGTCGTAACGTAGTGTCGAGTTATCAAATACCGTCTGTGTTGGAAGTTTTACTGTAAGCCAGTTCTTTTCTAGCGGATTTGTCTCATTTATGCTCAAATTGACATTTATCACACCTGAAACAGTAGAACCGTTTACTGGAGATTCAAAGATGATCTTTGGAGGAGTGTTGTCAACAACAAACGTATAGTCTTTTGAAACAACGTGACCAACTGCGTCCGATACGACAATCTGCAGATCATGTTGACCTTCTGAGAGATTTTGAGTTGCGTTTGGAAATGTAGCGTTTCCCATTATCTGCATACTTGAAGAATCTATGGAATATTTCTTCTCCTGAATATTTTCACCAGTTATTTTGGGAATTATTTTGTAAGTATTATTAATGAATTGTGGAATTTTCAGAGTTATCTGCGGTGGGATCTCGTTTGGTAGAATTGTTGAAAACTTTGCCATCATTGTTAGTGGTTCTGCAACCGACTTTCCTCCAAACAAAGTGGTGTGAACTAACACAGAGTATACTCCCGTCTGGTTTATCGGAGCGTAGACTTCTGTTGATGTGGCATCTTTATTTTTTACAGGATAAAATCCTCCACCCTCACCAAATGGAGTACTTGGCCCCAGCCAGTCTCCGCTTGGCCACCCTTGGAATTGTCCCAATACTCCTGGAGGCACATTTGTCTGAATGATATTTCCTTTCGGATCAACTACAAAGACAGACAGATTGGTATCTGGGTCTTTCCATGAAAAGAATATTGTCCCCGTGTTAATTGTCTTGTCCTCAATATCAAAATAATATTCTCTCCAGTCGCCGGCGTTATACCTATTGGACATGTCAAATCCTCCACCAACGTATCCGTTTCCAAAAATAGTGTTTCCTTGTGTTCCTTGTATGACAGTAGGCAGATCCTTTGGCTGTAATTTTTTAAGAACTACGTATGACACCGGTATATCAACAGTATGTGATTTGTCACTAAAGGAGATGAATCCCTGATAGACCCCTGACTTTGCGTCAGATGGAACTACTAGCGTTGCATTTAGCGTAGCCTTGCTGTGTGGGCCCAGTTGTATGCTGTTTGAATCAAGCCACACTTCTTTCCATTTGGTTTTTTCGTAAAAACTGGCAGTTATGGTATAATTAATTGAGGTAGAGTTTTTCTTGGTGTCACCAGACCAATATGAGTATCGGGTTGGAACTGGATATACGCCTACCAAGGGAACGTGTTCAAATTTTGAACTTGGATGAGATATTCTAACTTCTTGGGCTGTCCCCCACGAACCCCCCCTATTTACAAGTGAGAGGTCTTGATATGTCGGTGTGGTATCATTATGCTTATTCCAATCGTACAAGTAGAGTGAGGATATCTTCATGTCATCAGCGTATGATTTAGCAGATGAATTCATGAACTCTGAAAATGGAAATGTTATGTCAAGCACCATAAGGGAGGTATTAGGTGGTATAGGGTTTGTTTTTTGGAAAAATGATAGCAGGTTGGTATGATTTGTTATCTGAGCAAGTGGCACATAGTTTGGCCTGTAAACTCCCTGCTTTTTGATTAGAGGATCTTGCATACGAGGTTCTGTTGTTCCGTTATATTGCGAGAGTTTTATGAGATCAAGTTTTTGAGGTTCCACATTTACCTCTATGGCATTATCTGCAGGGTTTTCTATGGTAAAAGCAGCAGTGGTTCTTTCTCCTGGATACAGCCTTCCAACAAACCAAGGAGTCTCAGGAAGTGAAGTGTTGCCAAGTTGAAATGTTTTCAATCCAAAAGCAGACGAATTAATTGAATTGATTGCTGGTTCGAGTACTTTCTGGGTGTTAGAATAAGTTGCGTTGTTGTAAACTACAAAAGTATTTTCTTTTCCCAAAACGTAGTTAATCGCACTTGTAACATTAACTAGACCGGAGCCTTGCGCAAAAGGATCGTTGCCAAGGTCTTGTGCAGTTGACATTAGTATGTTTTTTATTGTAAAGGGATTATACGGAATTCCCTTTTCATGTAATGCCTGCATTACTATGGCAGCTGACCCAGCAGTCAGTGGAGCGGCAAGGCTTGTTCCTCCAAATAGTGTAAATGGTCCAGTTGAGTTTTTGTTATACTTTGTAACTGAAGTTGGGGTAAATCCATATTCCCCTACTCCCATTATGTCAGGTTTTGGATCACCTATCACGGATGGGCCTTTACTTGAAAATCCAGATATGTCGCCATAGTAAAGTGTGCTATTGCCAAATCGCGGTTGTCCTTTGAAGGGACCATAACCAACAAAGATGTTATCTGTTGCAGCTCCTACCGTAAGTCCAAATGGTGCAGCATCTGGACTTCCTATTGTTCCGTATCCCGGTCCAGCATTACCAGAACTACTAACAGTTAGCACTCCTGGATATTTTGGATCAAGCGAACCTGGTACATTGAGTGCGCTAAGTAAAAGTGATCCGGCATCAAGCCCTGGAACGGCTCCAAGCGCAGGAAAAGTTGAGATTCCCCAGCTGTTAGATAAAATGTCTACCCGTGGAGTTCCTGAGAACTTCCAGCCTTTACCATCTTGATCAAATCCGGCAGCCCACAGCCAACCATAGATTGCATCGCCAAGCCATAATGCCTTTATTGGGACAATCTTGGAACCGGGAGCTATTCCCCGAATTACATATTTTGTAGAGTTGCCATAGACATCATACTGCTGTTTACCTTGAGATGTGATAGATCCTGCAGTGGCTGTGCCATGGCCCTGATAATCATACATGACACCAAAAAAATTTCCGTGCGGATCAAGCGGAGGAAGTAGTGTACCATTCACGGCCCCAACTTTTTTATCTATATTGGGAGGATGTGAAAAGATCCCATACAGGTCAAGGACGCGCGCGCCCACCGTACCAGCACTATAGTCTGGGATACCATCATTGTCTTTATTATATACAAGATATTCTTTGCCGTTTCCTAGTATAATTGGGGTTTGAGTTGTGAAATCAAAGTCATATTTTGGCGGTGTTGGGCTTGTAATTCTTATAAAATCTTTGTATGAATCAGACATGTCAGGGATTATGGTATCATATACACCTGCTGTTTTTGAATCAACTACAAGGACTGGAACTAGTTGTAGTAAAGAAAGCTGCCCCTGTGAGACGCTTTCGTATACCATTCCAAAGTGATACATACCGCTTTTTGAGACAATAAAATGTCGTGCGTCCTTGCCTATCTTATAATCACTTGATACGGTTCCGTTAATTACTGGTGTTCCACCCTTTGGATACTGTGAGTTGTACACTGGAATGGTAGTTCCTTTTCCTCCCTTACTCAGATCAAGAAAGACTCCTTTGGAGTTTACATATACAGAAGATGTCACATTCTTTGGTATAGGATGTGTATAATTTTGGATGACTCCAGTGTTGCTAATTTGTGCTACAAATGTAGCGTTTGTTAACACAATCCCCTGCCCATCTGCATCAATCATAATTGGCACATTGTTTTTGTCTCTGGCAAGCGAGTTTTTTACATCAGGATTTGAAAAATCTGTTCCAGTGTCAACTATTCCTATCTTGATTCCGTTGCCAGTGTAGTTGTACTGTTGAATTACTTTGCTTGATCCCAAGATATCATCAATTCGGGAAACATCAGTTGGGCTCTGAGAGGTTGTTGGTGTAGAATCAAATTCCAAAGGGAGATCTTCAATCACCTTATATCCAGCAAGCCTCAAATCTGAAACTGCATTTTGATCAAACAGTCCCACTGCAAAGGAACCATGGTCAGAGTCTAATCCGTAAATTAAATTGTGAGCCCTCTGAGATATATCCGAGACTGAACCCAAACCAAAAACAAGATATCTTTTTACAGGATTTTCGTATTGTACAGATTGAAAAGTTACAAGACCAGAAGTCTGTTCTGTGGTCTTGATTTGTTGATTTCTTGGGACATCCACATCATAGTATCCACTGATTGGCTTTGGAATTATAGATATGAGTAGAAGGGCCATTAGAAAAAATGAAACTTGCATCATGGTATGCGATTTGGTCTTTACCATGATCGTTATCTTCGCCTAGCAAGAATTGTTATCTGCAGTGCAATGATTATAGCAATCAAGGCAACTACCGGTAGGAATAAGGAGTTGACCTGCCCCGATGCAGACTCGAGGCTCTGTACTGATTGAGACATCGAGGTGACTGTCTTGTTCATGTTTGCATTTGCTTGCGATATTGAATTTTGGCTTGTGTTCAATACATATCCAAAGTTTTGAACTTCATTTTTCATCTTATCAAGCTCGTTTGATGTTGATACCAGTGCAGAGTTTAATTGTATTAGTTGAGTATAGACGGAGGCTAGGGTTTGTTTTTGCACTAACGTGGCAAAAGATCCGTTACCTTCGGTACCTTGGCTGTATGCAACTATAACAAAGATATAGGTGCCTTCTTGGGTAGGCGTGAGATCTACATAATAAAGTCCAGGATTTATCATAACAAAATTGTTAAGAAGAACTATGTTGCCGTTTGGTTCGTGTACATACGAATTGGCAAGGAGTTTTGAAGGGTCTCCTGCAACTAACAGACCATCGCTTGTTACTTGAACAAAGACACGAAGTGTTTGGTTAACAGCAGCAGTTTGTGGTGCGTAAACTGATACCTGCACATTTCTTTGTATTGGGACTGGAATGACTGTTGAGGATGACGCAAATTTTACATCGACTTTTTGTGAATATCCTTGTTCTTTTGGAAGAATTCCTTCCACGGAATAAGTTCCATATGGATAGTTTGTTGTTGCATTAGGCCATCTTATCAGTATTTGATTAAAGTTTCCTTGGTTATCAGATGTAATTTGGTTAAATTGTTTTATCGTACCATCTGGTGCAAACAACCTTAGAATCACAGTCTCGTTTGCAAAGGCTGTCTTTCCATATGCAAGAAGTGGCTGACCCTCAGAGTATACTTGAGAATCAGTATACAGTTGCAACGGTATTGAAGCGGCATTAGCCTGGGACAGGACACCATTTGCGATAACAAATAGCATGAGACTTGTTATCAATAATTTCAATCTATTCGTGATGATTACTACCCATAGATATTGGTTCTGTTAAAAAGAATCATGTTAGTTAGTTAAAACGCCTTGAGACGGATTTAATATGGAAAACAATTTTGCTTCCCTTATTCCTGAAGATAGCGTTCTGGGCACATAGAATTGATTGAGATTACAGAAAGATTCCCTTGTTCTTTTTTAAACATAGTAAGTGATGCATTTCTAATTATCAATTCATACAAGGACTCTGGTTTCAGTTGCATTACAGTAGAAAGCATAGATTTTATCGGATCCATATGTGTGACAAACAAAACGTCTTCTTCGTTGTGCTTTTTTGAACAGTGTTCTACCAGATCTATGACTCTTTTTTTAATACTGGCAAATGTTTCGATTCTGTTTTCTTCTATTATTGGATGGCCCTCGTAAAATTTAAGAAAAATGTTTCCATGTTTTGCAAACATTTCTTCATAAGGCATTCCCGACAAAAGCCCCATGTCAATTTCGGTTAGCCTTTCGTCCACTTTGTATCGTAGACCTAATTTTTTTGCAACTATACCAGCAGTCTGTTCAGCTCTTTCCACTGGACTGCAATAGATAGTCGATATGTTAAATGGTTCAAGAAAATCACCTATTTTTTCTGCCTGTTTGACGCCCAGATCCGTAAGAGGATATCCGGTTGAACGACCTGCCAATATTCTCTCCACATTATTTCTTGCCTGTCCATGACGTAAAAAAAGAAACAAGATCTATTCTGAAACGACTAGTTGAATAAAGATAATAATAAGATTGTCAGAGCAAAAAGTCATGAAAGTGGGAATCATAGGAGGCACTGGAGGAATGGGAAAGGGTTTTGCTCTACGTTGGTGTGTTAATCATGATGTGTTAATTGGTTCCAGAGATTCTGCAAGGGCTGAAGAGGCAGCTCGCGAGTATGCTTCAAGTTATGATAAAGAACACGCGTCTCCAAAAGGTAAGATAGTTGGAAAGGACAATCTTTCGGTTGCAAAAGAAAGCGATGTGTTGGTGCTTTCCATTCCATATGAAAACATTGATTCAATATGTTCTCAATTACTTCCAAACATCAAAGACAGTTGTGTTGTGATCTCCCCAATAGTTCCACTCACAAAAACTGACGCTGGATTTGAATTGATTTCATTTAGAGAAGGAAAACCCTCTGCCTTTGAACTAGTACAGAAACATATGAAAAACAGGCACAATCTTGTTTCCGCATTCCACACCATTTCAGAAAAGAAGCTCATTGATACAAAACTTGTTTTAGACTCGGACATATTTGTTTGCGGGGACAACGAAGATTCAGTAAATGTGGTAAATGGCCTAATACACGAAATAAAAAATCTACGACCTATTTTTCTAGGACCGGGGTCTCTCTCATATCTTGCTGAAAGTGCAACGCCAATTCTTATTAATGCAATGATAAAGAACAAGATGAAAAATCCCGGCATAAAGATAATTTAATTAGTATTTACAAGAATAAAGGATGAGACACAACCCAAGAAAAAATTGGTTCACAGCCATGGGCGTACTATTCATAGTGGTGGCAATAATTCCCATCATAAGGGACTTGCTGATTTTTGGGCCTGATTTTGTGTTAGATTTTTTTACTTCCCAAGATATTACTAGCGAAAAAGTCTCTACTGCCATGTTTGGAATTGGAGGATTTTTAATTATTCTTGGCCTAAGGGTTGGAAATTATGAAGGATAGGACCTTCATAAAAACACAGAAAATTTTGAGGATTGCTACAATAGACCGCAAAGGCAATCCACACATTGTTCCAGTCTGGTACAATTATGTAAGTAACAAGTTCTACATAGGCACCAATACTAGAACTGCAAAGGCGAAAAATATCAAGTACAATTCAAAAGTTTCATTTTGTATAGATGTAGGAATAAATTCTCCAGAAATTTTTGGTGTGATGGGCATTGGAAAGGCAAAACTAATTTTAGAAAATGAACAGGTAAAATCTATTGCCAAAAAAATTCTTCGCAGGTATTTTAAGAGTTTAGAAAACAAGTCAGCCCAAGAACTGTTAAGTGATACTGACTGTGTTATCGAGATAACACCAAAAAAGATGGTTACTTGGAAATTTTAGCCGATAAATTCTTCGATTTTGTCAAGTGCGCTTTCTAACACAGGAATATCTGGAAGGAAGACCATTCTGAAATGTCCGCTTCCATATTGTGTTCCAAAACCGGAACCGTGTACTGTAAGAATTCCTTTTGATTTGAGCAGTCCTAAGACAAATTCCTTATCAGAACCATATCGGTTATTCTCAATTTTTGGAAAGGCGTAGAAGGCACCTTTGGGGTTTGAACAACTAAGACCATTCATCCCGTTTAGTCTTTTTATGGTGTAATCTCTCCGTTTCTTCAAGTCCGATACAAATTTTGGTATGTAATTTTGTGGTCCTTTGAGAGATTCTAGGGCTGCATATTGAACAGGAAGGTTGGTAGCAATTCTCACTCTTGCAAGTTTGGGTACGTTTTCTCTCAAAGCTTCTAGTTTTTTTGATTGGTTAAATGAGATATAGCCAATTCTCCATCCTGACATGAGATGAACTTTGGAAAATCCATTTAGGAGCACTATTGGAGAGTCTCCACTTACTTTTCCTATTCCCACAAATTTTTCATCAAACACAATCTGATCATATATCTCATCACAGATGATGTAGAGGTCATGTTCGTTTGCAATGTCAACCAGATCTTTTAGCGATTTTTCGCTAAATACAGCACCGGTAGGATTGTTTGGACTTATCAAACAAATGGCGACTGTCCTGGATGAGATCTTTTTTCTAATATCATCAAGGTCAGGCGTTGAGTTGTGCAGATCAACTGAAAATTCAATCGGGATTCCACCAAATAACCTAACATAGGAAGCATATGGCGGATAATATGGTCCGGGTATGAGTACTTCGTCCCCTGGCTCCACTATTGATGCAGTAATCATTTCAAGTGCCTCGGAGACACCATTTGTTACAAGAACATCGTCATCAGTTACTGCCAGACCTTTTCTCTTTTCTTTTTTTGCAATCTCTTCACGCAACTCTGACAATCCCTCTGAAACGGCATAGTAGTTTTGGCCCTCTTTTACTGCCCTAGTCAATGCTTCCTTGACGTTTTCAGGCGGCTGAAAACCATATTGTAAGGGATCTCCAATGTTGAGGTAGGTTATTTCCTTGCCCTGTTTTTGCAGCTTTCGTGCCTCAAGTGCAATATCGCGTATAGCATATTCGACACCTGCTACTCTTTGTGATATTTTCAATTACCTAGACAGATATTTAGCCCTGTTAAATTCTTACTTGATTGGACCCGTTGCATAGCCAGGATAGTGCGGGTGGCTTCGGACCACCAGGTCGAGGGTTCGAATCCCTCCGGGCCCTTAGAAATAAATAGATACGATCTGTTCCATCAGTAAACCGTGTACAAGGGGTTATCTGTATTTAGAATCAGCCTCATAGTAATAGCAATTGGTTCTATTTGGACAGGCATAGTTTTTTCATCATCTATAAAGAGTTCAGAAAAATTCGACCTTGACAAGATGAGTTCTGTTAGCATGTCTTTACCGCTTGATGGCAAAGGCATAGGATTCTACAAAATATTCTCTGACCAGTACAACAACTCAATTCTTGTAAAGATACTAGATATGCACGGCAACTATCTTGATATGAAGACTATAACTAACAAAGAAACTGTCAACTACTTTATCTTTGATCGTACAGGAGAATACACCCTTGAATTGACCAACCTTTCTACAAATCCTGTGCAGTTAACTGTGGAATTTGGAGATACCAGATACCAAGGGTTTGGCATCTCGTCTTCCATAGTTTTAGTCGGAGTATGCTTGTTGATACTAGTTGGATACATGAAATTGAAAAATCACATTACTGCACAGCCAGAGTAAAACAGCTGGAATACTGGAACACACAGTACAACAGACCCAACCAGCAAGACTAGATTGAACCCTATCCATGATGCAGACGAGAGAATACACATGATGGATATGGGAGCCATCTTCAGCAGGATGTGGTTTTGAGACTTGGACAGTAAAATGAAACTTCCAGCTGCGCTAAGTAACAGACCTGATTCTACTGAGAGATGTGAAGGGGTAACAAGGCCATCTATTCCATAGACCTCATGAAAGTTATAGTCCGCGTATCCTCCCCCCAGCTGCAGTATTGCCCCAAGCAAGATCATCACCATGCCCTTTTTCATTGTGTTATGTTTACAGTGTTTTATGACTAGCACCGCAGCAATTGCAGAGCAAGCAACCATTGATGCACCACTATAGATTGTAACATGTTGGATTGTCCAAAACGTCTCTGGAATTCTCATCTCATGGGACGCTGAATCCCAGACACCACCCAGCAGCATTATTACTGTTCCACAGATGGCAAGAAGAGATGAGAGTTCTGTAATCTTTCTAGTTCGCGAAAGAACGGATACAGAAAATCTGTTCGATAGATACATGTTGAAAAATACGTTAATCTATGCTATATAGAATTTTGTTTGATATTCTTTAGCTTGTGGTTTTTGAATGAGACTGCGATTATTGATTTTAGATTTTTGAAAATTTAAACTAGAAATAATGACTCATGAGATAATTATTATACTCGTATAATGTAGTTGCATCATGAGTCCTGGAATTGGATTAATGAAAAGAAGACTTCCAACAGAGAAAGAGGCAATACCAGTAGCAGTATCAGGAATAGTTCAAAAGTATAACGTGAGTGCGGGAGATGTCAAAACTCTTGAAACAAAATATGATGACGATGGAGGAGATTGGTATGTTGCTTTGGGATTTGGAGGGAAAAAAGCCATTGTGAAGATGGATTCTGTGCAAGGTACAATAACTGAAATTACAGAAATTTAGAATTTATTTTTTGAATTGTACATTAGAGACTTCGGGTTCTTTTATTGTAATCAAACCCCCATCTCGCAGTTGTTGGATAAGTTGTAGAACTTCTTTTTCCACCTGTTCTCGTTTCAAGCCCATTTTTTGCGCAAACGTGTCTACAAGTTCTGTTATCTTCCTCTTTCCATTACAAAGCTGCCAAAAGTCCACTATGGCTTGATTTACCATAAAGCCTTGCTGGCTTTCATTCATCAATATAAGGGAACCATCCTCTTGTTTTACTACAGAGCCTACTCCTTGCGGTAATGCAATTTCATAGTTTATTGGAGCAACTGTTTTTTGTTTTCCATAATTGATTAGCTTCTTTCCTTCATCTGACATCTTTTCTGGAGTCCACGGAGGGTCCCATACTATTTCTACATTGATGCCTGTAACCCCCGGCACCTTGTTAACATATCTTTTAACATCATTTACAAGTGTATCATGAAGAGGACAGCCTCGTGTTGTCATCGTCATTTTTATATCGACTTTGTTATCTTCAGAAATGTTTACGCCGTATATCAAGCCCATATCTACCACACTAATTGGAATTTCAGGATCCATACATTGTTTAAGAGATTCTAATACTTGGGCAGCAGTCACTGTAGCCATGGACTGACTTGATCTAACCATAAAATAAAAACCTTACAGCTTCGAGTCGAATAATTTTTTGATTGATTCCTCAAAAGGAGGTTTTGCCACGCCGGCTTCGGTTATTATACCAGTTATGAGTTCGGGTGGAGTCATATCAAAAGCTGGGTTTATTACATTGATGTCATCAGGCGCAGTCTTTTTTCCAGCAACTCCTGTAACTTCAGTTGCTTTTCGCTGTTCAATTATAACATCTTTTGGAGTGCTCTTCATGTCAAATGTAGAAAGTGGTGCTGCTACATAGAATGGTATGCCGTGTTGCTTTGCCATCATTGCTACCTGATACGTTCCAATCTTATTGTACACATGACCAGTACGTAATATTCTGTCAGCTCCCACAATTACTTTTGACACCAATCCATTTGCCATGGAATATCCTACTGCGGTATCAGGGATCAAGCTAACATCTATTCCGTCATGTTTTAGCTCAAACGCAGTAAGTCTGGAGCCTTGCATTACAGGTCTCGTCTCTGTAGCAATTACCTTGATCTTCTTGCCGCTCTCTTTTGTAGCCCTTATCACTCCAAGGGCAGTACCATAAGCTACAGTAGCTAAAGCTCCAGCATTGCAGTGGGTCATTATTGTATCATTGTCATTGAATAATTGAGAGCCGTGTTTGCCCATGCGCATGTTCATCTCAACATCTTCTTCTGCCATTTTCTTTGCCTCTTTTATGACATTATTTCTTATTTCAGAGGCATCTTTTCCTGACCTTGCAATATTCATTATCCTTTCCAATCCCCACTCCAGATTAATTGCTGTAGGCCTTGTTTCAAAAAGAATTTTTTTTGCCTGTTCTAGATCTTTGATAAGACTTTCTTTGGTTTCTGCCTTACTTTGCAATGCAGCCAAGGCAAGTCCAAAAGCTCCTGAGACTCCTATTGCAGGAGCTCCTCGCACCACAAGATTTCGTATTGCGTCTGCAACGTCATTGTAATTGGTATATTTTACGTAGACTAGTTCATTTGGCAATTTAGTTTGATCAATCATTACTACTGCATTATCTCTCCATTCTACAGTTCTAAGACTAGAATGAATTCTAGTTTCCATAAGTGAAATTTATGAACACTGTATATGATTCAAGCGGTGAAGGGATTCCGATGTATTTTATGGTTTTTGCATATATCTTGGTTGAGTATTTTTTGCGCTGCTCTAATAAGTGCAATTTATGTTAACGTAAACCAATTGTTAAAAATGAAGAGTTCTTAAAATTATTTTTATCCAAAATGTTTCTGCCGTCAAAAATCAACAATGGTTTTTTAGCAACTGAAAAGGATTTTGAGTTTAATTTTGAATATAACTTGTGATCTGACGATATGAAAATCATAGAGGCGTTTTTAATTACTTCGTTCAAGTTAGAACTTAGTTTTACCGACTTTGGAAGGTCGCCGTCCTCAAATATGTATGGATCGTGTACTTGGACATTACAGCCTTTTGCAATAAATTCTTTGACAACAGTATAGGTAGGAGATAGCCTAGAATCTACAACTTCTCCTCTAAAGCCTAAACCCAAGACAGCGATTTTTTTCCCTTTTGGATTTATCTTGTGTTTATCAAATAGAGTCAGCGCATCGGCAACGCATTTTTTTGGCATAAAATCATTTATCTTTCTTGCAGATTCAATCATTTTCAGACTCATTCCCATCTCCTTGGCTGCATCAATTACAAATCTAGGATATACCGGGATGCATAGACCTCCAACACCGGTTCCAGGATAATGCAAATGACAGAAGGGCTGTGAGTTTGCTCCTTTTCTTGCCTCCCAATAATTAACTCCCGACTTTTCGCAAAAGTCTGCAAGTTCATTTGCAAGTGCAATGTTGACATCCCTGTAAACCCCTTCAAAGAGTTTTTCGGCTTCTGCATTAGCAATTGAGGACAAGACGAGTACACCTTTTTTTGATATAATCGCTAGTAATTCTTTTCCAAAGGCGAGGCTTTTTTTTCCAAGGCCTGATACTATTGCAGGATAGTTTTCTTCAATGTCTTTTAGTGCCCTTCCTTCAAAAATTCTTTCAGGATTGTAAATAAGATGAAAATCTCTTTCTCCTTTGAGCCTACTTCGTTTTTCCAAGATAGGCAGAATTACTTTTTCACATGTGCCAGGAGGTAACGATGGAGAGATCAATACAGCATCACCTTTTTTCAGTCCTGCGCTAATGTCCTTTGCCACTGAGACTAGCGCTCTTAGATCTATACTCTTATTTTGTAGGCCTACTGGTACTGCCACAATTTTTATGTTAGATTTTTTCGAGGCACTGATTCCATCAGAGGTAACGCTAAATTTTTTGTTTCGAAGTCCGTTTGAGAAGGCCTCTGAGACAAATGGTTCTTTTTCATGCGATTTTCCTTTTTGTATATTCGCAAGTAATTTCTTAGATATATCCACACCAATAACAGTAGCACCCCCGCGAAGCCATGCTGCTGCAATTGGCCCACCTACATTACCCAAGCCGTAAACGGCAATAACTCTGTGGTTTAATATCGATGATTTCAGATTTGCAGACAAGTGATGGTTTTGATTCTTAGACACTTCTAATTTAATTTAATGATTTTATATGATACGACGTTCCAATTAATTATTTTTTAGCCATGCTATGGTTCTCTTCAAACCATTTTCTAGAGATGTTTGAGGAGTCATGTTAAAAATAGAGTTTAACAAGGTGACGTCCGCTACAAAATTTCCAATTTCGCCAGGTCTGTTTGGTTTAAAGTCTATTTTTGGTTTAATGTTGAGGATTTTTGAGAGATTATCCAGAACTTCCATTATAGTACTGCCATTTCCCGTACCCATGTTTAGAATCAAATTATTAGCCATATTGGTGGAAATAGCTTTTTCAAAAAATGGAATCACGTCTTCTATGTATACATAATCACGTATTTGATCTCCTTTACCAAATATGGTGACAGGTTGTTCATTTATTATTCTTGAATATAAGGATGGAATTAGGCCATTTTTTTGATGCGGTCCATATATGTTAAAGAATCTAAAGATAACATAGTCAATTCCATACATTTCATTGTAAAGCCTCAGATAATGCTCTGATGCCATTTTTGTCAAACCATATGCTGTCTTTGGAGTAACAGGGTGCTTTTCTGAAACTTTGAATGATTGTGGTTCTCCCACAATCGACGAAGCTGAGGTGAATATTATTTTCTTGACATTATTTTTCCTGCATGCTTCTAATACATTCAATAAACCGATGATATTGACTTGAGCGTTCTGGATAAAATCGCTTAAAGAGGACACTAATGTATGAGCTACTAGATTGATGACAACATCAACATCTCTTACAATTTTTTCGACGTTTTCTTGGTCGATTATGTTTAATTTTGAATAATTTTTCTCATGGCCTACTTCTAACTGGTCTGCAGTTAAAACTTGGTGTGAAGTTTTGAGACCTTGAACCAAATTGTGACCCACAAAACCTTCAGAGCCTAGTATAAGGACTTTCATCATCGAGGCTTTGACGTTAGCTATAAAAAATCTTGCTTATGTTTAATAAACCCATATCAGTCTACGCATTCATTGGAAAAAAAGGTTGTACCTTTGATGGTACCAGATGTGGGAGACGAGGAACTAAATACAATAAGAGAAGTTTTTTCCACTGGGTTTCTCACAGAAGGAGTCACTACTCAGAATTTTGAAAAAGCAATTGCCGAGTATGTTGGAGTTAAACATGCTATTGCAGTGACATCATGTACTACTGCGCTCCATACAGTTTTGGAGTGTTTGGATGTAAGAGGTCAAGAGGTAATAATTCCAGATTATACTTATCCTGCAACTGCAGAAGCGGTCATCCTAGCTGGCGGAAAACCTGTTCTAGCAGATGTAGACTTGGAAATCATGAACATGACAGAGAATATTCTGGATGAGGCATATGATGAAGCTATGAGCGTTTTTATTCCTGTTTCTTGGGCAGGAGTGCCTTTGGAACGTGGAATCTATAAAAAAGCTAAGGAATTAGGATTGGAATGTCTTGAAGACGCAGCCTGCAGTCTTGGTGCAAAAATAGACTCGGATTATGTTGGAAAGTTAGCGGATTACTCATGTTTTAGTTTTCATCCGCGAAAAGTGATTACAACAGGAGAGGGGGGGATGATAACTACGGATGATGACGAAATGGCTGAAAAATGTCATTCCTTCAAACATTTTGGCATGAAAGGATCATCATTTGAGACCATTGGGACCAACTACAAGCTTTCCAATGTTCTTTCAGCCATTGGATTAGTTCAAATGAAAAAAATAGAAAAAATAATAGCCTCTAGAATTGAAAAGGCAAAAATTTACCACGACTTGTTATCAAAGATAGGCGGCATAAAGCCAGCATATGTAGGTAAGGGAACTAGACAGACTTTCCAGTCATATACTTGCTATGTAGAAAAAGATAACTATCGTGACAAGATAAGAAATGCACTGAGCGAGAACAACATACAAAGTCAGATAGGCACTTATGCCTTACATCTGGAACCGGCATATAAACAACTTAGAAAAGTGGGCTCACTGAAAAACTCAGAATTGTTATTTAAGAATGGTTTGACTCTACCGCTTCATAAAGATCTAACACTAGAGGATCAAGAAAGAGTATGCCACATTATTGCATCTACATTGTCATCATAAAATAAAAGAAAGCTAGGTCGAAAACGAAGTTTTATTTTTTTGCAAAATATTTGAATGAAACATTTTTTCCTTTGATCTGTATTTTTCCTACAACTTTTGCAGGAATTCCAAACGCGATAGAGAACGGTGGGATTCTATTATTGACCAAGCTATGAGCACCAATTACAGAACATTTGCCAATTGTAGAACCCATAGTAACAATGGAATATGGTCCGAGATAACAAAAATCTCCAATTGTTGTTCTTGCCTTTTCATATGGGGCTTTTCCTCCTGTGAGAGCCCATTTGACAGTTTGATGTGTGTATATTTGTACACCGCTGCTTATACTGCAAAAATTACCAATCTTTAATTTTCCTCCGCTTCCATCAAGCAAAGTGTAAGGTCCTATCCACGTATTTTCTCCAACTTCGACATGGCCATACACATAATTATTATGATAAACATTGGCGTCTTTTTTTGTTTTCAAAAAGTTAGCCTTTTCCCATCTATCAAATAACAATTCTTCAAATGGAAGTATTCGCTTCCATTTTTTCCATGTTTTTTCTCTTAATTCTTTGTGAAGTTTTATTAAATCATCGTGCAAATTGACAGCGTTATTTCTTTTTGCCAATTTAGCAACTACCGATCCTTTGGATTTTAAGGTAACTAATATTTAGTGTTAAATTTACTCTATATTCCCTATACTTTGTACGTTCTTTCACACGGTAGATATCAATTTTCTCTATGATAGTTTTTTTACTAAACACGTATATCCTGACTCAGATTCCTTGACATATTTTGTTTCCAGATTCAGTTCTTTGCACCAGTCTTGTATTTCTTTTTCAGTATGTCTCCAAGCAAACTTTGGATGATACCAGTCATAATTTGTTAGATTAGAATATTCAAACCCCCATGAATCATTCCAAAAACATTTGAAAAAAAATTGGTAGATAAAACGTTGCAAATCATATTCTCCCTTTTTTATCCCAAGGATTTCAACATCATTTGGAACTTGAATTTTAATTGATTGTTCGTGAAGTGATTTGGCAAAATTAGTAATTGGTTTCATGGCTTCCATTGCCAAATCATGTGGAAGATCACTTACTTTAGATCTAATATAGTCGTCAGCAAATTCTCGCAGTGGAGCTTTTTTCTTATAGATATAGAACAGGCATAATCCACCTATCTTCAGTTTTTTGATGCAATTTTTTAAAGCATTTTTGGTATTTGGCGTGTGATGAAATACGCCGTTGCTTACAATGATGTCGAAACTTTCATCCCTGTAAGGAAGTGCGTTAAGATCTGCCTGTGCCAAAATAGGCTCTTTTCCAGAGGATTTTAGTGCATTTTTGGCACGATAGACAGCTATTGAAATATCAATTCCATGGAATTCTTTAGCTTGTAGAGCCCAGAGTCTTGCAGAGGAACCACTACCAATTCCTGCATCTAAGACAACTTTATCTTGAAATATAGAAAGATCGCTTTCGTTTAAATTCATCATTTCCAACATTACATCTTTTATCTTTGGAAAGTCACTATCATCCTGACCAAATTGGCTTTTTGTCCATTTGTTACCAAATGATATTTGAACTTGTTCTTGTAATGGATCATTTAATTTTGTGACAAAATTCGG
Source organism: Nitrososphaerota archaeon (assembly GCA_021323705.1). Lineage (GTDB taxonomy): Archaea > Thermoproteota > Nitrososphaeria > Nitrososphaerales > Nitrosopumilaceae > Nitrosotalea. Next base: position 27,550 of record JAJPKL010000010.1, read on the forward strand.
TATTCCGTCATGAAGTGCATATTTTCCAGTAGAACTTATTAAGAAACCATTTTCTTCCAAAAGAGGTTCGTTTGTATATGGATCAACCCATTGTACAATTCTTTGCATCAAGTAATCACCCTGACTACCTAATTTAAGTAATCATAGAATCAATGGATGTATAGAAATATTAGGCACATACAGTTTTGTTTTTAATTTTTCTAGAGATGTTATCACTTGATCAATGTTAGACTTACAGCCTCATTGTTGCATTCATTTCTTTTGTTACAAATATCCTATGCCAAATTTCGAGTGCAAATATTGAGATCAATCTATTTAGGTATCGCACATCTCCATCATTTTCAACACGTTCAAAAGAACGTAAAACCCAATTGTAGTTTATTATCTTTCTTTTGAAGATTTGACTATTTTTTTCCATCAGATATGTCTGACATATTTTTTTCCCATGATCTTTCCAATCTAGCCACAAAGAGGGAGAAAACCCCTTCTTTTCATCAATGTGTTCTATGCCTAGACGTTTGGCTATTTTGCGCAGAACAATCTTACCCTTTTGATTGACCCGATCATATTTTTGTATAATGGGTAGGTGTAGAGCAAAATCAATGACTTTTTTGTCACGAAATGGCTGAAAGCCATCTATTTTGTAATGTTCAAAAATAGATAAAGATGTAGGTAGAAAGTCGTACAGTAATTTTCCGTTATAATCTGCCAATATTACTTGCTCAAGAGGATCCAGACGATTTGAGAAATAAGATCTGAAATATCCATAGATCTCATTCCAATCAAATTTTATTGCAGAGCCAAAAAGATATTCTTGATCAGGGACCCAGTCCCTATTATGACATTCTAGATAGTTTATTGCCTTTATCCTCCAATTGTCTTTGGGCTGCAGTAAATTCAAAAATTTGTTATACCTAAAAGTATACCCTCCAAAGATCTCATCTGCACCATCTCCTGTAATGAGAATGTTGCCGTGTTTTTTTGCTTCTCTTGCAATTACATGTTGATATGTATTCCACCTCGGTTTTCTTGAAATTGAAATTATTTCAGGCATGTTTGTAAAAATTGAATCCATATAGATTACCTTAAAATCTGCATCAAATTTAGTGGCAATTTCTCTTGCTATCTTAGATTCATCATGACCTTCTCCAAATACACCACATATTGCAACAATTTTTTCCTTAGGAAATGCTTTACGCAGTAGTGCTAGACACAGCGTAGAATCTATTCCGCTACTAAGCGATACAACAAAGCTACCCTTTTTAGCTACGGGAATTTTTAGAAATGCATTTGTTAGTAGTTTTTCGGTTTGATGTCCATTAGGATCGGATGTATTGTTTAGAAAGTTTTTTTGTGTTATGGGTTTGCTAATTGTTTTTTCTAGAGGGTTGTATCTAATTGTCAAAAAATTACGCATAGATAATAAGTCAACATTCGGTTTCAAGTATTGTACTCTAACATGCCTCAATAAATAACGGTTTATCTACCTCCAATATGCTTCAAGATAATTAAAAAAGTATTTTTAAGTACATGATGAATGAAAATTTTGGCCTTTTCATGACTTATCACTTTTGCGTTTAATGTAACATGTATGCGGCTTAGAGGTTATCGTCTTAAGACTAGAATTAGGTTATCTTTAATAATTTATCATTAATTTGATTGATTTTTTCACTATTCAGAATTGCTTCCGAAATGCATTTAATTTTTTTTGAAATTATTTCCGGAGAGTGATATTTTACTAGCCACTCCTTTCCTTTTTTGCCAATTTCTTTCCTAATTTTTTCATCTTTCACATATTCTAATTGTTTTTGTACCTCGGTGGGAGTGGATGCGTTAAGAGCAGGTGGAGGTTGACCATACAAATCGCGGTATCCCTTTTCATCATAATGAGTCACGAGTGGTTTTTCTGAAAGAAGAGCTTCTCTACCAATCCCTCCGAGTTCAGGTGTTATGAATTGGTCTGCTACAACGTCACAGATATGATAGTATTTCCGCATTTCTTCAGCCGTAAGTGGCCCTTTTATAAATCGAATATTAGATTGAATCCCTAACGAAGTCACCAATTGGTGTATTTTTGCTGAATCTGGACCGCGATCTACAATCAATAGAATTGCAGACGGATTTTCCTTTACAAATTTGGCAAATCCTTCAACAAGTATACTATTGCCTTTTTCACTCCACAGGTTTGTGGGGTGAAAGATGACAAAGTTATTGCTAAATTCACCTTTAGGGACATCACCGTGTTTGGATGTGGAAAAATCTAAGAAAATAGGCAAAAAGATAATGTTCTTGAGTTTTAATTTGTTCAATAATTGGTATTGTTCTGGTCCTGTGAACAGTATTGCCTTGGCCCTTTTGTATGCTAGCCTCATAAGAATCCCACGTATTGACTTTTCAAAGGCTACTGTCCTAAGATCATTACCAAGGGGTTGTGCAATAAATGGTCGTCTAGACAGATATGCAAAAATCACCAATCCATAATGAGCATAAATTAATTTGTAATTTTTATCTCTCATTTTTTTTATTACATCTAGTCTCCATGTTGGAAGTGTTTTATCATAAAAATGAATCCATGTGGGATAACTATTCTTTAACTCAGGATCTTGTTTGTTTGGATCTTGTTCTATAACGGGATTTTTGTGCATCAACAAATCCACATCCACACCAATTTTTCTCATTTCTTTTGCCACCATGTATCCAACATTAGCTACATTTCCAACATAAAGAATTCTCATGCAGATAACCCCGGTGACAATTTTTTCACTATATAATTCAACTTGCTAGGTATCCGAAGATTTACTTGTCCGAAATTGATTCATAAGTGTCACTTTTCTATCAACTATTTGTGAAATAAACCAAATGATTATTTAGAAATAACAAATACTACAATACAAATCGCTACTTATGACAAATACACGACTCAGATACTCCGGTTTAGTTGTTTTTGGGGCCAGGATTGCAAGTCTTCTTACAGGATTTATGTTTACTGCCATTGTTACAAACAAGCTCTCTGAGACTGATTTTGGCATATGGCAAGCCGTTCAAACTGCTCAGAATTATCCAAGTTTTTTGATTCCTGTGGTTTCATACTGGACAGTCAGGTATTTTGCTAGAGGTACAGATGTTGGAAGAACTGGCCTCATCTCATCCATCATCTTGGCTGCTCCAGCATCACTCATCTATATCGTTACCTCACTATTCTTTGTAGCATCGTTAAAGACATTGTTTCTTTATTTTTTGATAGGATGGATCCAAATTCCGCTTTTCTTTATGGTAGGTTTCTTAGAATCCGTATCACAAGCAACCAAACCGCCAATACAAAGCTACGCTTTTCTCTCTGCTGAAATTGCAAAGTTAGTTTTTGCCGTACCCTTACTTATCTTTCTCAAACAAGGGCTGGAAACAGTGATCATAGTAATAGTCCTAACTCAGATTGTGCAGGTCACTATGCTTTTAGTTCTAAATAGGAAACATCTTGTCAGCAAGTTTGACTTCAAATTGGTCAAGCACTGGCTGAAGCTTTCATGGATACCAATAACTGCCACAGTACCATCTGTAATATACACTATAGATGTAGCTGTTGTCACATACCTTACCAAATCGGCAACATCTATTGCATACTACAAAGCAGCATATCTACTATCCAATATGATAACATATAGTCAGTATCTTGCGATTGCACTATATCCAAAAATTCTCAAGGGTGGAGATTCTAAAGATGTCGAATCTATCCTGAAAATGATATTGATGTTTATCATACCTATTTCTCTTGGAGTATACTTTGTTTCTGATCAGCTTCTCTATCTTTTAAAATCAAGCTATATGCAATCTAGACCCGTTTTAGAATTTTTGATTCCAAGTTCCTTCATTTCCGTGTTTTACTTTTTCTTTGATTCAATTCTTAGCGGAACGGTACACTCTGAACTAGACAAGGATGTTTCTTTCTATAAACTCTTAAAAAGCCGCTTGCTTTTAGCACCCAAAATAGGAATTGCGTATTCAGTTTCCTATGTGATATGTCTATATCTCCTTCTTTATTTCTTTAACGAGAAAAGTGACGATTATGCTACAACCATTATCCTATGGTCAATTGCAACCTTGATTGTAGTAATTCCATTTTCTATCTATAAGGCAATTATAGCAAGACGTATTTTGCATTTCAGGATCCCAAGTACTAGCATCCTCAAGTATTTGATTTCAAGCATAGCAATGATTTTGATAATAGTTGTTCTCAAAATATTTGTCCCAATCGGACTACCTAAAGCTACTTACGCCATCATGTTAGGCGGAGAGTGTTTAGTCGCAATTTTGACTTATTTTTCCTTCTTGTATGGAATTGATTCAGAATTTAGAAGCATAATTAAAAATGTAGTTTCATCCAAGATGAAAGATTCTAACTAAAATTTGTGGTAGTTGATTTTATTCCATACTAAATTTATCCATGCGTCATTTCTATTTCATCGTCAGAAATTATTATCCATAAAGTATATGTTATCAGATAGCAAAATCAAGTTGCGATTAAATTCATGGGTACCTATTTTTCCATCGTAACATGTAGAAATTCAGAGAACAATATAGAGTCTGCTTTGCTATCTCTTAAAAATCAAACACTGCGACCCGAATACGTTATTGTAGTAAATGATGGTTCTACGGATAAAACGTCAGAAATATTGGAAAGAATGCAGAAAGACTGGCAAAACTTACACATAATCACCAATCCTGATTTAGGATACGATATAGGAAGAGTGGTAAATAACTGGAACAAAGCAATAAAGTTTGTTTCAGAGTCAAAACTGAAAGAGACGGATTATCATATGATTTGTACCGATGATACAGAGTACGAGAGTGGTTATGCTGCAAAGATTGTTTCGTACATGGATTCCAATCCAGAGATCGCCATAGTCTCTGGAGTTCCTGATAATTTAAAATACAAATTGCCACGCGGGGCAGGCAGATTTGTACGAAATTCATTTTTCATAACAAAATGTGGCTATTATCCAGAAAAGATGGGATATGAATCTGCAGTACTATACATTGCAGATAAGTCTGGTTTAAAATCAAAGGTTTTGGATAATGCAAGGTTCAAACACACAAGGGAACTTGGCAAGAGTCATCATTTCTATGAATTTGGGGCTGGCATGAGAGCACTTGGATATCACGAATTGTATGTGTTTGGAAGATTTCTTCTTTATTTTATCACAGGAAAACCCATTGGAAGACTAGGAGCAGCATACATGCTATACTACTATCTTACCTATTCACCAAAGAAAAATGGTTACAACAGTTTGCATGATAAAGAAATACGAGATTTTATCAGGAAGAAGCAATTAGACTCGATCAAAAATGTATTAAAAGGCAAGCCATCCGAAAATTAATCGTCCAAGTCAAGGATCTTAAAATTGCTGATAAATCGACAGAATACCAATCAAAACTTCTCAGTAAGATTGGATAGATAGGTAGATTTACAGTTAGAAATTACATCAGGGCTTGTGATGCTTCGTGGAACATCTGGCTCTTTGCACATCCTGCGGCAAGCTCATCGCCTGCTCCCCTTCTCATGATGCCTCGGTACAAGCCATCTTCGAGTTTAGCGCCCACTCTTTGCTCCCATTCTTCTACTGTTGTTGAATATTTCTTTTGAATTCTGTCTCTGTACCATTCCGGGATTACATTAAACGCACAGAATGGAATGATTCTAAGGTCTGGTGTCAAGTAGTGAATATCACATCGCTGCAGTCTTTCAAGGTCTTCATTGTACTTGTCTTGGAAGTGCATCATGCCCAAGAAGAGTCCTTTGACATGCCATGAGCCAACTGCATCAAATGATCTTTTCATCAATATATTGCCAAACATCTTTGCCAAGTCGAGCCCTGCCGGCTGTTTCTTTTTATCAACAAAGCTTGAAAGTTTTCTTACCACTTCAAGCATTGTAAAGTACTTGTTCTTGCCAGAGCGAATCTCTTCTGCCTTGTCTTCAAAGAGTTCCAGCATTCCCTGAATATCTGCAAATCTGGTCAGCGGAACAAACTTTTTGGTTTCTTGGTCCTCAAAGATATAGGTTCCTGCACCGCAGGCAAAGTGAATTGATAACTCATATTTTGGCTTGCTTGAGAATGCCTCGATTACATTTGTTAGTGGCATGCAGCTTGGAACTGGGAACCAGTCATCCACTGTTACTTCGGCACCTGTTTGTTCCTCAATTCTTTGTATGCAATCAGGTATTGTGATTCTGTATTTCTCGCGTTCTTTCTTACCCATTCTTCCTGTTAAGGAGACCGGCTGGAAGTTGACCGCATGTACAACATCAAGGTTCTTTTGCGCATATCTGATAATGCCACCTAGTTCATGATCATTAATTGACTTGATAACTGTTGGTACAAAGACTACAGTAGTTCCTGTCTTTCTTGCACTTTCTAGTGCGTATGGTATCTCCCAATGATTTTTTGGATTTGTTCTTGGGGTTACACCATCGAAGCTAAGATAGAGGTTGTTTACACCAGCAAGTCGCACTTCGCGCATTGCTTCTGGATCGAGTGCAAATCTAATTCCGTTGGTATTCATCTGAATGTGGTCTACACCCTCTTCTTTCATTATTTTGATAACGTCAGCGATGTCTTCTCTTAGCATTGGTTCACCGCCAGTAATCTGTATCGAATTTCCTGGGATTGGTCTTTCTGCCTTGAGAGTCTTCATCATTGCTCTTACTTGATCTTGTGTTGGTTCATACATGTATGCACCTTCAAGACCTTTCTTTACATAGAAGAAGCAGTACCAGCAAGTCAGATCACATCTGTTTGTAACTATCATATTTGCAAGCCCGCTGTGTGAAAGGTGGTTAGAACACAGCCCACAGTTATTTGGACATGAGCACTTGTCGATCATTACATTTGGAGCATGGGCACCTTTTCCATCCATCCAGTAGGTGCTAAACTTCCTGTACATCTCATATGAGCCAAAGTATAGCTCCTCACACTCTCCATGTGTAGGACAGGTCTTTGTCATGAACACCTTGCCGTCTCTCTCAAAGACCTCGGCGTCAAGTATCATGTTACAATCTGGGCATATACTCTGAGTAAATCGTATAGTAGACTTCTTCCCTAATGTAGGGGTCTTTAGATTAGATATCTGAATTAGTTCCATACTATTATTGGCATATCTTAAGAATTAGTATTTAATCCATTTCCAACAAGACACCAGATGAATAGGTAGAACTACGTGCCTAGTGTACGAACGCTTAATCCTAGACATATATACCTTGGATTCTCGATTGATATGGAATGAGCCTCTCTGACAAGACTAGAAAGGCCCTAGAGAGGGTTGGACTGACTAGTTATGAGATAAAGACGTACGCCTCACTTCTCAAGACAGGCCCAATAACTGCCTCAGATCTCAGTCAAAAGTCAGGAGTGCCATACTCAAAGATATACGAAGTGCTCGGTACCTTGGAGGAGAAGGGATGGATAGGCTCAGACGATTCACGTCCCACGCAATATTTTGCAAAGTCTCCCGCTACTGCCATGCAGACATCAAGACAGCAGTTTGAAACAGATTTTAGCAGTAATGAGAATACAATACTAAAGGAACTCACTCCACTTTACGAACAAAGCGGAACAAGTGAGAGGCCAGACATTTGGATAATTTCCGGTGTAATGAACATAGCAACCAAGATTCTAGAGATGGTTGATTCCTGCAGAAATGAGGTGCTCATAGCAATACCCAAAGTTGCAGAGGCCCTGGCAAAGGAGGCACTGCCAAAGCTTAGATTGCTGCACGACAGAGGAGTTGATATTACTATACTGGTATCAGAAGATGTTGACAGCGACACGCTCAAGTCCTTGTCCCGTCTATCCAAGGTCAAATTGAAAAAGGGACTTTTTGGAGGTGGCATAATATCAGACAAAAGGTATGTAGTTTTATTACTTGGCGAGGAACTTGGAACATCCGGTTCAAAGGAAGCTGTTGCCATATGGGCTGATCATTCTGGCCTTGCAGGCTTTGCACGCGAATACTTTGAATATCTATTGAGAGAATCAAAAGACGTAAAGTGAGGATAGGAGATAGAACATATCATGAAGGATCAGGAAGTCCTGTTTGTTGGAACTGCAGAAGCAGAGCATGTTGAGATGTACCTAAAAGCTATTTGGCACATAAAGGAGGGAGGAGATCCTGTAAAGATAAGCACCATAGCAAAGATGCTAAACGTTAGACAGCCAAGCGTGGTGCAGATGTTGAAAAAGTTGAACGACACGAAACTTGTAAACTATACCAAAGGCGGTGTATCTCTGACCAAAAACGGAGAGCAGATTGGTTCCAACATGATGCGAAATAGCAGATTGCTTGAGGTTTTGATGGACAGTGCCCTTAAGGTGGACATTGACGAAGAAATGGTTTGCGGTATTGAGCATCACATGAATGAACAGTTTACAGATGCACTCTGCACCATGTTAAAGCATCCAAGAAAATGCCCTCATGGACACGACATTCCGCGTGGAAAGTGCTGCAAAAACTAGTTTTATATCACGGATAATAGCTGAAAAAACATGGCATGTTTTTGTGGCTGTGAGACCTATGTAAAGGACTCTAATGGTTTCAAAGTCGGCTGTGTTAAATGCAGCCACGGTCCCCAAAATCACGAAGAGAGTTTCAAGATCAAACCAAATACAGAAGGAAGCCAAAAACGAGGCTCCCTAAGTTAGTCATTCTCCTATAACTTTTACAAGTACACGTTTTGGTCTTCTACCATCGAACTCACCGTAGAATATTTGCTCCCACGGTCCAAAGTCTAGCTGCCCATTTGTTATTGCAACTACAACTTCTCTTCCCATGATTTGTCTTTTGAGATGAGCGTCTGCATTGTCTTCTCCTGTATTGTTGTGTTCATATTGTGAAATTGGTTCGTGTGGAGCCAAATGTTCAAGCCATCTATCATAGTCTTTATGCAAACCGCTTTCGTTATCATTTATGAATACGCTGGCAGTTATATGCATGGCATTAACTAGACACAGTCCATCTTTGATCTTGCTCTTCTGTACTATTTTTCGCACTTCGGGAGTGATATTTACAAATCCCCGTCTTGATGGGACGTTGAATGTCAGATATTCAGTGAGCGATTTCACAATATGATAGAATTTCTTATTTCATAAAAATCAAGTGCAGGCTCAGAACTCAAGATCCTTCTCATCAAATCAAAGGGATTTGGTCATCAACGCCTGCATCAAGTAATTTTTCTTGTTCCTAATTGAGTCTTTCAAGAAGCTTGATAAAAGGCGAATGCAACAACCAGATAAATGGTAACAATAGATGCAGCCTGTTCACTTGAAAGTTTCAGGAAATTCATTATTCTAAGTACTTGTAATTCATTTATTCCTGAGAGTTACTTTGAGGATTATGAAGTATTCCCAGAACGCGAGACCTCCCCTGGCCTAATCTATGTTGAGGCTGCAGACAAGGTAACGCTCAAGAAAATCCGCGATATGACTTTTGTAAACGCAAAAGAGGTGCTTGGTATAATCTATTCATCAAAGAGCGGCAATACGAACCTAAAGTGGAGACAGGTAAGACGCGCAATGGGAAAGGTAACTGGCGAAGCATCAACCAATACACTAGTAAACTTGACCGAGGCTGGCGTATTAACCCAAGAATGGGTTCAAAACTATCTGAGGAAAAAAGCAGAAGAGAAGCAGGTTAATGCAGACGAACTAACAAACTAGATTACTCTTCTTTTTTATTATTGTAAATTCCTATAGATGTAAGTTGATTACAAAAAAGATTGACGAAAATACAATAGCTCTCATACCTGAAGAATCAGATGACCTCTTTACATTACGCAGAGTCATACGAAAAGGAGATAGAATTGTAGGAGACACTACTAGAGTAATAAAACAAGATAAAGATTTTGCAAGACCTGACAGGGGGGAGAGAATCAAGATTCGAATCGCATTTGATATCGAAAAGATATCTATCGATGATGTTGTGGATAGATTAAAAATTCAGGGAATTATAGCAGAATCAGACAACGAGTCTGTAAGCAAGGGCTCGCATCATTCTATGACTATGAAAATTGGAGAACCAGCTACTCTTATCAAAAGAAATTGGAATGATATTGAGAAAAAATTGCTTTTTGGAAGAAAAGACACCGGCAGTTTCTTGCTTGTTGCAATAGATACAAGCGATTGTGGAATAGGGAGGCTTACTGGGACTCATCTTAAACTAATGCCCAATCTGTATTCAGGTGCAAGTGGTAAAAGATACAAATCAAAATTCAACATTGAAGACTTTTTCTCAGACGTCCAAAGTGCAATATCATCATCCATAAGAGAAAATGACGAGATCATAATATTTGGTCCCGGGGAGACAAAAAGGAGATTAGGTAATTTTCTTTCCGAGTTGCCATCTGTAAAAGAACACGGAATACGTGTAATTGACGGTATTGATTCAAGTGGAGAGGATGGGATATACACATTCATCAAATCTGATACTATGAGACAGGCATTGACCAAAAGCAAGATTGCCAAAGTGTCTGCTATATTAGATGAGATAATGCTAATGGTGAATAAAAAAATTAACAAGTTCAGTATGGGCTTTGAAGAAACTGTACGGGCAAGTGAAGCAGGGGCAGTGCAATCGCTGGTGTTTTCAGATAAGATTTTTGAGAATCAAGATGAGGACAAGGTTATCGCTTTCTTGAATCACGCTGAGGGCAAAGGGGCGGAAGTGTACGCTGTTGATTCAACTACAGATGTTGGACTCAGAGTCTCATCTCTTGGCGGAGTCGTTTCGCTTCTTAGATTTGCCCTTACTGGTTGAATCCACAAGCCAATTCTGATATGCTGCATTTACAGAACTCATTTGTAGTTCTACAATTTCTGGAACTTGGTATGGATGAGTTTTTGCTATCTCTTCTTTGAGTTGTTTTTTTGCTTTTGTGGTAGTCTTGAAGAGGGCCAAAAACTCTCCCGTATTTTCCACCTTTCCTTTCCATGTGTATACAGAATTGATTTTTGTGTAATTGACACATGCCGCTAGTCTCTTATTTACAACAGCGTCTGCAATTTTAGCGATGGATTTTTTGTCAGGATATATCGAAACTATCACTATTCCCATAGCAACTGATAAATTTGCCTGACTAAAAAGAATATTCAATTAATTTGGCACTTGGATTTTTGCAGCAAAATTCTATTATTTACGTATTAATCGCATGGTTTATCATATTTGCAATTGCAAAAATATCAAAACTAGACAAGCGCGGTTTTGAGATCAAGCCGTACAGCCTGACCTACAAGAATCAAAATGTTCAGTTGCTTTTGACCAGACTTCTTGGCAGAACAGAGCGTGCGACAAGAATTTTTTCAAATACAAGCGTAGTCCTAGGATTTATAATGATGGGTGCCGGCTTTTGGTACCTAATTTCTAATCTATCCAACTTTTTTGTAAAGCCAGAATCGTTTGCAGAGATGACCGTCCTCATACCAGGAGTTACTATTCAATCAAGTGCAAATATCGCATATTTTCTTTTGGCAGTTCCAATCGTGCTTGTTATGCATGAAGGTGCGCACGGAATAGTTGCAACCCTTGAAAAGATAAAGATCAAGACAGGTGGGTTTGCAGTCTTTATTGCACTTTTTGCAGGCTTTGTTGAGCCAGACGAAGAAGAATTTGCCAAAGCCAAAAAAATATCCAGACTTAGAGTGATAGGAGCTGGGGCAACATCAAATGTCATATTCTCGTTCATAATTGCAGGCCTTCTTCTCTTCAACCCATCATTTGCTTTGATAATGCCAGACGGAATACGAAATATGTTGTATAGTGAGCCACTAGGTGTGCCAATCATTTCCGTAGAACCTGGTTCAGGCGCTGAAAAAGCAGGGTTGCAAAAAGATGATGTGATAACTGAGATCAACGGAGTTCACATATCCCTCCCGCAGGATTTTGCCAAAGTCAAGCTAAAGCCAGGAGAGACTGCAGCTGTAACAATTACAAGATCAGGTCAGACCCTGCAAATACCAGTGGTTACAACACCTTCAAAAGATGATCCACAGAAAGGAATGCTTGGAATCATGCGCGCTGCATTACCTTCCTACCAACCTATCGTACCCTACTACATACACTGGAGCCCGGAAGTTTTCATGTTCTTGTTGTGGCTATGGATGTTATCATTTTTCATAGGTATATTCAACATGCTGCCTCTGCCTATACTAGATGGAGGAAAATTCGTTCATAGTATAATCGAAAAGAAAATGTCAGAGCGAGCTCTAAAAGGCACCATGCTAGGACTGTATGTCTTTACTTTTGTATTATTTGGACTAAACATAGCACTATCTGCAGTCAAGTCTGGTTTCATCACAATTTAAACAACACTGTTAAAATAAGGCTAAATTAAGGAATGAAAAAACAGGTCCATGAAGTGTAGCTATTGTGACAATGCAGTAGTTTATTCTAGGAAGTATGCTGGAGAAAATCTTTGTTCCAATTGCTTCTCAAAATCAATCATAAGAAAGACTGCAAAGACCATCTCAAAATACAAAATGATTCAGTCAGGAGATGTGGTAGGGGTTGCAGTTTCGGGTGGAAAAGATTCTCTGTCCCTCTTATATGTTTTAAAACAAATTTCATTGAATCACAATTTTACGCTTCAAGCAATTACAATAGATGAAGGAATTCCAGGATACAGGGATGAAGCACTAGAACTAGTACGCACTTTTTGTAGCAAGATAGGAATAAAGCACAATGTTTATTCATACAAAAAACTTTTTGGTACAACTTTGGAACAGTCACTTGAGCTACGACAAGGAGAAAAAATTTCCTCTTGTTCCATATGCGGCATATTAAGAAGACGGGCCATTGATTTTGGTGCAAAGGAATTAGGAGTAGATACGGTGGCAACAGGCCATAACCTAGATGATTTCATTCAGACGTTTATCATCAACCTTCTCTCAGGTGATACAAATAAGATAGGATGGATGGATCCAGAGCCAACTGATAGAAAAGCAAGAAGAATCAAGCCATTTTGCGAAATTTATGAAAATGAGATTGTCTTTTATGCTTTTACAAATGAGATTCCATTTCAATCGGAAGAATGCCCTCACATGAATGAAGGGATAAGAACCGAGATACGAAATTTTCTCAACTTGTTGGAAAAAAATCATATTGGTATCAAGAACAACATGTACAAATCAATTTTGAAGGTTTCTTCCAAGACAAGAGATGAATCAGGCAAAAAGTGGAGGACTTGCTCAAGTTGTGGCTCAGAGTGTACAGGCAATAGGTGTGCTGTATGCAATACGTTATTAAATTTAGGATTGGGCTGACCCTAATGCACATAAGGATCTTATCATAACGGTATAATGGTAGCAGGGAAGATCGGGGCGCTAGCCGTGCCCTGTCTCTGAAACCGGCTATATGCAGAGATCGGTAACTGCTGGGTAAATCTCTAGATGGATGATACTCGCTTGACTTGCGGAAATGAAATCACGCCGAAGCGGGTGGATGCAGGACCGAGACTGTCCGAAGGGATGGTTCTCAAGTTCTAACTGCCGAAAGGGATGAGGTCCGGGAGGGAGCAATCCTAAGGTAGAGCATCCACGCTGCGTCGTCTACGTGGCGGATCTTGCAGGACTTGGGATGAGGTCATCTGCCTAGACTGGAACCAGCAGAGCTGCTACCTCTAAATATTGCGTGACAAAATGAAATGCGTGGATAGTTTAATTTCTGGCCATAAAAGAACGTACGATGATTTCAAGAAACAATTGTCACCTCAGGTAAGGTAGTTGTTTGATGATATACGAAGATATTGCTTCTCACTTGGCAGCAACATCTTAGAAGATGTACGCATGCACAGGATAGTATTTTGCAAATCCATGACATTTAGGTACTTTGCAGATATCGAGCCCCAACGGGAATCAGTAATTGCAAAAATAAGAAGGGATAGGAAGGAACCGATGAAAGAGATTGAGATAAAACCAGAACAAAGTCTTGCCGAGCTCAAAAGTCTTCTCTTGGACGCTTACTCAAACATACGCTAGAGAAGAATCTCAAAGTCATTCAGACTTTCAGAATTATTTTCATCTACTACCTTCAATTCTTCTACTACTGCCCCGGGTGGACCAAAAGCACTCCAGTCTATTACAGCATCAACGTTAGATTCTTCGCCTTCCAAGATGGCTTCAACTCTTTTGTCTGGAAGATTTCGAACCCATCCTAGTACATTATTTTTCTCTGCAGTTTCCTTCATCCCCTGTCGAAAGTAAACTCCTTGAACCTTTCCGCTTACATAGAGATGAACTCTTTTTCTTGCCACAGATTTAGTTTTGTTTCAACTATTAATTAGCTTTAAGAAACTAGTCTCTTTCTTTTACTCTAGCTCTTCCAGTCTTTCTTGCAGCTATGCTACCAACTTTGCGTCCAGGAGGTGCGTTTCTTGAAACAGTAGAGCTCCTACCAACGTGTTGGTGTCTACCACCACCATGTGGGTGTACATAGACAGCTTGTGCAACACCTCTTACTATCGGATACTTGTGACCCTTTGATCTCATTCTTCGCCAAGCCACTCCTGCTCTCATAAAAGGTCTGTCGCCTGCGCCGCCACCAGCGAGGACTCCTATCATGGCTCTGTTCTGAGGATGTAGCGTGGTAAACTTGCCTGACGGTAGTTTTATTGTTACACCCTCATTGCCGTGAGAAAAGACCGTTGCATATGCTCCAGCAGATTTTACTAGAGAACCTCCATCCCCAAAGTGTCGCTCTACATTACACACCAAAGTGCCGTCTGGAATGTTTTGTATGCTGATTACATTTCCGGAAGAAATTTCTGACTTTAATCCAAATTGAAATTTTGAGCCTATCTTAGTACCTAAAACAGATGGAACAAGAGACAATCGACCATTCTCAAATCTAACTCTGGCAAGAGGAGCATCTCGACCTGTCTCATGGACTAGATCAACTACCTCAGCCTCATGTTGTTCTGAGAGAGCAAACCTTGGATATTTTGCTGGAGCCAACTTTCCAGTAGATGCTGCACGAAATTGCATCCCGCCTCTACCCCGTCTTCTCACTAGTGGTCTTTTACCCAAAGCATCGAATGTGCCCTTTCTTGTAAATTTTAATCTTCTGATCTATTTGTCCTAGATCAAAGACAACAAAGGTATAAAAATTAGTTTGAGGGTGTTTAAACTATGAGCCAGAACACGCTTTCCCTTAAGGTACTTGAGGCATATACACGTGATGTGGGAAGGGGTGTAGCTCGTATTGATTATGACTCTATGGATTCGCTTGGCGCATCCACTGGAGATGTTATTGAGATAAAGGGCAAGAGAAGAACAGTAGCGAAATGTCTTCCGCTCTATCCATCCGATGAGGGCAAGGGAATAATCAGAGTGGATGGACTTGTAAGGAATAACGCAGGTATTGCAATTGGTGATACGGTTGCAGTACGCAAGATAAAAGCGGTTGCTGCCGAAAAGGTGGTAGTTGCACCGCTTGAAGCAATACCACCAATTGATGAGAGATATTTGGCAGATGCTTTAGAGAGCGTTCCTCTGATAAAGGGAGACAATGTCATGGTACCATATTTTGGTGGAAGGCTCACTTTTCAAGTAATAGGTGTAACACCAGCAGCCGATGCAGTGCTTGTGACCCAAAAGACCGTATTTCATATTGCTGAAAAGGGAGAGACCTTACGCGGTGTTCCGCAGGTAACCTATGAAGATATTGGAGGACTCACCGACGAGATCAAAAAAGTCCGTGAAATGATAGAACTCCCGCTAAGACATCCAGAAATATTTGAAAAATTAGGTATCGAAGCTCCAAAAGGCGTGCTCTTGTATGGACCTCCAGGAACTGGAAAGACGCTACTTGCAAAAGCTGTTGCAAATGAAAGTAATGCTCACTTTATCAGCATCTCAGGCCCGGAAATAATGAGCAAGTTCTACGGTGAAAGCGAAGCTAGACTAAGAGAGATTTTCAAAGAAGCAAAGGAAAAATCACCATCAATAATATTCATTGATGAAATTGATTCAATAGCACCAAAAAGAGAAGAAGTGACAGGAGAGGTAGAAAGAAGAGTAGTGTCACAATTGTTATCTCTTATGGATGGATTGGAAGCGAGAGGTAAGGTCATAGTAATTTCTGCCACAAACAGACCCAACGCAATAGATCCTGCGCTTAGAAGACCTGGCAGGTTTGATAGAGAAATTGAGATAAAGGTACCAGACAAGAAAGGCAGGAAAGACATTCTCATGATTCACACAAGAAACATGCCTCTCAGCGATGACGTAAACTTGGATAAGATTGCCGCAATAAGCCATGGTTATGTTGGTGCAGACCTGGAATACTTGTGTAAGGAAGCTGCAATGAAATGTTTGCGAAGACTATTGCCAGAACTCAACTTGGAAGATGAAAAGCTCCCTCCAGAAACCCTCGACAAGTTGGTTGTAAACGATGAAGATTATCAGAACGCCCTCAAGGAGGTAACACCTTCTGGAATGCGTGAAGTCTTTATTGAAAATCCAGATGTAAGCTGGGAAGAAGTAGGAGGGCTAGAGACGGTCAAGCGTGAACTGCAAGAGGCAGTCGAATGGCCAATGAAATATCCAATGCTATATTCAAAACTCGGTCACAGAATGCCAAGAGGAATATTGTTACACGGACCAAGCGGAACTGGAAAGACGCTACTTGCAAAAGCTGTCGCTACTGAAAGTGAGGCCAACTTCATATCAGTAAGAGGTCCTGAATTGTTATCAAAATGGGTAGGAGAATCAGAACGCGGAATAAGGGAGATATTTAGAAGAGCAAGGCAGGCATCACCCTGTGTAATATTTTTTGACGAAATTGATTCGATAGCACCAGTCAGAGGAGTGGGAGGAGAAACAGCAGTAACAGAGAGGGTTGTAAGTCAGCTATTAACAGAACTTGATGGAATAGAGAGCCTACGCGGAGTAGTGGTCTTGGCTGCCACAAACAGAGCAGACATGATTGATACAGCACTACTAAGACCAGGCAGATTTGACAAGATAATTTTGGTACCTCTACCTGACAAAGAAGGAAGAAAGAAGATATTGGAAATTAATGCAAAGGATATCCCAGTTGTAAGGGAAGCTACCATAGACGGAGTAAAGAACCCAGACTATGTAGATCTAGACAAGATTGCAGAATCAAGCGATGGAATGAGCGGAGCAGATGTAGCATCCATTGCAAATACAGCCGTCTCACTTGTCATACATGAATTTCTTGCCAAATATCCAGACCAGAAAGAAGCAGAAAAGCAGGCAGCAGATGCCAAAGTAACCATGAGACACTTTGAGGAAGCTGTTCGAAAGGTAAAAACCCAAAAAGAACTAAAGATAGGCGAGAAGGTAGCTGTGCCCTACTACAGATAATTATAAGCTATAAAAATCCTTATTAAAAATAACTGTTTCAATGAGGCTATATCAAAAGTTGTCGCTAAAGTTTCTTGTGTGCTTGTCTACCTCATCTTGAGGTAAAAGTGACTTGTTTTCGTGCTTGTGTTCCGACTTGTGTATACGTTTTTCCATCTTTTCCTCATGTTCTTTTCTTACATGGTGAAGCCTGTCTGCCTCGTGGATAAACTCTTTTCCGCATCCTGTACACTTTACAATTTCATGGTGGTGTACGTGCCTAGCATGGCTTATCAGTTCTTCATATTCTGAAAACTTTGATTTGCATTGCTCACACTTGAATTTGTTGCCAAAAAATTTCATATTTACAACATGTTATGATTGGATGGATAAGAATGTTAACATGTAGACAGGAATTGTAGCATACCTTGCAGGTAGTTCTTTTCGGTTTGGGTTTGTAATAATCCCATAGTTATTTTTTGTGTATCTTGTGCTTTACACCGTCTGGATGTATGCATTGGTCATTCTCATGTTTGTGGTTCTTTTTATCGTCACCTTTGCAATGTTTTGGATCGCAATTACATTTTGACATGCAGATGAATCAAGCGTTTGTTGTATTATAATAATTCGTAGATTCTCAATCTTGACAACCATCAATCGAAGGAAAAGTATCAGATTGGATTTTGAACTATGAGAACATAGTACTTCATCTACGCAATTTCACATTCTCTAAGAGCTTGTAGATCGATCCCTTTGCAAAGTCAGTTACCACAAACCATGCCAAGGCATAGATCCAGACAAACAGAGCATTATACCATCCTATCGCTGGTACTATAATCCCCTGAGCAGTAATTATAGTTGCGATTGATTGTGTAGCTATAATTGCTAAAAATAGACGCAAAGCTGGCTTGACAGTCCAGAAATGACCACGTGTTCGAGCAATAAAGAACAAGAGATGTCCAGCCACTGATAATTTCAGGTAAATTAGTGATTGCAGAGGTCCTGTTTTCAAGTCGAGAATATTCATTCCTATGTAAAGTAGACTAAATGATGAAACCACACCTATCAATCCAAGTCCTGTAGCTATTCCCAGAACCTTCCGCATTTCCCATCGTTCAGGATTGTTGGATATGCGTACATTGTCATAAGCAATAGTCATGATAGGAATATCATTTAGGATAGCTAATAGGACAATCATAAGTGGCGTTATAGGGTAGAAACTGAAGATCAGTATTGAGGAAATCAGGAAGAAGAGGATCCTAATTGTCTCGCTAATGCGATATATTGCATAGTTGTTCATTCTTTGAAATATTTTACGGCTTTCCCTGATTGCATCAATTATTACGGAAAGACCTGGTTGTGTCAGAACAATGTGTGCTGCTGATTTTGCTACATCTGTTGCACCAAAAACTGCAATTCCGACATCTGCCTTTTTTAATGCAGGTGCGTCGTTGACTCCATCTCCCGTCATTCCTACAATATGGCCTTTTGACTGTAGTAATCCTACTATCTTGTACTTGTGTTCTGGAAAGACTTGGGCAAAGCCATCAGACCTTTCAACTATACTTTGTATTTCTTCATCGCTCTTGTCAATTATTTGCGAGGCAGCAAGTATGTTGGTGCCAAGGTTCAGTTCTCTTGCAATCTCCTTTGCAATTTCGATATGATCGCCAGTAACCATCTTGATGCTGATTCCCATCTTCTTGGCAACATTGACGGTGTCTTTGGAATCTTCTCGTGGAGGGTCGTAGAGAGAAACAATGCCCACAAATTCCCAGTTGCCTTCTAAATTTGTCTTTGCCACGCCTAGGGAACGAAATCCTTTGGACGCAAGATTGCGTACGCTTTCTTCTAATCTTTCGGACATGTGATCTTTCTTCAATACAAGCTCAAGAATTACCTGCGGTGCACCTTTTGAGACCATAAACTCGCTTCCTGACACATCCTCTATCACTGCTTCAACTCTTTTTATTAATGGATCAAATGGCTTGAAGGAGATCTTTTTGTAAGATTTTGTTTGATTGTATACATTCGAATCTTTGGATTTTGCAATTATTGCGTTGTCTATGTGATCCCTGTCTTCTCCTCTTGATGCTAGAGTTGCAAACAATAGAACGTCAGATTCTGTGAATTTGTCAAATGTTACCAGTTCAGCTACGCTGAGATCATTTTTAGTTAAAGTTCCAGTCTTGTCTGCACATAAAATGTCAACTCCTGCCATCTCCTCGATTGCTACAAGCTTGCTAACAAGCGCCTGTTTTTTTGCAAGCACAGTAGCACCAACTGCCATGGTCACCGAAAGTACTGCAGGTAGGGCTGCAGGAATTGCGGCAATCATCAATACCAAGGCAAATTGGAGGGTTTCAGGGATGCTTTCCTGCCTAAACATCGCAGCAAGAAAGACAACAACAATTAGTGCGGTTGCTAACGCAATTAGATAATTTCCTATTTTTATCAGGGCTTTTTGAAAATGGCTTTTTGTCTTTGCCTCTTCAACAAGTTTTGCAGTCTTGCCAAAATAGGTCTTCATGCCAGTTGATACTGTCAACGCAGTCATCTCGCCTTTTTGGACCACCGAACCAGAGTATGCTACGTCAGATACAAGCTTCTCGACAGGAAATGACTCTCCTGTAAGTGCAGACTCGTCAACAAGAAGATACTCACCTTCGAAGAGCTTAACGTCTGCAGGAATGATATCTCCAAGCCTAACTCTTATTACATCTCCTGGAACTAGCTCTTTTGCTGGTATCTCCCCCCATGTGTTGTCCCTAATTGTTCTAACTTGCAGGGCTAGCTTTTTCTTTAAGAGGTTGATAGCATCATCTGCTTTGTGTTCTTGGAAGAATGCCACAGCTCCGTTTATAGACAGCAGTGAGATTATTACCCAGAAATCTTCCCAGTGAGAAATCAGAGCTGAAAGTATAGCAGCTATTTCTATCATAAATGGTATGGGTCCCCAAAAGTATCCGAGAAGCTTTCGTACGGGATTTACTCTTTTTTCTTCTATCTCGTTGTAACCGTACTCTTGTAATCTTTTTTTTGCCTCTTGAGAGCTTATGCCTTCTTTATTTGTAGAAAAGTTCAAAAAAAGATCTTCAATTTTGGCTTTTTTTATCTCTTCTACTGTAAAAGATCTAATCTGATTTGCCATAATTCCTCATTATTTTTTGAAAAGAAATCATAAAGATTTATCCTGTATTGGACTAGTCAAGACTGAAGTCATTGCAGGGCTTAGATTTGTTGCCTATGTTCATCTACCAGATGAGTAATCTTTCTTACTAGTGTTATTGGGCTAATGTCCTTGTTTATTATAACAAGCATTCTTGAGAATTTCGTATCTGTTTTCACAAGAAATCAATTAAGATCATTTTATTAAAACCGATTTGTAAATTTCAAATCTGATAATCATTGTGCCATTTTAATAATTTTAATTGATAAAAATATGCGATCTAAATATTTCCCCACAAAGAAAGCGAACTCTAACGGTTGTTGTAGGTCTTTCTCTAGTGTGGTTTTTTATTGCCTTGCCTGTCCAATTTCTATGGATGTTCCCATCAATACAAAAATCAGAGGAATACCAGACAATTGTAGTAATAGTGGCCTTACTATCTATTCCATTAGCAGTAAGGGGAATTTTATGGATAAGAGAACCAACGAATTCCGTCAGTCGATAAACAATCTAAATTCACAAGCCGTGAATGTTCATTAGATTTAGTTGATCAAGTATATCAAATGTAAAAGACAGATGATTATAGCAAAATCATTTTACTACCATTACTGGACATCTGGCGTATCTTACGACATCTCCTGACACGCTACCAAGCAATAGTTTCTTGAAGCCAGATCTCCCAGTACCTCCAACTACAATTACATCAGCTTTCTCTTGTTCTGCATACTTGATGATTGCACCTGGTATGGAATAAATCTCCTCCACCGTCTCTGTCCTAAGAGGTACTCCGACTTCGGTAGCTTTTTTTCTAATTGTATCAAACCAGTTGTCTGTGTCTTCCTTACACTTTTTTAGAAATTCTCTAAAGTTTTTTTCAGTGGCATATATCAATATAGATGCGGGGGTATGAATTACACTCATAACAATAAGATCTTTCACTTCCATTGGATGTGAAGTTTCTGTATATATGGTATGAATTACACTCATAACAATAAGATCGGCATTGTCCTTCTTTGCCATGGAAATACCATGTTCTGCAGCTTCAATAGATTGTGGAGAACCATCTATTGCCACTAAGATCCTTGAGAATTTTTTGAGCTTGTACAAGAATAAAAACTCCTACTTTTCCTTTTTCGAAATTTTAAATTTTAAGCTAGAAAGTTTCTTTTGGTAACAAAATGAAAGTATGGGCAATTACTCACCCAGTCCAGGATCTGCCTTGCCTGAAATTTTTACAACATCGTGGTCCTTGGAAATCTCTTGGATTTTGCTTACTTTCATGCGACCCATAGCGTGCAGAACATTATTAGAATCTCCATGTTCCACTTCCAATGAATATTTTTCACGCAGCCCATTCACCTTGTTATCCACGTCCACACCTGGCTTGTATTCTATAATTGCACTCACATCAGGTTCGGAAACATCTTGCTCCGAGATCTTTCTTTCAAGAAAGATAATTCGATGTACTAAATTGGGATCTACGTTTGGCATGGCCTGTCTTAGTTTTGAGATGTATTCGTCGTATATTGACTCAACATCTAGCGTCATGTCTCAAATGTAGTCATGATCTTATTTAAAAAAGGAACATGAATATCATTTGTGATAACCAAAATCATGTTTGATAATTTCCCAGTTCCTTTTATTTGATGGATTATTTACGGAGCTATGTTCCAAATTGAGAAATTAAAAAATGACCTCAAAGATTGGCTGACAGAAGACGAGATAAAGGCTTCAGAGGTTACTGCTAAATTTACTGATTTTCATTTACAGTTATCAAATGCTTTTGGATTAGGTTTGCAGGTTGACATATCAAAACTAACAGGCAAATCCATCATTGTTTTTGGTACCAAGCTTCGTAACTCTCCACCAATTCAACAAGCCTTTATGTCATTTGCTGAGACGGAAAAAATCAAGATTCTTGAGGAATTAAAAAGAGATCTAATAAGGCTTGGCGTAGAGTACAGTATTTCGGGTAATTTTTCTGATATGGTAATTGTCAAGGAGCTTTACATCCAAGATTTGACAAGGACATCTTTTATGGAATCACTAAAAATGGTTCGTAATGCTTCCATATTTGTAATATCTATTTTGTCTGAAAAGCTTGCTATCAAACAGATTGCAACACCACCGCATTCTCATAGTGAATTGCCTTCGCCATACGGTTAAGAAGTGATCAAATAGCAATGACAGAATCACCTCCTCAGCTAAAGAGGAATTTGGGCCTCTTAGCTGTGACATCGCTTGGAATTGCCAACATAATAGGTGCTGGAATTTTTGTGATAAGCGGTGTTGCGGCAGGTTTAGCTGGGCCCTCTGTCATTTTTTCATTTCTGATCGCTGGGACCATTGCTTTGTTGGCTGCTCTCTCTTATGCTGAACTCTCTTCTTTCGTACACGAAACTGGTGCTTCCTATGCATTTACAAAAAGGGCATTTGGAAGATTTTGGAGCTTTGTTGTTGGCTGGTTTAATTACTTTGATTATATTGTTGGTGCTGCCGCAGTCTCAATTGGTTTTGCGGCGTATTTTACGGAACTTTTAGGATTGGAAGGAGGTACTGCCTTGATTCTTTCCGCAATTGGACTCCCCATAGTCTTGACTGCATTGAACTTGATTGGAGTAAAAGAAGCAACTCATACTACAATGATAATGGTGTTCATCAAGATTTTTGCATTGGTTCTGTTGATAATGCTTGGCGGATTTTATCTCTCGACGCATCTAGGTTTGACACACTTTCACCCATTTTTCCCAAACGGTTTTGGCGGTACACTTAACGGCGCAGCCATAATCTTCTTTGCCTTTTTGGGATTCAATACTGTCTCCATGATGTCAGAAGAAACAAAAAATCCGCAAAAAACTATACCAAAGGCTCTACTACTAGCTTTCTTTGTAAGTTTTGTACTTTACATTGCCATAGCAATAATATTAGTTGGAATGTTGGACTGGAAGACAATTGGAAACAACCCGTCACCATTGTCAGAGCTTGCTTCAAGCATTTCAAAAAATAGGATTTTTCTAGACATCGTATCCTTTTCTGCAGTTGTTGCAACTGGATCGGTAGTCCTAAGTTCCATAATTGGTGGTACAAGGGCGAGTTTTGTCATGGGAAGGGACAAAGTTTTACCTAGGCAACTAGATCTAATCAGCAGAAAGTTTGGAACCCCTTATGTTTCAATCCTAATCGGAGGAACTGCCATTGCTGTTCTCGCCGGAATTTTTTTCAAAAATATTGGCGAGATTGCATCCATTTACAATTTTGGAAGCCTGTTAACTTACATCTTTGTTCACATGTCTCTTATGAAACTAAGAAAAAAGGAACCAAAAACAGACAGACCTTTCAAGGTACCACTCTACCCAGTTCTTCCTATTATAGGACTGGTATGCTGCGTTGTGCTGATTTACTATCTCAGTAACACTGCAAAGATTGCCTCATTATTATGGGGAGCAATTGGATTGGCGGTATACTTTGTCATTACAAGGATCTACAAAACAAAAATGCCAAAAACCTAATCCATTTTACAAAGTTTCTTGCGTATACTCACATCTTATCTTTTTTAACACGTTTATCTCAATGCTAAATGGGTAAATGGTCAATTTTCTAACACCTTCAAGAAATGAAAAAACCGAGGTAGGGTTGCTTGTGAATAAATCAAAAAAGAGACTCGAGTCTCTTTTTAAGGAAGAATTTGAATATCACCATTTAGCCGTACATAGGTCAAATGCCTTTCTTAGACGTCACAGCGATAAGAAAATTGAGATGTTTGTTCTCTTTGTGGACCTTGGCAAGTCTACCATCATGAGTTCAGATTTGACGCAAGAAGACTTTGCGAAAATAATCAGGATGTTTTCACAAGAGATGGCATACGTTATAGAGCATTATGGGGGGCTTGTCTTAAAATTCGTCGGGGATGCGGTTATAGGATATTTTCCTTCAGATGGAAAATCGAATAAAACTGCCACGAAGGTAGCTTGCTGTGCCTATGCAATGAATCATGTAATCAGCGATTCCGTAAATCCGCTGTTAGAAAAAGAAATGCTTCCTGCCTTACAGATAAAAATTAGTGCGGATTTTGGAATTAATAACGTAGTGAGATATGGATCTGACAAGGTCAAGTCCCATGTAGACATAATCGGTCTACCAATTAATCTTGCGGCAAAAATGCAAATACTTGGGAATTCTGGAATTTTTGTCGTAGGAGAATTGGTTTACCGCCAACTTCCACAACGATTAAGGGCTTGTTTTAAGAGGATACGAATTAATTCAAACAAGTGGCCATATCACGAAATCCATACAACCAAGATCTATCCTGTATTTTTAGCCAAAATCTAGTTTAATCATAATAGGTAATTTTAATAAAATAACACTTCTAATCCTAGCAAATGTCTTATAGCGGCTACTGGGGAAAGAGCCTCGAATTTCTAAAGAAGAATGAGATAGAGGTAGGCACGCTTATCAAGGT
The DNA here is from genome assembly GCA_021323705.1 of Nitrososphaerota archaeon. Taxonomy (GTDB): domain Archaea; phylum Thermoproteota; class Nitrososphaeria; order Nitrososphaerales; family Nitrosopumilaceae; genus Nitrosotalea. Next base: position 52,529 of record JAJPKL010000010.1, read on the forward strand.
TCAGGCAGATGTCAAATATTCAGGAATTGTAATGCCAAGATACGAGCACAGTGATGACCGTCACATTGTTCTCAAACTAAAAAATGGTTACAACATAGGATTGGAGATTGAAAAAATATCCCAAATTGAAATAGAATCACGACCTCCTACAAAAAAGGAAACTAATTTGCAGCCACATGCAGATCCAAAATTACCAAAGATTTTATTGATATCAACAGGTGGCACTATCGCGAGCAGGATAGACTACAGAACAGGAGGAGTAACACCGGCATTAACAGCTGCAGAACTTAATGCAAGCGTGCCAGAACTATCAAAAATAGCTAACATAGACACCGAAGTATTATTTTCAGAGTATTCTGAAAATCTTTTGCCAGAACACTGGACAAAGATTGCAGAAAAACTTGATTCATGTTCTAGATCAGAATACAAGGGAATCATAGTTGCGCATGGAACTGATACAATGCAGTATACTGCAGCAGCACTTTCGTTCTCCCTGTCTGGTTTTCCAAAGCCTGTAGCTCTTGTCGGTTCACAGAGATCGTCTGACAGACCTTCTTCGGATGCCGCACTAAACCTAATATCGGCAGCTAGGTTTTTGGTCAAAACTGATGCCACTGGAGTTTTTGTTGTAATGCACAATTCTACAAGTGATGATGAAATTGCTTGTCATTGGGGAACTCGAGTAAGAAAGAACCACACAAGCAAAAGAAATGCGTTTCAGACAGTAGGAGGAATGCCTGCCTTCATAGTAAAAAAAGAAAATATTGAGAAAAACCCATCATTTAACCCTCTAAAAAAGGCATATACCCCCAAGATTAATTTCAACAGCAAAGTGCTTCTAATGAAATACTATCCAGGACTTGACCCCATCTTGGTTGATAATGCAATCAGCACAGGTTACAAGGCAATCATTTTTGAGGGAACTGGTCTTGGACATGTAGGTAAGGTGATGTATGATTCTATACAGCATGCAAAAAGAAAAGGATTGTTTGTTGGTATGACATCTCAGTGCATAGACGGAATGGTACGTATGACAGTATACGATAGTGGGAGGGACCTGCTAAGCCTTGGCGTAATCCCGCTTGGAAACATGGTGCCAGAAACCGCCCTTGTTAAAGCCATGTGGGCTTTGGCCAATACTAAAGACGTCAATGAAATGGAAAAAGTAATGACTGAGAATGTTGCTCAAGAAATTTCAGACTAAGATTTAAAACAAGTATGACGATAAAATTACAAGTGTCTGAGATTCAGATAGATAAGATTGGCCTCAAGGTAGGACTGGAAATACATCAACAGCTCGGAACTGGAAAAAAATTGTTCTGTAATTGCGCCTCAATAGAGTCAACAGACTATCCCATCAAATTCACTCGAAGACTACGAATTACAAAAAGCGAACTTGGAGAACTTGATCCCAGTGCGCTATTTGAAACCAGCAAACAGAAAACCATATTATACTATGCAAATCCTGAAAGCAGTTGCCTCGTAGAACAAGACGAAGAACCGCCACATGACCTAAGTCCTGACGCAAAAGAGACTACTCTGGTAATAGCTTCTGCATTGAAGACAAACATTTTCAGTGAGGTTTATGTGATGAGAAAGTTGGTCATAGACGGCTCAAACACCTCGGGATTTCAAAGAACTATGCTAGTAGGCCTTGGAGGAAATCTGGAGGTAGATGGAAGAAATGTAGGCGTTCAAAGCATCTGCCTAGAAGAAGATGCTGCAAAACTCCTCAACGACTCGGCTGAGCTCAGAGAGTATACCTTAGATAGACTAGGAATTCCGTTAGTAGAGATAGCGCTTGAACCTGTAAGTGGTACACCTCAAGAAATCAAAAAAATTGCGTTGACTATAGGCCGTTTGTTGCGTGCAACCAAGCGAGTTCAAAGAGGACTTGGGTCAATAAGACAAGATGTTAACGTCTCAATTGAGGGCGGCGGGGTCGTCGAAGTCAAAGGGGTTCAAAAGCTTGAACAGCTTGAAAAAGTAGTAGAGTATGAAGCTAAAAGACAACACGGCCTCAAGATAATTCAGGAAAAATTACAAAAGATAGACACTGAACGAATCGCCAAGGAGAGGGATGTAAAAGATGTAACCGAAGCCTTTAGAAATTGCAAATCAAAGACCATACAGAAAGCACTCGATAGCGGTGCAGTCGTAAAGGCAATAAAAGTAAAAAATTTTGCAGGCATGTTTGGTTTTGAACCGTATCCAGGCATCAGGCTTGGTAAACAACTTGGAGAATTGGTCAGGTTTTTTGGTTTGGGCGGTGTCTTTCATTCAGATGAACTTCCAAATTATGGAATAGAAGAAACAGAGATGCAGCAAGTAAAAAAGATTCTTGACATACAGCAAAGTGATGGTTTTTTGGTTCTTGCAGGAGAGCCGTGGAAACTAGATGTAGTAATAGAATCAATAATCAGAAGAATAGAGGAGGCAAAAATTGGTATACCGGCAGAGACAAGAGCTGCCACACTCAGTGGAGAGACAGTTTACCTCAGACCCAGACCAGGTGCTTCAAGAATGTATCCAGAAACAGACATACCTCCAATTATTGTAGCCAAAAATGAGATAGAAGAAGCAAAAAAGAAGGTGCCAAAATCATGGGAAGAGAGCTTGCTTGACCTTCAGAAACAGTACGAGTTGAATCCACAGCTTGCTTTGCAAATATTTGATTCTGAATACCTAGATTTGTTTGAATCCATATGTAGAGACAAAAGAGCTTCTCCCAATTTTGTGGCATCAGTTCTTTGTGGAACCATCACTAATCTTGAAAGGCGTGGTCTGGATTCCAAATTATTGAAAAATTCTGATATCACAAAAGCATTTGAATTTTTGGCAGAAGGAAAGGTTGCAAAGGAATCAATTGAGATAATCTTTGAGAGCATAATGAGCGGTAAGACATGCACCATTGAAGATGCGATTCAAGAAAATGCAATAACATCCATAGATGATAATGAACTAAACGGTATGTTGGACAAATTGGTGTTGTCAAACATCAAAATCATAGAGCAACAAGGCGAGAGGGCCATAGGTCCTTTGATGGGGCTTGCTATGAAAAATCTTCGAGGAAAGGCTGACGGTCAGAGAATAAGTCAAATGTTGGAAGACAAGATAAGATCGCAAATTGCTACAAGTTCAAAAGGAAACTAGCATCATATTGCAAGTACTCCCTTTTGGCCACTCCCTATGTCTACTGCTGTGTCTATGTTGTCAATGAAAATTTTTCCATCGCCCACAGATCCAGTACTTGCAGTATCCAGAATAGCACTGACCACTTTGTCAACAATAGAATCATCGACTACGGTAAGCACATAGCTTTTCACGTTGAATTTTTCGTATGATGTTGGAGATTTTTTAGAATCTCTTGTCATCTTGCTTGCTCGCCCCCATCCTTTTGCGTCAAAAATGGTAATACCACCAACCCCAATCTTTTGTAGAGCTTCAACTACTGCGCTGAGTTTATCTTTGGATACAACAGCCTCTACCCTTTTCATGAAGCCAACAATTGAACAATGGATTATAAATTTTTCATTAATTTGCAGAAATTTGTTAATGCGGGAGGTGGGATTTGAACCCACGAACTCCTAAGAGATAAGGTTCTGAGCCTTACGCCGTTGACCAGGCTAGGCGACCCCCGCAACGTGGAAATTAAAGCTCCAGAGTATTAACTTATTGAATAATCAAGCACCATTATAGATGCATAACTCATTTTGTTAGTTTAATTATATCGTTATGAAGTTTATTGTTGGGGTACTTTTCATAATGTCGTTTTATTATACTTTTTATCTGATTTTTAAAATTTACCGACTCTAGAATCATGCCTGCTTTAATTTTAGTTCTAAAACGATCTGGTACTGTAGAATAACTTTCTATTAAAAGAAAACCATTTCCTGTTTGTATTAAAAGATCACCTCCGACAAATATTTTGACAATTTGACCTGCCTTAAATTTAGAATTATTTTGTATTTTAAATGGCCTTGTCCTCCAGACAATAATCTTTGAATTCATTATCCTGCTAAATGCTCCAGGATATGGATGCGATAGCGCTCTTACAAAGTTATGAATTTCAGTAGTATTACGTTTCCAATCAATTGCGCCATCTTCAGGTATTCTTTGCGGCAAATACCTAGCATGTTTTTTTTGCGGAATTGTCTTTTTGCTTTCTATATTTCTATTCTTGATATTCTTAACTATCATTGCAGAAGTGAGTATACCGACTTTGTGATATGAACTCTTGATATCATCAAATTGGTCCAGTTCAAATGTGGCGGTATCAATAATATCTCCTGAATCTATACCCTCATCAATACGAAAAATCGATATGTGAAATTTTTTCTTCCCTAGCATAAGAGCCCAATTTTGTGGAGAACGTCCTCTCCCCATAGTTATTCCATACGGACTTCCATGTACACCAATAGCACAAATCTTACACTTTTTTATTAGCCAGCTAGGAATAAGACGTTGCCAGCCTAGAACTAGAAGAGTATCTAGTTCCAATGATTCTAATCTTTTCCTATCACTCTCATTTTTCAATCCATACGTTTGCACTGGAATAAAATCAAATCCATTTTCCTTGCAAAATTTCCTCATAAAGATATAGCCAGATATCCCCTCGTCAGATTCTCTTTCCGCAAGTCCTATAATTCCTTTAATTTTTATATGATTTTTGAGTGAGTTTATTGTATCAATACCGGCAATCAAAGTATTTAGTATGTAAACATTCATCGTTTTTCTTCAATAGTTTTTTTTGTAATGTGAGTTAAAAGATCATCGGCCATTAATTCACGATATGTAGAGTTAACCCTATAATTGCTATCCACCTGATTTACAAATTTGCAAATAAAATTGTAAAAAATATCTGGCATATTTTTACCTTCAGGGGTATAGTACATAGGGTGAAGCAGAATTTGTATCGGATGTTCTTTCACCTTTTCTACAAATTGATAAATATCAGTTGGAAATTTCATTCTAGAATCAGATATGTATCGGCCATTTGCAAATATTTTTTCATCATAGGCATTACGGTACCCTTTGAAAAAAGGGAATTTACCGTGAACAGAGGGGTTATGAATGCTAATAGACTTGATTTTATCATTTATTACAGAAGATAGAACTTTTGTTTCTTCATTTAATTTTGTTTCAAGTTGCGCATCGTTGATATGTCCATATATGGATGGATCAAAATGTAAACCGATTTCAAAACCCCATTCGTTAATAGACGCTATCATACTTCTGTTTTCAACAGATAATGGATTGTATGTATAACTTGTTACCATCAGAAAAAAAGTAGATTTTATCTCATTGTCTTTTTCAAGCTTTGCCAAATCATATGCTGCCTTGATATCAAAATCTACATCATGTCGTAAGATGATAGAGTTAGATCCATCCCAATCTCCCAAATTGGTGACGGTGTATCGCTCTTTTATAAACTTGAAAAACTTTTCAAGTTCAGAATATTTGAATATCACGGAATGTTAAAATTTTATGACAGCATTTAACCTCTTCGAATAGAGCATTGCGTATAAACGAGGGTTGGGCACAATTCCAACCCATTTTACCATAGTGACAAGTTGAGTTAATAGAAAAAGCTAAGGATCACTTCTTGGAAATATATCTACCACAATGCATTCCAC